>DATDIL010000162.1:0-75788 GCA_036521075.1 Steroidobacteraceae bacterium | reverse complement strand
AAGAACAGGCTGGCCAACAGTCGCAGCGCCGCCTTCTCGTCCGCGGCCGAGGCCGAGGCCGCCACCGGGCCGAGCTGCGGCGTGCCCGTCGCAAAACTCATTTCACCCCCCCAATCATTTTGTCGGACTGTATACTATCGGGACTTAGACTGATCGAATAGGGGTCCAGCGGTGTCGGGATCGGCCTTCACAGTGACGCGCCAGGCCGCGGTGCTGCTACTAGGGGTAATGGCCGCGGCCCAAACCATGGCAGGCACGGCACGGCGCAGCACCTTCGGCACCCTTGCCGATGGCGGGCGGATCGAGGCGGTCACACTCACGAACGGGCACGGCGTTCGCGCTCGCATCATCACCTACGGGGCGACGCTTCAAGCCCTGGACTCGCCGGACCGCAGTGGGCACAGCGCCGATGTGCTGCTGGGCTATGACGACCTCGCAAGCTTCGTCAACAAGCCCAATTACTGGGGAGCCACCATCGGTCGCTATGCCAATCGCATTGCCGGCGCGAAGTTCTCGCTCGACGGCAAGGAATACCGGCTATCGCAGAATGACGGGGCGAATTCACTGCATGGCGGCGCCAAGGGCTTCGACAAGCGGGTGTGGAAGATCCTGAAGACGCAGGACGGTCCGATGCCCACTGTAACTCTCACACTCACGAGCGCCGCGGGCGATCAGGGTTATCCGGGCACTGTGACCGTGACGACCACTTACGCACTGGATGACTCGGGAAATCTGGCGATCGAATATTCCGCTGTCACCGATGCACCCACGGTGGTCAACATCACCAATCACAGCATCTTCAACCTGGCCGGTGAAGGCAGTGCGGATGGCCTGCAGGGACAGAGGCTGACCATTCCCGCCAGTCACTACACCCCGGTGGATGCCGGATTGATTCCAACGGGTGAATTGCGCAGTGTCGCCGGTACGGTCTTTGATTTTACCCACGGCCGCGTGATCAACGCTGGCGTTCGCGACGGCTACGATGCGCAGATCGTCGCCGGTCGCGGCTATGACCACAACTTTGCACTCGACGCGGGGCTGACAGCCGAGCCCAAACTCGCGGCCCGCCTGGAGGACCCCCGTTCAGGACGCGTGCTTGAGGTGTGGACCACGCAGCCAGGCCTGCAGGTATACACGGGCAACTTTCTGGATGGGACCCGGGTGGGCAAACACGGCCACCTGTATCGCATGGGCGACGGTGTTGCCCTGGAACCCCAGAAATTCCCGAACGCACCCAATGAACCGCGATTTGCCAGCGCGCGGCTTGATCCCGGCTCGACCTATCATCACCGCATGATCTTCAAGCTCTTCACCCTGCACTAATCGAGTTCGCAGCGCATGTCCCCGATCCCCAGCAAACTTCGCAGCCGCGCCTGGTTCGATAATCCGGACAACATCGCCATGACGTCGCTGTATTTGGAGCGATACCTGAACTTCGGTATTTCTCTGGAGGAATTACGCTCCGGACGGCCGATCATCGGTATCGCGCAGACGGGCTCGGATCTCTCCCCCTGCAATCGCCATCACCTGGTTCTGGCCGATCGGGTGCGCGAAGGAATTCGGGAAGCCGGCGGCATCGCCATCGAATTTCCGGTACACCCGATCCAGGAGACCGGCAAACGCCCGACGGCAGCTTTGGACCGGAACCTGGCCTACCTGGGACTGGTGGAAACCCTATTCGGCTATCCGCTTGACGGCGTGGTGCTGACGACGGGATGTGACAAAACCACTCCGGCCTGTTTGATGGCCGCAGCCACGGTGAATATTCCTGCCATCGCGCTGTCCGTCGGCCCCATGCTCAACGGCTGGCACAAGGGCGAGCGCACGGGGTCGGGGACCATCGTCTGGAAAGCGCGCCAAATGCTGGCTGCGGGCGAACTAGATGCGGAAGGATTCATCAAGCTCGTCGCCTCATCGGCGCCGTCCACGGGTTACTGCAACACCATGGGCACGGCGACGACGATGAATTCGCTCGCGGAAGCCATGGGCATGATGCTGCCGGGCTGCGCAGCAATCCCCGCCCCGTATCGGGACCGTCAGGAGATGGCGTACCGAACCGGCAAGCGCATCGTGGCAATGGTCAAGGAGGATCTGAAGCCCTCGGACATCCTGACGCGCGAGTCCTTTCTCAATGCGATCGTGGTCAGCTCGGCACTTGGCGGATCGACCAATGCGCCGATCCATTTGGCGGCAATTGCCAGACACGCCGGCGTCACCCTGGCGCTAAAGGACTGGCAGGCCTTCGGGCATGCCGTTCCACTTTTGGTCAACTTGCAGCCCGCCGGGGAATATCTCGGTGAGGACTTCTACCGCGCCGGTGGCGTTCCGGCGGTCATAAGCCAGTTGATGCAAGGGAAACTTATCCATGAATCGGCAATGACGGTGAGCGGTCGCAGCATCGGCGAGAACTGTCGCGGCGCCTTGATCGAGGACGAACGTGTCATCCACCCGCTGCAGCGGCCGCTGGCAGCGAATGCGGGCTTCATCGTGCTGCGCGGCAACCTGTTTGATGCAGCGATCATGAAAACCTGCGTGATCAGCACCGAGTTTCGCGAGCGCTACCTGTCCAATCCCAGCGACCCCGACGCCATCGAGGGGCCGGCGGTGGTGTTTGACGGACCGGAAGACTATCACCGGCGCATTGATGATCCGAATCTGCGCATTACCCCGCAATCACTGCTGGTCATGCGCGGCACCGGGCCGGTGGGTTATCCGGGTGCGGCCGAAGTCGTAAATATGCGGCCCCCAGCATATCTGATTCGAGAGGACATACATTCATTGCCCTGCATTGGCGATGGGCGCCAATCGGGTACTTCCGCCTCAGCGTCCATTCTGAACGCATCCCCGGAGGCTGCCGCAGGTGGTGGCCTTGCGCTGCTGCGCACCGGGGATCGCATCCGGATCGATCTCAGACGGGGCACGGCCGACGTGTTGCTCAGCGACGCGGAACTCGCGGCGCGCCGGCGCGCGCTGGGGGAGGCCGGTGGCTATCAGGTGCCCGCCTCCCAGACGCCATGGCAGGAAATCCAGCGCGCCCTGACCGGCCAGCTGGATACCGGAGCAATTCTGGAGGGGGCTGAGAAGTATCAGCGCATTGCCCAAACTGTCGGCATACCACGGGACAATCATTGATCCTCGCGCAGGGAAATCTCCGTGTCCCGCAGCGCCAATCTCACCAGCTCCGCCATGGCCTCCCGTGCCTGGTCCGCATCTGCGCGTGCGATCGCTTCGAATAGGGCGCGATGATCCGGCACCGGGTCGCGCGGCAGAGCCCGCTTGCGCTGCTTGTAGAGCGTTGTCCATGCAATCGCCGACATGATTGAACTTGCCAACGCAATGATGGCGTCATTCTGGGTGGCCTCCAGCATGATCATGTGGAACTGCTGGTCTGCATGACGGCCCGCCTCCGTGGCCAGCCCATGCTGCGCCATCCGTTCGAGCGCCTCACCCATCTGCTGCACCTGAGCGTCGGCTCGCCTGGCCGCAGCCAACGCCGCCGCTCCCGGTTCGACGACCATGCGCAGCTCGAACAGATCGCGCAAGAATTTCAGACTCGGCTCGGCCTTGAATTGCCAGGCGAGCAGATCCGGATCCAGCAGGCTCCACTGCCGCCTCGGCGTGACACGGGTACCAGCCTTGGGGCGCCCCTCGACCAGACCCTTCGCCGCGAGAATCCGAAACGCCTCCCGCAATGCCGACCGGGAAATGCCGATTTGCGCCGCGTATTCCACCTCGCCGGGAAACGCGTGTCCCTCCGGAAGCCTCCCCGAGAGAATCAATACCGCGAGCTGCTGCGCCACCGACTCGCGCAACCGTCGGCCGCCTCCGGGCTGAATCAGCGCAGAGGATACCTCCCAATCGAGGCTCTTCGCGGCCATGCTATCGTCTCCACGCCTTCACGAACATTGCAGCGCGACGCCCCACGATATCAGCGCTTGCCCCTGGCGTATAAAGTGCCGATCCGATGCCGAACCCAGCGGCGCCCGCCGAAATGTATGCGGCCATTTTCGCGGCGGTAATGCCACCGACCGGGAAAATCGGCAGCGATGCCGGTAAGACGGCCTTTAATGCACGCACAACCGCCGCAGAGGCAGATTCTGCGGGAAAGAGCTTCAATGCATCCGCTCCGGCCGCCGCACCGGCAAGCGCTTCAGTGGCTGTTGCAAACCCCGGAACGCAGATCAGGTCGAGGCCCTTGGCGGCCGCGATGACCCCGGGGTTCGTGTTCGGAGAAACGGCGATCTGTGCGCCGGCTTGCTGAACTGCAGCCACTTCGGCTTCTGTGAGTACTGTACCTGCGCCAATGAGAAGCCGTCCGTCAAAACGCCTCCTGAGCGCGCTGATACTCTCAAGGGCATCCGGAGAATTCAGGGGGACCTCGACGCACAGGAAGCCCGCCACGCTCAATGCCTCTGCAATATCTACGGCCTCACGCGGCCGAATGCCTCGCAGAATGGCAATGAGGGGCATCTTGGCGAGGAGCTGCTCCCACAGCGTCGCGCACGGGAGCCTCATGGCGCTCGCGCTCGAAGTTGCCACAGCTTCCATAAACCTTGAGCCACTGCGCCCTCGGCGTCAACATGGCGAACATCGCAGAAGCCGCACGCTGACAGGGCAATTTGATAGCGACCGGCCAGCTCGGCAGAGGCGATGACGACTACGGTGGAGTCCATGGCATGGCTGCGCGCCTCGGCGGACACTTCACTTCCGATCAGGATTCCCGACAGATAGTGCACCAGCTCAGGCGGACTCTTCTGCGCGAACAGCCCTTGCGTTCGAACACTAAACAGCGCATGCGACAGGGCAACCTCTTCGAGTCCCAAATGTACGCCGTCCAAGAATGACGCTTCGTCGAATTGACCCGCGTTCCCTTCCGGCATGAGACTCCCCAGGATGGAGTGCTTCTGCAGCACCGCGTAGATCTCGCCGGTCATATGGGTGCGAAAGCTCTCGATGCTCCCCGCTTGAACAACTGCCCATTTGCTGTGTGTGCCGGGTGTGATCATGACAGTCCGGCCAGCATCGGGCGCCACTCCCAACATCTGAGTCTCCTCCCCGCGCATGACGTCATAAAGCTTGCGCGCACCACGCTCGGCGGCGCCATTCGGAGCATTCATCGCGCAGACTCCGCCAACGATCCAGGCGGGACCGCAACTGGTCTCGATCGGGCACAGCGTGTCGGCCAGATCACTCACGCATGCGGGACACGGCCGATACGGCACCTCTGTCCATCCCTGTCGGCTGCCGATCATGCCGCACATCAGGATCGGTATATCCGACGGCCATCCGCCCATGACGTCGCGCAAGGCCCGGTCGAAGTCCCCATCGCGAATCTCGACAACTCCCCGATCGCTCGCGCGGCGTTCCAATATCCGACCATCGACGCCGATTCGAAACGCCCGCAACCGGGTAGTGCCCCAATCGACGCCGATTAGCGCGCAATCCACTAAGAAAGCAACCGACCGTGGTCAAGCACCCGCCCACTGTGCCCCAGAAGACGCACGCCGGCGCGCAGGGCATGTGGCAGGCTCGAAACCACCGGGACCCCGCATCGACGTTCGAGAGGCTCGAGCAGGTCGAGCGTTCGCAGCCCACCGCACGAAATCAACAGCGCATCCGGGCGGCGTGCCGACTCAAACACCTCGACACTGAACTTGAGCAGACCGTCCCGCGTTACGTTGTGGATGTCCTCAACCTTTTCGACACCCAGGCCGCGAATCGCCGGGACTTCAAAGCCTTCCTCCTGGAGAAATGTCCGCAGGCGATCATTCACCTCGTCGTCATAGGCGGTGGCGACCGCGAGTCGTTTGCCACCAACGCTAACGAGGCCCTCGATCACGGCGGTACTCATTGTCACCGCCGGGAGGCCACTCGCCATGCTCACGCGCTGCGTGAGTTCACGATTGAAGGCCGCGCCCTTGTAAAAGCTGAGTGACGTGCCCATCAGGACGACCGCCCGGACACCCTGCTCACTCAACGCCTTTGCGGCCGGCGCGATTCGTTCGACTACCTCATCGTAACCATGCGGTGTCATTGTTTTCAGGCCAAGGCCGGCGGCCTGAAAGCGCAGGCCCGTAGGATACATGGCGGCTGCCTCGGGCGGCACCCACGGATCAACGGGCATGACGAGGCCGAGCATCGGGTCTTGAGTGGCCACGATCAAACCATCGTGTTGGCGTGGGGGAGCGAATCCGGAATCGGCTGAATGACGTTCCAGTGCTCGACGATCTTACCCGCCTCCAGCCGAAAGATGGCCACGCCGGCTTCTCCATTGCTGTTCGGCCCGTCGAATTCGTAGTATCGGGTGATGAGTGCCTTGTTGCACCGGGCCTGCTCGGCTCGCATTTCCTGCATTTTGCGCGGATCAGACATTTCAGCTACCTCCTGGCACCCCGAAAGCCCGGCATTATCAGTGTCGACCTTAGGGTAGTAGATCCGCAAATTCAACAAGTTGCCACGGATCGCGCGCCGTCCGAAAGATGCGGCTGGAGCACGGCCTTCAGGTCCGCGCTCAACCAGCTGCAAGCGCGACCCTGCCGGTACAACGCCCAGGCAGGGCCTCTCGTCGCGGATCATTACCGCGAAACACGCCGCGCGCGCCATGATGCCGGCAAAGCGCGGCCTCATCGTCATCATGACCGAGAATGACATCATCGGCGCGGCGGCGAATCCAATGGCGCACATCGTGAAGGCGGCGCAGAAAGTGCTTCCCTTGACCTGGGCGGTCGAGCTTCAAGCGCATGGCATCGCGGTCGTGGCGCTCACGCCAGGCTTCCTGCGGTCAGAGTCCGTGCTTGATCACTTTGCCGTGACCGAAGAGACCTGGCGGGAGGCGGGGAAGAAGGATCCGAACTTTCTGGCCTCCGAATCACCGCTATTCGTCGGACGAGCCGTCGCCGCGCTGGCGGCAGATCCGAGGATTCAGGATCGCACCGGCATGCTCTTCAGTTCATGGCAGCTCGCACGCGACTACGGGTTCACGGACCATGATGGCCGCCGTCCCGACTGGGGTCGTCACCCGATCGACTTCACCGTCCTGCCGCCCGCCTGGATTCGCTACATCCGCATGAGTACGAGTCTGGAACTCCAATGGCACAGGATGCTTGCGGCGCGCGCCCGGAACTTTCGCGCGAAGGTCCCGTCTTGATCGCCGACGCGTCGAACTCGGTGGCGACGCGTTCTCGGCATCGCTTCGCGAAGTTGACTTTCGCAGTCCGGTCCAGGTACTGGGCTCACTCAATGAAACCTACCAGATGCACACCGGCA
The DNA here is from genome assembly GCA_036521075.1 of Steroidobacteraceae bacterium. Taxonomy (GTDB): domain Bacteria; phylum Pseudomonadota; class Gammaproteobacteria; order Steroidobacterales; family Steroidobacteraceae; genus DAIDKA01. The sequence continues at coordinate 68,522 of DATDIL010000162.1, read as the reverse complement.
GCGATCTGTACTTCACGATCTGGTACGGTGTCTATCACCCTGCTGACCGGCGGCTCGAATACGCCTGTGCGGGTCACCCCCCCGCTTTGCTGATCGATGCACTCGGGACGCTGCAGCCTCTGAAGACCAAAGGTGTGCCCATCGGCTTTGTGCCGCAGGTCAAATACGAAAGCCGCGTGACTACGATCCCGTTGAACGCCCGGCTCTACCTGCTCAGTGACGGCACGTACGAAGTCGAGAAGCCAGGCGGCGGGATGCTGAGCGTGGCGGACCTTGCTCAATTCATGAGCCGCTCGTCCCTGAGTGCATCGGATCTGGATGAGTGGTGGAAATACCTACTGCAGCTGCACGGCGACCCGCTACTCGAGGATGACTACTCCATCGTGCGCTTTCATTTCTAGGCGTGGGCAGGTGCGCGGTCCGGGATGCAACCGTGACCCCGGCATTAAGTGTGCCGACCCCTGTTTTACAGGATTAGTAAATTCAATCACTTAGGCGACACCACGCCCACATGCGCTGGCCCCGGGCGCGCAGCAGCGCGCAGACCCCTTCGGCGCCCGGTTGCACTCTCCATAGCACCTAAGGCGATGGCCTACAGACGGGCGCGGTGGTGCGTATAACCATGCGCCGTAGAGGGAAACCAGCAATGAACGGCCAGACGAAGATCTACCGCGGGATCGGCGACGACACGATCGAACTGGAGTTGACTGCGGAGCAGTTGCGCGTGCTGTCGCAGGCCGCGGAGCTGGAGGAACCTGTCGCCAGTGCCCCAATTGCAGCTCTTAGCGCACCGGCCCGAGTACCCACGTTCTTCGCGCCGCCGCCGCTCGTTACGGTCGGCCCCTCGAGCCGCTCTCGTCGTCGGCACTATATGCCCATGGCGAAAATGGCAGGGGCTATCATCGGCTACCTTACCTTCGCCTGGTGGGGTGCTTCGCAGCTTGCTTGGCAGCCTGAGCCACCAGCGCCGGCTGCCGCGAGGCCGGCTGTCATCACGCCCGGGGCAGCCATCCTTGCAAGTTCGCCGCAACAAGCGGTGCGAGTCACCAATCCCTTTGATGCGACAGAAGTGTTCGAGTTTCCCACTGCTACCAGCTATGCCGCGGACCGCGACAAAGTGGCACAATTACTGTTGCGGCGAGCGCGCGAGCGGCAAAGCCAATGGGAACACATCAAGCCGGTGGCAGGCCTTCGCACTGCCAGTCTTTATCACCACCGCAAACCAAAACCAGTGCACCTCAGAAACACGCATTACGTGATTGCTTGGTCCGGGGATCCCGGGACGACACGCCAATAGACGGCAAGCTTTGTCCAAGGCGAAGCACACGAGCGCGGTGTTCTTCGTGAATTGGGGTCACGCCTGGCCATCGGTCGTTGCGGCGTTCCTGGCATCCCTGGTCGAGTTCGTTGAGGCGCTGACCGTGGTGCTGGCGGTTGGCACCGTGCGCGGCTGGCGTGGCGCGCTAGCCGGCAGTGGCGGCGGCCTGTGCGTGCTCATAGCGCTCGTCATCGTGCTCGGGCCGGCCCTGGCGCAAATCCCGCTTCAGTCCATTCAACTCACCGTGGGGGCCCTTCTGCTGCTCTTCGGGATGCGCTGGCTGCGCAAAGCGGTGCTGCGCTCCGCGGGAGTCATTGCGTTGCACGATGAAGAGGCGGCCTTCGCGACGCAAACAGCCTCGCTGCAACAAGCCACACGTGCAGCTCGCGGCTGGGATGGAATCGCCATCGCGACCGCCTTCAAGATCACCCTGCTCGAGGGAGTCGAGGTGGTCTTCATCGTCATCGCCGTCGGGGCGGGCGGGGTTGGTTTGTTGATCCCGGCGAGTGCCGGGGCAATCGCGGCGCTGATCGTCGTCGTCATGCTGGGGGTACTGATCCACAAACCCCTGTCGATGATTCCGGAGAATGCCCTGAAATTCGCAGTGGGGGTGCTGTTGACGGCATTCGGAACATTCTGGGTGGGCGAGGGAATGGGTCTCGAATGGCCGGGTCAGGACTGGTCGATTCCTGGATTGGTCGCCGCATTCCTGATGATCGCCCTGCTGAGCGTATCGGGGTGCCGGATTCGCGCCACGTCCGCGGCGCTTTCAAACCGGTAGCGGGACTGCATGCGCTGGCTGAAGACAATTCTTACCGAGATCTTTGGTTTGTTCGTGGACGATATCCGCTTCGCCCTCGCCATCATCATCTGGCTCGCGCTTGTCCGGTTAGGATTGCCGCGGCTCAACCTCCCGGCGGGCTGGAACTCCGTGATCCTGTTCACCGGTCTCGCCACCATCCTGGCTGAGAGCGCGCTGCGCACAGCCAGCAGAAAGTCGACGTAGCAGTATCATAATGTCACGTTCGGCCACGTACGGAGAATCCAGTGCAGCCGCAAGTTTTCATCGCCGCGACAGACGCGGAAGTTGACTCCTGCTTCGAGGCATTCAGGGCACTGCGACCTCACCTCGATCGAATGTCCTTCGTCCCGCAGGTCCGGCGCCAGGAAACTCAGGGGTATCAGATTATCGCAGTACGTTCCGCCTTGCAGCTTGACGGCGTTCCCTGACGCCGGACGGGCCCAGCTGATCACGGTTCGAGTACACATTGCTGTAATGGACCGCGCGTATCACTCCACCTTGCTCCGCTTCTCGAGTTCTGCGCAGATGGAGCTGCCCAATGGAGCATCGCTGGGGTCGAAGAGTCGATTGTCAAATCCCGGTCGTCGTCGAGGCGATCGCGCATGCGCGAATCAAGGCAAACATTCGAAGTCTGAGCTTGAGTGGCGCCTTCTTGGAGATATCGGGCGGGACATGCTTGCCGCCCACGGTCTGCGTGCAATTCGATCCGGCCGGCGCCGCCCCTTACCACCATCATCGAACCCGGGCGTATGTCGTTCGCCAAACGCGCGAAGGGATCGGGCTCGAATGGGCCGACTTCGCGCCCCGCCTGATCCGGCTCTACATTGCTCTGCCACCGCAGAAGCTGCAGATCATGCGACTGATGCGTGTCACGCAGAGTGTTCTGACGACAGGCGCGCACCTGTGAGAAGCTTTATAATATCCCTTTATTTCAATAACTTACCAAACTCCATCGATCGCAACGTTCGCCAGCAGGCGCGAGCGCGCGCATAGACCAGACTGGACTACGCTAATATTTGGAAGGGGAAGGGCTGGATAGCCGCACTCGAACAATAATATGCCGGAGGCATCCCGATGAAGAACTCAGTTCTGACTGGATTGGTCCTGCTTGGCCTGGCGGCGTTCACGAGCGCCCATGCCCAAGCGGAATTCACGCCGCCGGGGGGCAAAGGCCACGCCATCGTCGCAGTCTCCGGCGCACTGGGCGCCAGCGCCTACGAGCCGGCAGCCAAACAATTGGCCAGCTTCGGCTACGACGTGTTTCTCTACGACGGTAATAAGTTCGTCGGTGATCAGGGTGCAGGCATCAAAGCGGCTATCAACAAGGCGCCGCAATCGCCCAACGCGTTGCCGGGAAAAATCGGCGTGGTCGGCTTCTCCCTCGGAGGCGGGCAGGTGCTCGCCTATGCTCCGCAATATGCGGATCAGGTTGCGGTGGTCGTAGTGATGTATCCACTCACCAAGGTTTACAAGAATATCAACGCCACGGTCGGCCGAATCAAGGTACCGGTGCTGATGCTCGCCGGCGAGGATGACCACTTTGACGGCAACTGCTGCAAAATCGAGACGGCGCGCGCCATCGCGAGCGCCGCGGCGGATATCAAGGCGCCGCTGCAGCTGGTGACGTACCCGAAAGTAGGACATGACTTTATAGTCCGCGGCAGCCACTACGAGGCCAAAGCGGCGGCGGACGCCTGGAGTCGCACGGAGGCGATGCTCAAGCAGTATCTGGCCGATTCACCCTGAGCGGTCGATGGCGGGCGACGCCAGCATCGCCGCGCCATCGGTCCGAATCCCTACGGACTGGGCGCCTGCCGGGCGCGATTTTTGATATCGGGCAGCCCGTACGTTCATGCGGAATGCGGCCAATCTCGGCTTTGCCAATGCCAAGAACTGGTTGAAGGCGCCAACCGGAAGATGCGGACGGTAGCTAGGCTAGCCACCGGTCTTCATCGGCGAGTCGACCGGGGCACAATTGGTTCGTCCCGACATCACGCAATCTTGAAGTTTCGCGGTACGGTTCAGCACGTGTACCAGGAGCACTCCGCCCAGTACCAGCAATAAGGTGATGACGAGTCCGCCCACCGCCGCGCGGCGCGGGTCCGGGACCGGTGGCATCTCGGGTTGCGGATCTTCGCGCGGTACAAAATGCAATTCCGGGCCCCGCAGGAGCCTGGCGATGACGCGTGGACCCGAAATCGGTCGGCTGCACACCGGATCATCTCCAAACTGCAACGCTCACGACGTGATGAGGCGCCAGATTTATTGCAGTATTCTACTACGCGACAAACCTTTACGTGCGGTCAATGGCCATTGGCCGGCGCGGTACGGTTGCGCGAGGAATCCAGAATCAGTCACGGAGATGAATATGAAGCATATGAGCCTGATTGCGGGCGCCATCGTCAGCGTGTTCTTGTCCGGCATCGCCTTCGCAAACTATGCAGACGATAGGGCGGAAATCGAAAATCTGTCGAATCGTTACATGGTTGCCGTGGACGCAGGGGACATCGATACCGTCATGAAGACCTGGGCGGATGATGGTGTTTTGGTTTGGGCCAATGGAACCGAACACGGTAAAACCGCCATTCGCAAGGCAATGAGCGGCTTCTCGGAGTCGCGGATCAAGAGCATCCCAAAGGGGGCGACTTCATGGCCGCGTTCCCGGCACTTCATCATGAATCACGTCATCGATGTCAGCGGTGACACGGCCACGACCATTGCCTACTGGTTCGAAATTACGAACAACACGCCACAGAAGGATGTGCAGCTGGTTTATTTCGGTCACTACGAGGATCAGCTGGTCAGGCGCGGCGGCCACTGGCTGTTCAAGACGCGCAAGGTATACAACGAATCACTGGCAAATAGGGCCCTCTTCTATCCGGGCCTGGGAGAGAAGGATCAGCGCGGACCATGAGGAGGAGTTCCGATAGCGCCTCACACCCGCAAGCGGCAGATCTGCTCGCGACGGCGGCGCGCATCGGCGCACAGCTGCGCGCCGAGCAGGACGAGAGCGACGCGCGCGGCCGCTATTCCGAGGCGATCCATCAACAGTTGTTGCAGGCAGGCTTCTACCGGATCCTGCAGCCCCAGATGTTCGGTGGCGGGGGTGCCGACTGCGAGACCTACATTCGCGTCATCATGGAGCTTGCCCGCGGCCATCCCGGAAGTGGCTGGTGTTACGCTTTGGGTTCCTCACACGCACTGGTTCTCGCGTCGCACTTCGAGGAGTCGGTGCAGCGGGAGCTGTTCGGACCGGACGGGGACTTTCGGGCTCCTTATGTAGCCGCGCCCGCAGGCATGGCGAAATTCGAGCGGCGCGAGGGCGGCTATGTCGTGACCGGACTGTGGACCTTCGCCTCGGGCGTCCCTGTCGCCAATCACTTTCTCGGTGGGGGGCTCATTCCGGGTCCGGAGGGTCTGAAGTCGGTCACGATCGTCGTGCCGAGCGCCAACATTGAGGTTATCCCGGACTGGGGCGGCGAGGCGGCGATGGGCATGCAGGCGAGCGGATCGAACAGCGTGCGCATCAAGGAGGTCTTCGTTCCCGACTCGCACATCATCTCCTCGCCAGCCACTCGGCTGAGCACCCAGGACCTGCCCGACGGCACGCCGGGGACGCGCCTGCATCGCGAGGGCGTGTTTCTCGGAATTCTCTTCGGCTGGTTTAGCTGTGAGTTCGGCGCGATTCTAAGCGGTGCCGCTCGTGCGGCGCTTGAGGAGTACGAGCAGCTGCTGAGGAATAAGCCTCTGCTGCTCGATCCGCGCCGCACCCGGATGCACGATCCGCAGCTTCAGCGGATCTTCGGCGAGGCCATGTGCAGGGCGCATGCCGCCGAAGCACTGACCCTCAGTGGAACGCGACTGCACCTGCAGCAGTGCCGGCAGTGGATGGAGGAGGGTCGCCCGATCAGCAGCGCGGATACGCTGCGCGTATGGGGTCTCGGCCGCGATGCGTGTCGGGCCGCCTGCGAGTGTGTGGAGATGCTGTTTCACAGTGCCGGCGCAGCCAGCGCAAAGCGCGGCGACCGGCTGCAGCGCTACTTTCGCGACGTGCAGATGTACCGCATCCACATACAGTCGCAGGCGATGGTGCCGATGCTGCGCACTCAGGTCCATCTGGAAATGGAGGTACCGCCTCCGTTTCGGGCGCAGAGCGTCCGGTCCACCCCGAGTCAGTGAGGTCGCAACACGCTTCGCTGCCCGTCCCTGCTCGAGTTGCCGTTCCCGGGCAGCGCCTTGCAGGAAGTAACCATGCCAGCGACTGACCTGTTCCGTTCGCTGCGTGGATTCAACTACCGCGTCTGGAGTGCCGGTGCCTTGGTTTCCAACGTCGGAACCTGGATGCAGCGGACGGCTCAGGACTGGCTGGTGCTCACCCAGCTCACCCATCAGAACGCCTCGGCCGTGGGTACGGTCATGGCATTGCAGTTCGGGCCACAACTGCTGCTGTTGCCCTGGACGGGGTTTGCGGCCGACCATTACAACCAGCGCAGGCTGCTGCTCGTCACCCAGGCGGCGATGGGCGCGCTTTCCCTGGTACTGGGTGTGCTCACCGTCGTCGGCGTCGTCAAACTCTGGCACGTCTACGTACTGGCCTTCCTGTTCGGCTGCGCGTCGGCATTCGATGCGCCGGTGCGCCAGACCTTCGTGGCCGAACTGGTTGGCGACGCCGACCTGCCCAATGCAGTGGCGCTCAACTCGACCTCGTTCAGTGCCGCGCGGATGATCGGGCCGGCCGTGGCGGGCCTTACCATCGCTGCGATTGGCACCGGCTGGGCGTTTGTGTTCAACGCTCTCTCCTTCATTGCGGTGTTGGTTTCCCTGTCGATACTGCGCACTTCCGAATTGCACTCAAGAGCGCGGGCGCGCCGGATGCGGGGAGGCCTGATGGAAGGATTTCGCTATGTATGGTCCCGACCGGACCTCAAGGCGATCCTGGTGATGCTATTCCTGATCGGTACGTTCGGGCTGAACTTCCCGATCTTCATCTCGACGATGGCCGTCCGCGTCTTTCACGCGGACGCGCGTGGCTACGGGCTGCTGTCTGCGATCATGGCCATTGGCACAACTTCGGGTGCACTGCTGGCCGCCGGCCGCGACAAGCCACGCTTCGCATCGCTGTTGGCCGGCGCCGCGATCTTCGGTCTGGGCTGCACACTGGCTGCGATCGCCCCGAACTACTGGCTGTTCGCCGCTGCGTTGGTCATCATCGGCGTGGCCGCCCTCACCTTCACCAACGCGACCAACAGCCTGATGCAGCTATCCACGGAGCCGACCATGCGGGGGCGAGTGATGGCATTGCGCGTGGGGATCGCCCTCGGGTGCACTCCGATCGGCGCGCCGATTGTAGGCTGGATAGCTGACCATCCTGGACCGCGCTGGTCGCTGGGCGTCGGCGCGGCATCGGGTTTTGTCGCGGCCGTCGTGGCCATCCATGCGATGAAGTCGCGGCGCGCGGCGGATTCGAGCGCTGGCACAGGTAGCTTTTAAATTCAATTACTTAGCCTCAGACCCTAGGGGGCCACCCAACCCATGATGGGCACCGAACTGATGGAGTTCTTCGGGCTGCCTTGAATTACGCGATCGCTGTAGGACACGTATACGAGTACGTTCCTGCCGCGATCAAAGAAACGCACGACGTGCAGTTGCTTGAACAGGAGGCTGCGCCGCTCGTCGAAAACAGTCTCGCCATCCTGCAGCCGGCCCGTGATATGAATCACCCCGATCTGGCGGCACGCGATACTGACATCGCTCGTATCCTCCGCCACTCCCAGCGCGCCTTTGATGCCGCCCGTTACCGCGCGGCTGATATGGCAGGCAACACCTTGCACTTTCGGATCATCGAACCCGTCTACCGCGATTTTATCGTTGGGCCCCAACAAGCGAAATCGCGTGCTGACCAGGCCCGTCCTGCCCCGTTCGGGTCGACTCCATATCCATAATGCGAAGGCAAGTACCAGCGCACCTGCACATATTGCGACTATGGGAACGATTTTTCGCATAGATCATTCACGCAGCAAATCTTCAAGTCCCGCCGGCGTCGATATACGAAGCGGATATATGGAATAGAATATAGCGCAACGATCAAGGGGATACGGCATGCGAATAGTCCACAAGGCACTTCTGACCTGCGCTGTAGCAGCCACATGCGGTTGTGCCAATTTGTCCCAACAGTCGGACCGGCCCGGAACGCGTGACACGGCATCGACCGTTCGCGCCACCGCGGGCGACTGGCCGACCTTCGGCGGCAGCAATACGCGAACCAACGCCAACATGGCACCGACGAGGATCACCGCGACCAACGTGGGCTCCATGGTGCGCCAGCAGGTGAAGATTTCCGCGCCCATCGATGCCGGCTTGATCTATCTGAGCGGCGTCAAGGTCAACGGCGCGTCGCACGACGTTTTCTTTGGCACCACCAATGTGGGCAGGACGGTGGCGATCGACGCCAACGAGGGCAAGGTGCTGTGGGAGTACACGCCACCCGCTTTCGATGAAGAGGCTGCCGCGAAAGGTGTCCCGACTGGCTCGCGGGGGCTGATCGTCAAGCAGATCACCAATTCGACACCGGTCGCCGATGCCAACCGGCAGTACATCTATGCAGCGTCCGCGGACGGCAAGGTGACCAAGATTTCGATCGCCGATGGCAAGGCGGTGTGGAGCACCGCGGTGACCCGGATGCCGATCACGGAGAAGTTGGATTCGCCATTGTCGTTCGTGCGGGGCAACGTGCTGGTATCCACTGCCGGCTATGTGGGCGATACCCCGCCATACCAGGGTCACATTGCGGTGCTTGATGCGAAGACCGGGGCCATTCGCACGGTGTGGAATTCGCTCTGCAGCGATCGCGCCGAACTGCTGCAACCGGCCTCATGCGCCCAGACCCAGTCCGCCATCTGGGGCCGTGCCGGCATCGTGGTTGCACCCGGCACGGGCAATCTGCTGTTCGCCACCGGCAACGGCCCGTGGGATGGCAAGACCGCATGGGGCGATTCGCTGATCATGCTGGACTCGAGCGCAACGCAGATGCTGGGCAACTGGACGACTACGAACAACGAGGAGCTGGATAGGAAGGATCAGGACGTGGGCTCCACCTCCCCCGTGCTGCTGGGCGACGGTTATATTGCCCAGGGTGGAAAGGACGGGACTATCCGGCTCCTGAACATGAACGTCATCAAGGGCACATCGCCCCATCGGGGCGGTGAGCTGCAGGTCGTGGAAGTACCTGGCAAGACGCAGCTGCTGTCCGCTTCCGCAACCGCGAAGATTGGCGGCACGACGTACCTATTCGCCTCCACCGGGCGCGGCGGCACCACGGCATGGACCTTTGGTGCGGACCACCAGCTAAAGGAAGCCTGGAAGAGCAAGACCGGCGGCAACTCGCCGTTCTATGCGGGCGGCTTGTTGTACATCTATGACCCGGCGCGAACGGGCTCCAAATTGCACGTCTTCGACGCGACCAGCGGCAATCTGGTTGCCGATCTCGAAGCCGGCACCGGACACTGGAACAGCGCCATCGTCGTGGACAACCGCATCGCGCTGCCCGAAGGTGCGATTAGCGGCTTTGGCTTTGCCGGCGGACGACGTCCGGGCGCCCCCGGCGCACCTGCGGCGGCGGCTCCCGTTGCACCGCCCGCTCCCCCGCAGGCAATCCCGCCCGGAATCGTCGACATCTGGCGCCTGCCCTGATTGGACCCATCGGCCCGAGCGGTGGCAGAAGGCGCTATTTCGCGCTGCCGGCGAGGGATTGAAAATAGGCGATGACGTTGTCGCGATCCTGCTTCACCGGAATGGGCAGCGCCATCGTCGTGCCGGGCACCGTCGTCGCGGGATCCGCAAGGAAGCGCTCCAGCGTTTGCGCGTTCCAGATGAGTTTCGAATCCGTGAGCGCCTTGCTGTAGGCAAATCTGGTGTCCCCGACCCCCGCGGGCCGCCCGAACACTCCGATCAGGGACGGACCTATTTCGCCACCGCCATCGCCGGGCTCGGCACTGTGACACTGCCGGCACGTCTGGGTGAAGTAAGCCTTGCCGGCAGCCGCGTCACCCGGGTCGGCCCCATAGGCCACAGCGACAATCGCAGACAGAATCAATGGCACCGTGAACATGCGAACCGACATGAGGTTTCCTTGAAGTTGTAGCTACGATGACGGGCTTGACGCGCGCCGAGTCCAGGAAGTTCCCGGGACGTGTCGCACGGGCAAAGGGCACTGAACCGACGCGAGGTTAGCGTACGAGAGTCGTGCCCATCATTCCAATGGTCCCCAACCAGGTTTCCACCAACCGCGGCCATTGCGAGATCGGCAGCTTGCTCGGCCGCAGTCCGAATGCGTGGCCGCCCTGCGCGTACAGGTGCATTTCAGTGGGGACTGCGGCCTTCTGCAGCGCGACGTAATAGGCCAGAGACTGTTCCACGCCGTCCACGTGGTCGTCCTCGGCTTGGAGCAGGAAGGTGGGCGGCGTGTCGGCGCGGACACGGATGTCCGGGCTGAGGCTCAGATTCGTCTCGTCGCGGGTGGCAGGATCCTCATCCGCGTGTGCCCACAGATGGCCTGGGTAGAGGATGACGGCAAAGTCGGGGCGGCAGCTGAGCTTATCGGCGGCATCCACCGGCGGGTAGCTCCGCCGCCCGAAGTGCGTGCTGACGGCAGCGGCCAGGTGCCCGCCGGCGGAAAAGCCGATCACGCCAACCTTGTGCGGATCGACATGCCACTGCGCGGCATGCTGACGCACCAGACCGAGCGTGCGCTGCGCGTCCTGCAGTGCCGTTTGCACCTGCGGATAGTAGCGGCGTCCGTTCTTCATCGTCGGACCCGAGTCGGGCACGCGATACTTCAGCAACACGCAAGTGATGCCGCGCGAAGTCAGCCAGTCGCAGATTTCCGTGCCCTCCAGATCCATGGCCAGGAACTGGTAACCCCCGCCGGGGAACACCACCATTGCCACGCCGGTGTTGCGACCTTTTGCCGCATACACCGTCATTGTCGGCCGGCTGACATCGTTGGCTCTGGGCCACCATTCGCGTCCTGCGGGGGGACCGACCGACTCCGGTTTCAGGTTAGGCATTGCGTCGGGTATCGCGGCGGGCCAGATCGGCACCTGTACGTGGCCGGGCGAGGGTTGCCAAACGGCCGCGCGCACCTGCGAATGGGCGAACGCGAATGCGACCAGGGAAATCACCAGGAGCGGTTTGAGCAAGGATTCCATTTGGTTTCCTGACGTTTGGCTCGATACCTACGTCCGAAAAAAGGCTGCGTACTCACTGACCGTGATCTCGTACTTGCCTGCCGCAAATGCCGGAAATTCCCGAGACGCGGACAGTGGGGATGCTGCCTCAGGTGCAGGCGTTTGCGCGCAGGCAAACGCGTGAAACATGGGCGCCATCAGAATTATTGCAAAGAGCCATTTCCGCATGACCCGTCCTCGCGTGTGGCCAGCACTTAAGCCACTGAGTCTATCGGCATTCCTGGGTTCGCCCGGCGCGCCGGCTCCCCTGCTCCTACGGCAACAGCTTTTCCTGCATGAAGGTGGTTGAACGGTCAACCACGCCGCAGCGGTCCAGGAGTGGCCAGGCCCAGATGATTCAATCCCATTACATTATGTTAAATAAATTAACAGGTCGTACATATCTTATCTTCCCGGGTGACATTCTGCGGTACCCCTCTATACTCAATCGGCTTGGCATTACGAGGGGGCTCCGCGCCGGCCGCGCTTGGAATGGAACCAACTGATACTTCGAATCCCGACTACTATCATCGAGTCGTTGATTGCCAATGGGCCTGTCCGGCCCACACTGATGTTCCGGAGTACATCCGTCTGATTGCACAGGGCCGCTTCACCGAGGCCTACCTGGTGAATCGCGACTCGAATGTCTTCCCGGGAATTCTCGGTCGTGTATGCGACCGCCCCTGCGAGCCGGCTTGCCGGCGGGCGCGCGTCGAGCAAAAGCCGGTCGCCATATGCCGGCTCAAGCGGGTTGCTGCGGATAACCGCGACGATATCACCGGATTTTTGCCGGCCGTGCCTAAGCTCAAGAACGGCCGGCGTATCGCCTGCATCGGCGCGGGTTGCGCATCGCTGACGGTAGCCAACGATCTGGTGCCGCTGGGCTATGAGGTCACCATATTCGAACAGGCCGTCGAACCGGGCGGCTTGATGCGCACCAATATCCCCTCCTTCCGGCTGCCTCAAGAAGTGCTGAATGAGGAGATCGCCTATATCACGGACCGAGGCGTGGACTTGAAGCTCGGTCATCCGATTCGCAGTATGCGCGAGCTACTGCAATCCGGAGGCTTCGATGCCGTTTTCGTGGGATCCGGTGCGCCCAAGGGAAAGGAACTGAGACTGCCGGGCCGGGAGGCCGGCGCCGCGAACATCCACATCGGAATCGCCTGGTTGGAGTCCGTGGCTTTCAAACATATCGAGAAGATCGGTGAACGCGTGCTGATTATCGGTGTCGGTAACACGGCGATGGATTGCTGCCGTACCAGCCTCAGACTCGGTGCCAGGAGCGTGAAGGTCATGGCGCGCAAGCCGCGCGGCTTTTTCAAGGCATCCGCCTGGGAACTGGATGACGCTGAGGAAGAAAACGTCGAGATCGTCATCAACCGCTCGCCCAAGTCTTTTGTGATCGAGAACGGCAAACTGACGGGCATGCTGTTCGACAAGATGGAGTACGACGTTGATGACACGGGCCGCATCACCGCGGAACGGCTTTTGGGAGAGGAATTCCTTCCCGCCGACGATGTGATTCTGGCGATCGGGCAGGAAAATGCCTTCCCCTGGATCGAGCGGGACCTGGGCATCGAATTCGACAAGTGGGATGTCCCACAGGTGGATCAGACCACCTTCCAATCAACCCGTACCGGGGTGTTCTTCGGGGGCGATGCGGCGTTCGGCCCCAAGAACATCATCTGGGCCGTCGAGCACGGCCATCAGGCGGCGATCTCCATACACCGTCACTGTCACGGCGAAGTGGTGGCCGACCGACTGCCCCCCGGAGTGAATCTGCAGAGCCGCAAAATGGGCATGCATGAGTGGTCATATGCCAACGATTACGCGCCGGTCGAGCGGCGCTTGATGCCCCACGTATCGCTCAAGGAGCGCTTCAAGAAAATCAACATCGAGGTGGAGTTGGGCTTCAGCGCAGAGCAGGCCGCTCAGGAAGTGCAGCGTTGCTTGAATTGCGATATTCAGACCGTCTTCTCTGCCAAGCTGTGCATCGAATGCGATGCGTGTCTGGACATCTGTCCAGTCGACTGCCTGACGATCACCGCAAACGGCACGGAGACCGAGTTGCGCTCGCGCTTGAAAGCGCCCGCGAAAAATCTGCAGCAGCCGCTGTTGGTGTCGGCGCCGCTGCCGCAGACCGGACGCATTATGGTGAAGGACGAGGACCTGTGCGTTCACTGTGGGCTGTGTGCCGAGCGGTGCCCGACGGCCGCATGGGATATGCAGAAGTCCTACGTCCACTGGCCTCAGGTGAAAGACGAGGCTCGCTCCCTGCAGGCGAAAAAGCCGAAAATCGCCTGAGCGCGCCTGGGCCGAGTCACCGGATCAAACCAGACAAGACATGTCAATCCCCCGCAGTAACGACCTTGTGATCAAGATCGCCTCGGTCAACGGCACCGGCTCGGCGAGTGCCAACAGCCTGTTGATGAAATCCATTTTCCGAAGCGGCATCCCCGTGATGGGGAAGAACTACTTCCCCTCCAACATTCAGGGGCTGCCGACATGGTATGAGATCCGGGTGTGCAAGCACGGCTACGTGGCCCGCTCCGGCCGCGTGGACATCATGATTGCGATGAACGCCGAGACCTACGCCAGGGATCTGAAGGAAGTCGCCCCCGGCGGCTATCTGGTTTATGACTCGACCTGGCCGCGCCCGGCGCTGTTGAAGCGCGAGGACATAACCGTGATCGGCGTGCCCCTGGCGCGCATTTGCAATGAAAACTTCAACGGCGTGCGAACGCGCATCCTGATGAAGAATATTTGCTATGCGGGAGTTCTGGCGGCGCTGCTTGACCTCGATCTCGAACGTATCCGCCAGCTGCTGGCCGAAACCTACGCGAAGAAGCAGCAGCTGGTGGAAAGCAATATGAAAGCGATCCAGCTCGGCTATGACTATGCGAAGCAGCATTTCACCTGTCCGCTGCCGCTGCATGTACAGCCGATGAATGCGACCGGCGGTCATCTCATGATCGACGGCAACACCGCCGCGGCGCTTGGCGCCGTGTACGCCGGCGCCACCGTGGGCGCCTGGTATCCGATCACCCCGTCGACCTCGGTGATGGATGCCTTCAAGTCCTTCTGCCAGCGCACGCGCGTCGATGCGGAAACGGGCCGTAAGAACTTCGCGATCATTCAGGCCGAGGACGAACTGGCCGCAATCGGAATGGTGATCGGCGCCGCCTGGAACGGCGCCCGCGCTTTCACGGCCACCTCGGGTCCCGGCATCTCGCTGATGAACGAGTTCATCGGGCTGGCCTACTACACGGAAATCCCGACCGTGATTTTCGACATCCAGCGTGCCGGACCATCCACCGGCATGCCGACGCGCACACAGCAATGCGACATCATGGCATGCGCCTACGCCTCGCACGGCGACACCCGTCATGTGTGCCTGTATCCGGCCAATCCCGAAGAGTGCTTCTACATGGCCGCCCAGGCATTCGATCTGGCGGAGCGACTGCAGTCCCCGGTTTTCATGCTGTCCGATCTCGACATCGGCATGAACGACTGGATGTGCCGCGATCTGAAGTGGGATGACAGCTATCGGCCCGATCGCGGCAAGGTAGTGGACCGCGCGGATGTCGAGAAGCTCGAGAAATTTTATCGCTACCTCGACAAGGATGGCGACGGGATTGCGGCCCGGTCACTGCCTGGCGTCCATCCGAAGGCCGCTTACTTCACTCGTGGCTCGGGACACACGCAATACGGGACCTACACCGAGGACTCGGTTGAGTACCAGATTGTGCTCGATCGGCTGCTCAAGAAGTGGGAGACGGCCAAGCGGCTGGTGCCGCGCGCCGTCATCGATACCACCGCCGGTAGTGATATCGGCATCGTGTCGCTCGGCAGCTGCGACGGCGCGGTTCGCGAAGCGATGGATGTTCTCAAGGCGGACGGGGTGGGCATCGATTATATGCGGGTGCGGGGATTTCCGTTCGGGGAGGAAGTGGAACAGTTTCTTGCCGCCCATCGGATGCTGTTCGTCGTGGAGCAAAATCGCGACGCGCAGTTCAAGTCATTGCTGACTTTGGAAAGCGCGGTCGAGAAGTCCAAACTGCGCTCGCTGTTGCATTACAGCGGACTGCCGATTTCCTCCGGGTTCATCGTGGAGGGGATTTTGGCGCAGGTGCGGCCACTGCGGAAGGAACCGGGCGTCGCGCTTGGTTAATCAGGAGCCTTCATGACATTCTTCCCCAAGCCCAAAGTCGCTCACCCGTCGCTGCCTGCCAATGAGCTCGGCTTGACGCGCCGCGATTACGAGGGGGCGATGTCTACGTTGTGCGCGGGCTGCGGGCATGACTCGATCACCGCTGC
Source organism: Steroidobacteraceae bacterium (assembly GCA_036521075.1). GTDB lineage: Bacteria > Pseudomonadota > Gammaproteobacteria > Steroidobacterales > Steroidobacteraceae > DAIDKA01. The sequence continues at coordinate 52,858 of DATDIL010000162.1, read as the reverse complement.
AATCGTTGAAGCATGCTGGAGCTTGTCCATCGAGCCGCAGAACATGGTGAAGCTCTCTGGTATCGGCTGCTCGTCCAAGACCACCGCCTACTTCGTCAGTGGTGGCCACGGATTCAACTCCGTTCACGGTCGCATGCCCTCGATCGCCATGGGCGCCAATGCCGCCAATCGACGGCTGCATTATGTGGGCGTGTCAGGCGACGGCGATACACTCTCCATCGGCCTCGGGCAGTTCTGCCATGCCATACGCCGCAATCTCAACATGCTGTACATCATCGAGAATAACGGCGTCTACGGCCTGACAAAGGGTCAATTCTCCGCTTCGGCCGACATCGGCACGACGGCGAAGAAGGGCGAGGCCAACCTGCAGCCGCCCATGGACCCGGTGTTGTTGGCGATGACTTTGGGCGCATCGTTCGTCGCGCGCAGCTTCTCGGGGGACAAGGAGCAGCTCGTGCCGCTTGTTCAGGCCGGCCTGAACCACAACGGCTTCGCACTAATCGATGTCGTGTCTCCCTGTGTCACATTCAATGATCACGAAGGGTCCACCAAGAGCTACGCTTACACTCGTGAGCATTATGAGCCGGCAGTCCATGCCGACTTCGTTCCGTTCGAGCGTGAGATCAAGGTGAATTACGGTGAGGGCGAGGCACTCCCGGTGGTGCTGCACGACGGCAGTCGCATCGTGTTGCGCAAATGTCAGGCCGGCTACGATCCGACCGATCGGGCAGCCGCGAGCGCCTGTATCCAGGAACATATGAAACGGGGCGAGTACTTGACCGGGCTGCTGCACGTGGAAGCCTCGCAAGGCGAGTTTCACGAGCTCAATGGCACTCCCGACGAGCCGTTGAACAGTGTGCCCTACGAGAAGCTGTCTCCCGGATCGAAGGGATTGGACCAGATCCTCAGTCGCTTTCGTTGAGCCCACGGGGTCATCAGCCAGCACACCCCGTACTTTTCTTCAATAAATACCTCAAGTTGCGATTTAACCGGGCCGGTGACCTGCGGCGACTATTAAGTCGGAAGCGCGCAAGCCACGGCCCTCAGTCCCGGCCGCTTGCATAACTGATAATTCTGTATATACTGTGCATACTCATATGCACAGCTACATCACGATCTCCCAGGCCGACCGGCGGCCCATGTACCTGCAGATCATCGAGCAGATTCGCCACCGCATCGCCATCGGGGACTGGCAGGCAGGGGATGAGCTGCCGTCGATTCGGGCACTCGCGGTCTCCGCCCAAGTAAGCGTGATTACGGTGAAGCGTGCGTATCTCGAACTCGAACGCGAGGGCGTGATTGTCACGCGCCAAGGCAAGGCCTCGTTCGTGGCGGAGCAGGTGGACTTGAGCAGCCAGCTGCGACGCGAGGAACTCGATCAACACCTCGCCGCGGCTGCACAGATCGGGCGCGAACTTGCGCTGACGCCCGAGGAAGTGATCGAGCGGATGCGCGTGCAGATGACGGAGGGGGGGAAGAAATCATGACGGACCTGGCAATTGAACTCGAAGCGGTCGCAAAGGCATATCGCTTCTTTGCGCTCAACGATGTGAGCCTGACGCTTCCGTGCGGACAGATCATGGGCCTGGTCGGCCCGAATGGCGCCGGCAAATCGACGCTCATCCGGATCCTGATGTCGCTGATACACCAGGACCACGGACAGGTGCGCGTGCTGGGGCGCTCCATGCCCGAGGAGCAGGTGGCCGCAAAGTGGCAGGTCGGCTACGTCTCCGAGGACATGCGCCTCTACGGCTACGGAACGCTCGGTTGGCACATGCGGTTCGTTGCTTCCATCTATCCAAGCTGGGACGCGCCGTACGCACAGACCTTGCTCAAGCGTTTCAACTTGCGCACCGAGCAGCAGATCAGAAGCCTCTCCCACGGTGAGCGCGCGAAAGCGACATTGCTGCTGATGCTCGCGCGCCGCCCGCGTCTGCTGCTGCTCGATGAACCCACCACCGGCCTCGATCCCGTCGCGCGCCACGAGATGCTCGTCGAACTGATGGACGTGCTGCGCGACGAGCGTCGCGCCATCCTCTTTTCCTCTCACAACACGCAGGATGTGGAGCAGATCTCCGATCAGATCACGTTCATCGACCGCGGCCGCATCATCGATTCGAGCGACAAGGAGAGCTTCATCGAGCACTGGCGGCGTCTGAAGCTCGAGGTGCCCGGCGGGTTCACGCTGCCCACTCTTGCCGGCGTCGTTGCGGTTGACCAGAGCGGTCACATCGCAACCGTGACGACGAATGAATACTCGAACGAACTGGTGCGCGCGTATGTGAACGCCGGCGCGACCGTCCATGAGGTGCAACGGATGACCCTCGAGGAGATCTTCGTCGCAAATGTGATGGCGAACCGCAAGGAGCGTGCCTCATGAGCCGGTCCGTCGTCACGCGCCTGGTGCTGAAGGATTTCTACCTGCAATGGCCGATTATCGCCGGGTCCCTATTGCTCGGCTTCGCGATGCTCGCGCTTGCGCTGTTCGGCGGCGGGCCGATCACTTTCTACGTCGGGAGTGTCTCCTTTCTCTGCGTGCTCATCCTCCTCAACGTCTTTCTAGTTGGCAGTACGGTCACTCAGGAGAAGAAGGATCGGGTGATTCTGTTCGTGCTGAGCCTGCCGGTCTCGACGACCCAGTATGCGGTGACCAAGCTTATCTCCAGTCTGCTGGCGTTTCTGATCCCGTTCTGCCTGCTCGGCGCCGCCGCAATTCTTGTGATTTCCCTGACGCCGATCCCGCACGGTCTCATTCCGCTGACAATGGCTGTGATGATGTATGTGTGCTTGTATTTCTGCATCTTTCTCGCCGTGGCGCTCGCGGCGGACTCGGTACTGATGAACACGATTGTGGTTATCTGCGGCAATGTGCTGATCAGTTTCCTGATTGCCTGGCTGCTGAGTCGTCCGTCGGTTGCGCTTGCTTCGAAGGGCCCAGTGGCAGTCTGGTCTCCTGAGATCCTCACCTCGCTCACGGTTGAGATCCTCGGCAGCCTGAGCGCCCTCGCGGCAGCGCTGCTCATCATTCTTCGCAAGAAAGACTTTCTGTAAGGAGCCGTCATGTCAAGCCAAGAACGCCTGCATGCACTCGACGCCGTTCGCGCCTTCGCGCTCCTCGCCGGGATCGTGTTGCATGCGACGATGTCGTTTTTCCTGCCGATCCCGGCGCACGATGTCTCGCAGAGCGCCACGCTCAACGTCGTGTTCTTCCTGATCCACGCCTGGCGCATGACGACCTTTTTCATAGTCGCCGGGCTCTTCGCACGGGTCGTGATCGCGCGCCGCGGCACCCGCGGCTTCATCGCCGATCGGGCCAAGCGCATTCTCGTACCGCTCACCGTCGGTTGGATCATTCTCGCGCCGCTCACCATCGCGGCACTGATCTGGGGGGTGACGCGCAGTGCGGATCCGGCGACGTTAGCGGCTGTTTCGCACCCTGCAGTCGTTCCCGCGGGCGCCTTCCCACTGGTGCATCTATGGTTTCTGTACTACCTGTGCATCTTTTACGTCGCGTTGCTCGCCGTCCACGGCCTTTCCATCAAGGTCGATGCGGCAGGGCGCTTAGGCCGGATGCTTGATCGCGGTGCGCGCGCACTGATGAGCAGCTATGCCGCGCCCCTGGTTTTCGCTGCGCCGATTTTTGCGGTTCTCGGCTTCGACCAGCGGATCGCCGTCCTCGGTGGCATCCCCACGCCAGACAGCACTCTGGTCCCGCAGATGCCCGCGCTCGTGGGATTCGGCACGGCGTTCATTGTCGGCTGGCTGTTGCATCGCCAGCTCGATCTGCTCACTCAACTGCGCAAGCGGTGGCTCGGGCAGCTCATCGTCGGCCTCGCACTGAGCATTGCGTGCCGGAGCGTGCCCGGCATCAAGCTCGGTACCACGGCCCCATGGCTTGGGCATCTGCTCACATCGGCAACACCGCTCTACGCTGCCTGCTATCTGCTCTCATCGTGGTACTGGAGCTTCGGCATCATCGGCGCCGCGCTGCGCTTCTGCGACGGCGCGAGTGCGGTGCGTCGCTACCTCGCGGATTCCTCATACTGGCTGTATCTCGCGCACCTGCCGCTGGTGTTTTTCCTGGCCGCGGCGTTCGCGAAGGTACCGTGGCACTGGGCCATCAAGTTTCCACTGATCCTTGCGATTACGATGACGGTGCTGCTCGTGAGCTATCACTACCTCGTGCGACCAACGTGGATCGGCGAGATCCTCAATGGCCGCAGGTACCCGCGCGCAAAGCCGGCCGTCGAGCGCGCGGCCTCCGCCGCTGTCCCCGCCCGGCAGAGGGCGCCCCTGTTTCTTGAAGCCGAGCCGCTCGCCCAGCTCATCGGCGCTCGCAAGTCCTACGGTAAGAGCCCCGCGCTCGATGGCGTCGCGATCGACGTGCGCCGGGGCGAGCTTCTGGCCCTGCTCGGGCCAAACGGCGCCGGCAAGTCGACCGCAATATCCTTGTGGCTCGGCCTGCTGCAGGCCGACGGCGGCCAAGTGCGCCTGATGGGACGCTCGCCATTCGATGTCGAAAGCCGCCGCGAGATCGGCGTGATGATGCAGGAAGTTGCCCTCGAGCCCCTGCTGAGCGTCCGCGAGCTCGTCGAGCTCGCCGCGAGCTACTATCCGCGGCCGCTTTCGGTTCAAGAGACACTCGAGCTGACCGGGACATGCGGGCTCGCCGGACAACGCTACGCGAAACTGTCGGCGGGCCAGAAACGGCAGGCACAGTTTGCGATGGCGGTCGTGGGACAGCCCAAACTTCTGTTCCTCGATGAGCCCACGGTTGGGCTTGACGTGCAGGCGCGCGAGCACATGTGGCGGGCGATCCGCCGGCTGATCACTGGCGGCTGTTCGGTCGTGCTCACGACGCATTACCTGGAGGAAGCCGAGGCGTTGGCCGATCGCGTCGTGGTGCTCGCGAGGGGCAAGGTGATCGCCTCGGGTAGCGTCGCCGAGGTTCGCTCCGTCGTCAGCCGCACCCACATCAGCTGTACCGGCGCGCTCACCGCCAAGGACGTACGGCTCTGGCCAGGCGTGCTCGAAGCCACTCAGGATGCGCACAAGCTCACGATCACCGCGGTCGATGCCGAGTCGGTGGTTCGCCGCCTGCTCGCGGCCGATGCGAGCGTGCGCCAGCTCGAAGTGCGTCAGGCGGATCTCGCGGCTGCCTTCACTGAGCTTACGAAACAAGCCGCATAGGATGCCCTGCGCCCAGGTTTTGAGTGCATAGGAGAATTCATGAACACGTTGGCAACCACCCTACTTCCCAATGCGGCCGAACCGCTGATGCCGCTGCGCCGCCTGTTACGCGCGTACCTGAATGAATCGCGGTTTCAGTTCATCCAGGCCGTGCGCGCACCGGCGTTCGCGTTTCCCTTCCTGCTGCTGCCGGTGCCGCTGTACCTGTTCTTCGGCGTCGTCATGGCCGGCGGCTCCAAGGAGATCGCGGCGAACCCGGCATTGATGAACTATACGTTCTCGGCCTGGTGCTCGATGGCCGTCATGGGACCGGCGATCTTCGGCATCGGCATCAGTCTTGCGATGGAACGCGATGCCAACCTGCTGAAGCTCAAGCGCGCATTGCCTCTACCATCTGGCTCATACCTGCTAGCGAAAGTACTGATGTCGCTGGCCTTCGCGGCAATTTCCGTCGTCTTGGTAACCATCGCCGCAGTCGTCGCCGGCAAACTCACCGTGTCGCCGGGTGGCCTGATCGCGATGGACGCCGTGCTGATCCTCGGCGCAATACCATTCAGCGCCATCGGGCTCTTCATCGGCGCCTTCGCGAGCGCCAGTGCGGCGCCCGCCTATGCGAATCTGATCTATCTGCCCGGCCTGTGGCTGTCCGGAATGTTTTTCCCGCTGCCCAAGGTCATGCAACCCTGGTCCGTCATCTGGCCTGCTTTTCATCTGAACATGACGGCCCTCGCGGCGGGCGGCATGAAGGTGGGAGTGAGCCCTCTCCTTACGGGAGCGGTTCTGGTGAGCATCTCGGTACTGTTTGGCGGCCTGGCGATACGGCGTCTGGCACGCACGGGGTGAGAATGCCGGACGCCGTATCTGGTGCAGCCAAGTGTCTCTCTATAACGCCCGCTTGACTCCGGGGCGCACCGGGCTTATCTCGCGCATGAAAGCTGCTACCTTTCGTGGAAACTTGTGCGGGGAGTGGCGCTGAACACGGCGCCAGGCCGCCCACACATTCCCCGCCAATGTCCCCGCTAACAAGAAGTAACCCACGCCGAATATTTCAAATACGGCGTAGCTGATTGCGGCGACGATGATTCCGCAGATCCACTGGTCCCGATACCTTGCGGGCGAAGTCGGCGGGTCCGTCAGAATGATGAGCGCAAAGAAAAGCACTGCTTCAATGTCCGGCGATCGAAAAATCTCCGCGACCCACCGCGGATCGCCCAGATATGCGGTTACGGTGAAAAGGAGGAAATATGCCCCTAGAAAAGCCAAAACCAGCGGAATTTTATTCACGCGGTCCGCGATGTAGATTCCGCCGACGAGCAGTGCCGCGCGTAGCCACACAGGGGAAACTTCCGGAAGCGCCCCCCACCAGCTCTGCCCGACTGGCAACAAATACATCACCGACACGAGCGCAAACGCCGCTGGGTTAAATACATTCGCGGTGCGCGTGCGAAGCGCGTACTTGCTGATCACCGCAACCCCCGACAGCGCTACCGGGACATACCAGTGCTCCTGCGCGCGCACCACCATCGTCACGATCATGGCGGTGAGAACGGCCCCACTTGGAAACCGCCACACACTCTTGCGCAGCCGCAGGATGATCAGGTCGACGAGGCCGGCGGTCAGAGACGCGATCCCCATGTTGATTACGACCGCCCTGGCCCCTTCGCCCGGCGCCGCGATTGCGGTCAGGCTCACCAGGATGATGATCAGCACCCCCTTGGGAGTCCTGAAAAAGCGCACTACTCTATGCACGGCACAGGCCAGGCGTGCGAAATAGTTCAAGACCGGAGGTGACAATGAGTCCCTCCACGCCCATGCGCGTCAGCAGGGGGATGCATTCCTTTGGCTCAAGCACGAACGCGGCCGTCGCGAGCGCATCGGCGAGCATCGCGCTGGGTGCGATGACGGTTGCGCTCGCAACCCCGATCGCCGCCTCGCCGCAGCGCGGATCGAGAATATGCTGTCCACGCTCATAGTCGCCCGAGGTGCACACGGCCCGGTCCGAAATGCGGAAGCGGTCGACGATATCGCCGAGGACACGAGGATGACGGACGCCGGCGGACCATGGCTTGCCTTGTGGATTGCAGCCACTGAGATAAAGATCCCCGCCCGCATCGATGGCGAAACTTCGGAACGGTTGCAGCTCGCGCGCGGCAGCATCGATGGCCAGCCCCTTGGCAACCGCTCCGAGATCGAGCGTCAATGGACGCCGCAACAGAATAGTACGCCTGTGCGCATCGATCTCCACGTCACGGAAGCTGACCCCGTCGTCACACTCCGAAGCGCAGGTGACTTCGCGCGTGCGGTAGTGCCGGTTGAACCCGCGCGCGGCCATGCGCCCCCCGACGGTCGGATCGAATGCGCCGCCGGTTTGCTCGGCCACCATCAGCGCGAAACGCACCGCCTCAAATAGAATCGGACTCGCTGGGGTACGCTTGCCGGCCGTCAATTGGCGCAGCTCGCTCGCCGCATCGAAGCGGGAACAATGAACCTCCACCAGACGGAACCACTCGAACGCACGCTCGGCGGCGGCATCGGGCGCGTCGACCTCGATGGACACAATGGTTCCCATCACGGCTGCGCTGAAAATCACTTGGGGATCGTCGCCTCGCTGAAAGATGGCTCAATGGCGTAATTGAGCGCGGCAACCAGGGCGTTGTAGTAGGCGTCGGAACTCTCTGTGGCGTGCGACATGTAATCGACATCAGGGCTCTGCCGCTCGACGGGTTGGTGAATGAGCGGATCGATCACGTCGCAAGGGTAACGGGTATCGCATGTCACGATGCCCGCCTCGACGATGCGTCCGTCTTTGATGACGACGCGGGCTTCGATGTCGCCGTGTGGCGAGTCGCCCAGGCCGGTATAAGTGCCATCTCGCCACTTTGGAGAGGAGGCGGAAGTGGGCTCGCGCGTGATGGCAATGGGCATCGCCGCGGTCGCATCTGCGGCGGGCAAAGGCACAGGCGCAATCTCTCGCGGTGCACTCGGTGACGAGGTTCCCGCTGCAACCGCCGCGGCATCGACACTCGTGACCGGCGCGGCAACTGGCGGCGGTATCACTGCGACCGCCGCGGAGGAAACAGCTGCCTTGGGTGCTGGCGTGCGTGCGGCGACCGGTGGTGGGTATCCACGCTGCGATTGCGGCGTCCGTGCCTCGATGACGGCCGGTCTCGGGCTGGCACCCGTAGGCTGCGTCGGGGTCGCCGGCCTGCGCTCCCTCGCCTGAGTCTCGAACCGGCGCGCCGCCTCGCGCGTACGTGAATATCCGGCCGCATAAACGGCCAGTACGGCCGCGCAGCTCGCCGCCACCAAGTCGTTGGAAATTTTCCCCTTGCCGCGCCCCTTGAGCATGCCGTTGATTGTAAGGCAGGTCCGGCGACTACCCACACGAGAGCGAAGATCGTTGCCGCAATTCGTCAACTGTCATTGGTAAATACGTCGTGATTCCCCCCAGCGGCACGCTTCGGCAGGCGTGGGCTCATTTTACTGACACTTGAGAATTGTCGCGCCCGCGACCCGCACCCTCGCGGCCACGACGTCGTCGGTAGCGACCTTCGTGGCCTCCCCCTGGGCCGTCGCCAAAGCGCGGCGTGTGCAATCCGGATCCCGGCCGCAGGCTGGCGCTAACGTGCGCGTCAGAGCCCGCACCATGGCCGTGTACTCATCTGAGCAGCGCTTCATGGCGGCACGCGCGACAACGTCCGAGGAAGATTGGGGATCGTCGAGCGGTGGGATCGCGGCTCGGACGCATCCCGACCAGGCGTTGCGTGTGATGCCAAGTTCTGCGGTGGCCTGCTGCCGCATGTCCGCACGGGGCTGCGGCGTGGGCGCGCTCACGCACCCACACAGAGCAGCCGTCGCGGCGGCGGCGGCCATCAGCCCGATCAGATATTTGCGGTTCATGGTGGCTCCTTCACGGGCACGCCGCAGCCCGGCCTACTGAACAGCCAAGCATGCCGTAGCGCGCGCGAAACGATGATATACCCCGGTGGTGAGGGCAGCCACGTGCGACGGCTTTTTGCACGAGATGCGCGGCTGCGTATAAGGCAAGCTATTGATTCTGTTGATGGAAAGGACGGAACCTGCCCTACGCGGTCAGGGCCGCGACCATTACCATGAAAACGAACAGGACCACAGCGGACAAGGCTCGGCAGGAAGATTTGAACAAGGCCGATCAGAACAAACCGGCCCTCTGAGGAGGTGCGCTGGCTCAAGGCCCAGTATTACGCTACTGGCCGTTGCACGCAGTGACTAACGCAAGGTGGCAAACGCCGCCGGGGTGAAGTCGGCAATCTGGTCGATGCGGTTTCGCCGTACCTTCTCAAGCCATGCAGGGTCCTGCAGCAACGCGCGTCCGACTGCCACCAGATCGAACTCGCCGCGCTCCAGCCGCGCGAGCAGTCCGTTCAGCGGCGCGGATTGAGCGCTCTCGCCCCGAAAGGATTCGTAGACGTCACCTGTCAGGCCGACGGCGCCGACGGTTATTGCGGTGGCGCCCGTGAGCTTCTTCGCCCAGCCGGCAAGGTTCAGCTCCGCATCGATCTTCGGGAAGGCGGCCTGCGAGAATCTTGGCTGCGAGAGATGCAAGGCGTCCGCACCAGCTTCGACGAGCACAGTAAGCCACTGTTCCAGCGCCTGCGGCGTCTCGGCAAGCCGTGCACTGAAGTCTTTTGGCTTCCACTGCGAAAGGCGAAGAATCACCGGGAAGCCGGGGGTGACTACCGACCGGACTGCCTTCAGAATCTCGACCGCGAAGCGGGAGCGTTCGACGAGCGTCGAGCCACCATATCGGTCGTTGCGCATGTTGAGATGGTCGTAGAAGAACTGATTGATGAGGTAGCCGTGCGCGCCCATCAGCTCTATTGCGTCGAACCCGAGCCGCTCGGCATCCGACGCTGCGCGCGCGAAGGCGTCGATGGCATTGGCCACATCAGATTCGCTCATCGGCTGACCGATGCGCTCGCCTGTCACTGCAAACCCTGAGGGGCTTTCATAGGGCGCGGATGGTGTCCACCCGGGCGTCAAGTTCGACAGCTTATGCCCCACATGAACCAGCTGCGGCGCGATGCGCCCACCCGCCGCATGAACCTCGTCCACCACCCTCTTCCAGCCTGCGAACGCCGTTGCGCCATGGAAGCGGGGCATGTCAGGCTCATTGAGCGCGGCCGGTCGGTCGATACCGGCCGCCTCTGTGATGATGAGACCGACGCCATTTTCCGCGCGGCGGCGATAGTAGCTGGCGACCTCGGCGGTCGGCACGCCACCCGGAGACATGGAGCGCGTCATCGGCGCCATGACTACGCGGTTCGGTAGGTTGAGAGCGTTCAGCCGATAGGATTTGAACAGGATATCGAGATTGGGCATGGGATGTCTCCGTGGTGCGAGAGGCGACCCTCGGTCCTCAGACTTGGCCGATACCACCATCGGCCATCAGATCCGCACCCGTCACATACGAACTCTGATCGGACGCCAGGAAGAGCGCCGCGTTCGCAATCTCCTCGGGCCGAGCGAGTCGACCGATTGGGACCATGCTCTGGTACATTTTCCTCAGATCCGCGCGTGTCGCCGATTGAGAGTCGAGAATCGGGGTGTCCGTAACGCCCGGGCTGAGCATGTTCACGCGAATGCCGCCATCCTTGAACTCCGCGGCCCAGGTGCGGGCATAGGAACGCAACGCCGCCTTGGTCGCCGCGTAAGCGGTATGGCCAGGAATGCCCATGAGGTGCATCGCGGAGGAGACCAAAATGATCGATCCACCCCCAGTCATCATCGGCAGTAACTTCTGCACCAGGAAGACCGGGCCGCGGGCCATGAGGTTGAATGCCTTGTCGAAATGCTCAGGCGTGAGGGTGTCGATCGAAGCCTGCTCCGTAAAGCCCGCGTTCGACACGATGACGTCGACGACACTCCTTTTGGCCTTTACCGCCGCAGCGACACGGTCGAGGTCGTCGAGGTTCGAAGCGTCAGCCTGGATCGCGGTGACGTTGCGTCCGATCAGCTTGACCGCCTCGTCGAGCAAGGCTTGCCGACGGGCGAAAATAACCACGTGGGCGCCTTCGGCGACGAACCGCTGGGTGATCGCTAAACCGATACCGCTATTTCCGCCGCTGATGACGGCAGTCTTGCCTGCGAGAATGGACATTGGAGCCTTCTGTCTGGTTGCGAAATGACGCAAGGACAGTAATTGCCCTCAGCCAGAATGATAATTAGCGTTCATTTGATAAAATATATTCCTAGAACGAATTAATCAGAGGCTGCCATGGATCGTTTTCACGAATTGAACGCCTTCATCGCCGTGGTTGACGCGGGCGGCTTTTCCGCCGCCGCGCGTCGAACCGGCGATTCGCAGTCCGGCGTCAGTAAGGCCGTTGGCGCACTGGAAAGGCGCCTGGGTGTAATGCTCTTAAATCGAAGCACACGCAGCGTGACCGTGACCGATCAGGGGCGCAGATACTATGATCGGACAAAACCGCTGATTGAGGAGATGGATGAAACCGACAGCGAACTGACAAGCAGCACGCTGAATGCCTCTGGTCTAATTAGGATCGCCGTGGCCTCCACTTTCGGCCGCCTGCATGTTCTTCCGCTTATTCCCGACCTGTTGTCGTTCAATCCGGGCCTTCAGGTAGATCTAGTTCTTTCCGACGCCATGCGCGACATGGTGGAGGATCGAATTGATCTCGCGATCCGCGTGGGACCCGTCAAGGAACCTGACGCCATCGTGCGGCGTGTGGGTGGCACCCCCCTCGTATGCGTCGGCTCACGTCGCTACTTCGAGCAACATGGGACACCTAGGACCCCCGCCGAGCTCGTGAATCACAATTGCCTTTTGTACGGCGGTCTCGTAGAGGCGACGAATTGGCCGTTTGTCGGGCCCGAAGGTCGATTCAGCGTGGCCGTTCGTGGAAATCTTTCGTCCAACAGCGTCGAAACGATCCGGGCTGGTGTACTGGCCGGTGTTGGAATCGGCCTGTTTGCCAAGGTCTCTCTTGCCGAGGAGCTCCGGCAGCCGGACGTGATCACGGTTCTCGACGAATTCGTAAGGGACGTCAGAGACGTAAGTCTCATCTGGCCGAAACGACGTTATGTACCGGCACGCGTGCGCCGCGCGACTGATTTTTTTGCTACTGCCCTACGGCAGCGCATTTTGGATCACAGCCAGATTTGATTCGGGGCCCAAGCCATTGAATTTGCGGCCGCCAGATGACGCCTATTGAGGGTCCGTGACCTGGCGTAAACCAGCGCCACAGCCCCTTTGACCTTATTCCGGCGTAGTGTTCAACCCACGCGGGTTTTCAGGAGTTCCTCAGAAACGGCGTGACCGCCCGATCGGTGCCCTGCCTGGGTGCAACCGCGTCAGCACTGGAAGTGAAGGACACCCCAGCCAAGTTGCCGTCGCATCTGCGGCCACTGTCGCCACGGGTGCGGCTTCCGAGACCGTAAGCCTCGTTGAGGCACCGGATTTGAGCCAACCGGCCGTGTGGACACAACGCAGGTGTGCGCTTCGCGAGCGGATTTCTGTCTTCAGCTCGAGCCGCACGACGTCGAGCCAGCAGCAATTGTTTGCCGCGTTGGTCAAGCAACAGATTTTACCGCTGTTTTCCACGAGAACCGTGGAGTTCGTCGATGATAAAAGCTTGCGCGCCCAGGCTCTCAAGCTATCCCAAGAGTAGGCGTCTTGCCCACTGCCTCGGCCTTCGGGCATAGCTCGGTGCAGATGTCGCTGCGCTATGCCAACACTCATGCTCTTTGATTGGCAGACGGCACCAGACCATTGACACGGGCTATTTATTCATTAACATTGATTAAATGCGCAACCGTGAATTCCTCGGCCAGCACGAGCTCATCGTGATGCTGGCAGTGCTGCGGCTCGGGCGGGAGGCTTATGGAGTGCCGATCGCGGCTGAGATTGCGCAGCGAACTGGGCGCGAAATGCTGCAAGGCAGCGTGTATGCGATCCTTGAGCGGCTCGAATCCAAAGGTTTCGTCACATCAAAACTCGGCGAAGCGACTCCGCAGCGCGGCGGGCGCGCAAAGCGCTATTTCGCACTCACTGCCGAGGGCAGCCGGGAGGTACGCGACACGCAGCGTGCGCTCGAAGCGCTCTGGCAAGGCCTTGCGAAGACGGCCGGTGCAAAGTCATGAGCTCCAGGGCCGCGCCGCGGGCCGCGACCTGGCTGCTTGAGCGAGTCGGTGGCCGTTCGCGATTCGACCCGCTTATCGGTGATCTCGTTGAGCAATTCGAGCAGGGCCATTCGCGGCTCTGGTATTGGCGGCAGGCGCTGGGAACTTTGGCCGTCGACCTCGTTCGAACGCTTCGTTTGTATGGGTTTTCGTTCAGCGCGGCGGTCGCCACCGGTTGCGCCTTGATCTGGCTTTTGGATGCCGGCTACCCGTACGCATCCCAGCCGCTCCACGCGAGTCTCGCGGCGGTGAGCCGGCATCCGTGGAGCGCCCAGGCCGTGCGGCGTGTCGTTGGCATGCTGATGTGTGGTTCGCTGGCCGATGCGCTGATCTTCGTCACGGTATGGGTCGTGACGCGGATTCATCGATCCCATCCGCGCACAGTTCTCTCGGTCTTCGCGGCAGCGGTGACCGTTCGGTATCTTCCCGGACTTGCTCGGCTCGTGATCCACGCAGTGACCGACCCGCGATTCACGGCCTCGTTGGTTTCACGACATCTCGACCTCATGATGCCGGTCGCCCTGCAGGCCCTGTACATCCTCGCCGCGGGACTTTGGGTAGTCCGAAAGCCCCGACTCACCGGATTGGAGCGGTTGACCTGCTTCGTTGCGATACTGGCGGCATCGCTGTGTGTGCTCGCTGAACTGGCTCGCGCCGCAGGGCTCGTCGGGGAGATCACCGATTCGCTGCATGAGCAATACGTATTCGACGTGTTGAACATCGCAAGCGTGGGGTACCTGGTTCTCCTTTTGTGGCCCCCGACGCCGGCCCCAGGCATGAGTCTGCGACGCGCCGAAGTCGTGAAGGCACAATGATTGCGAACCACGGAGCAGGTCAATGAGAGCATCGAAGTGGCTGGTATCCGCCTTCGTCGGTCTTGCGCTTTCGATCGCGCTTGCATTCTCGCTCGGCAGGTCATCGGCCGCCGACACCGCAGTGCATTCCGGTGACCGGTACGCATACGCTACCGCAGGTGTCTTGGATCAGATCCACGCAGGAGGGATAGACTGCAAGATCCTTCTCAACGAATCGAACCTGGGCGGCTCCGAACTCGAGATGGTTGAGGCGACCTTCCCTGCCGGTATGCTCTCGCCGAGCCATACGCATAAGTCAGTGGAGATCCTCTACGTCCTGTCTGGCACATATGAGCACGAGGTGAACGGCAAGCGCTATCGCCTGACACCGGGCATGATCGGCGTCGTTCGGCCCGGGGATCACGTGCGTCACATTGTGCCCAAGTCGGCACCTGCGAAGGTGCTCGTCATTTGGGCTCCGGCAAGTGAGCCAGCGTTCTTTCAGAATATACACGGCGTGATGATTCCTGCGCTCGAGCCAGGCGGGACTGTTGTCTCGGAACCATAGCAACGAGCGATAGCGCCATCGGCGCCCTTTGGCTTCGCGCTTTCCATCCAAATGGGAGCCAGCTCGGAAGAGCGAAGTTCGGCTACGCAGAAGCGGAGGTGGATATGCGGTCTGTTGCACTTGTAATCCTTGGCGCCCTAGCAGGTTTGTCCCTGGCGTCGCCTCGACAGGCCTCCGCACGCGAGACGGCAGCGCCATTGCCTGTGACGATTCGCAGCCTGACTCTCAAAGAGACTGCAGACGGCTATGGCTGGGCACTCACGCACGTACCGATGCCGATAGTCGGCGAGCATCAAGTGCTCGTTCACGTTCGCGCCATATCGCTCAACCACGACGATCTTCCGCCCAAGCGGCGAATTCCGAATGTGAATCTCACGGGTCTAAGGATTGGGTCGGATGCCGCGGGCGACATTGTCGCCATCGGAAAGGCAGTCACCGCCTTTCACGTGGGTGAGCGTGTCACGAACACGTACTTTCGTAACTGGACGGATGGAACACCCGCGCGGGCGCAGATACACCGGGCAATGGTACCGGGGGTGGCATCTGACTACATCGCGCTCGACGACACCGCTGTAACGGCAATACCGGACGGCTACAGCTACGAGGAGGCCGCGACGTTTCCGACAGCCGGAGTGACAGCGTGGGTAGCGACCGTCGGGCGAAGCCAGTTGGGTCCGGGCAAAGTCGTGTTAATCGAGGGAACCGGCGGCGTGTCGACCTTCGCGCTGCAATTTGCAGCGGCGGCCGGCGCACGGGTCATTCTGACGAGTAGCTCGGATGAGAAGCTCCAGCGCACGCTAAAAATTGCGCCCCACGAGAGCATCAACTACCACTCCGTACCAATGTGGGGTCAACGCGTACTTGAACTGACCGACGGCCGAGGCGCCGATCTCGTCGTGGACGTGGGAGGCAAAACTACGCTTCCCCAGGCCGTGAGCAGTCTCGCCCCAGCCGGGACACTGTCCATCGTCGGTGGCCTCACGGGCTACGATGGGGACATTCCCGCGAGCGGCCTGCTGGGAATCGTAGCCAAGGCACAGGGTGTCTTTGTCGGATCACGGGCCGACTTTAGGAACATGCTCGCGTTCATGCGAAAGCACCGGTTGCATCCCGTGATCGAACGGGTGTTTGCACTGGAGGAGTACGAGCAGGCAATGAATCTCATGGAGTCCGACCAGTTCGTCGGAAAACTCGTGGTCCGCCTCGATGAATCCCGCCGTCCCGGCGATGAGTGAGTAATCGGCTGCGTCACGGTGCTGCTCGACTCACCGGAATCCTTCGACAGGTTTAGCACTTGCCTCGCTAGAGCCGTAGACCTTTCCGTCATCGCCCGTGGCGACTCGGTACCGATGAACGTCGTTCTCATGCTGAACTTTGTAGATGTCCCATCCCTGATCGCTCACGCGCCAAATTCGATCGACCCCAGTGCGCGGTTGCGGAAGTAGCCGATATGGCGATCCAGCGTCGAGGCGTCAGCGATAGCTGTGGTCATTTCATAAAAGCACCACATTCTCTAGACTGAGTAAGAAACTCAAACAGCGCGGAGATCGCCCATGCGGCTTATCGACGTTAGCGGAACCTTCCCGGTGCGCGCCTTTGCGGCGCTAGACGACTGAGTCTGTCGCTTCCCGAATTATACCCAACGCGAATCTCTTGCGTAGGGTACAAGCTATGATATGCGCGTGGTGTAGCGGCATGCGCTAAAGCCGCCGCTGGCAGATGATTGCAACGGGTGCCGAAGCGGCCCGCGGCTTTCGCGCCGAATGTTGTCGTTCATCAGGACAATCTTGCCTTGCCATTCAGTCGACGCTCCTGCAGCTTATCTAATCGACGACACAATCCGTATCCTCCATGGGCACCGCAAATGTCCTTTTGTGGAAGGTCTTTGCAAAGCTGATCTCATAGCGATGCACGGCCGGATTGCTTTCAAGCAGATCAGCGGTCAGCTTGTTAAGGTCATCGAAGGATCGGACCGTCACCAGGAGCAGATAATCCACGCTTCCGGTAACTTCCGCGCACAACTGAATTTCCCGGCACTTCAACAGACCCGCGAGAAACTTGCGCGAGGCCGCAGCCTGGTGTCGCTCCAGTTGTACGTTGATGAATGCCGATAGCCGCCCGCGCAGAACGTCTTTTGAGAGCACGGCTGCTTCATATGCAATGACGCCGTCCGCGCGCAGCCGACGTAACCGACGCATGATCGCGGAAGGCGAGAGCGGCACAATCTGTGCCAGCTTTTCCGCGCCAAGCTGATTGTCGGACTGAATGGCGTTGAGGAGCTCTATATCGATTTTGTCGAGCTTTATGCGCATATCGTGCGTTGCACCTCGAATATCTGGTGAAAATCTGCGCAGCAATGGTGTCAAATGCCAATTTTGATTACTTGGGCTGGGCCACTGTATCAGGGTTCGGACCGCTATCTTGCTGGAGAGTTTTAGGCCAGCGTCAAGCATGGCCGGCCAAACCAGCGCCGGACCACGGGAGAATTGAGATTGAAAGTACGGAGCCTCGCAATTGCCTCGATCGCCGCGGCCATGGCCGCTAGCGCCGTCTGTCTGGGGAGCGTCCCTCCATCATCGGCGCAAAGGGTGGTGGGAACCTGGCAGGGCGGCGATGGGCCAAATCTGAGGCAGGTGATCAAGATCACCACAGGTCCGGGTGGCAAACTTCACGGCGAGGCGTTTTATCTCGGCCCGGAAGGCCCTCCGCGCAACGGAAACCCGATTTCCACGGTCGAAGTGCAAGGCCCGCATGTCCATCTCATCGTGGACGATTCCCTCACGACCATCGACGCCGACCTTTCAGCCGACGGCAAATCCCTGACGGGAACAAGTGTCACGGGCGGTGTCAGGGCCGGTCAGCCCCGGCCGATCAGATTCGACAGGGTGACCGAGAAGACGGCGTGGCCGATCGACCCCTCGCCGCACAGGGTGCGGTTCGTGGAGGTCGAGAAGGGGGTCAGACTGGAAGTGCTCGACTGGGGTGGTAAGGGGCCGCCTTTGGTGTTTGTGCCCGGAGACGGCAACACGGGCCACGCCTTTGATGATTTCGCGCCGCTGTTCACCGCAAAGCATCACGTCTACGCCATCACCCGGCGCGGCTCTGGAATGTCCAGCAAGCCGGAACCGACCCCGGAAAACTACAGCGCCGAACGTCTCGGCGAGGACGTCCTGGCGGTCATCGACGCGCTCAAACTCGATCATCCCGTGTTGGCTGGCCATTCCCGGGGAGGTGAGGAGCTGAGCTTCTTCGGCGCGCGCCATCCGGAACGCGTGTCGGGGCTGATCTATCTGGAGGCCGGGTACGACTACGCCTTCCACGATCCCAGGATGGAGAGCAAGGTTCGGGATTTGGGCGCGAAGCAGGGCTTCACGCCGCCGCCCGGGGTGCACGTCATGACGATGGATTCTCTGTCCAAATCGCAGTCACTGCAGGACAAGGTCTCATTCGCCATCGTCAGCGGCGGCCAGAAGTACACGGCCATCAACGGCCCGGTGCTGGCCATCTTTGGCGACCACCGTGACTTCCCTCCCCTTGCCGCGCAGGTGGACGCCTTCGAAGCCGGCGTGCCGCAGGCCAAAGTCGTACGCATTGCCAATGGCCAGCACTACATTTTCAGGTCCAACCTGGCCGAGGTGGAGCGCGAGATGAACGCCTTCATGGACGGGCTGCCGAAGGCGAAGTGACCGAAGCGGCGGCAAACCAGTTGCGGACCTTCCAAAGGTCCGACATGAGTGATTTTCGCTCTGTCACACGCGGATTTGACGAATGACCGCAATCGGGACCCCGACTGGCTTGCTGACTTCGCAGGCTCAGGGTGGCAAACTGACCGCACTTCAGACGATGAAGGCGCACTCCGATGTCAAAGGCGTCAAGGCTGCTGATCATGTCCGCCGCACTCGCGGCTCTGGGATTGGCGGATGTCCGGGCCGCCACTGATCAGTCTGCACCGACGAATGATGGTTCGTCAGCTACCGAGCGGCTGCAGGAAGTCACTGTCACGGCACAGCGCGCCAAACTGGCAGATAGGCTCACCGCGTTTATAAGCAAGATCAGCGGACCCCAGTTTGACGGAGGGCTCCCCCTTTGGGGCCAGCCCGTTTGCCCGCTCGTGTCTGGTCTTGCCCAAGAGGAAGGTGAGTTCATCGTTGGCCGTGTCTCGGACATCGCGCGCGCCGGGCGGGTACCGCTCGCGGGCGGAAAATGTCATCCCAACCTTTACATCCTGGTGACCATGCAACCGCAGGAACTGCTGAAGGCGATGATGACCAAGCGAAATTTCCAGTTTACGTTTGGCATTTCTTATGAACCGATGGACGGTACGCCAATTGTACCGTCCCATATAGTCCTTGATGACTTCATCTCCAAACCAGGGCCGGTGCGGGTGTTGTACCGCGACGCGCCCGTCGCGCCATCCGGCGTGCATCCGATTGTGCACGCGGCAAAGGTGGGCCCCATTACCTATTCAGGGGACACCTGGACAGGAAATTCCAGTTGGTACCTATTTCGGGTCTTTGTGATCGTCGATGCGTCCCAGCTGAAGGGAGTGACGCTGGGACAGTTAGCCGACTATGCCGCCCTGGTCGGTCTCACAGAGATCAAACCTGTCGATAGCCTGGCGGACGCTCCGACGATTCTGCAGTTGTTCAACGGCACGAAGGCCGCGCCCGCTGGAATGACAGAGTGGGATCGGGCCTTCTTAAAGTCCCTCTATACGACGCCCCCGCACAAGCCTGCGCAGCAGCGATGGCATGTCGTGCAGACCATGACGAAGGAGATCGTGCATTGATGATGCGCGTTATCCTGCGCTGGCGTTGCGCACATCACGCCGGTGGGAAGATCTCGCGGGTTGCGGAGGACTCAGCGACGGTGCACCAGACTCGGGGGTCCAACGTCAAGGTTGAGGGGTACAGTGTCGTAACGCGCTGTGAGCCAGCAAGGCGCATCCTTTCGAGCGAGAATTAGCCACGGACACAGCCGATCTTCGTCAGATGCTTTCCGAGCTCAGCTGGTGCAATTGGTGCCCCGGACGTTGGATCGATAAAGCCCGACCACGAATTGGACTAGCGCTCAAGCTCGACTATTATGCGGTGGATGATCACCATCTGTGTCGATTGGAGCAAATTCAAAAGCATCTCAAGACTAATCGGAAGTCTTCAAATGGGCCCTGGGTTCGGCTTCGGGGACTGGAAGCTCGCGAGCGACAAGCCGAGGTATTCCGAGGGCCTTTCCGCTCTTAGCGAACTAGCGCCATCGATGGTGAGGTACCAAGGCTGGCACAACCGGCCGGACTTGACGGTCGCTCTAAAGGATTCCAATGGTGCCGATCCCGATTGGGACTTTTCAAAGATCGATCCGCCATTCATGGATTTCCTTTTCGCCAACAGAGGACGACCCTTCATTCTGAACTTCTCGGCTTTACCAACTTCCGCACGATCGCCAGACTCAATCGCAGATTATTTTGGAAAATTTGCAGCCTGGTATATCAAGGGTGGCTTTGACGATCCTCCCGGGCGACAACATCTGTCCGGTCATCGTCTGCACATCCCGCTTTGGGAGGTCCTTAATGAGCCGGACTATGAGCCTGCCATGTCGCCGGCGGACTATACCGAAACATACGACGTCATAGTCGAGGCAGTAAGGAAGGTCTCACCAAACACGCAATTCGTCGGCCTTGCTCTATGCTCAACCCTCTCCGATCCACAGTTTACGACCCATTTTCTCAATCCGCGCAACCATAGGGCTGACATTCCGCTCGACTACGTTTCATACCATTTTTATGCAATGTACACGCCGCAAATTGCGCGACGGGATCAGGTTGCCGCAGTGTTCAACCAAGCCGATGGATTCATCGACAGTCTCCGTTACGTCTGCGCAATCCGCGATTCGCTCTCGCCTGCTACGGGACTAATGGTTACCGAGATAGGTACGATGAACCAGGGTGCGCGAGGATTGCAGCCGGAGGAGGTGAGGTTTGCTGTCCAGCTTTCCGCGGCCATGTATGCATACTTATACGCACGGCTCGCGGTCCTGGGCGTTATAGCGGCTCACGTCTCCGGACTCGTGGCTGTTCAACCCGACCAGATCTGGCAGGAATTGGCGATGATCGAATGGGAAAGCGGACAACCGAACTCCCGGTATTGGACGCTAAAACTTCTCATTGAGGAATTCCCGCCAGACTCTGAGTTGGTCGAAACTCGGAACTTCGATCTGCCCCCCTATCATCTCCCCCCAGCAGTTTTGGATTTGATGACCCGTCGCGCACCGATTTACGCCCAAGCATTCGTCACCGCACAAGGGGTACGCAAAGTCCTGCTGATCAACCGATCCGACAGCGCAGTATCACTTGAACTTAACGCCGGAAGTGCAATGCGCTGGCGCGTTGTTGATCAGGACGCAAACAACGGACAAACACAGCTCCGCTCTCCCGACCATCCCTTCGTCCTTGGTCCGCTGGCAATCGCCAGTGTGACGGTCGAGGATCATTAAAAGTGGCTACGCTGCCAAGCCCGTCATGCCCGGCGAATTTGACACCTGGCTCGGCGAACAGGACTGGGGTGCGCCGTGAACCGCGGCGACGTGTGCTGGTACACTCGTTGCACCCATCACCACCACGATTCGCGATATCCCTACCGAGGTCGTGCTGACGGAAGCCGATGGCCTGCCAAGCACCAGCGCTGCGAACTTCGACGATATCCAGAGCGTGCCGAACTGCAATATCGGTGATCGCATTGCCCAGTTACCTGGGAGAAGGGGTTCTCTGCCTGATCAGTGCGATCTCGGCGTCCGTCGCAGGGTGTGGTCGTCAGTGTGAACTGCAGCCCACTGGACGACACATAGGTGGGTCTGCGAGCGGATCAGTTGATGCTGACCGGATCGTACCCCGGTTTGCAGACATCGACGATACACAGCGATTCGAGCGTACGGCCTTCGGGCGGTACCTTGAGGCCGGCTTTCAGCATCAACTCACGCAGCACCTTAGAGGTCTCCGGATGCGGAATCGCCGATTGCACGCCAACGCGCACGAGACCGTCGGCATAATCGATCGGCAACCAAGTGTGGATCGACAGGGTCGGGCTGCCGCGGTTGTCGGTGTTGCCGAAATCGCGCACGTCCATCCTGGCGCCCGTTGCCACCAATATTTTCACCACCTCAGTCGCCCCCTTGTGCGCGGCGCCGTGCAGTGCGACGCGGCCGGTGTTGGCCTGAAAGTTGGGATTGATGCCGAGCGACAGCAAATACTTCACGGCCTCCACCGTCTCCTCGGGGGAGCGCTCCTTGGTAACGCCTTCCACCCAGCCGATGCCGGCAGCCGCCGCCAGCGGCGTTACGCCCAGTTTGGTATTGATCTTCGGATCGGCACCACGCGCGACCAGCAGCTTCAGCAATTCAAGATCGCCTGACTGCGCCGCACGCAGGAACGCAGTGGCGCCGTCTTCGTTCAACCATTGATTGGTGAACACCGTGCGTGTTTCGGTACTCTCGGTGACACGCCAATTGACGTCGGCGCCCTTGTCGAGCAGCAAAGTGATGTAGGCGAGGCTGTCCATGTCGGCAGTGCGCACCGGGTAGTCGCCACCTTCGATATTGCGGTTGTCGACGGCCAGATACAGCGGCGTCCAACCCCCCTTGTTGGCCAGGTTCACATTGGCGCCGTGCTCGATGAGAAACCTCGCCATTTGATAGTTCGAGTTGTGCGTGGCAGCCAACAGCGCACTCCAGCCGTAGCGAGTCGTCTGGTTCACATCGGCGCCACCCTCCAGCAGCGCGCGCGCGGCATCGATGCTGCCGCTGCGGGCCGCATAAACCAACGCGGTGAACGCACCACCATCGGGTTCACGCGCGGGGGGACGGCGGCCACGAGCGGTGCTTGCGGGAACCGGATTGCCACTCGCATCCGCAACTGGGGTGCCATCCGTCTCCTGTTCAGCAGGCGCTTCGGCACCCGCGCCCGCACCAGCCCCATGGATGCCGCCGGCGCCGGCCACGGTGACGAAGCCCAGGCCCCTGCGCTGAATGCCTTTGCACAAATCGGCGTCAGGAGTATTTTTCGCGCTGGCGCCAAACAACATTTCGCGCTGGATTCTCACCTGTTGCAGATCAGGTGTCTTCGCCTCGCACAGCGCCCCGATCGCCTGCTGACGTACGGCGCGGCGGGGATCTTCGGAGTTGCCCAATGCTGCCGTGCGTCCATCGCGCATCACCGTTTTGGACACGGCCGCCACGGTGGCGCCGTGCTGGATCAATTCCCTCAGCACGTCGGCATGGCCCTGGTCGGCAGCCTGCATCAATGCGGTGGTACCACGATCGGCTTCACTGGCGTTCACCTCGGCGCCGTGCTCGAGCAATGCATGCACGGCATCGACATTGCCCGTGCGTGCGGCCAGCATCAGCGGACGGCGGCCGAACGGCAGCTGTTCGTTGGCATCGGCACCGCCCTTGAGCAATGCTTGAATGACGGCAGCATCACCACGCGCCGCCGCCAGCCACAGCGGTGTGGCGCCGTCGTGATTGGCCAGGCCCGGTTTGGCGCCGGCCTTAAGCAGCAGTTCGGCCAGTTTTGCGTCGCCGCGATAGGCCGCCCACTGCAGCGCGGTGGCACCATCGGCCTGTTGTGCATTCACGTCGGCACCGCGTTTCAGCAGACGCTCAATTTCCGCCTTATTGCCCTTGCTTGCAGCATCGGCGATTTGAGCTTGCGCGATCGCAGCGCTTGCCATCGCCGAGAGCAACAAGGCAGAGAGAATTCTCAATGCAAAGCTACGCATGCTGTTTCTCACCGAGCCCGTCATACCAGGCCGGGCAGGCGTCCGGTGCTATCGCCAAAACTGTCGCGGTGGATGTTGAACTGATCGAGAATGCTCAACAGCAGGTTGCCGCTCGGTACCTGCTTGGTCGGAAACGCCAGATGGCGACCAGCTTGCAGTTTGCCGTAGTTGCCGCCGATGAGGATGTGCGGCACGTCGTAGTGCACGTGCTGGTTTGGGTTGCCCATGTTGCTGCCGTACAGCAGCAGCGAATGATCGAGCAGCGAGCCGTCGCCATCGTTGGTATTGGCCAGTTTCTCGACGAAGTAGGCCAGCACCTTCACGTGATACTGGTTGATCTTCGACAGTTGCTTGATCAGATTCGGATCTTCACCATGATGCGAGGCGCCATGGAATCCCAGCGTCGGCGACTCGCTTTCCGGATAGACACGGCCGGTCAGATCGCGGGCGAACAGCATGGTGCTGACGCGGGTGATGTCGGCCTGGAAGCCGAGCGTCAGCAGGTCGAACATGATCTTGATGTGCTGATCGAACGACTGCGGAATGCCCGGCGGCACGGCGAAACCTTCCGGTGCGGCATTCGTCGCCTTGGCGGCGATCTGCATACGACGCTCGATTTCGCGCACGTTGTCGGTGAAGGCATCCAGGCGTGCACGGTCGGGCACACTGATCTCAGTGCGCATACCTTTGATCTTCTCGTTGACCGAATCCAGGATGCTCTGGTTGCGCTCGCGGCGCTGTGCGCGTTGCTCGGCGGTGCTGCCGCTGCCGAACATCCGCTCGAATACGACCTGCGGGTTCAGTTCCATCGGCAACGGCGTGGTCGGCGATGCCCAGGCGATCGTGTTGGTGTAGACGCAGCTGTAACCTTCGCCGCAGTTACTCGAACCCGAACCCGGGTCTTCCACCGAAATTTCCACCGACGGCAGCAGCGTTTCCTGCCCGTACTTGGCAGCGATGACCTGGTCGATGGTCTGGCCGGCGTAGACATCGGCACCAGAGGTCTTGCGCGGCTTCTGCGCGCACAGGAACGCGGCCGCGACCCAGTGGTCGGCACCGGTTTCACCCGGAGGCGGCTCGGACGAGCGCGAATGCAGACCGGTCAGAATATTCAGGTGTTTGCGGAACGGCTCCATCGGTTTCCAGATGAACGGCAGTTCGTCAGGCAATGCGCCGACCTTCTCGGGGATCCAGTAGCCTGGTGCCGCGCCGTGGGGCACGAACCCGCCGAAGAATCGTGGCGGTGTGTTCGCCGCGGTCTTTGCCTGTGCCGTCATGGCGGGGAGCATTGCATCCAGCAAAGGAAGGGCAAGCGTGGTGCCGACTCCGCGCAACACGGCGCGACGGCTGATGTGCTTTTTGGTAATGAACATGGGTTTACTCCCCCTTCATCGAATTTGCGGTAGACAGCGAAACCGGGGCTGATTTGATGTTCATGGTGAAGGCCGGACTCTGAACCACACCCATGATCAGCGACGAAAACTTGTAATTGTCCTTCGCCGCGTTGTGCGTCAGCGAACGGACCAGCGGCATGTCGTTGTAATCGAGGCCACGACCGATGGCGTAGGTCAGCAGGTTTTTGGTCACCACTTCCACGAACAGCTCGCGCTTGCGTACCGCGAGGTCGCGCAGACCCTTGATGCCTTCGATGCGGGTCCCGTCGGTGACGATGCCGACCGAGTCGATCGGGGTGCCCA
Organism: Steroidobacteraceae bacterium; assembly: GCA_036521075.1. GTDB lineage: Bacteria > Pseudomonadota > Gammaproteobacteria > Steroidobacterales > Steroidobacteraceae > DAIDKA01. Next base: position 27,660 of record DATDIL010000162.1, on the reverse strand, counting down.
CTTCAATTGTGCGCCACTCGCCCACCGGATCGAAGTTCTCCATCGCCAGACCCAGTGGCTCGAACATCTTGTGGCAGGTCGCGCAGGTCGGGTTGGTGCTATGGATTTGCAGGCGCGCACGCATGGTCTTCGGGGTTTCACCGGCTTTCTGATCCAATTTGATCACCACGCCAGGCGGCGGATCCGGTGGACTGACGCCGAAGAAGGTCTGCAGGAACCATTTGCCACGCTTCACCGGCGAGGTACGCGCCGCCTCGGACGTAATGGTCATCAGTGCACCCTTGCCCAAGAGGCCTCTGCGCATGTCCTGATCGGGCCCCAGTTGGACTCGACGAAACTGCGGGCCATAGACGCCGGAGATGCCGTAGTGCCTGGCGAGACGCTCGTTGACGAAGGTGTAATCAGCCGTCAGCAAATCATCCACGCTGCGATCTTCCTGGATGATGCTGGCGAAGAACAGTTCGACTTCGCTCTTGAACGCATCGCGCAGCGTGCTGTCGAAATCGGGGAACATATTCACCGCCGGCTCGCTGGCAGCGATGCCGCGGATATTCAGCCACTGGCCGGTGAAATTCTGCACCAGCGCCTGCGAGCGCGGATCGGCGATCATGCGATCGACCTGCTGTTTGAGTACCTTCGGCTCGTGCAGCTTGTTGGCGGAGGCGAGATTGATCAGCTCGTTGTCAGGAATGGTGCTCCACAGGAAGAACGACAGACGCGACGCCAGTTCCAGATCGCTGATCCGGTAGGCAGTGCCTGCCGCTACTTTGGCCGGCTCGATCTCGGCGCGGTAAATGAAATCCGGATCAGTCAGGATGCGCTGGATCACCGCTTCGATGCCGCTGTCGAATTTGCCGCCCTGTTCACGTCCACTGCGGTAGAAGGCGGTCATTATCTTGATGTCGGCGTCGCTGGCCGGACGGCGGAAGGCCTTCGTGGTCAACGTAGCGATGATCTTGCGTGCGCATTGGTCTTCCTCGCTGGCCTTCTTCGGGTAGCACTCGAAAATCGCGCGCCGGCTTTGCGTATCGGTGGCTACGGTGCCCTTGAACGGACCTTCGATGAATACTTGGCCCACATGCGGGTAGAACGTATAACCGGAAATCGAGCCGGGTGAGTTCATCGTGCGCTGGAACGATCTGTTGATTCCGGTGTCGGGCAGATCGCTGGTGGCGAGGAACGCCACGCCGATGCGGTGAAAGCCAGCCTTGATCGGCACAGGCGGCGTCTTGCCGCCATCACCGCGTTTGGTGGCAATTTCTTTGTCCCAGTCGTACAGGTACACGCGTTTGCCATCGACTGTGACTTCCAACTTTTCGCCTCTGACGTTGCCGAGTACGGCGGTGAAGTAACCGGTCATGCCCTTCACGGTAAGCGTGTACTCGCCGTCGGCCGGGAATTCGTGTTCGATCAGCATGCCGCCACGGGTGCCAAAGGGTAGGCCTTCAACGTATTCGTTCTGGCTGGTGTCATGAGGCGCGTCGAACACAGCCAGCGTCGGCGCCGTCTCGGTGCCGATCGCCAGACGGCTAATGTTGCCAGCCGCCGACAGATACGCCTCCATCAACGCCGGCGACGTGGTCAGCGTGCCGGCCATGTTGTCGAAGCCGTGACTGGAGTCGTCGGACGGCAGGAACTTGGCGGCGTCGATCTCGAGCGCCAACAGATCGCGGATCGCGTTGGTGTATTCGGTGCGGTTGAGGCGATGCAGGCCCGGCGCCAACGGATGGGGACTCCGGGTGCTCGCTCTCTTGTCGATGCTCTCCTCCAGACTCTGCGCCAGCCGCTGCACTGTGTCGTAATCGGGGCGCGCCTTCCCAGCCGGCGGCATCATGCCGGCGCGCAAGCGTTTGATCATTTTCTCACCGATTTGCGGCCGTTCGGCGATGCTGGTGGCATCGGCGAATTCCAAATCGACCCCGCCGGCATAGTCGTTGGAGTTGTGACAGACGGCGCAGTACTTGTCGATCAGCGCTTCACTGTCCACGCTCCCGTCGTGGGCCACGGCGGCTTGAGTGATGACGATGGCCCCCGCGAGGATGAACATACCGTGGGAGGCGCGTTTTAACCGAGTCATAATCCGCATAACATTCCTGCCTGCAACGATGACTGAGGAAGCATCGTCACACGACTATAGCGGGTCTGCCGGGTACGGCCCCCACCGGTGGCCCTCTCTATCCGAGGTCAGATTGTAGGCACGTTGGGGGGAGACATCCGGCTTGTTGAATGCACAGCACTTTTAGTTCGCAGGGTGCGATTTGACCTTGAGCTAAGCCTGAAGCTTAGCTGGCGTACTGGAAACACCGTATTCCCCCGGGATCGGCCGGGGCGTGGCTACCTATGCCGCTGCTGCGGCTACATGCGGGAAAAATCGATGGATTTCCTGACCCGCCAGAGGCGGAAAATCCCTTTCTCAAAGAAATGGTGGATAAGTCGACAAGTTTCTTGATGCCCGATCGGAAGGCGGTGACTATTCGCTCGAATTTCGTGGAGGGGTGGCGGATGCGGTCTAGCCAACTGAGCTTGCTTCTAGGTGTGGCTTTGGGCTTGGCGACATTGCCCGCTTCAGCGGGCGTGCCGGTCCCCGAGATCAACGGCCCTATCGCGGCATCGGATGTGCCGGGATCCCCCGCCCACAACTACATCTTTTTCTCTTCCAATCACGATCTGGCGCAGCATGGCTATGTCGAGGAAGAGTTTTTCGTGCGCGGCGCTGCCGATACCTACAGCATCGCCGATCCGATGAAGGACGGGGCGGTAGCTTCGGCCGCCCAGCCATATATGACCCGCGTGGTCGTGCGCCGCCCAGCCAATCCAAAGCGATCCAATGGGATCGTGGTGGTGGAATGGTACAACGTTACCAACCAGTTCGACGCGGAGAACGTTTGGTTCTTCGACTGGGAGCACATGCTGCGCGAAGGCTATGTCTGGGTGGGCGTGTCAGCTCAGACCGTTGGCGTAGCGGCGCTCAAGAAGTTCAGCCCTGCCCGCTATGGCGAATTGGATGTCGGCAAGACGGTGGCGGTAGGCGCTGGCCTCCCGGCAGGGACGGACGCCGATGCTCTCTCCTACGACATCTTCAGCCAAGTGGGCGAAGCCATCAAGCATCCGACCAACGTGGACATTCTACATGGGCTGAAGGCGAAGCTGGTGCTCGCCGCGGGCGAATCCCAATCGGCCAACCGGCTGGCGAGCTATGTCAACTCCATCAATCCCTCGGCCCGCGTCTATGACGGGTTCCTCCTCTTGTCCTCACTGGGTCGGCGCATCCGCGACGACCTGCCCGTGCCAGTGATCAAGGTCAGCACCGAATTCGACACGCTGAACGGCGAAGCGGCCAGCGAGCAGCCCGACTCTGCCAAATTCCGCAGCTGGGAAGTGGCCGGCACTAGTCATGTGGACCAGCACCTGCGCGCCAGCCGCGAGCCGATGGAATTGCGCGACAACGGCAAGTCGCTGGAGGCGGCATTGGCGCCGCTATGCGCCAATCCCCAAATCGGCACTCGCGTCCCCACCGGCTATGTGGTGGCGTCGGCCCTCGACAAGCTGGCGACCTGGGCCGAGGGCGGCAAGCCGCCGCCGGGAGCGCCGCGTCTCGCGGTCACCAAGCTATACCCCAGACCGAAGGCGGCGGATGTTGAGCGCAACGCCGACGGCCTCGCTCAAGGCGGCATCCAGCTGTCGGAGTTGGCGGTCCCCACTCAGGTCAATGTCGGCGACAACGCCCCGGCCAACGCCTCCTCCGTTCCCGCCGGGGGTGCAGCGATAGGCGCGGGCGCTTGCGTGCGCTGGGGCTATTCGGTCGATATGAGCATCGATCACCTCAGCACCCTCTATCCGAGCCAAGCCGCCTATATCGCCAAGGTGAGGAAGGTCGCCCATCAAAATGTAAATGACGGCTACATCCTGCCATTCGACGCTGACGCTACCGTGCGGGCGGCGGAAGCGTCGCGAGTGGGCCGCGGGCCTTGAGCGTGGCGCTCGCGGCGTAGGCGCCGATGCTGGTCCCCTAACTCGCGCGCTCGCGGAAGCCAATTTGGTTCTCCGCGAAGTTCCTTCGGCCCGAAAGCGACATGAAGTATGCGTCTGCGACGGTCGCTCGCTGACTTGGATGAACCGTGAACTCGTCTCGGGCAAATCTCCCGCACGTGGCAAAACTGACTATCGAGTCCGCAGCTTGCTCCGGAGAGAACCGCTCGATCTTGCCGCGGTAATGTGAACCCCGAGTTAGCCCACGAGAGCACATGAAGGCACATGGTAATCACACGGATTTCATACGAACCAGACGGGGCATTTCGCTTGCCGACCAAAAGCGCTCGGATCGATCATCGTGCGCTCGCGCGCAGTTAATGCCCAGAATCCACGGCAGTAGTAGACACTGGTCAGGCTTGAATATCCGAATGGGCGCCAAGGCGGCTAGATCACTGCTGTGCGGACTTTAGGCTGTAGACCGGGTTGAACGGCCACTGATATTTTCCAGGTAATTTCAATGGGTTAAATTAATCCGGCACTGCAGTTTTCCCTTGAATTCGCGAATCGAGTCGCTGTATTCTGGTCAGCATGACTAGATCGATAAAATCCAGGCAGCCGCCCTCGAAGCCGGCGAAGCCGTCTCAGGCACAGCCGCGGTCCGGGCATTGGCTGTTGCAGGACGCCAAGGCGCGCTTCAGCGAGCTAGTACGCAAAGTTCGTAGCGAAGGGCCGCAGCATGTAACGGTGCATGGCCGCGACGAGGTAGTTGTCATTGCCGCCGAAGAATTCCGCCGGCTCAAAGGCAGCCGCACCGGACAATCGCTGATCGACGCGATCCAGTCCTCGCCCTACCGTGATGCCGACATCGAACCTGGACGCATGTCGCTGCCCGTCCGCGACGTGTCGCTGTGACCGCATGGCTACTCGATACCAACGTCATTTCCGAGCTTCGCGGCCCAAAGCCTGAACCCAAGGTCGTCGCGTTCGTCCGGGGTCAACCCCTCGAAGCGCTTTACATCAGCGTCATCACTCTCGCCGAAATGCGCTTCGGCATCGAACTGCTGCCGGATGCTGCGCGCCGTTCCGAACTGAACAATTGGCTTGCCCATAAAGTGCGACCGATGTTCGAGCAGCGAGTATTGGCGATATCCGAGGACGTCATGTTCAAGTGGCGCCTCCTGGTCGAGGAGGGCCGCAAGGCGGGCCATACTTTCTCGCAACCTGACCTTATCATCGCGGCCACCGCGCAGCACCACGGGCTTACGATCGTTTCACGCGACACGAAGGAGTACGACTTCGCGCGGATCGACGTCTTCAATCCTTGGACGAATTCCCTTCCGGGGCTAATCTAATTCCCGCCTCGTCATGCCGCAGTCACGCGATCTGTATGAATTGCGCCGAGCACTCGATGCGCCCAATGCGTTTGCGCCTTGGGCAGGTCTCGACAGCGCGGACCCGGAATTTGATCCCCCACCGACTAAATCAAATACGGATGCACGGCTCCTGCCTCCGCTTTCGTCGGACCTGGCACTCGCGTAGAGGAAAAAAAGATGTGGCGATGATGCGCACGAAGGACACCATCCGTCAGGAACTTGTCATCGCCCAGGCCAGATTCTCCGAACTTGAGCGCGCTCGCGAGGAGGCAAGCTCATCGTAGAACCTTACGGAGACAAATGAATGACGATGCGTTTGCGACGGGATGGCAGCTCGACGGGGAATAACCGTCAGCGCTGATTTAGGAGGCGGTCCAGAAGCCGTCTCAGCGGCGGCGTGCCTAGGATGATCAGCGGGATCAGAAGTGCGATGAGCAGATGCTTCGGTGAGAACATGTCGCCATCGTACTCCTGCTGGTGGATGTTCGGGTTTCGGCTGGTGCGTCAAGCACTTAGCCGATTCCCTGCAGAATTCAGATTGCGAACGTGGCATCCGTCACCGGCATGCCGCGCTTGCACCCCTTGAATGACTCGCGGAAGTGGTCAGAGCAGTACTCGCAGGGTCACTGGTATCGGGCGATTCTCCACGGCAACTACGCTGGGGCGAGAGCGTTCATTCTCCAGCATCACGCGTGAAACCGTGTACCTGCGAGATGTACCTGCGACTCAGGCACACGCGTTATAACTGATTGATTTTATAGGTGCTTCGCCTACTGGTGGAAAGGGAGGGAATCGAACCCTCGACCCCGGCATTATGAGCTTGGTCCTTGGCTGATCTATTCTTTTAACTTCAATAACTTAGCCGAGTGGTCCCGTTGCACGTTAGCACCACGAAGCACAACCGAGCTCGACTCCGTCCCGCAAATCTCCCGCAGTTTTCAGGGCCAGGATGGGTTCACCGGTCGATGCGGTGTATGATGTGGACTCGGCTCCACATTGCCTTCCACATATGAAGACGATCCAGATGACTATCGACGAGCGTCTGCTAAAGAGCGTCGACAAGATAACCAAAGCCCGGAAGACCACTCGTTCGGCGTTTATTCGAAATGCGCTCGAGGCCGAAATCCAGCGACAGCAGATTCGGGAGGAGGAGATCCGGCACGCAGCAGGTTACACAGCCAACCCCGTTATGCCCGGCGAATTTAACAGCTGGCTCGGCGAACAGGACTGGGGCACTCGGTGAACCGCGGCGACGTGTGCTGGTACACGTTCAAAAGTCCCGACAAGAGGCGACCCGTACTCATCCTGACACGCGACTCTGCCATCGCAGTGCTGCACTCGGTCACGGTTGCACCCATCACTTCCACGATTCGCAATATCCCTACCGAGGTCGTGCTGACGGAAGCCGATGGCTTGCCAAGCACGTGCGCTGCGAACTTCGACAATATCCAAACGGTGCCGAAGGCCAATATCGGTGATCGCATTGCTCAGTTACCTGGGAGAAAGATGAAGGAGGCGGCAGCAGCTCTGTCATTCGCGCTCGGTTTCGACTATGACTGATCAGGCATCTACTGCGAGGGCTCGGGATCCGCGCTCCGCGAGAATACGGATCGGATGGCTCTGGCCAGTGCTGTACACGAGCTTCGCGCTGCAGGCCGCCAGGGCAGGCAACCCAGTGCCACCCGCTTCGGCGCCGGACGAGTCCGGGCGTGTGGAGCACGGATACTAAGTGAACAGGTTTGGGCGTGTTGTCCACTCCCCTGCCACGCAAGAACCGGGCAGGCGCCCTCCGGCGCCACGGCACATTGTCGCGATGGTACATACCGCTTTAGTGAACATCACAACGGGTTGTCGTGCGGCTGGCATTACTTTAGACAAGCCGACATTGGCACACCTGATTGGTGCTCGTGCTCGTAAAGCTGCCGCCGGCGAAATCCCCGTCACGGTGCAGAAGCTTTATTCCGTTCGCAACGAGCAAGTGGGATCCACGCATCCGCCGGCGCGGAAGACCGCGCGCACGTAAGCCAGTAACTGCGCTGCGTCGGCGTGAGGTGATTCCACCAGGCGATGCCAGTACGCGCGTCCTGGGCGGTCTCGTCGGTCTGTGCCTCTGATATTGCGTATTCCGGACCAATTTGACCGCTGATTCCGATTGAACGTGACCGCCCGTTCTGCTTGAACGTGACCGATTTTCGGCCGTGGCCGGAATCACCGGTCACGATGCCGGAATCCTCGGTCACGTTGGACCGGAATGAAACCGAGTTTGCGCTTGAACTTGCATTTTCGAAGGCTAAGCTGCCCGATTTTGACCGGGGGTTTTTGTAGTCGACGACGAGATCTGCGCCGAGGCGCTTCACCCAATCCACGTTCGCCGTGCTGGTCGTCGTCGCGACGAAGGCGCCGATATGCTTCGCTAATTGGATCGCAAATGTTCCGACACCGCCGGAGCCTGCATGGATGAGAACCTTTTGTCCTTTCTTTAGGTGGGCCTCTTCGATCAGCGCTCGCCAGGCGGTGAGGCCGACCAGAGGGATGGATGCGGCCTCCTCCATGGTGAGTGTTTTGGGCTTGGGCGCAAGGTCCGCCTCATTGACTGCGATGAGTTCTGCGAACGTACCGATTCGATCTTTATTGGGCCGCGCATAGACCTCGTCGCCGACCTTGAATCGTCGCACGCGAGATCCAACCCGCATCACGACACCGGCTACATCGTTGCCCAGAACGAGTGGCAACCGATAGGGCAAGACCAGCTTGAATTCGCCATCGCGGATTTTAGAATCCAGAAGGTTTACACCCGCGGCGTGAACCTGAACCAGTACGTCATCATCTCGCACTTCGGGCTCCGGTATTTCGGCCTCGCGTACGCCGTCCTGATCACCGTAACGTTCGAGAAGGAATGCTTTCAATGTGTTAGCCACGAGTCGGCACCGGCACCGCATCAAGTCGCAGGTCCTTCCGAAGCGCCGCGTCCACCACGCCCGCGGGCGCAAATCTGCGCAGCGCTCGCAGGCGTCTCGCGAGGGCACCGGCCGGGTACCGCAGTTTTGGGCGAGGCGCGAGGGCAGCCTCTAACACGACTTCTGCAACTACACTCGGTTCAGTCGCTGTGGCCATCACCTCATTCACCCGCTTGCTAACCGCTGCACGCGCTTCCCGATACGCATCAAGCCTCGCATCGGGCTCGAGGAAGTTCGCATCGAATGGCGTCTTGGTATAGGCGGGCTCGATAACGGACACCCTAATTCCCCATGTGCGCAGCTCATGGTCGAGCGATTCGGAGTACCCCTCAATCGCATGCTTGGTGGCGGAATACAGTGCGCCGTATGGCATCGGCAGGAAACCCAGCACAGAGCCGATGTTGAGGATGCGGCCGCTGCGTTGCTGTCGCATGTGGGGCACAACCGCGCGGGTCATACGGATGACCCCGAAGAAGTTAGTATCGAAGATCGACCGGGCTTGTTCGATCGAACTCTCTTCCGCGCCAGCCGGTGCGACGCCGAATCCGGCGTTGTTTACCAGCACGTCAATCCGTCCGGCCGCCCGCATCACCTGTGAGACGGTGGCCTCAACGGAGTCGTCGCTGGTCACATCTAGGGTCAGCATCTCGAAGGCCCGCTGGGTCGGCGTAGCCGCGCGTCTGCTGGTTCCAAAGACTGTATAACCCGCCATCGCGAGCCGCTGAGCCGTAGCGGCGCCGATGCCGGAAGATGCCCCAGTCACCAGGGCGATGCCCATATCGTTCTCGCGCATGATCTAAAGCTCCAGAAGCCGTTAACTGGCTGTAATTGATAGTCACTATCGATTCGGTATGGACTATACTACCGATATGCGAGTAAGTCACTATCGAAATGATATGAACGTCAAAAATGCCAGCAGTGACCCCTGCCCGATCGCGCGCAGCCTGGATTTCGCGGGTGATGGGTGGAGTGTGCTGATCCTGCGGGACGCCCACGCCGGGCTCACGCGCTTTGATCAGTTCCGAAAAAGCCTGGCTATCGCACCGACTATCCTGACCCGGCGGCTCGCGACGCTCATCGAAGAGGGATTGCTGGAAAAGCACCTCTACTCCGAACGGCCTCCGCGCGAGGAGTACCTACTGACGGAAGCTGGCCGCGACTTTCTTCCCGTGCTCTTCATGATCGGCGCATGGGGGCGCAAATATCGAGGCGATGGCAAGCTGGTGCGCTTTTTCGATGCGGAGACTGGAACAGAAATCAAGGCAGTGGCGATCGATGAGGTCACGGGAGCGAGGATCGGAACCCGGCCGATACGCGTCGTCGGTCCTGAGGAAGCTTAAGCACTGTGGCCACGCGAACTCGATCGCATCCGGCACCGATCCACGAAGGACAGCTCCACCGCGCTGTGAAGCTCAGCCTGTAAAGAGGCATCGAATCTTGACCTGAATTCCAGCCAATTCGGCGCCGATGGCTGACCAGGGTCCAAGCAGAATATCTCTCAGAGAATCTGCGCGGCCGCCGGCGGGCCCGCGCGCCGAGTGGATCCGAGTCCGGATCGTCGGCCCGATTTTTCCGATACGCAACCCATTGATTTTATACATGTTATCGAGACATGATCCGGGATTCAGACTACCCCTTGTCTTGTACGGCACTTTGCCGTACATTTGAGTCAATTCGTCGGAGTAAAGAGCCATGGTTGCCACTGCCAGAGATGAGCGCTTTGAAGCCCGCATCCCGCGCGATGAGAAACGCACACTCGAACGTGCTGCCAATCTTAGCGGCCGCAGTCTCACCGATTTTGTGATGGCCAGTGCGCACGCGGCGGCGGTAGAGACTATCGAGCGTTACGAGGGCGTGGCATTAACGGACCCGCGAGATCGGGAAGCGTTCGTTACCGCGATGCTCAAACCTCCCGCACCGAGTGCGACATTGAAAGCCGCAGCGGCCCGCTACCGCGCTATGACAAAGAACACTGGGTAACTTCGTTTGCCAGCGGAACTGGCTGAAAAGCCGCAGACACAGACGCTCGGTCGCCACCACGATCGGGCGTCTTTTTCTTGTGGAGTCGAACCGCTCGACACATACATCCGCCAGCGCGCCCTCCAAGACCAGGACAGGCGAGCATCCGTCTGCTGGATCCTGCCAGCAGACGATGATCCCAAACAAATACGCGGCTACTACACCCTCTCCGCCTACGCCGTCCGTCTGCTCGACCTGCCAGAGTCGCAAGCTAGAAAACTGCCTAAGTACCCCGATGTACCCTGTGCGATTCTCGGCCGGCTTGCAGTCGACAACCGCTGCCGCGGACAACGCCTCGGTGAACACCTGCTGTTAGATGCCATGGCAAAGGTACTGACACAGTCACACTCAATCGCCACATACGCCTTGATTGTAGATGCCAAAGACGACAAAGCAGCCGCCTTCTATACCCGCTACGACTTCATCCCGTTCCCCAGCAACACACACCGCCTATTCCTCCCCGTCGCCACTATCGCGCAGATCTTCGAATAACAAGCTGCCGCTTTACGAACACACCAATCGCCGGCCTCATCGTCCGGGCGCTAAATCTCGCCATCCACCTAAGCTTAGCGAGAAAACGAGCTGTCACATTTCAATTTGATTGATCACCGCAGGCACCATCGCCAATACTTCGCACGCAACGGACGCCCCTTGGTTTATAACAAGGAGCAATCATGTTTCAGAGTGCTACTGGTCTCTTAAGACGATATCGCACGGATGGAAGCTGCGTCTGGCACATCGACAAACGTGTCAGGCGTTACGGGCGTCTGTGCGAAAGCACAGGCACGAGTGACCGCGAGGAAGCGGAGCGCTATTTATTGCACCGCTTGCGCGAACTTCGGGAAATAAGGGTCTATGGTGAGCGGCCGCAACGTACATTTCGAGATGCACTTCGCAGGTACCTGGCCGAAAACTCCGCGAAGAAATCGATTGATCGAGATGCGGCGATCCTAAACGACTTGGATTCATTCATTGGCAACATACCACTCGATCGAATCAACAACGACTCCTTTTCTCGCTATCGCATGGCACGTAGGGAACTTTCCGCTCGTACACGCTATCAAAAGATAGCGCTTGCCCGCCGAGTCCTACGACTAGCGGCGACTGTATGGTGCTTTGCCGGTACCAACTTGACCTGGCTGGAGAGAACACCGGAGATTCTTTTGGAGAGCGGGCATCGCGGGCGCCAGCCCTATCCACTCGACGAGAGGGAGCAGGCACTGCTGTTCAGCGAGCTTCCACCGCACGCGGCGGAAATGGCAGCTTTCGTAGTCAACACGGGAGTGCGTGACGGCGAACTCTGCCAGCTCAGGTGGTCTTGGGAACGTCACGTATCAGCTCCCGAAGCACCACGTGGTTGGCGTACTGTCTTCGCGTTGCCGCCCGAGGTCGTAAAGAATGGTGAGTCGCGTGTGATCGTTCTAAACGATGCTGCCCAGGCCATAGTTGACCGTGCTCGCGGTCGCAATCGCCGGTTCGTCTTCGTGTCACCGCGTCGGCGCACGCCACTGGGTCACCTACGTTCGGCTGGCTGGCATCGGGCGCGGAGTCGAGCCGCGGACCGGTACCGCGAGTGGTTCGGCATGGAAGCACCGACTGGCTTCCGAACCGTGCGGGTCCATGACCTTCGACACACGTTCGGTCGCAAGCTCAGGGCGGCGGGCGTGAGTATCGAGGATCGGCGGGACCTGCTGGGTCACAAGGGACCGGACATCACGACGCACTACAGCGCGCCAGAGATCGGCCGATTGGTCGAGGCTGTCAATCGAATCAGCGGGTCCCGCGTAACTTCCACGCCAACCTTAAGGCGCATGATTGAAAGCGCGCGTAAGTCATTGGTGGAAAGGGAGGGAATCGAACCCTCGACCCCGGCATTATGAGTTGAGCTTAAGTAGCTGATTCTAAACAGTTTTGGCAGACGGCCGTTGCAGCTAAGTGCCTGAAAGTGCATAGACGTGGAGAGATTCCCGCAATTTTCCCGCGCGTGAACATGAATTGTGAACACCTCGGAGCGCATCCCGTTCTGCGACTTTAACGACGACCCAGGCTTTAATGTCCGAATGGAGCGAAACGTCTAGATCTCCGCTAGACGGCGTATCGTGTCTGGGAATCGTTGCAGCATACGAATTAGCAAAGCAGCTTGAGCATTTGGTTTCGCTCGTCCCTGCTCCCAGTTCTCCAGTGTCCGCACGTTCGTACGCAGGTATCCCGCGAATAAGCCCCGGGAAAGATTCATATCCTCGCGGACCTTGGCAAGTTCGCGAGCTGTGATAGTCGGTACGGGCTTCACTTTCATTGCATGCGTACGTAGAGTTCGCTTTCCGACACGCTGCTCGGCCAGTGCGTCAAAACCCTCGACCAGTTCGTTAAACAGATCACGCTTTTTCGTCATGGGTGTTCCTCCTCATCTTTAGTTCGCCCTTCACACGCTCCTTCAATGCCTCTCGTTGCTTGGGCGTCAAATCATCCATCTCGTCCTTGTCGTACAGCGTGAACAGCCAAAATTCTGGTCCGCCGGTCCAGAAGTAATAGATCACACGCAGACCACCGCGCTTGCCTTTGCCTCGACGCGAGTCGCCAAAGCGTAACTTCCGCAGCCCACCGGTCCCCACAATCTGGTCACCGGCCGCGGGGTTGCCCATCAGGGCCAATTGCAAGCCGCGAAAGCTGTCGTCATCGAGGTACTCTTCGCGATGCCGTTCGAAAGCCGGCAACTCAATGAAGACTGCTTTCATCGGAGTCTAGTATACGTAGATTGCGTATAGATACCAGCACGCCCTTGCGAACAAGCTCAACCGTCTTAAGTCTTTAATTTATATAGACTTATACTCCGCTGACGAATCTTTGCTCTCGATTCTGGCGCATCCGTGCCGGGGATGACCCGCGCTATTTCTGACTGCTCCGCAATATCGCTGCCTTTGTAGCCGCCGAACATAAATCGCCCTGAGCAGGTCTCAACAGCGCGGACCGAGGATTCGCTCCCCACCGACGAAATCAAATTCGGATGAACGGCTCCTGTCTCCTCTTTTATCGGACCTCGAACTCACGTAATCCGAAGATAAGATGTGGCCATGATGCGCACGAAAGACGCCATCCATCAGGAACTTGACATCGAGCAGGCCAGACTTGCCGAACTCGAGCGCGCCCGCGAGGAGGCACGGACAAAGATCGAATTGCTTCGCTCGGAGCTTACTGCAGCCCAGCGGACAACATCCCGGTCACTACCCCTCTCCTTTGGCGTGCAATGCAAGCCTCCGGACTCTCCTGCCGATAAGGTCAGCCTGTTTCGGTCTCTGTTTCGAGGCCGACTGGACGTTTTCCCTACGCGATTCGTCAGCAAGAAAACGGGCAATCCCGGATACGCTCCCGCGTGCGCCAATAAATGGGAGCCGGGTCTGTGCCTCCTCAAGTCCGGAGGTAAGTGCGGCGATTGCGCGAATCAGGCCTTCATCCCGGTAGACAACCAGGTCGTGACGGATCACCTAAAGGGACGACACGTCATCGGCTGTTATCCGCTACTCGAGGACGAAACGTGCTGGTTCCTCGCCGTCGACTTTGACAAGAACTCGTGGAAGGAAGATGTGACCGCGTTCGCCGAGACGAGCCGATCCTTGAGCGTTCCGGTTGCGATCGAGCGCTCGCGTTCGGGAGACGGCGCCCATGCGTGGTTCTTTTTCACCGCGCCGGTATCCGCAAACATCGCGAGACGGATGGGCTGCTATTTGATTACCGAGACGATGGCTCGCCGGCACGAGCTGAGCATGAAATCCTATGACCGGCTGTTCCCGAATCAGGACACGATGCCCCGGGGAGGCTTCGGCAACCTCATCGCATTGCCGCTTCAGCACGAACCCAGGCAGCAAGGCAACAGCGCCTTCATTGATGAACGGTTCGAACCCTATGCGGACCAGTGGGCTCTCCTTGCGTCGGTCCAGCGCATCGAGCCTGACACAGTAGATAGGATCGCCCAGGAGGCGACGAAAACCGGCCAGGTGATTGGCGTTCGGTTCGCTGAAATCAGCGGCGACCAAGAAGACTTGGCCCCGTGGACGCCCTCGCAATCGAGACCGAATTGCGCACCGCTTACCCTCGGTCTGCTGCCGTCTGCTGTCCGAGGCGTTCTCGCGCAGCGTCTTTACGTCGAGAAGTCCGGCCTGCCCCCTCTGCTCCTCAATCAGCTCAAACGCCTCGCCGCCTTCCAAAATCCAGAATTCTACAAGAAACAACGGATGCGCCTGTCCACAGCAACCACTCCGCGGGTCATTACATGCGCTGATGAGCATTCCCTGTATATTTCATTACCACGGGGCTGCGCAGCTGCGGCGACTCAGTTGCTCGGTGAGTACCGTATATCGCTGAAGATCGAAGATGAACGGCAATTGGGCTCGCCCCTGGAACTCGACTTCAACGGCGATTTGACCAGGATCCAGAGCGAGGCAGCCCGCGCACTCCTTGAACACGACACCGGAATGTTCGTTGGGCCGCCGGGAATCGGAAAGACCGTGCTCGGAACCTATCTCGTTGCCAAGCGCGCGCGAAGCACCCTGATCGTCGTCCACCGGAGGCCGCTTCTTGCACAGTGGGTCGCACAACTGGCCATGTTCCTCGGCATCGACGACAAGCAAATCGGTCGCGTCGGGGCTGGTCAACGCAAGCCAAACGGTCGGCTCGATGTGGCGATGATCCAAAGTCTCATCCACCAAGATAAAGTAGATGCCACCGTCGGCGGCTATGGGCATGTGATTGTTGACGAATGCCATCACTTGCCCGCGATCTCGTTCGAACGTGTACTGTCTGAGGTGAAGGCGCGCTATGTCACGGGGCTCACAGCAACACCGCAGCGCCGCGATGGACATCACCCGATTTCCGAGATGCAGCTTGGGCCTATCCGCTTCCGAGTGGACGCGAAAGGCCAAACCGCGAGTCGACCTTTCAGTCACAAGCTCATTGTTCGGGAGACTGAACTTCGATTGGCCGGTGATCAATCGAACATCGGTATTCAGGAGATCTACCGAACAATCGCAAATAATGCGGCTCGGAACACGGTTATCCTCAACGATGTGATTGCGGCCGTTCAAGAAGGTCGCTCACCCATCCTGCTCACCGAGCGCAAGGACCATCTTGAGTATTTTGCCGAGCACCTCCGAGGGTTCGTGCGCCACCTCATCGTTCTTCAAGGCGGGATGACGACTAAGGCCCGGAACCGCTCCGTCGAACAACTTACGTCAATTCCGGATGCGGCTGAGCGGCTCGTTCTGGCCACAGGCCGTTACATCGGTGAAGGGTTCGACGATGCTCGACTCGATACACTCTTTCTCGCCATGCCGATCTCCTGGAAAGGAACGCTGATTCAGTACAGCGGCCGACTCCACCGGCATCACCGGGGGAAAACCGAGGTGCGGGTCTACGACTACGTGGACCGACAGATCCCGATGTTGCTGAGAATGTTCGAGAAACGACTCGCCACCTACCGGGCGATTGGTTATGCACGTGGCGAGGCGCCGCTCGGACTTGCCGAGCCCGCCGAGGAGCGTACCGTGGAGTACGATCAGGAAGCGCTCCGACACTTCGAGATAGACCTGTGATAGTTCGACGCACCACCCGAAAGGGAGAACGATGGCCGCCCCCGAAGGCCAAGCTCAACGCCCTGATCGAGGAAGCCATCGTCGATGCATACGGTGAGTCAGAACAGCGGGTGGGCTTCTACACGATGCTCGATGAGCGGCTCGAGACGCCATTTAAAACTGAGATCCTCGGTGTCGCGGTAACCGTCGAACAAATTGACATGAGCGATGATGAGAAAATCGTAGCGGTATGCCGCAGTGGCCGCAACCGGCAGTGGATTCCAATTCTCGACTTCCCGCTTCGCAGCCCACGCCCCGTAGGCGCCGAGTGGATCGAGGCATACCGCTCGTGGGCCGGCGGTAGATGATCGAGTGACTCCCATTCACGGCACCTGCGCGCGATGAGCGAGTTTCAGTACTACGAGTTCGTGGCGATCGATCGCCCGCTCAGCGCACCTGAGCGAAAGCGGCTCCGGAGGATCACAAGCCGAGCCACGATCACCTCGACACGCCTCGTGAACACCTATGAATGGGGCGATTTCAAAGCGGACCCGCGCGAGCTCGTCGCGAAGTACTTCGATGCCTTCCTCTACTATGCAAATTGGGGTACGCGCCGACTCATCTTGCGCGTCCCGAGCGCGCGCCTTGAACTGAAGATTGCCAAACAATACTGCGCAATTCGCACGGCCGGGAGCCGCAGTATTCGGAGCGTGGCGACTGTCGACGCAGTTGGAAAGCATCTGGTGCTCGACCTATGGTCCGAGAGCGAATCCGGCGATGACTGGGCCGACATTGAGCCCGGTCTGCTTGGCGCGCTCGTACCGATACGCAATGAGCTGATCGCCGGCGACCACCGTGCGCTTTACCTCGCGTGGCGGCTCCGAGCTCAAGCCCGTGAGCCTACCGCTAAGACCCGGACACCGCCCGTGCCGGCTGGCGCAAGCCACCTGACCGGTTCGCAACAAGCGCTCGTCGAGTTCTTGCGCATCGATGGCGTCTGAAGCACATAGGCCGCGCCCATCGAGACTTAGACTGCTCACGCGCTTATAAGCGCAACCTGCCAAGGTCTAGGTTCAAGGCACCCACCGGAGGGCGTTCACAATGCAAACCTTCATCGGAGCGATGCTGCTCACCAGCAAAGAGGCTGAGCCTCAAAGCAAACCGTTTGAAATCTACGACAACCGACTGTCCGGCTTCATACTGAGGATACAGCCTAGCGGCGTGCGGTCGTTCTATGCCCGCTTCGGGCGCAATCGTCGAGTAGTGCTGGGCAAGGTGGGTACCGTCGCACCAGAAGAAGCGCGGGCGCGATGTCAGAGGGTCCTCGGGAACGTGGCACATGGGCACCATCCGTTACAGGGTCTCGGCGGAACGGACGGGATCAGGTTTGGAATGTTCATCGCGGATACCTACACGACATGGGTCAACGCGAGTCGTCCGCGTACCGCTGCTAATACGCTCGAGAAGCTACATCGGCTCTTTCGAACTTGGTACCCAGAACCCCTCACGGCCATTACGGTTGAGCGAATTGAGTCATGGAAGGCACGGCGTCTGAATCAAGGCCGCAGTGCGTCAACTGTCTTGCGTGACCTCTTCACGCTCTCGAGCGTGCTCCGACGTGCAGTTAAAGCAGGTGAATTGAAAGACAATCCCGTGCGGCGCGTCGATAAACCGCGGATTGACCGCAGAGGCAAGGTGCGTTTTCTGGACCAAGCCGAGGAGTCGCGACTGCGGGAAGCTCTGAAAAAGCGCGATGCAGACATGCAAAATCTACGTACAGCGGCGAACAAACGGCACCAGAAACGGCACGAGAACCTGCTGCCTCTGCGAATACACTTTGGCGATCATCTGACGCCCGCTGTGTTGCTATCCATGAACACGGGACTGCGCCGCGGCGAGGTTCTAAAGTTGCGATGGAGTTCCGTAGACTTCAACCGTCGGCTGCTTACCGTCGAAGGCCGAAATGCCAAGAACCGTCAAACTCGTCATGTACCCCTGAATGAGGAAGCGATGAACGTGTTGCGGCGCTGGCGCGAGCAGTCAGGAGGCAGCGCAAAGGTCTTTGACGTAGCCACACGTTTTCAGACCGCTTGGAAAAAGTTGCTCCTGCGCGCAGGGATCACTCATTTCCGCTGGCACGATCTGCGCCATCACTTTGCCTCGCGTCTCGTCCAGCGGGGAGTTCCGCTGAATACGGTGCGCGACCTCCTGGGTCACAGCTCCGTCGGCATGTCCCTTCGCTACGCGCACCTGGCGCCTGATCAGCGTCGCGAGGCCGTGGCCAAGCTGAACGAAAAGCCGATTCTTGCTCTTACCCTGCGCTTACCGTGGAACGACTTTCCGGCGACGAGCTTTTATCCCATTGAAATTTAATGGTGGAAAGGGAGGGAATCGAACCCTCGACCCCGGCATTATGAGTGCCGTGCTCTAACCAGCTGAGCTACCTTTCCTTTCCGCAGGCATGCTACCGGCATGAAACCGGGCGCGCATTGTCAGCGCCTCCGGATGCGGCGTCAAGAAGGCTAAAATAGCCTTCGGAATCAGGACCCTAGGGGGAGTGATGGAATTGAATCTTGTTGCGCAGGGCCTGCAGTTTCCGGAAGGCCCAGTGGCGATGGCCGACGGCTCGGTCATTCTGGTGGAAATCCGCCGCGGCACGCTGACCCGCGTGTCGCCCGAAGGCAAGCGACGCACCATCGCGGAATTGGGCGGTGGGCCGAACGGTACCGCCATCGGTCCGGATGGCGCCGCGTATGTCTGCAACAACGGTTTCGCGTGGACCTGGCAGGAGGGCGAGGTAAACATGCCCAATGGTCCACCGCCGCAGTACCGCGGCGGATCGATACAGCGGGTCGATCTCACCACTGGCAGGTTCAGTACTCTTTACGATCATTGCGACGGCAAGCCGCTGAACAGTCCCAATGATCTGGTCTTCGATAGCCAGGGCGGCTTCTGGTTCACCTGTTTGGGACAGACCGATGGCGAAGTACGCCGCATGGGCGCGCTGTACTACGCAAAAGCCGATGGCTCAAAAATCATCCGCTGGCGCAGCGATATGTTCTCACCGAACGGCGTGGGCCTCTCGCCGGATGAGCGCACGGTATACATGGCGGACTGCAACGTGGGCCGCCTCTATGCATTCGATCTCACCGCCCCAGGCGTGATGGCGCCGCCTTCCGGACCACCCACCTCACCCGGGCGCGTGATCTGCACGCTGCCCGGGTACCAGTGGCTGGACAGTCTCGCCGTGGAAGCCGGCGGCAGGGTCTGCGTGGGCACTTTGTGGAATGGCGGGATCACCACCTTTGAGCCGAATGGAGCGTACGAGCACTTCCCCTGTCCTGACCCGGTGACGACCAACATCTGCTTCGGCGGTGCCGACATGCGCGATGCGTACATCACCTGTTCGACGACCGGCAAACTGTTCCACACGCACTGGCCGCGGCCGGGCCTGCGCCTGCCGTTCAATGCCTGAAGCGCGAATGCTCAGACATTGAACCGGAAGTGCATGACATCGCCCTCGCGGACTATGTACTCCTTGCCTTCGAGGCGCAGCCTGCCGACTTCGCGTGCGCCGCTCTCACCGCGGTAGGTGATGTAGTCGGCATAGGCGATGACTTCCGCACGGATGAAGCCGCGCTCGAAATCGGTGTGAATCACGCCCGCGGCCTGCGGAGCGGTCGAGCCGGCGCGCACCGTCCACGCGCGCACTTCCTTCTCACCGGCCGTGAAGTAGGTCTCCAGCCCCAGCAGTTTGAACGCGGAGCGGATGACCCGATCCAGGCCCGGCTCATCCAGTTTCAGTTCGGCGAGGAATTCGGCGCGGTCCGCCTCATCGAGCTGCGAGATTTCCGCCTCGATGGCGGCGCACACCGCGACCACCTGCGAACCTTCGGCAGCTGCGAGCTTCTGCACGGTGGCAAGCTTCGGATTGTCGGTAAAGCCCCGCTCATCCACGTTGGCCACGTACATGACCGGCTTGGCCGTCAGCAGGTGCAGCTCCTTGAGGTCCTTCGCTTCCTCCTCCGTCAGCTTCAGGGCGCGGGCCGGCTGCGCCTTATTCAGCTGCGCCCGCACCTTCTCGAACAGCGCCGCCTTGCGCAGCGACTCCTTGTCGCCGCTCTTGGCGGTCTTGGTCGCACGCTCGAGGGCCTTCTCGACGGTCGTCAGATCGGCCAGCGCGAGTTCGGTGTTGATGGTCTCGATGTCGGCCAGCGGATCGATCTTGCCGGCGACATGCACGATGTCATCATCATCGAAGCAGCGCACGACGTGTGCAATGGCGTCGACCTCGCGAATATGCGCGAGGAACTTGTTGCCCAGTCCTTCGCCCTCGGAGGCGCCGGCGACCAGGCCTGCGATATCGACGAACTCGACCGCGGCCGGCACGAGCTTCTCGGGATTCACGATATTGGCCAGCTCCTGCAGACGATTATCGGGCACCGGCACCACACCGACATTCGGATCAATGGTGCAGAACGGGTAGTTCTCGGCCGCGATTTGCGCACGCGTCAGGGCGTTGAACAGCGTCGACTTGCCCACATTCGGCAGGCCGACGATTCCGCATTTGATGGACATATTGGTTTACCTTGAACTTTAAACAGGCCGGCCGTGCAGGGCCTGGATGGCCCGCTGCGCACCTTGCTGCATCATCATCGGCACGGCATCCGCCGCGGCGGCAATCGCCACGCCGATGAGCTCTTCGTCCGCCTTGGATGGGCGTCCCAGAACGTAGTGCAGGACCTTGTTGCGATCCCCGGGATGACCGATCCCCACCCGCAGGCGCCAGAACTGTTGCGCATTGTTTGCGAGAATATCGCGCATGCCGTTGTGGCCACCGTGGCCGCCGCCGAATTTCAGCCGGGCATCCCCTGGCGGGAAATCCAGCTCATCGTAGGCCACCAGGATTTCACCAGGGCCGATCTTGTAGTAGCCCGCGATACTGGCCAACGGGCCGCCGCTGCAGTTCATGTAGGTCATGGGCTTGGCCAACCACACCTCGGCGTCGGCAATCCGCGCGCGCGCCAGATCGGCCTGATGGCGCGGCTCGTAGTGAAAGGTTGCACCCAGGCGGGCAGCCAGCGCATCGACAAACGCGAAGCCCGCGTTGTGACGCTGGCGCTCGTGTTCGGCCCCGGGGTTGCCCAAACCCACGACCAGCTTCAGGGGAACGGCATCCATGAGCGCACGCCTGCAATGAAACGAAAAGCGGAAGCGCGGGTGAGCGAGTACTCGCCCGCGCCTCCGTCACGGCTACTTCTTGCCCGCGTCCTTCTTGGCAGGAGCGGCAGCAGCCTTGTCGTCCTTCTTCGCCTCCGCAGCGGCGGCGGCGCCGGCAGCAGCAGCAGCAGCGGCGGGCGCTGCGGCCGCGCCCTCGGCCGGTGCAGCTTCGGCGGCGACCGCCTCGGGCTCCTCGGCACGCGGGCTGTGGATGGACACGACCGCCGGGTTGCGGCCATGCCCCAGGGCGGGCAGGACGACGCCTTCCGGAACCACCACATCGGCCAGATACTTGATGTCGTTCAAGTTCATCGTCGACATGTCGATTTCGAGGAACTCCGGCAGATCCTTCGGCAAACACACCACTTCGACTTCGTTCATCAGATGCGACACGATGCCGCCCTGTGACTTCACGCCCGGGCAGGCGCTGGCATTACGGAAGTGGATCGGCAGGCGGATGCGCAGCTTCTCGTTCTCCACCACCCGCTGCATGTCCAGGTGCACGACCAGGTTCTTGGCCGGGTGCATCTGCACATCCTTGACGATGGCGGCCTGCGTCTCGTTCGCCACTTTCAGCTGCACGATGGATGAGTAGAACTTCTCGTTGTCGATCATCGTCAACAGCTTCTGCTGATCGAGGACCAGTGCGCGCGGATCCTGCCCGCCGCCGTACAGTATGGCCGGAACTTTGCCCGTGACACGCAGGCGGCGGCTCGCACCTTTGCCTTGCGTGTCCCGGAATTCCGCGCCGATCACAAATGAAATGCGCATTGTCGAACTCCTCAACGTCGTCAATTCGCCGCACCATGCGGCTTTCACGCCTCCCCGCGACCAAAGGGGCATGATCAACACGACCCGCTGACCACCCAATGTGGCAGCAAGGCCTCATCAATTTCTAATCCACGTACAGGGAGCTTACGGACTCCTCAGCCCGTATGCGCCGTATGGTCTCCGCCAGCAACGCCGCCACCGACAGCTGGCGGATGCGGCCAATGTTCTGTGCCGCCGCCGACAGCGGAATGGTGTCGGTCACCACCAGCTCATCGAGCGCCGAGGTGGAGATGCGATCGAGCGCGGCGCCCGACAGCAGCGCGTGGGTGATGTACGAGGTCACCTTCAGCGCTCCGGCATCCTTCAGTGCCTGTGCTGCCAGGCACAGCGTGCCGGCGGTATCCACCATGTCATCGACCAGCACGCAGTTCTTGCCGGCAACCTCGCCGATGATGTTCATCACGCGCGACTCATTCGGTCGCGGTCGACGCTTGTCGATGATGGCCAGATCCGCATCATCCAGCCGGCGCGCGAACGCGCGGGCGCGGGCCACACCGCCAATATCCGGCGATACCACGACCAGATTGCTGTCGCCGCGCTTCCAGGCATCCCCCAGCAGCACCGGCGAGCCGTACACATTGTCCACGGGAATATCAAAGAAACCCATGATCTGGTCCGAATGCAGATCCAGGGTCAGCAGTCGGTCGACACCGGCGCCGGCGATCATGTTCGCAACCAGCTTCGCGGTGATCGCCGAACGCGTCGCGCGCGGCCGTCGATCCTGGCGCGAATAACCAAAGTACGGCACGACCGCCGTAATGCGTGCGGCCGAGGCGCGGCGGCAGGCATCCACCAGCACCAGCAGCTCCATCAAATGATCGTTCACTGGGGGGCAGGTTGACTGCACGATGAATACATCGCGGCCGCGTACGTTGTCGATCAGCTCGACATTGACCTCACCGTCACTGAAGCGGCCGACTTCAGCCTCGCCCAGCGGCACACCCAGGTGTCGCGCAATCTCCTGCGCGAGCGCCCGGTTGGCATTCCCGGTGAACAACGCCATCGTGTCGTCACTCACGACCCGCATCTCCCCGTCCCATACGGCCGATCAGCAAACGTGGCTGGGGTGGAAGGATTCGAACCTCCGAATGGCGGGATCAAAACCCGCTGCCTTACCACTTGGCGACACCCCACCATAAATAATTCCTCAGGTCCGCAAGGCAAGGAGCGGCGAGACGTTCATTCCGCGGGCGACCATACCGCGCCATGGCGCAGGGACCCTCGTCACGATGTCTTGTGCCTCATCCTGAGCTGCGCAGGGTGCGAAAATGCAGGACCCCGTGCCCGTCAGCCGCGCCGGTGCGAAGTGCCCCAGCCAGTCCAGCGCGCGCGCCACTTCGGGGTAGCGCGTGCGCACTACCGGTTCGAAATCATTCCGCCCGCCCGACTGTAAATAGCCGCCTATTGTGATCGGGGGTGAATTTCGTGTCAATTCAGGTGCCTGGAACACGGCCGCGGTGGGTACATGGACCTGCGGATGGACCAACGCAAACCAGTGTTCCGGCAGGTGCACGGCCGTCAGGCGCTCGCCGCGCCCTTCGGCCCAGGCCGAATGTCCCCGCACGAAAACTGGCACGTCCGCCCCCAGTTTGACGCCGATGCCAGCAAGATCGTCCTCATTCAGCCCGCATTTCCACATCTGGTTCAGCGCCACCAGCACCGTCGCGGCATCCGAACTGCCGCCGCCCAAGCCGCCGCCCATCGGAATGCGCTTGGTGAGTCGGAGGCTGGCGCCCAGCCGGATCCCCGCAGCCGCCTGCAGTGCCCGGGCCGCCCGTACCACCAGGTCCGCCTCGGCCGGCACGCCATCCGGTCCCGCCTGCCGCTCGATCACTGCGTCCGGTCGCACCTGGATCTGGATGTCATCAGCCAGGTCGATGAGTT
This sequence comes from Steroidobacteraceae bacterium, assembly GCA_036521075.1. Classification (GTDB taxonomy): domain Bacteria; phylum Pseudomonadota; class Gammaproteobacteria; order Steroidobacterales; family Steroidobacteraceae; genus DAIDKA01. The sequence continues at coordinate 3,840 of DATDIL010000162.1, read as the reverse complement.
GGAACAGGGTCTGCAGCTCGTGGTAGCCGTCGGGCCGTCGGGAGATGACATGGAGAAACAGATTGAGCTTGGCCGGCGCCGGCCACAGGATCGGGGCGGTCATGGGGAATGCCACGCTTCGATGACCAGCTTCACGCGCACCTGGTCGCGCGCCACGGTCAGTTTCTGGGGCAGCGCGCCATCGGCGGTGCGCATGTAATCGCTGAAAGTCACGGTCCAACCGGACTGCACCAGTGTGCCCAGATATCCCTGCGCGCTCAGGCGCTCGGTGCTGAGCGTTGCCGGATCCGGGACGCCCTGTATCCAGTAACGCAGGCTGTGCAGAGGCGGCTCGAAACCCAGGCGCCGCACCAGTGCATCGTGTGCGGCCTGGCTGTCGAACGCTTCACCCGCTGGGTTCGTCACGATCAGCGCGCCCGCATCGTTGACGATGCGCACGCCACCCATGCCCAACGGACCATCCAGGCTCACCGTGCTGCGCGCTCCGTCCTGGATCCAGCGCAAATGGCCATTGAACCCATCGGATCCGGCCACGACCCCGATGCGCCCCTGCGCGGTGAACTGCGCGCGCATCTGCAATTGCGCGCGACGGGCGGGCCAGCCGGCCACCACCTCTTCGGGGGCCACGGTCGGGGCGATGGGTTTTGGCACTGTCTGACAGGCCGCCAGCCACAGGCTCGCGGCAAGCAGGGCAAAAAGCTGAAGCGGCCGCAGCTTCACGGCCATTGCCCGCCGGCCAACCGGCATATCAGCGGTGTCCGGAACTCGGCAACAGGCGCTGCCGCGTGGCTTCGAGCGACGCGGATTCCGGATGGCGGCTCAGTGCATCACTGAGCACCTTGCGCGCCTGCGCCTGCGAACCACTGGTCCACAGCGCTTCGACCCAGTGGGCCGCAATGTCCGGATCCTGACCGACGTTGTAGGCATGTTCGAGAATGCCAGCCGCATCACGCGAATCGCCCCGTCGCAGCCTTACCCATCCCAGGCTGTCCAGCGCCGCCGGACTGTCCGGCGTGACCAGCAAAGCCTGGCGAATCAGCTTCTCGGCGCGCGGCAGCTGTTGATGATGATCCGCCAGGGTGTAGCCCAGCGCATTCAGTATGGTCGGGTCTTCCGGGCGCCTGGCCAGCAGCCGCTCGAAGGCCTGCACCGACTCGCGGGTCTGCCCGGCGCGCTCCAGCATCGTGGCGCGCTCGTATTCCAACGTCGGATTGTGCGGATAGGACTGGGCTGCAGCCGACAGCAGCGCCAGCGCCCCCTCGGCATCCCCGTGATCTGCCAGCAGATGAGCCTTCTGCACGACCAGTTCAAAGGTGCTGCGCGCGTCATGACCGGCCAGGTCATCGACCAGCGCAAAGGCCTCGGCACGCTTGCCGGAGTCCAGCAGCAAACCCGCTGCGGCAACCCGCGCGGGGGCCGCCATCGATGAATCGATCAGCCGCCGGTAGATGGCAAGTGCGGCCTCCTTATTGCCCTGCGCGTCGGCAATCTGCGCCAGGTAAAACAGGGTGCCTTCGCCCGCCTCGCCGGTGCTCATCAAGGCGGTGAAGCGCTTCTGCGCCTGCGCCAGATCGCCATTGTCAAAGGCGAGCAGCGCCAGCCGCCGGTCGATCTCCTGGGTATCGGTGTCGCCACTCGCGCGCAGCCGCTCCAGCTCCTTGGCCGCCTCCTCCGCGCGACCCAGATCCTGCAGCACCTCGGCCACTTCGAATACACCATCGGTCGGATCCAATTTCGCGACCTCGTGCGCCGTCGCCAGCGCCACCGTCGCATCTCCACGCAGCACGGCAATCCGCGCCTTCAGTCGCAGGGTGTCGGTGGACTTCGGGTCGCGCTGCAGCGCCTCCTCGACCAGGTGGTCGGCGCGTTTGAAGTCATACGCCTCCACTGCCATGGCACCCAGAGCCGTCAGCACCGCCGCCGAGCGTTGCGGCGTGTCGATCACCGGATCGAGGGCCGCGAAGGCGGCGGTCGCATCGGACTGGTCGGCCAGCACCTGCATGGAGCCGATCAGGTCGCGGTCGGACGCCTTCGTATCGGCCGCCAGCGCGGTACTGATGCCCACGCGCGCCTCCGGTACGCGGTACAGCTTCAGGGCGATCGTCGCGTAAATGAGCGCGGCCTGAGGATCCTTGGGCGCCGCCTTGAACCAATTCTGCACGGCGGTCCAGGCGGCCGGGATGTCCTGGCAGTCCAGCGCCACGTCGGTGGCATGGCTGGCCATCTGGGCCGGCGCGCCCTGCGAGGCCACCGCAAAGTCCTCCGAGGCACCGCGGCAGTCGCCATTCTGCAGCGCGAGTTCTCCGGCCACACTGGCCTGGGCCGGATCAGCCGGCGCGGCCGGCGCCGGGTCCGACGCCGCCGTTTCGGAGACAGCAGGACCGGCGGCAGCGCTCACACCTGCCGGCGGTACGGTTTGGCATCCTGCCAGGTTCAGCGCGGTGATCGCGCCAACCAACAGGGTCATCCAGATTCGTGTCGCGCCCATGGGGCCACTATATATCCAAACACGCCTTGTCACCTCCATCGGGCATCGCTGAGAATGCCGCGCCCCCGTTTCGGGCTGGATCTGTAACTGTATGTAACCCAATGAAGGATTCGATACGCCAGCGCCTGGAGAAAATGGTCGACCGCTTCGAGGAAGTCGGCGGCCTGCTCGCTGAGCCGTCCACCGAGGGCGGTTCGCCACAGTTTCGCGAGCTATCGCGGGAGTACTCGCGCCTGCAGCCGCTTACCGAAGGCTTTCAGACCTACCGCGCACTGGAATCGGACCTGGCGACCGCCCAGCTGATGGCCGCGGATCCGGACCCCTCCATGCGTGACATGGCGGCGGAGGAAGTCCAGCGCCTGGGCGGCGCCCTGGCGGCCACTGAAGCCCAGCTGCGCAGCCTGCTGGTCCCACGCGATCCACGCGATGAAAAGAACATCTTCCTGGAGGTGCGCGCCGGAACGGGCGGCGATGAGGCGGCGATATTCGCCGGTGATCTGCTGCGCATGTACATGCGCTACGCGCAAACGCGTGGCTTCGCGACTGAAATCATCAGCGAGAGCGCCGGCGAGCACGGCGGCTACAAGGAAGTGATCTGCCGCATTGCCGGACACAATGCGTTCTTCCAGTTCCGCTTCGAATCCGGCACGCACCGCGTGCAGCGCGTGCCGGCAACCGAAGCGCAGGGGCGTATTCACACCTCCGCGTGTACGGTGGCCATCCTTCCCGAGGTTGATGAAGTGGAGAAGGTCGAGATCAATCCGGCCGATCTGCGCATCGATACCTACCGCTCCTCGGGCGCCGGCGGCCAGCACGTGAACAAGACCGATTCGGCCATCCGCATCACCCATATTCCGACCGGCCTGGTGGTCGAATGCCAGGAGGAGCGCTCCCAGCACAAGAACCGCTCCAAGGCGATGTCCTTGCTCAAATCGCGACTGCTCGCCGCCGAGCAGGAAAAGCAGCACAGCGAGCAGGCGCATGCGCGCAAGCTGCAGGTCGGCAGCGGTGATCGCTCCGAGCGCATCCGCACCTACAATTTTCCGCAGGGCCGCGTCACCGATCACCGCATCAATCTGACGCTGTACAAGCTGGCCGATGTGATGGACGGCAAGCTCGATGAACTCATCGGCGCCCTGCAGCAGGAACATCAGGCCGAGGAGCTGGCCGCCGTACTGTAAGGCCGTGAGTTAAGCATTCTTAATACGCCCGCAAGGCGCCCCTGCAGTCTTGTTCGCTATTGTTTGCTCATGGTTTCGCGCTGGACGGCACTATTGATCGCATTGGCCATACCGGCTGTTCGTGCCGACACGGTCACGCGCCCGGTCACGGCCACGCCACCCGTGCAAGTG
>DATDIL010000161.1:0-38958 GCA_036521075.1 Steroidobacteraceae bacterium | reverse complement strand
TTCGCGCGTTAGGCGAAGACCCGTTGCCCAGTGCCGGTGCTGCACCTTGGCAGGACAAGTCATTCAAATTAGAGCGATAATTCGTGTAGGCGGGTGATCGGGGGAGGCCTACGATGGCGGACGACTTGCTGAGTGGCGTCCTCGGCGGCGAGGACGAAAAGGCCGAAACTGAAGCGTCCCAGGCGCTCGCCGGTGCCGAGGCGTTCGCCGCCGCGGTCGCCGCCATCGCCTCGCGCCAGGACCCGGAGGTCGCGCGGCGCACCGCCGAGTTCCTCAACAAGCAATCGCATCTTCTAGACATCCAGGCGCGACACCTCGAGGACGAGCACGAGCTGCGCCTGGCGCACCTCGCGCACCAGCGGCACCTGTTGCTCGGGCAGCGCCTCGGTCAGGCCATCCGCATCGCCTTCCAGATCGGCATCGCCCTGGTGGTCCTCATCATCGGCGCCGGGATCGCCGTGATGCTGCACGACGCCTTCGCCTCTCACAGCGTCGTCATCGATTCTTTCGACGCGCCGGCAGCGCTTGCGCAGCGCGGGGTGACGGGGACGGTCGTCGCGAGCGATCTGCTCAATGAGCTCTCCCGGTTGCAGAGCGCAACCTACGCCATTGAGCTTCCACAAAGGAGCAATCTGTCGAATGGCTGGTCGGACGACGTGAAGGTCGATCTGCCGGAGACCGGGGTCTCTCTCGGCGAGGTCTCTCGCCTTCTGAAGGCGCGATTCGGCCACGATTTGCATATCGGGGGCAATCTCGTCGAGACCGGATCGGGAGGGCTTGCGCTGACGGTGAGCGGAGACAAGGTATTGGCGAGGACCTTCTCCGGAGGCGCCGCGGATCTGGATACGCTCGTGGTGGATGCGGCGCAGTACGTCTATTCCCAGTTTCAGCCGGCGCTCTGGGCTTTACATCTCGTAAATGCCGGCCGCTGTCCCGAGGCGATCGCCTTCATCAGGTCGGCGTATGCGGGCGTCACCGGTTTGAACCGCGCGATGCTTCTCAACGCATGGGCGAATTGCGTGCAGGAAGTAGATTCGTCTCCCGCCTCGCGGCACACAGCCCTCGAGATGTACCGGGAGGCGATCAAAGCCGATCCGGATTACATGGCACCCCACGTGAACGAGGCGACAGAACTCGCACGATCGGGCGACGAGGAGGGCGCCTGGCAGCTCATGAAGGGAACGGGCGTCCCAGATGCCGTCAAACGTTTGGCCGCCCCGGTCGTACTGACCAATGACTTCGAAGCTCTGCTCGGCACATTGACTAGTACATTGAGTAGCGATGGGGCCGCGAACGCCCCGGACATCGCGCTGCTGCAGGTGCGGCTGCATGATCCTATCGCCGCGGAGCTGACGCTCCAAACCATCGCGGTGAGCGACGATCCATTGAAGACTGCCGCTCTGCACTTCATCCGAGGAGAGTGGGATGAGGAACTCGGCGATAGGACGCGGGCAGCCGCCGAGATGGAGGCCCACGATGCGGCTCTGCCGGACCCGGCCAAGCGGGCGGCTGGAGCAGGCATGTTCACCATGTTTGAAGGAATCGACGATGACTCCTGTCAGATCGCGCTCATTGAGGAAATGGCCGGCCATCCCGACAAGGCCGACGCAATTCTCGCCGACCAGGCTGCCGCACGTTTCGTGGACTGCCAGCGCTTTCGTGGCGACGTCCTCGACCACCGCGGCGACTGGGCCGGCGCGCAGCAAGCGTATGCGCAGTCGGTCGCGCTCGCCCCGGACTTACCCGCCGGCTATTACTCCTGGGGCGTCGCGCTGGCGCGCCACGGTGATCTCGCCGGCGCCATCGCGAAGTTGCAATCCGCCAATCGGCGCGGACCGCACTGGGCCGACCCTCTCAAAGCCTGGGGCGACGTGCTCGCCAAACAAGGTCATTGGAGCGACGCCCTCGCAAAATACGATGCGGGGCTGAAGTACGCTCCGAACTGGGCAGCCCTGAAGCAGGCCCGCGACGCGACGAGGGACTTACACCATGGCTGAAGACTTGCTGGGGGGTGTCCTCGGCGGTGAGGATGGGCAAGCTGAGTCCGAGGCGTCCGAGCCGGCGGCCAATGCGGAGGCCTATGCGCTGGCCGGGAGACTCGGGGATCAGCCTTTCAGCGCGCGCGCCATTACAGCCTCCGGTGATATCTGGAGACCCGAGATGCGCCCATTCCGCCAGGATGCGCGTTTTTCGGCATTGATGGCGTACGGGGCTGTTTGATTATTGGAAGCGGTATGGACCGCCGGATGATTGTGCGTTTAGCAACGGCAAGTTGGCTTGCCGGTAGTCCCGCCCAGGCGTGTCCGCAGGCAACGTCGGGTGCTGCGCGAGATGCCGCAGTCTACACGCACGGCGCACGCTGATTGCGACAGATTGGATCCGGCGATAACTCCCGCCTATTCCTGGTTCTACTGAGTTCAGACGATTCCGCGGGATTGGCCGGGCCGCTCTGGTTCCCAACTGTTAAATTGACCACAATCTGAACACATCTACAAGCTCTACCGCACCTATCTGCACGAGCCCGGCTTTGCCGTATCACGGCCGCGCGGCAAGTCGCCGCAGCAAAGTGCATTCTTCACGCGGTCGCCGCGACTGAAGGAGGAAAGTTCGTTCCTGGCAAGCCTGTGTTCCCTGCTCGGCGTGCTGCCGCAGGCGGGAACGCAGTTCAATCCGAGGGCTTTGGCCAATCTGGCACGCGGCGAGTTGCTCTGCCAGGCATTTGAGGTGTACCAACAATTGATGCCCTCACACGGCATCACCTTCGAGCATGCGGTGTTCCTCATCACGGCCCTGGCGCGGGGTGATGAACTCGCGCTCGGCAACTGCGGCGGCTGCGGGGCTGTGATCGTATTGGACCGGGCCACCTACGGTGCACCAAGTTGCCTACATTGCGGGGACCAAGGCTGACGAAAGCATCAGCCGCGCAGCACGAAAGCCGAAGCCCGGACCGTGATGGCCTTCGGCGGCCTGCCGTCACCCGCTCCATCTTCTCCAGCCGATCGCCTATCTCAAGCCCCTGTACATGGCTGCCGCGAGACCCCGAATTTCCGTGGCGTCAGCAGGCAATATGAAGCCTGATTTGATTGCTGAGTTCAGAGAACGATCAAATCTTCTCAGATATTCGGGCTTACCTGCAGGATAGAGTCTGTCGAGAGTTGCCTGGTCGAACAGCTCTGTGGACCCAACCACAAAGCCCGGCCCGGGACCTCCTCCCAGTCCTGATAGCCGCGCGGCGGGAACATCCACCCACGGCGTTCGAATCCCACCTTCCGCGTTGCCATTGAGGTCAAGTACTAACGCTGGAAGGGCCCCTGGTTTGTGGCCGGCAATGACCTTGAGGCCCGGGGCGTGAGGAGGTGCCTGGCCGTCACGCACCCAGCGATTAAGGCTCGACAGTGCTGCCAGCTCGACGTAGTGGTCCTGCGGGCCAAGGTTTAGCGGTTTTACGCGCGCACCGGCGGTTGTGTAGGCTGCTGCCAGTATCGCAACGGGCGTCGCGCCGGAATCTATATCAGCCACGAAAAACTTATAGGCATCCGCATGCGCGGCGCCCGCAATCTCCCAAGTCCGCAACCGGTCAGTATCAGGTTGGCGCGCGTAGAAAAATCCGACAAAAGGCCCGCCGCCGACCAAGTCGGTTTCGGTAATGAGTGTAATGACCGGCACACGCAAGTCAGTGCGCAGTTTGGTCGTCGCAGGCATATCTTGCGTTGCTAAGACTGAGGAGCCATCGATAGCAGCGGCACCCCCGAAGCGCGAGTCGATTAGGTAACCGTCATAGGCACGGGCGATGGGGTCGATCGCATTCACGTAGGTCGTAAGAAAGATCGCGGACTGCGACCCACCTGTTGCAAGCACGCGCTTTACGACCAGCGGGCCCAAGAGGCTCACCCCATTAGCGTTTCGTATGGCCATTCCTGCCTGCGAGTAGATGTCGTAAGCGAATGCATCGCCCGGATGGTGCAATTGAGCGTAGCGCGCGGGATTGGCTGTTTTCAGCGGTGGGCCAAGCGGCGAGCCGCCTTGTAGACTCGGCCCACCCTCGATCCCCACCTGCTGCGCTGACACGCCGACATACGCATAACCGCTTCTAAAGAGTTCGCGATGCGCGTTGTCCCAAAATCCCGCCAGGTCCGTGCCTTCGCTCACGTTCAGCCATTCGGCGACCACAGTGCCGTTGAACTTTCGCGGATCAGAAGGTCGGACGACAACGATACGGGTCGTGAACGGCGCCGTATTTTCGGGCGCCACCTGCCACTTGCCGTCTTTCCGCAATTGTCCAGCCGACTGGTAGGATGTCGCGGTACCGGAAACGAAGAACTCCTCTGTTATGTAGCCAGGCGCCGCAGGGTGAAACTCGGCGAGCACCGGTTTGCCGGCAATTGGCCCGGTGATGGTGACGTGCGCGGATGCGACATCGGTCATCACGAGCACGGCCGCGACGAGGCGGCATATCCCCGCGATGACCACCTTCCACGGATGTCGGCCATTCGTTGGTACGTGATACCTTTCCATGTCCGCCCCTTCGCGCAACTGACCATTTCAAAGATGGCCTGATCATCGCGACCGGCGCAGGCGATTGCATGAAATCTTGGTGAATTACCGTGAAACTGCGCGAAGCTGGCTGCAGCGGCGTGTTGGGAGGCGCACACGATGCTTACGACTGTCGCATCGACCCGCTTTCGGGTTGATGACCTGAGCGTTGATGTCGAACGCCGCCGCGTCACACGCGGCGATACGGTGCTTCCTGTCGCCGGTATCTCGTTCGATTTGCTCCTGGTGCTGTTGCGCGCTGCGCCCGACTTGGTGTCTGTCGATGAATTGATGCGGTGCATCTGGCCGGATGTCATCGTCAGCCCGGACACCGTCAGCCAGCGCGTCAGGATCCTGCGCCGGGCACTCAACGACGACGCCGACAAGCCGCGTTACCTGGCCGGTGTCCGCGGGCGCGGATACTGTCTGATCGCGCCGGTGACTGTGTTGGAGGCGCTCGATCCTGAACCGGGGCAAGGCCTTCTGTCGACCACAGATGCGGCGAATGGCCTAGCCAGGAATAGTGCTTCTGAGTCCCGGCGCACGGCGGCGAGGTCCCCTCGCCACTGGTATCTGGTGGCCGCGCTTCTCGTCATAGCGCCGCTGACAACGACCTTTCTTGTTCGTGGCCTCCGGCGTGAAACGGCACCTGTCGCCTCAAAGACGAGCGAAGTGCCGTTAACCGCCACCAAGCTCAACCAGGGCGTCGCCGTGCTTCCCTTCGTCAATCTCACCGGCGATCCGGTCAAGGACTACCTCGGCGACGGGATGGCGGAGGAAGTCATCAATACGCTTACTAAGGTACCCGGCCTGAAAGTGCCCGCCCGTACCTCGTCATTCGCGTACAAAGGCCGTAGTACCGACATTCGCCAAATCGCCAAAGATCTGGGCGTAGGCACCGTCCTTGAGGGTAGCGTCCGCGAAGCGGGCTCACGCATTCGCATTACGGCGCAACTGATTGATTCGCGCGACGGGCTACATATCTGGTCGCAGACGTACGATCGAAAATTTACGGATCTATTCAAACTGCAAGACGATCTGGCGACTGCGATAGTTCAAGCACTGAGGGTCAATCTGGATGGTCCCACAAGGCTGGCAATTGCCACCTCCCAGCCGACTCAGGATGTTGAAGCGTACGATCAGTACCTACAGGGCGTGGCTCTGATGCAACGCGCAAGCCCGCCGAGCTTCAGTCTCGCGGAACAATACTTTCAAAGGGCACTGACTCGTGACCCCAAGTTTGCCGACGCATACGCGGCTCTAGGCTCAGCGAAGTTGTTGACTGCGGTGCTGTTTGAGATTCGTCCGGGGGAGAATCTTGCCGCTGCACACGAGGCGGTACAGCAGGCACTGAGACTTAATCCTAATGCCGCAGGCACGCATATGCTCACCGGGAGCATTGCCCTGATTCGCGGGCATATGCGAGAGTCCTATGATCAAATCCGCACGGCGCTGAAATTGGACCCCAACGACGGTCAGCTGCACATGAATTTCGGCGCCGGTATGGATACTTTCGGATACCTAAGTGAAGCGCTTGCGCAAGAGAATCGAGCCTATCAACTGGCGCCCGCAAGTCCTCCTGTGCCGTCGAATCGGGCAGTTGCCTTGGTTATGCTCGGACGTGATGCGGAAGCCCTCCAATCTGCGCATCTCGCAGAGGAACTAGGGATGTACCACGCCGATCGCGCATTGGCGTTTGTGTACGAGGAAATCGCGTTTCGCTCTGCGCATTACTCGAGTGCTACCGCCGCGGCGCTCACCGCGCTTGACACAAAAAATGCGGATCAGGCGCGCACTGCTGAGATCGTCAAGCTCGTTTACGCGGCGCTCCAAGATCCGAGCCGAAAGCCGGCGGCGATGTCAGCACGCTTCCGGCTGTACCCGCAAAGCGGCCGTTCTCGAAATTCTATGAACATGAATGCCGTGCCATGCCTGCAGAGCAGTTACACCTACGCCTTGTTGGGCGAGCTTGACGTGGCGTACGGCATGGCGAATCGATGTCTGGACTCGCTCGCGTCCGGCGGCATGTCCTACGGTACGGGACCACGGCTTTGGATTCCAGAAATGCGTACCTTCCGGCGCGATCCGCGCTTCCAGGCGCTCGTCACACGTTTGGGGTACATGGATGTTTGGCAGCAAAGCGGGCCACCGGATGCATGTAATCTCAAGGGCGGCGTGCTTACCTGCCATTGAGAACGTGGTCTTTTCAGTTCGGGACGAGACCAGGCGCTGGGCCACCAGGGCACCACAATGACGGCACGCGATCGAGCGCGGATGGGTTTCCTCACAGCCGGACGAAGTTACCCTCACGGAGTCGACGGCAATATCCAGATGGTTGTTAGCCATTTGAATTACAGTAACCTTGTAATAATCAATGACTTGCGATGACTTCAATGTACTGTTAAATCGCGTGCAACCTGAACAGAATACCAAAATGTACCGTGAATATATGAAAGAGCCCGGCTTTGCCGTATCGCGACCGCGCGGCAAGTCGCCGCAGCAGTGCGCGTACTTCACGCGCTCGCCGCGACTGAAGGAAGAAAGTTCGTTCCTGGCCAGCATGTGTTCACTGCTCGGCGTGCTGCCGCAGGCGGGAACGCAGGTCAACCGGAAGGCTTTGGCCAACCTCGCACGCGGCGAGCTGCTGTGCCAAGCCTTTGAGGTCTACCAACAGCTGATGCCCTCACACGGCATCAGCTTCGAGCACGCGGTGTTTCTGGTCAGCGCGCTCGCCGAGGGTCAAGAGCTGACATTGGCCAACTGCGAGGATTGCGGCGCCCTAACGGTTGCCGATCGATTTACCTTCCAGCCTCAGCATTGCCTCCACTGCGCCAGCGCTGCTTGCGCACGCACAACATGAGGACTGGACCGAACCGAGCGATGACCGTTCAATACCGGGCACCTGCTTTCATTTGACATGCTTCCTCCGTTCCAGGCATCAGTTACGAGCAGGGCCACGCCATAGCGGCTCATCGCTCGCCCGCCCAATAGCCATTCTGTATGCGACCGATCGAGAGTCTGTATTGCTCTGTTCGCGCGTCATTTGGGCTCACTGCGGGCGTAAGGCTTCCGAAATTCAGTTAGCATTGGCTCGGCAGGAAAAGGAGAGTTCGTTGGCCGAAGCAGACGCGCCAGGCGCAGACACGGAACCGGAGCCAATGCCCGGAAATACCGTCGCCGACGTCGAAGCATTCCCCATGCCAGTAGCGGAGTCCGCACCGATGCTTGAAGCCCATGCACCCCACCTGGCGATCCACAACTGGAAGGACTTTTTCGTACATATCGCCACCATTGTGGTGGGGCTCGTCATTGCGGTCGCTCTCGAACAGACGGTCGAGTTCTTCCACCATCTGCATCAGAGAAATATGCTGGAAGAGCAGATGCACGAGGTCTTCCTGACCGACGCGAAGTTCGCCGCCGCCGATGTCGCCACATTGAATGCATTCCGGTCCTATCTGGTGGATCTGCAAAAGGCACTCGCCGCACGGCGCGATGGTCGACCGGCACCTGCCACGCCGGATTCCAACGATTCGCGCTCAGTGCTCTTGTTGAATCTGCCGGGGTTGGCGCCCTATGAGGCCGCCAAGCAGAACGCGACGGTGGCGCTGCTGTCAGCAGACCGATTGCGCATGTACAACCGTATCGATTCCCAAAGTGGCTTTCTTGCGGCCGCTATGAATCGGATGGATGAAGCAATGGCGGCCGTGAACGCTTTCAACGACCGATTCGACCCCTCCAGCACGGGCTTGGCCTTCGTGGAGATCGGTCATGTGCCGGACTTGGCTAGGCTTGCGGCCGCCGACTTGGCTGAGTATCAGGCCCTCATCGGCAGGTTGATCAATGCCACCGATCTGGTGAGTTCACGGCTCACCCTGTATGCCATCGAATGCCGCGCGATGCTCGATGGCGCTCGTGAAGACCGCAACTTTATCGACGCGATTAACTCCGAGCTCAGGGCTCATTCGAAGCTGCGCAATTCAGCGGCGGGCGGGTAACCATCGAAAACGCGGCGGATCTTGCCCGTACCGTCCTGACGGCTCCGGCGCCAAGCGCCATCGATTACGCTAGAGCGGTGCCGGTCAATTGACGGGGCGCGCGCAAATCTGGGCCGTTTGCAGCCCCACGCAGGCGAGCGGCAGGCGGCGCGAATTAGGGTTCTTACCGGCGCAATCAACGCGGCCCCGGACGAGCGTCGCTTCCTCAACCCTTGGGAAGCGCGATCGGGCGGTCACGTAGCAGCCTCACCCAGTCGGCGTTCTCGATAAGCGCTTCGCGCCCCAGCTCGCGCAACAGCACCAGCTCCCCGTGACGGCGCGCGGGCGTCGGCGGTTCGAGTTCGAGCTTGGCAAAGAAGAGCTCGGCGCGATGAAAGATTGAAGCAAAACGCGCGTATTGATTGGCCTGTGTGCGCACGCCGCTGCGTTCGCCATACGCCTCCCACAGCGCCGCACCGACAGGCGCAATGCCCATGATCAGCACCGTCCAGTGATGCAGCGTGGCGAGTTCCCCAAGGGCATTCCAGAACACGACCAGACCGAAGGTCGCCGCAAGGCCCATGATCAGGAACAGCCGTGACCAGCGTTCCAGCAGCAACGACTTCTGCTCAAGCACGCGCGCGCGCGCCACGTAGTAGGTCGACTGGTCGCTGATCCAGCACTTCAGGGCCAACTCGGGCTCCGCGGCCGCGGGCGGTGGCACCGCGCCGGTCGCCCTGAGCGCCTCTCGGATCCAGCGAAGCTCATCGAGCTGCTTGCGCAGGTACGAAGCGGAGGCGTTGTCGGTCAAACCGGCGAGGCGCCAGTAGAACTGCACGCGCAGCCCTTCCGCGAGGGCCCGATAGTCCAGGTACCTTCCCTGCGCATCGAGTCGGCCATGCCACAGCAGAACCAGCGCCAGCAGTGCGAAGCACATCAGGTACGCCAGCGGCATGATGCGCAGGGGCAGTACCTCTGAATAGACCTCGAAAATGAGCGCCAGCAGTCCGGCCAGCAGCAGGGTCAGACGCAGCACCCGCTGCGTGATGCGTCGATAATGCACAGCGAGGCTGTCGGCGCACGCAAATGCCGTTGCGAGCACGCGATCCCCACTCGCGGTCGCATCGGTCCCCGGCAGGAGCGATGCCGCGGCCGCCGGCAGACGCGCGCGTATCCGTTCATGCGTGGCTTCTGCATTGTAACGGTCGAGGCGACTGCATACGGTGTGAAATAGCGCAGCGTCATTGTCGTGCGGGAACAGCCATTGCGCTGGCGGCGAAGCATCCGCCGGGTCTCCGGATCGGACGGCGTGCACGTGATAGACCGGACCACTGTCTTCAGGATCAAGGGCGCTTTTCGCGATCGCATGGCGGGCGCCGGACTTCCCCAGCTTCAAGGCCACGACGCCTGCCGTCCCAGCGCTCCCGTCGTCCGTCACACCGTCCCAGATCGCCAGCAGGATATGACTTTGCTGGGCCACGAAGGCTCCGACTTCACGGTACTGTCGATCGCGTTCCTCCCGTGACTCGCACCACTGCGAATCGTTCTTGGCCGCCGCCCGCGGCCAGACGAAAACCTGCTCCGGTGAAACCCGCTGCAGGAGGGCGCGGAACTCGTCCACGCTGTCCGGAAAGTCGCGCTCATAGTCCCGCGGCTCAAGCGGTAGCGGCACGACGAACTCGTAGCCACGTTCGAGCGCGACCTGCGCCACGACACGGTCGGCCCCCGCCGCCAGCGCCGAGATGACGCGCAGCGGCGTGGTGGGATAACGCTGTCGCAATTGGTCGAATAAATCCATGACCTGCGCCCGATAACGGGGAAGATCGACGGGGCGCAGGTGGCGGTGTCCGGTGACGCCGACGACAATCGGCAGGCGCCCGTCGGTTGCCGGCGCGCTGGCCGGCGGCGAGGTGTCAGTGCTCAGTTGCATGAACGTTTGATCGCGATCCTGGCTTTGCTTAGTGTTATGGCCTGCGTGATCCAGCTCTTCCCGTTCGCCCTCTGCAACTGCGGCCCCAAGACTGAAATCGGCCGCGGCTCGTCAATGAAGCTCGTCAGGTCCGCCCGCAAATCCTCCGACGTCGCGCTTGGCGGTATCGCAGGAACGGGCATTTATGGGTGAGTCGACCGCTGCGCATTCTCGATGCGAGCTTGCCATGCGCGCGTAGAGTGCAGCCCGGCAACGGCCGGCGCCAAATGGTCAACGAGCTGCGCCGCCTCGCGCAGCAGCGCGGCCTTCTGTTGGTCATCGGTGAGGGATTGTGCATACAGGGCGCCGGCAAGCTCGAGCGGTACCCACTCATCGCCGCGACGTTTCTTGTCCAGCGTGCGATACATGTTGACGATCGGTCCGATCAGTTGGGCAGCCTCCTGCCGCTTGCCATCTCGTGCCAGCGACATCGCCAGGCCGGTCGCGACATAGGCCACCACGCGCTGATCGCCGATGTCAAGGGTTGCATAGCCCACCTGCGCCGCCCGCGCCGCACGGTATGTCTCCACCGCAGTCGCGTAGTCCCCGAGCGCGTATTCCGCGCTTCCCTCCAAGGCACCGATCTTGAATGAGTACCAATGCACCAGCTCCGTCTGCAGCCTGCCCGCTGGCTTAGTGGCCCGCAGCTGCGCGAGTGCATCGTGCGCGATGCGCCGCGCGGCCGCGAAGTTACCGCGTTCGTACTCCACGGTTGCTCGCGGGAAGCCGGCGGCATTGTCTATAAGACCTTTCATGTTCTGATCGTCAGGAAAGCGCATCAGGCCCTTGTGTGCAAGCGCCAGCACCTCGACGACAGTGGCTTCGCTACCGGCCCAATCACCGATTACCGCCTGTTCATATGCCATCCCGTCCAGAAGAAGGGCTACACCCGGAAAGACGCTGATGTCGCCGGTTAAGCTGAGCTGCCGATCTGCGGCGAGCCACTTTCGCGAGTAATCGATCGACTCGTGGTATCTACCGAGACCCCAGAGTTGGTCAGCGAGATCATGGTACGCGTGGGTCAGGTCAGCAGCGTAGGTCAGATTTCCGGGCTCAAGCCGGGCCATTGCCTCACTGGCCTGCGCGGCCTGCAGCGCAAACTGCAATCCGGCGTTGCAGTCCACATCGTTGGCGGCCACCCCGAGAAGTGCTCTGTCGATATTTTCCTTCGCCGCCAGGACATCGCCGTACTGGGGGCGCTCCGCCAATACCTGGTCGACGACCCTCATGGCATCTTCGGCAACCTTACGCGCTTCCTCCGTGCGACCCATGGCGTTCAGAGCACTGACCAGTTGCACTCCCGCTTTGGCGTAGTCGGCGTCCAGACTCACATTGTCGTGGCCCCCTTTGAGCTGGACCGCAGCCTTCCGTGCTTCGGTCTCTTCGCGCACGGCTGCCTCATCCTTATTGTCGTACACGTCCTCGGCGCCGAGCGTAATCAGCGCCTCAAGGTAAGCGCGACGGGCATCGACCGACGCACTGGCGCGTGTTGCAAGCGGACGCAGCAGATCCACGGCCTGAACGATGTCCGCTTTGCCCACCGCGTAGAAGCTCTGGATGCCGGCGATCTGTGCCCGCAGCAAGTACGCTCGCCCCAGCACGACGGCGGTCACATCCGACCTGTCACCGCCGCGCTTTGACTGCTCGAGAGCTGCGATGCCCGCAGTCGCGCTGCTGGTCGCCTTGGGCCAATCGCCCACGAACGACTCGGCCTGCGCCAGATTTTCCAGCGCGAGGGCGCCGTTGCGCACAGTCTGCGGATCCTTGAGCTCCGGAGGCAGGGCGAGGAAGTAGTCGATCTCGCGCTGTGACAGATCCAATATGACCTGGTAGCGACCGAAGCTTGCGAGCTCCTGTACGAAATCGTCCGTGAGGAACCCGAGCAACCGTTGCGCCTGGTTGCGCCCCTGCTCCGAAATCAGCCTTGTTTGCTGCGCTTCCACTTCGGCGCGGCGCGCCCGCTGTACATTGAAGAACGCGATCAGCGCCGCGCCGACGGCGACGACCGCCAGAACCGTGCAGCCGGTAGCGATGGTGCGCGCCCGCCGCAGCGCATGGCGTGAGGCAATTTCGCGAGCCTGCTGCTCGGCCAGGGCGCGCTCAGTGGCCTCGCGCGCCTCACGCGCGTGGCGCTGATCACGACAGGCCTTGACCACCCCGGTGAGCACATCGTGGGTGAGTTCCACCCGCCTGACATCCAGCCGCTCCTCGATGCGCAGCAGCCGCCGGTTCACCAGTGCCGCCAGGGCATCCGGTGTGGCGCCCGCCACCTGCAGGTGCCGCAGCACCCGCTCCTCGGCCAGGTTCTCCCGGTACCCCGACTCGGTCAGCAGTTCATCTTCTATGACGTTGCGCACGGCGGCGGGCTGATCCGCCAGGGCGCGCTCGTAGAAGCTGCTGAGGATGCTCTGGTGAGAGCCGGCCAGCAGATCCAGGGAGATCTCCGCGCGGCCTTGCGTCAAGCGCTGTTCGTTCAGCTCCCGGCAGATCAGGCTTAAGAGCGAGGGCTCCACTTCCGCGTTGGCAAGCTCCGAACCCCCGGCCACGAAGCGCACGATCGCGGCGGCCACCTCCTCGGATACGAGCGCCTTGCCCGGGTTGAGCACCGCCTCCAGCGCCTGGCTGCCGGTCATCGGGGCCAGCCGCAGCCGGTTCTGCGCCAGGCTCGGCATCTGCCTCTTCAAGCTCTCAAGCGGGGCAAGGTAATCCTCGCGCAGCGCGATCACCACCCGGTAGTCGCTGCGGGAGAAGTCAAAGCGCTCCGCGGCACCCTCCTCCGCTTCGAACCTGGCCTCGAGTGCCTGCGGCGGGCGGTTCTCCACCAGGTCTGCGAGTTCCTCGATGAAGCGTGCGGCCCGGGCACGGCCGAACTCATCGTGCTGCGCCAGGGTGAACAGCTCCTCGAACTGATCGAAGATCAGCAGCGGCACCAGGGTCCTGCCGGTGCGGTCCTGCAGCACCGCATCGCGATGGTGGAGGAACTCCCAGATCGACTCCTGCGGGGCAATTCCCTGGGTGTGCGTCCAGTGACCGGCCGCCGCCCGTCCGATCGCTTGCTTGATCTGCTCGGAGGGCTCAGGACTGTCCCGGCCGTAGTCGATGCGCAGGTAGACGGGGAAGTAGCCGACCGCGCGCAGCTGCGGCACCAGCCCCGCCTGCAGGATCGAGGTCTTGCCCAACCCTGACTTGCCGAACAGGACCGTGAGGAGCTTGCGCTGCACCCGCCGCTCAAGCTCCGCCACCTCCTCCTCGCGTCCGTAGAAGTACGCACGGGTCGCCTCGGTGAAGGAGGCCAGGCCCAGCCACGGGTTGTCCGCATCAACGCTGGGCGCGCCGATGTCCGGGGCGGCGGACCGGAAGCTGGCCGTATCGGTAGGATCAGTGCTCATGCAGGGCGGTTCCGCATGGCCTCGGCGATGCGCTGCGCGAACCTGGGCGTCACCTCCCCGTGCGGCAGCTCGGTGAAGTGCAGCGCCTTGAAGCGCTCCGGCACCCGCGCATCCGTCCCGCTCATCGTATCCAAGCTCACCGGCAGGATGAACAGGGCCCCTTCGGCCATGTTGCGCGCCCGATCCAGCGCGTAGCTCCATTCCCGGCGGAAGTACCCCTCCACCCGCCGCTGGGTGGTCTGGGAGACCACGGGGATGAAGTAGGAGCAGCGGGCGATGTTGTTCTTGATCTTCCGGTCATAGTCATCCCCGGCCTCGAGCCGGTCCATGTCGAACCAGGTGGTGATCCCGGCTGACTCAAGCCCCGCTTTGATCTGCTGTACCGCCGGCAGGTCCTCGCGCGCGTAGCTAATGAACACCGCGTTATCGGGCATTTCCCGCGCCGGAGGCAGGAAGCGGGTGGGGGCTGCAGCGACGAGCGGGGTACTTGCCTGGTGCCGTCTGTGCCAACGCTCGTGCAGCTCCTCCACGAAGCGCTCCGCCCCGGTGTAGATCCGGGTGCGCACGCTCACCTGCTGCAGGAAGGCGAGCAGGTGATCATCTGCGGCGCTGCGGTCATCGGCCAGCACCTCCCCCACATCACGCGGGTCGGACAGTCGCTGCCGCTTGGCCATGCGCAGGAACAGGCGCACCAGCCAGTTGCTGAAGTTGCTGCCGATCACCAGCAGATGGCTGTGCTCCAGCTCATGGAACAGTCGCTCCGGCACCAGGCTCTCGTTCTGCAGCGCGCAGATGTACTCCAGCAGATCCTCATCCGAGATCACATACGTCGGGGATGCGGACAGCTTCCCGAACAGGTGATACACCACCGGGCGGGGCAGCCGGCTGCGTTCGGCGGGCAAGTCTACGACCCGGTTGGGAGCGTAGGAGAACACCTCGGTGGAGGCGGCGCCGCTGAAGCGCTCCAGGTTGATTGCACTCTCCAGGAGTGAGTCAAAGGTGGTGCTGACGAAGAGTTCGAAGTCCGTGATCGAGGCCAGCTGGCGCAGTGCCGGCGGGGGTTCGAACTGGGCCTCCTTCAGAATGCTGCGCAGCCGCACATATGCCTCTTCCCGCCGACCCCTGCCGGCCAGAAACAGACACACCACATCGTTCAGGGTGTAGCGCTCGGGCAGGTGGGCTGCATCCACGTTCAACCGCACGGCCAGCCGCTCCGCAACCCACTCAAGCAGCAGCCGTGAGCCACGCGGGGTCTGCACCCGCAGCAGCTCCGGCCCCACAATCGGAATCACCCGCCGCTCCTCGATGAAGCTCAACAGGTCCTCCCAGGCATCCTCATCCAAGGTGGTGCTGGGAAGTATCGCTACGTTACCGGTGGGCATGGATCGCGTCTTCAGAGGGCCGGGACAGCGAAGAGTGCAGCTGCAATGTCTCTGCCCTGGTGCGAGATGTGCATCCTGCCGCAGCAAGCCGTTAGGGCGACCGAGAAGTTAAAACTTTCCATAAGTGTTCGCAGGAAGAATGCGACCAACGCGCCTTTTTGCGGCATGAACGCCGGATTCACGGTACGACCGCCTCCGCTGGGCGCCAGTATGCGCACGACCCGTACGCCTGGAAAGCCGAAATGCGTCAGATCGCTCCGCGGCAACCGCGAAGCCGGTTCAGTCACTATTCGTCTCCAAGCGCGTAACTGCATGGCGCTGCGCACCCGTTGGCCCGTACGGTGGTTGCTGCCATGCAGCATCATATGGGGTTCACAGGTGTCGAGATGTCCGAGGTGGCAGATGGCCGCGACGCCGGCGGCGACTGCATTCATGGCGCCGCCGCGTCGGTACGGTCACCCGGAAGCAATCGTTGGGTGACCTGGAAAAAATTCCAGCCCGCACGCGGAGCGTTGCGCTCCAGAACCCAAATCAGATCGAACCGGTCATCTGGCCAATGCACGGGGCAACCCGGCAGCTTGCCGGCGATTTCCGCAACCAGCCGCGGAATGGCACCATGGTGCCACACGACCAGCGCCGGAGATGGCGCCGCGACCACTACCGCCGCCAGCGCCGTCTCTTCTTCTTCCGCATACGCATGATTGACCGGGATACCCAGTGCAGCCGACAGCGGGCCGGCCGTGTGCATCGCCCGCAGGCTGGGACTGTCTCTGGTAGCATCCGACGCGAAAATCGAGCGGGGCGTGTGAATCCTGCAGCCACCCGGCAGCCCGCCGGGCGGTGCGAACAGATGTACCAGGGCGCCCGCTCGCTGCCAGCCGCGCACCGTCAATTCGTGGTGCGAAGCACGGCCGTCTTCGGTGATGCCTCGGTCGTGCCTGCCATGCTGATGCTTTTCCGCATGCCGGATGATCATGATCTTCAACATGCCGGTGACAGGGCCCCCATGGTGGTCGTCGGCAATGCTTGCACGACAACCGGAAGTTGGACAACACTCTCCGGGGCGAGAAAGTAACAAAAAAAGGGGGTCGCACTTGCGGGGTTTTTGGTCGCGCCTTGCTTTGCTGGCAACGGTGCTTCTCCTGGGAGTACCTGCCACAGCCGCCCCCTTGCATCGGATCGTTGCGGTCGGAGACCTACATGGCGATTTCTCCGCCTGGCGGGACATCTTGCGCTCCGCAAGCCTGGTCGATACCAGCGGTCACTGGAGCGGCGGCAATACGATCCTAATCCAGACCGGCGACGTCGTCGATCGCGGCCCGAATTCGCTCGAGATCATCCAGGATCTCATGCGGCTGCAGAAAGAAGCGGCCCGCCTCCACGGTCAGGTCATTGCCATGGTCGGCAATCACGAAGCCATGAACCTGACCGGCGACCTGCGCTATGTCTCCGTTGCCGACTATGCCGGCTATGCCGACCGCCAGTCGCCCTTGCGGCGCGAGGAGGTCTACGATTCCAACAAGCCTGCTATCGAAATGGCCTATCGCGAAAAAGACCCGCAGATGAGCGACGACGCGATTAAGAAAGCCTGGTTCGAAGCGTTCCCACTCGGGCGCATCGAGCACCAAATCGCCTGGAGCGATCGGGGCAAGATCGGTCAATGGGTCGTGAAAAATCCGGTTGTCGTCCTGCTGGACGGCACGCTGTTTGTGCATGGCGGCATCAGCCCGGCTTATCTCGATTTGACGGTGGCGCAGATCAATGTCCGCGCCGCAGCCGCGCTGACGGCGCGAAACACCGATCCTACGGCGATCGACAATGACGACCAGGGTCCGCTCTGGTATCGCGGACTCGCGCAGCCGCCGGCGTCCAGCAACGGCGAGACACTCGTGGCGCAGACGCCGGCCCAGATTCAGCCAGCCAGCGAAAATCAGTTGGATGCCCTGCTGTCTGCCTATGGCGCGAGGCGAATCGTGGTCGGTCACACGCCCATCCTGTCGGGAATCGCCTTCTTCCAGGAAGGAAAGCTGATCTGCATTGATACTGGAATATCGGCCTTCTACGGCGGGACGGTCTCTTATCTGGACATAGTCGATGGGACGCCCCTCCCGCATGCCGTCGCACGATCTCAGCAACCTTCAAGAAAGGGAGCACAGTGATGGGCCTGATTGTGAAAATGGCACTCGCCGCGGCAACATTTTGCATCCTGTCCTGGGTAAATCCCATCCGCGCCGCCGATGACCCCAAACCGTTGTTTGCCAGCGACGCTGTGCTGAGCCTCACTCTCACAGGACCGCTCGACAGGATTTCGCGCAACATCGCCGCCAAGCCGGTCCCCGGTGTGTTGAAGGTTGGCGGCGCGGCGCCAGAAACTCTGCCCGTGAACCTGTCGGTGCGCGGCATCACGCGGCGCAGAGAAGACATATGTACCTTCCCGCCCCTGCGCGTGGAGTTCACACAGAAACCAGGACCGTCTTCCATCTTCAAGGGACAGAAACGGCTGAAGCTGGTGACCCATTGCCAGCGCTCGGCGGACTTCCAGCAATATCTGCTGCTGGAATATACCGCCTACCGGCTGTACCGTGCCCTGACCCCGGATAGCTTCAACGTCCGACTTGCGCGGATCGACTATGCCCGGAATGACGGACGGGGCCTCACCACACGGCTCGGATTTTTTATTGAGGATGTCGATGACGTGGCGAAGCGCAATGGGCAAAGACGGCTCAGAGGGGTTGGAAGAATATCCTCCTCGCAGCTGGATGCGGCCGCCGCGGCGCGCTACGCGGTGTTTGAGTACATGATCAGCAACCTGGATTGGGCCATGACGGCCGGTCCGGCCGGCGAGGATTGTTGTCACAATGCCCGCCTGATGGCCGACAAGGGCGCGACCGGCGTAGCGACGGGCCTGATCCCGGTGCCCTATGACTTTGACTATTCCGGCCTGGTCAACGCGCCCTATGCCGTGCCGCCGGACGGCATCCTTGTCGTCAACGTGCAAGTGCGGCGCTATCGCGGCTTCTGTGCGCATAATGAGGACGCCAAGGCGTTCCTCGCGCAGATTTCCGCCCGCCGCATCTCACTGATGGCCCTTCTCGATGAGACGCCAGGGCTGACAGACCGGACGCGCCGAGACGCGGCCGCTTATCTCGGCGAGTTCTTCGCGGCGGCCGGATCGCCGTCGAAGGTGGCCGATTTCATGAAAGTTTGCCTGCATTGATCGCATGAAGGGCCGAGGCCGTATGTCGTGACACATCTAAGCTCTGACAATTCTGTTCCGGGTCAAGCGCTGTTTGACGGAACGCATGGTCCCGCTACTGCGCTGGACTGGTCCGGCCTGACAGACGTGCGATTCATTGCGATCTCGATCAGCATCCTGCTGCTGGCCACTCTGCTGGGCGCCCTCATCGGCTACCACCCAGCGACGCGGCGCACCATAGGCGGGCTGCATGAGGCGGACATGCCGCACGTCTACGTGCTGTATGCGGTGATCGGCGCGGTGATTGGCGTGGCCGTGCGCGAATTCGGCACCGTGGTCGGTGTGGTGGTGTTCGGCATCGGCGGTCTCATTCGTTTCCGATCAGCAACGGATTCGACGCGCGACACGGTGCGGCTGATCATCGTTACCCTGGTGGGACTGACCGCGGGCCTCGGCCTGCTGCATTTTGCCGTGATCATCACGCTGTTCACCTTCGCTCTGATCTATGTCTTCGATACCAGGCCCCCCCACCGTATCCGGGTAGAAGGCATGGCGAAGGATCGCACCGGCAGTTGCGCCGAGGTCTATCGCAGCATTCTGCAAGGGCACGGCTGCAGGATCATTGCCGAGCATCATTCGCTTGAAAAGGCGCGGGTTGAATTTGTCTTCCGTCTGCCCCGCCGAAGCACCCGCGACCGGCTGGACGTCGAGTTGCGCAGCATTGCCGCCGATTTGCGTGGCGAGGTGGATTGGGAAGTCGGCTAGTTGTCGAGTCTCAGCAGGTTGTTCCTGTTGAGACCGATCCTGCTGCAATCCCCGTCCGAACAGGCTGGCAGATACAATAAGAACCGCAGGATGTACCGTGGATACGTGCAAGAGGCCGGCTTTGCCGTATCACGCCCGCGCGGTCACCGCCCTCGCGCGCGGCGCTGAGCTCGCGCTCAGCAACCGCGGCGGCTGCGGGGCCCTGATCGTCTCTGAGCGCTTCTCCTTCGGTGCAGCCCGCTGCCCGTATTGCGGGGAATGATTCGCCAGGTAGCCACGGGCCATCAGCCGTCCAGCAGTGGGTGAACAGCGGGGAATCCCAAACGCAACCGTCCGACCCCGCCGAAGCGCCTTAGATGAGTAAACGAATGCTGGGTTACCGCATGAATGTCACGAAGGCGCCGTTGTAGCGGTGAGCTCTCGTACAGCGCGACACCGCCGCCCAGGGTGTAGCACAGATCGGTCGCTCGCGCGCACGTTGCCGTGATCCATGCAAGCGCTTGGAGTCCAGCCGCCCCTGCAGCGAAATCAATGATTTTCCCGGCGGTGGCAGTATGCCAATAGCTCTCGCACTGCGAATATAGGAACGCACGCGCAGCGCGGACATCAGCATCCGCTCGACCGAGTTCATGCTGGAGAAGCGGATTGTCCCGGAGGTCCATTCGCGCACGCAGCTGCCGCCGACCGGAGTTCGCATTGGCCACCAGATCGCGGATTGCCCCTTCGGCGACGCCGACGGCAACCGCGCCCACATGAAGCGCCAACAAGAAGAACGGTCCCGCGCAGTAGAGCGGGCCTGCAATGTTGGATTTGGTCGTCAAGATGTCATAGGTCATCTCCTCCGGGACGCGCACGTTGCTCAGGGTCACATGATGGCTGCCTGTGCCCTTGAGTCCTGCCGCATACCAGGTGTCCTCGATCCCCCAAGCGCCAGCCGGGACCAACACGGCGCGCAGGCTTGGAGCACCGTCGGCCGGACCGGCAACCGGCTCAGCCTCATTCATGGCCACACAGAAGCCGAATATGTAGTCGGCGTGCCGACAGCCACTGGCGAACGGCCACCGGCCTGATACGACAAAGCCGCCTTCAGTAACCTCAGCTCGTCCTGCGGGTACCGCTGCACCCGCACCGATTAAATCGGGCCCATTGGAATAGAGCTGATCAAACGAGCGCCGCGGCAGCGGTGCGGCGAACAGCGGCAGGTGACTTCCAATCATCGCAGTCCAGCCGATGGCGCCGTCGCCGCAGGCGAGCGCTTCAATGATGGGTAGCGTCTCCGGGAACTCAAGCTCGAGTCCGCCATGGCTGCGTGGGACGAACATGCGGAAGATGCCGATCTCGCGCAACGCGGCCACGAGATCCGGCGCCAGGGTTCGCGCCACTTCGCTCTCCACCGCCCGATCCGCGGCGCGGGCGGCGAGTTCCCGAGCATGGCTCAACAGGCTCTGTGCGGTGACGGGCATGCAATTCTCCTGGACAGACATGAGGGGGCGCCGATTCAGGCCGTGGCATTACCCGAGGGCTTTCCACAGGGCTTCCCCGACAGCGGTCGCCGGTATCACGACACGCGTTGCGACCGCGACCCCGACGAAACCGAGAAGGCCCCATGCAGTCGCGGGATGCACCCGGCGTGACCCGCGCAGGTCATATGCCGCCAGCGTCAGCGGCAACCCCAAAGCGATGCCGATCGGCACAATCCTGAGCAAAACGGTCACTGTGGGCGCAGCGACGGTGATGCCGGACAGGTCCGGAAACTCCGTGACGCGCCCAAGTGCCGGTGCGATCATCGTCATCGAGGCGAGCAACATCAGTCGCTTATGCACCTCGGGACGCCGACGCATGCATACGCCAGTTGCAACCAGGACCAGAAAGAATGTCAGCGTACCGATGTCGCCCCAGAGGGCCCGGATTGCGGTTGGCAGCGAAGTGAGGTGGGGCGGTCCTCCGGTGGAGGTGTAACCGACTATTTTGAAATGCCCGGGTATCTTCAGCGTAATCAGGAGGCCAAGAATCACCACGACAACTGCGAGCGCCGCGCCCAGAATTCCCAGGCGGCGGTGAGCATCCGTCCGTTGTGCCGCGACCAGGGAGCTCTGCACGACGAGCAGCATGAACCACATCGTCATCACAGAACCGTGTGCATAGGCGTACCACGGTATCGCCGGAACCTGGAACAGCGGCCTCAGGAAGAGGGTGCGGGAGAAGCCGACCAGGACCACGGCGAGCATGAATATCGACATGGCCTGAAAGTACCGGCTCGCCCGCGCAGCACGTGGAACTTGGGCCTCGTGCCGAAGACCTGCTGCAGAGAGAACTGCCTCGTTCGGCATCGCGCGGCCTCGTGAATGGTCCTGGGCCTGCGATCGTGTCGCGATGCCTGACGCGATGTGTGAAGGAACGTTGAAGTTGCGTGAAGCTGCGGTGAACTTTCATGATGGCGGCAACTGTCGGTCGCTTTGACACTCTGTAGGCCGCCCCGCAGAATGAAATCTACGGCGCATGTTCGCACCCAGGTGCGCAATCCCGTGAATGAAAGCGGAGCCGCTACCCGTGGACACGCCGACTGCCAGCGCCTATCAGGTAGATGACCTGCTCATCGATGTGCGAGCACGTCAGGTGACCCGCTTCGGCGTAACCCTCGATATTGCGGACCGCTCATTTGATCTGCTGCTGGCGCTGACGCGCGCTGCGCCGAACCTGATGTCGGCCCAGGAACTGATGAATTGCGTCTGGAGCGCAGTCATCGTCGGCCCCGAGACCGTCACCCAGCGTATCAAGCTGCTGCGGCAGAGCCTCGGCGACAGCGCGGAGCACCCGCGTTCGCCCGATGACTGCGATCTCAGGGACGGTAAGCTGACCTGCCACTGAAAGCCTCGCCCTTTTTCAGCTCGGGACGAGGGGAGGCGTCTGTGCCACTCGGGCCATCGTTGCCAATATTGCCCAAGCGGAGCCGAGTGAGCCCCAGGGCATACGCTGGTCGCTGTGATGCACTGGCCCTTGCAATATATGACCAGTTATAGTCATATATAGTCATGAAAGAAGTGGGTATCGCCGAACTCAAGTCGCGGCTAAGCGAATTTCTTCGCATCGTACAGGGCGGTGAGTCGATCGCCGTCCTAGATCGCAACCGCGCCGTAGCGCAGATCGTTCCGATGCGCGAACGGCCCGGACTGCGTATCCGCAAGCCTGCTGCCAGTGCACCGAAGCCCAACAAGGTCGCACTGCCAAAGAAATCTCTCATCCAAAATATCGACGTCGTGCAATTGCTGCTGGAGGAGCGACAGAGCCACAGATGATCGCCTATGTGGACTCATCGGTGCTGCTGCGCCTTGCTCTTGGACAGCCGAATGCCTTGCCGGAGTGGCGCCAGATCGATCGCGGAGTTTCCAGCGCACTGATTATGACCGAAAGTCTGCGCACCTTGGACCGGTTACGAATCCGCGCTGGACTGTCAGATACCGAAATTGCCGGGCGTCGCGCCACGATTCTTAATCTCATCAATTCGCTGGAGTTGATCGAAATCGACTCGACCGTGCTGGACCGCGCCGCGCAGCCGATGCCGACGGAACTGGGAACCCTCGATGCGATTCACCTTGCTTCAGCGTTGCTCTGGAAGGATGCAACTGGCGTCGTTCCGGTACTGGCAACTCACGACGGAGCGCTCGGCTTGGCAGCGCAAGCGCACGGCTTAATTGTACTGGGAACCTGAGGCGATCTTTTCCTGTCGCCTGCTAAGGAGCAGTCGAGTCCGCCGCTGCGCCTCCCGGCTTTGCCGTATCTCGGCCGCGCGGCAAGTCGCCGCGGCAATGCTCATTCTTCACACGCACACCGAAACTGAAGGAGGAAAGTTCGTTCCTAGCAAGCTTGTGTTCCCTGCTCGGCGTGCTGCCCCCGGCGGGAACCCAGTTCAATCAGCGGGCTTTGGCCAGCCTCGCACGTGGCGAGCTGCTCTGCCAGGCCTTTGAGGTATATCAGCAACTGATGCCCTCACACGGCATCAGCTTCGAACACGCAGTGTTCCTAGTTACGGCCCTGGCACGGGGTGATGAACTCGTGCTCAGCAACTGCAGCGGCTGCGGGGCCCTGATCGTATCGGACCGAGCCATCTATCGTGCACCTAGCTGCCTGCATTGTGAAGAGTGATATCGCGGCAAACATCAATGACATGACACCTTATCGCCCTTCAGATCACAGCCGTCGGGTGGCCCGTACCGTCTCCAGTAGCTGATCAGATCGAGGCGCCGCACCAATGGCTGGAACCTCGGGTCCTGACGGAACGATCGCATGGCCGGTTCCCAAAGTGTGAGGACCCATCCATTGCTCACCATCTTGTCGTTCGCCAATGTCATGAGCTCGAAGGCCTGGTCCCGCGCATCCAGCTGCGTCAGTACAACCATCATCTCCGGTCCCAGGAATGGATCTAGTGCGGCGGAGCCAAGCTTACGGATGAACTGTGTGAGAGCCTCACGGGCCGCCGGCTTTTTTACGGGATCACCGAGCGCCTCGTATGCAAGTGCCATAACTCCAGCGCCCCCGTCACCTTGAGCCACGAGTGACAACGACTCCGCGATGCGCAGGCCCGCCTCTTTGTAGCGGCCACGGCGAATGTCCACTTGAGAGTACGGCTCGGCAAACTGCCGCGGCGATGCTCCCAATTGAATGGCCAAATCAGCGAACTTTACGGTTTGCTCATCGTCGCCCTTGAGCGAATTCACGATCGCAAGCACCAATATGCAAAACGCGTTCGCGGGCGCAAGACGATATGCCTCTGCGGCCTGCGCATAGGCTTGGCTCACGTGCCCGGTCGAAATAAGCGCAAACACAGCGTATTGGCTACGACCATAACCGTCGTTTGGATCCGCTGCGATCGCTGCTCGAAAATGAATCTCTGCCTGCAGCCAGTCGTTTTGTAAAGTATCGATCGCCCCAAGCACCGAATTCGCCTCGGCCAACTTCGGATCAAGGGACAGAGCTCGTTCGGCGTCGTGCTTGGCATCCTCAAGCCCTTGCGGAAGCGGATGCCCGATGGCCACGAGCGCCATGCGCATGTCTGAACGCCCCGCAAGAGCCCGAGCGAAATATGGATCGAGCACTAACGCATCATCGTACAAGGTGATGCTGCGCAGGAATCCCTCCGCCGAACCATCGGCGCTCGCCTGAGCCTGAAGGTAAAGCTGATACGCCTGGACGTCCTGCGTAGGCGCCCTTCGCCGGATTGCTGCCGGCAACTGCGCGTTCAGATGGGTTCGCAGGGCCTTTACGATGCGAGCGGCGAGGTCATCCTGCAACTTGAAGATATCCGCCGACGGACGGTCAAATTCCTGCGACCAGATCTCGAAGCCGCTTGGCGCGTCCACAAGACGCGCACTGATCCGCAGGTGCTCACCGGCGCTGCGCACGCTGCCCTCCAGAATCATTGCAACGCCCAGATCCTGAGCGATCCGGTGGATGTCAGTTGCATGGTCCTTATAGGCGAACGTCGACGTGCGTGCGGGTACCTTTAGGCCGGGTACCTGGGAGAGCGCGTTGATGAGTTCTTCGGCCATGCCGTCGCCGAGATACTCTTTGCCGGGCTCACCGGTGAGATTGGTGAAGGGCATCACCGCCACTGACGCAGACGGGGCCGCCGCGGGTCGGGAATCGGCTTTCGTGGCTCCTGCCCCGACCTTCTCATGGTACTTCAGCGCCCACCACAAAGAGCCAACCGTAATCAGCAGCGCCACGATCAGCACAACGGGCCACCGCCGGCGAACTCCGTTGACGGCACCCGGCGAGAAAACATGCAGAGCAGCGTTCGCTGTGTGCGCAGCGGCATCGGCCTGCGCCGGCATGATTGTGGGCTCGCCGGAGGCTGCGGCTGCCGACTCCTGCTCCTTCAGTTCCTTCACGGGCGCCAGAATCCGATAACCGTGGCCGCGCATTGAACCGATGTAGCGCGGATCCTCCGAGGTATCACCCAGCCCCTGGCGAAGCAGCTTGACGCGTTGCGCGAGGGTATCGGGGGTGACGATTAGGTCAGGCCAAACGCGCCGCAGCAATTGCTCGGTCGATACCAAATCCGGCGCAGCTCCCACCAAGGCGATCAGCAGATCGAACGACAGGCCGACGATCTTGAGATCGGCGCCCGCGCGAGTGACTTGACGCATACCGGTGTCGATCAGCAGGTCCCCCAGCGCGTAGCCACGGGCGGTCTTCATCAAAGGTTCAGCTCCGTTTCATGGGACTTCAGCTGCACTGCATTCAAGACCATAGCCCCGAGCATCAAGATCAGGTTCGCACAGTGTATTGCGGTCTTGTGGAGAAATTAACGTGAAATTTCAGCGGAGTGGAGAGCCAAGGCGCAACGAAGGAGCGACTGTCAGGACAAAGCCTCGGCAGCTGACCCGCGCCTTGAGGCGCAAATTCGAAGCGGGAGCTGCAGGATCGCTGGCTGCGCTGTTCGTGGCAGCGCCGTGCCTCGCGCATCATTCCTTCGCGATGTTCGAGCTGAGACAGTCGCTTAGTCTTCAAGGGGCGGTGCGGGAATTCCAGTGGACCAATCCTCACTGCTTCATTCAGTTGGTCGTGTCCAGCGAGGGCGCCACGAACGAATGGAGCGTCGAGATGATGTCACCCTCAGACATGTACCGGCACGGGTGGCGACCGGGAACCCTTAAGCCCGGCGAAAAAGTGACTGTCGTCGTACGCCCCAACCGCGACGGGACAAAAGGCGGCCTCTTCGTTTCGGCCGTCAGCGCAGATGGCCGAGCTCTGACACCTGAAAGGACAATAGCGGGACCGCAATCATGAAGACGCTAATCTGGATCACGATCGCAGTGGCGCTATTCGCGAATCCGATTTACGGTCAGCAAAGCTCGCCGCAACGCGTCCGCACTTTCGCTGCCCTGCCTAACTGGACGGGTCTTTGGGAGACGGACTTGTCGGCGTCGTTGGATTCCGGCGAGTTCGCCCGATCACTCAGGCGGCCGCCGTCTGCGCCGCAGTCAGACGCTACGGATGCGCCGCCTGTAGCTGCCGAATCGCCCGTGGAGCAAGCGTTCTTCAAGCGCATGCAACTCATGCAAAAACCTCCCTACAATCAAGAGTGGCAGAAAAAATATGTGGATGCAGTCCAACGATTGGCCACTGCGGCACACCCACGAGAATCCTCGACAAGCGCCAAGACCTGCCACATGGGATTTCCAGTTGTAATGGACTCGCCGATACCAGAAGGGATGTTCCAAGCCATGGTTACACCGGAGGAGACACTGTTTCTGTTCCAAGACGGTGACGTACGGCACGTCTACACCGACGGACGGTCTCATCCGAAAACGGAAGATCTGTGGCCCACAGAGATGGGTGATTCCATTGGACATTGGGAGGGCTCCACCCTGGTCATCGACACCATCGCGCGCATACCTGGACCCCTCATGCCCGTAAACGCCTCGGGAGTGACTGCCGAATTGAGCTCACAGGCACACTTCACCGAGCGCCTGCGCCGGATCGACCGAGATGCGATGCAAGAGGACTTGACGATCGATGATCCGCTGCGATTCACCGCCCCATGGCACTTGAAGTTCCGCTACAAGCGGGTAATGAACCTCGATCGGATGATCGGCAGCAATTGCATCGAAAACGATCGCAATCCGATCATCAGCGGCAAAGTGACCCTCGCTCCCCCCTGACAAGACACAGGACGAGCAACTTATGTGTCGTACGCCTCAGCACTCGACCGACGTTGCCCGCCGGCGCCGAGTTATCGATTCGGGCCCTTCTCAATTCAGCGATACCGCAACTAACGGCATTCAATGATGATGAAACCGTATCAAATACAACAGCTTAGCAAGCTACTGCATACTGTTAAATCTTGTGTAACTTGAACACAATACCAAGATGTACCGTGAATATATGAAAGAACCCGGCTTTGCCGTATCGAGGCCGCGCGGCAAATCACCACAGCAGAGCGCCTTCTTCATGCGCTCGCCGAAACTCCAGGAGGAAAGCTCGCTACTGGCCAGCTTGTGCAGCCTGCTCGGCTTGCTGCCACGCATCGGGACAGCGAACAACCGGCAGGCACTGATCAACTTTTCTCGCGGCGAACTATTGTGTCAGGCCTTCGAGGTCTACCGCGAATTGGTCACCGACCCACGCATCAGCTTCGAGCATCTGGTCTGCCTGGTCGCCGCTCTCGCGGGCGGGAAGGAGCTGACGCTTGCCAACTGCGAACAGTGCAGCGCACTGACAATGGTCGACCGTATGTCGTTCAGGGCACACCGGTAGCTGCCGTGTGTCAGGCTCCCGGGCTGGCGCGGGACTGCTGAATGGCATGGAGGTGCTGAAGGTAAACGTCAGTTGCGAAGGGGCAATTCCCTTTTCTACCCAGTCGATGATTGCGCCCGCCCAATCGATCTGTCCCGGAATCGCGCCAACGCCGGTTGGCAGATACCAGGAAGAAGCGGGTGCCAATGGCGGATCGGTGACGCCGCGACTTTCTATCAATTTCGTCAAGATGGCATTGTTGCGTGCGTGATCCTTCGACCGCAGGAGCGGATCACCATTGGCGGCAGGCCCTCATGACGTAACTCCAGATGCCGCAGCCTTCGCCCGCGCAAAAAGGTACTGGTAGATCGCGTCGACCTCCTCGTCGGTAAGGTTCTTGAACCGCACGCGAGCGGCCTCGGACATCTTGCCGACCTCACGGCCGCCCAGGGCCTTGCCGGTCCGCATCAGAGTGTGAAAGTCGCTACGGCCGTATGCGGCGACAATCACCAGATTGGGTGAAGGAAACAGCGGGTTACCATTGAGAGTCGGTTCGTGGCACTCCCCGCAGACTAGACGCGCGAGGTGCCGCCCGGCCTCGTAGTGCGATCCCAGATTGATCGGCGGCTTGAGAAGTGCAATGTCATCAGTGCCTCGGCGTATTTGTCCTGCAACAAGGGCGAGGCGCAGCAGCGGCCCCGGATGGATCTGTGAGGACGCCACGCCAGTCGGTTGCAACGTGCGCAGGTACCCGATGATCGCGGCGGCCTCATTGTCAGTAAGTGCCGCATACGCTGCACAGGGCATGATCACTGAACTCTTGCCATCCGGACGTACGCAGTGACGCAGCGCGCGATCGAAGTCGGCGTCCGAATAGCTTTTGCTGAGGACGGTAAGATTCGGTGTATCGAGCCCCGCAAAGTCGAGTTTCGCTCCGGAAAGATCGTTGCCGTGACAAACTCTGCATCCGGCTATAGCGATCAGATGGGCTCCTTGCGCGATGGCCTCAGTGTTTGTGTTTGCGCGAAGTGGGCTGGGTATTTCCGGATAGGTCTTTGCAAGCATCACCTGCGAGGCGATGAGTGCTCCGACAAGGATGATCACGATCAGACCGGCCAGTGCGCCGGCGACGATCCCTATCCATTTCAGTACCCGCTTCATTCTCATCACCCGGTTCTGCTGCGAAGTTACGGCTACCGCGCAGCAGGAGGCGGAGGTGAAATTGTGTAGCGGCCACCGACAATGGGATTGCGATCCTCACCCTCGCAGTCTTCGTGAACCATCCGGTTCATGTGGGTGACTCGGCGGTACTGACGGCTGATATGCCAGGGTGCGGTGAACATGACAGGATCGGTGATGGTCATTCGATCCTCCAGATGATCTTTGTCGGTCATCCGGATCCTCTCGACGAAGTGCGCATCGGGGCTGAGGATGGCAATCAGACGCAGTTCTGTGCCGTCGCCGCCACTAACCGCAATACCCGGACCTCCGGGGCCGTACGGGGAACTTACCGCGATCGTATCGATGACGAGCGTCGCGCCGTCCCAATGACCGATGGAATCACCCCAGAATGTGGGCCACAGATCGTCCTTAGCGGTGTGCGCTCGGCCGTCGGTGTAGATGTGCCGCATCTCACGCCCGGAAAAGATCATGGCTGTTTCCTTCGGAGTCGGCAGAATCTCGAACATCAGTGGCGATGTGAGCATGACCGCCGGATACCCGAACGTGCAGATGTGCCGAAGACCCGGGTCCGGTGTTCCCGCCAGAGCCGCGTCGCTTGCCTGCTTGAACTGCGCGCCAACCTGGTCGAATACTGCGCGCATCTCGGGTTTGTACGGCGGAGGTCCCCACCGCTTCGTCGCCTGCACAGCGTCCTCAAGGGACTGCTCAAAGCCGCCCGTGGCACTCGGCGTCAGCCCCACGATTTCCCACTGGCCGAACCAGTCCGGCAACGCCGCATATCCAGAGGTGCGGATCGAGGCTTGAGCCTGGGGAGCGCCGGCCGCAGACTTCGCTGAATCGTGCGCAGCGCTCGCGGCGGCTGCGACGCCCAGTGCGCACAGAAGGCTCAGCGCGATCCGGTACTTGCGCTGCGTCATTTGCTGTCTCCAGTCGACGTTGCAGCAGCCGGGCTGCCGAGCAGGGGACCATTCTGACCAATCCCTGACAGGTACTGACCACCCTTGGTTGTATCTCGCATCGGGTGGATGATTAACGTGACCTTGTCACCCGGCTTCAGAGTGCCGGGCCGCCAGCCAACGCGCGACAGGTGCTCCGGGCTGGTCATCTCGATGCTCCATTCATCCACGTTGCCGGCATCGCTTGTGGTCAGAAGCTGGATGAATACGTGGGGGTTGCTCCAGCGAAAATCCCTGACGATGCCATGCAGAGTGACCGACCGGCGCTGGTCGAACATTGCGAAGGAATGGTGCGCCGCACAAGGTGTCGCGACGAGAATCGCTGCTGCTGTTATCCCGATCGATCTGAGTGCAACTACCGATCTTTGCGGCCTCCCGTGCTCAGCGCCTATCTCACGATTCCGGACTTCCTTGTGCACTGCGTTGCTCACGAATGTATGCTCCAGTCCCCGAAAGCCCGGTGAGGTTCCATCGTGGCGGCGCGCCCACTGCGGCGCGTGAAGATCGGCGATCATCAGAGTGAAATATCGATGAAGCTTCGGCGAAGGACCCGCATACGGAGCCGGTTGCAAGCCGGAATTGCGCCACGTAGAGTGAAATCGCGCGCTGACGGCGGCCCGCATACTGAGCAATACCGCGCATGAACGCTGGACCAGAATCCGCGGCGGCTGTCGCGGTGAGTGGCTACCAGGTCGCAGACCTGCTGATTGATCTGCGAGTGCGTCGGGTAACTCGTGATGGGCGGGATCTTGAGATTGCCGGCCGCTCATTCGACCTGCTGATGGCACTGGTGCGGGCCTCGCCATCCCTGCTGTCCACCGAGGCATTGATGGAATGTGTCTGGCCGTCGGTTGTCGTCAATCCGGAAACCGTCACTCAGCGCGTGAAGCTCCTGCGCCACGCACTGGCGGACGACGCTGGGAATCCGCGCTACATCGCTGCTTTGCGCGGATTCGGCTACCGCATCGCGGCAGGGGTTGTGCCACTGACAATGTTGCCGCCACTCACGGTGACGACGCCGGGGACGCCGCGAGATGAGGCTGAGGTCGGCGCTTCCGGGTCTTTACCGGCTGCAGTGCCGGTCGCGCCTGCACCGAAGAGGCGCCGCGCGACTCAGGCGCTACTGGTACTGATGCTCTTAGGAGCCATGGGCGCCGCGGCGACGTGGTGGGGTCTCGAACGTCCAAGCGGCGCGCTGGTTGCCGACGTGAGGGCGTCCCACCCGGGCTCTGGGATCGCCCCGCGCCCATCGGTGGCGGTGATGCCCTTCGTCAATCTCACCGGCGATCCGGCGAAGGAATACCTGGGCGATGGCATGGCCGAAGAGCTTATCAACACCTTGGGCCAGGTGCGGGGTCTGAAGGTGCCGGCGCGCACCTCCACGTTTGCGTACAAGGGACGCAACAGCGATATCCGCCGCATTGCCCGCGAATTGGACGTTGCGACGATCCTGGAGGGCAGCGTGCGCAGTGCCGGTGAACACCTGCGCGTCAGTGCCCGGTTGGTGGATGCCACGAGCGGCTACCAGGTATGGTCGCAAGACTACGACCGGCAGTTTGCGGATCTGTTCAAGCTGCAGGACGACCTGGCTGCGCAGATTGTCCAGGCGTTACGACGATACGTGAACACGGATCTGCCGGCGCCCGTCAGACAATCAGCTGCGCCCCGGGATGTGCAGGCGTATGACCTGTATCTGCAGTCCCGGGAAGTCTTCCGCGGAACGCAGGCAACCCTAGATCAAGCCCTCGCGTTCGTCGATCAGGCGCTGGTGCGCGACCCGGACTTTGCCGATGCGCTCGGGCACCGGGCTGCCTTACGCGCCTTCCCAGCAGTGATGGGCGATGGTCCTGCAGCGCTGCTCAGCGATGTGGAGCGGGACGCGGCGCGTGCGCTGGTCCTCGATCCGAACTCGGCTGAAGGAAACGCCACTCTGGAAATGACGCACGCATTGCGCCGGCAGTGGCTCGATGCGGAACAGAGCTACCGCGCCACCATGGCTACGAGCGCGAACGACTCATACTATCGCGACTTTCACAGCACGTGGCTGTTGCGGCCGGCCGGCAGGCTCCATCAGGATGAGGCGGAGTTGATGGTCTCCTATCATCTCGCGCCGGCTTATGGCTATACGCTAAACGAACTCTCCGTTACCGAGTCGCTGCTGGGACATGATACGGAGGCGATCAGGTTCGCCGAGCTGTTCCAAGAACTTGCAAATAACGGCGCACCAATGGACAGTCAGGAAGCGCTGCCTTACGTACGCCGCGCTTTGCGCACTCGGAGCTACGCCCAAGCGGCCAAGTGGGCGACGCAGGCTCTCTCCGGACCATTGCGTGATGCCGGCGGCGGACAGGTGATACAGACGTTTTGCGCGGCCCTCGCCAATCCGGCGAAGCAAGCTGCTGCACGTCAGGCGCTGCGGAATTTCCTGCCCCGGCTGCTGACCAGCCGGGACGAAGAGCGCATCAAGATGTTCTTCGTCGCTGCGCTCACGATGGTCAAGGATCTCGACGGGGCCTATGAGCTGATGGGGGGGCTTCTGGATCGTCGCCTGGACAGGACCGGTAGCGGCGGATACGAGTTGAGCGAGATCTGGACGGCGGAAATGCGCCCGTTTCGGCAGGATCCTCGCTTTCAGGCACTCGTGACGCGCCTGAAGCTGCCCGACTACTGGGCGCAGTATGGGCCGCCAGATGACTGTGATTTCAAGGATGGCAAGCTGAATTGCCATTGAAAGCCTCACCTGTCTAAGTTCCAGAGCAGAGGAGGCGCCGGAGAACCTTGCGGTAATGGAGTGAGCCGTCAGGATACAGGACGCGCTCCGGCGACAAGGCCAGGTATTGCAGCTTGGGCGGGTGCGCCGTCGGGTCAACGCAACGGCGACGGTGCCATCGCGCACGTCGCGGCGGCACGCATTCGAAGACGGATGAGTTCCACCACAGCCGCGAAGATGGCCTCACGGAGTCAATGTGCCGTAACGGAGGTCTACTGCCAATCGTGAACAGTGCGGCGCACTCACTGTGGTCGACCATATGTCGTTCAAGGCACACCACTGTCTGCATTGCGCGAGACACGTCAATTGAGATCAGTGGCGTAATGCTCTGTTTTTCGTTCACGATCGGATTGCGATCATGCTCGCGGTCAATGGCAATCCTTCGGTCGATTCCCGTGACGCGTTTGTAGCGAATCCAGAGTCGTCTCTGCGGATCGTCGATTTGTTACTGCAACCGTACGTCGCTGGCGTGAACGATCGTGCGCGAAACTTCCTCGTGGAAGTGTTCACGATGGCTCGCACGGATCATGTGCAGGTGTAACTGCCGGCGGCGTTGGTGTCACCCACCCCATTGTACCGAGGCGCCTTTGGAAACAGGCACACCGGTAGCTGCCGTGTGTCAGCCCCTCCGGCTGGCGCGGGGCTACTGAATGGCATGGAGGTGCTGAAGGTAAACGTCAGTTGCGAAGGGGCAATTCCCTTTTCTACCCAGTCGATGATTGCGCCCGCCCAATCGATCTGTCCCGGAACCGCACCAAGGCCGTGCGAGTTGGCAGGTACCAAGAAGAAGCGGGCGCCTGTGGCCGGATCGGTGACGCCGCGACTTTTTATCAATTTCGTCAATAGAGCGTCGTTGCGTGCGTGCTCCTTCGACGACAGGAGCGGATCACCATTGGCGTGCCAGGAAATAATTTTCTTGCCGGACGCCACGAACGCGGCAATCGCCGCCTTGTTATGATCCATGCCGGCCTTCGACAGGCCGGAGCGGATCAGCGGATAGTCGACATCCACGTTGAAAGTGGCCTGTTTGACGGGCGTCATCCAGGACGGATCGTGGGTCGCCAGGAAGGCGTTTACGCTTGCCAACCCGCCGAAGGCGCTCATTGAGGAGGAGAAGTCCGCCCAGGGGAACCCTGCGTAGATGACCGTGCCATCCGCCAGCTTC
The DNA here is from genome assembly GCA_036521075.1 of Steroidobacteraceae bacterium. Classification (GTDB taxonomy): domain Bacteria; phylum Pseudomonadota; class Gammaproteobacteria; order Steroidobacterales; family Steroidobacteraceae; genus DAIDKA01. Next base: position 5,439 of record DATDIL010000161.1, on the reverse strand, counting down.
AGCGGTGACATCAGGTTTTGCAGCGTTTGAACCTGCGGCGCCGTCAGGCACAGTTTCGGATCCGCATTTGCCGTCGGCAGGCCGCACAGCAGCGCGCCCGGGTCGTACCTGCAGCCTGCCGCGTTCGTCAGGTAGCCGTCGACCAATCCGTCCTGGGCGTCGCAGGCCGCGACGGCCGACGTGTAGGCCGCATGGTATTGGGGCCCGGAAAGTGCCGCCGGCGTGGTCGCGCGGCTTGCGATGCTCAGCCACGCCGTCACCAGCCCGGCCATGTCCTCGGTTTCACAGCCGGAGACGATGCCGTCGTACTCATTCGGCCAGCGCTCTGCGGCGATGTAAGCTTCCCGGCCGCCATTCGAGCACCCGCTGAAGTACCTGAACTTCGCAGGGGTTGCAAAGAATGCCTGAATCACCCCTTCGGCGAAATGCACGGTGGTGCCCACCGATTGGTAGGCATAGTCGGTGCTGGAAGCTCGTCCATCGGCCGTACCGCTTGCCCATACACCCGGCGCCGCCTGCGCCGGCACCGATGCGCGATTGCCGCCGTTCGAGGCCGCATAAACCGCACGTTGCACTGCGATGACCGGGTTCACCGCTGTGATCACACCTGCGGTATCGGTCTCACCGGCGAAAATCGAACCATCGAAACCGCCACCGCCGACCTGGAACAAGCGTCCGGACCAGTTGTCCGGCACATCAACTTCAATGTCCAGGAAGGGCGCCCGCGTTCCGGACACTTTGCAGAGCCCCGCGGGCGTGACGTGGGCGACCGCCTCGAATCGGACCGCGGCGGTGACGGTAACGCCGGCAATGGTCCTGCCGGGCAATGAGGCGCATGTGGCCTTGAGCGCTGCAAGTCCTGGTAGCGCGATTTCGCCTGCCCGAGCCGCACGTGGGAACACAAAGATCGCCAAGATGCAGACGGCAGCGCACAGCGCCGTGGCCATCGGTAACCTTACCGGCGCGCAGGGCGCACCAACGGCAGACGCGAAGTACCGCATGTGGCTGTCCTTGTATGAAACTGTCCAGTTGAGTGGAGGTGTATGGCCCGAAATCGCGTTCGACGTACCGTTCAAAGTGGCGTGATCGTTTACTTCCCGCGCACGATCAAAAGCGGATATGTACCGCCGCGGCCACACAATATGCCCCCACGAAGTGTAATGAGCCCTGGCCCTGATGAACAGACGGTGTTCGACTTCACCGACGAACTGCTGCGAAAGAAGCAAGTTTCCGATGCGACATTCGAGCGCGCCAAGTCTCGCCTGGGAATGAAGGGTGTTGTCGACATGACGGGAATCGTGGGTTACTACACGTTTCTTGCAATGCAGCTCAACGTTGCGCAATACCCGGCCGCCAAGGACGCAAAGAAGCTTCCTCGGGTGCCTCGCTAACTCAGCCCGAGGCCCGATTCAAACCGGTACTGTCACATGTTTGCCGCCGAATACAGCCTGCCAGCTTTCAATTTCGCTCACCACGACGTCATCGGTGGCATGCGCGAGATCCGCCGACCGACCGTAGTCCAGGGCGCTATCCGGCGCGGCGAGCAATTGCGCGATGCGTATATGCACGGCCTGCAGTTTTTCGGCCGTCACCCGCGAAATGGCTGAGAAGCGTTCGAAATCGCCGAAATAGCGGATACCCGCGATCGCGCCACCGAAGGTCGGCAGCAGGACGCCAAAGAATGTAAAGACATACGACAGCTGCTCCGCGATCGCCTGGGGCCACAGCTGCAACGCCCCGCCGCCTTTCAGGATGAGATAACCCGCCACGGAAACGACGGCCAGCGTGAACAGAACCTCGGAGAACCTGTCAAGGTTGCGGTGCACGGCGGCCAGGCGCCGCGCTTTGGCCAAGTGGTAGTCGCGCTGCCGGATGACGTGATCGTGCAGCAGCTCACCGACGGCCCGGCGCAAAAAGCTTTGTGTAACGATCAGTCGCGGCAAGCCGACCTCCCGCAGTCCGTGGCGGGCATACCACTCGGGCCAGGAAGTATCGGTTCCCAGCGGCCAGCGCCCCGGCGCGCGCGCCACGCCCAGCAGCAGCAGGATCGGCCCATGCCGCAGGTACTCCGCCACGCGGCGGGTTTCGAACCAGCGCCCGTGCCAGCGACGCCGCTGCCCGGTTACCGTGATCGCCAGAATGGCTGTCAACAGCGCGAGTTCAAACAGGGCGAACAGCCATTTCTCGTGCGAGCTGGCAAAGGGCAGATAGGCAATCCCGCCAATGATCGCAAACGGTGCCAGCAGAAAGTTGGCAGTCATGCTGCCGCGATAGGCATCCGACAGCTGCGCCGACACCCCGTCCGCCCAGGCAAAGCGGCGCAAGATGCCCGCTTCGACGCTCGCCACGTAACCCGGCGCCTGTCCCGGCAGCGCGCGCGCCTGTTCGAGCAGCCGGGCCGCGCTGCCCGAGGCGATGGCTTCGGGTGTCTCATAGGTCTGGCGCAGATTCCTGAACCGAAGCCGCAGGCTTTCCGCACCAAACAGGGCCTCGATGCGGCGGTACAGCTGCCAGATCGGGCGGCTGCGCACAGGCCACGGTTCCTGAGCCACAGTCTCAGCGCCTGCGGCCGAGCCGCGCCCGTGTCGATCGCCGTGCCGGTGCGCGGCCGCCGGGCGCAGCGCCCGGCGCACGAGCCCTTGCAATTCGGCGCCCCGATCATTGTCCTGCTCCCGGACGCCCGTGCCGGCATGAACGGTGGCCAGTGCTTCCGGACCAAAAAGAATCCGCCAGTCATCGGGCTGGTTGGCATCGATCCACACGACCGGCGCACCGGCCTCGAGCGCCATCTGAATGGTATGACCCGTGCCACCGATAAAAGCCCGGCTGACGCCATCCCAGACGGCGAGCAGCAGGTCCGACTGCTCGATCATGACCCGGGCCGCGAGCGCCACCCGCAGTGAGGACTCGGCAGCGAAGGTGGATGCCTTGCGGACGTCATTGGGATCCTGCAGCTTTGCCAGCAGCAGCTCGCTGATCACCGCGTCGCGGTCGGCAAGTTGGAACAGCCGCGCCCTGTCCGCCAGGGCGTGGATGCGCGCAGCCCGGTCCCACGTGGCAACGCTGCACGCGTGGGCGTCGTCAGGACCGGCCAGCAGCGCACTCACCTCCGCAGCGCACACCGGGTGAGCATTGATCGCGACGTTGAGCGCAAGCCCAAAGGGGAGCGGTGCGACCAGCTCCCAACCCAGTGTCAGCGCGGCATTCGCCGCCAGCTGGTCGGTCCCGTCGGCGAGCAGGCAATAAAGTCGTGTTGGGGCAACGACGTCGGCAGCGCGTAACGGCGGCTCGGCCGCAACGGCCGCGGCGATCAAATCCAGAATCTGCGCCAGGACCGATTCGATCCGGGCGCGTTGGCCCGTAAAGGCGGCATTGTCTTCGCGATGCCCGGTAACGCCCAGGCACAGTCGCGCGCGCGGGGGTGGTGGCGCGCCCGCCGCGCCGGGCAACTTAGCCGTCATATCCCCGACGATTCCAGCGTTGGATCCAGCCACACTTTGCGCAGTGTCGCGTTCATATCCTGCGCAGTCTCCGCAGCAAACACCAGGGTATTGGCCCCCTCGATTCCCTTGAGGCTCAGGGACGGCTCGGCCTCGCGCAAGTGACGGATCGCTTCGCAGGCCTCCTCATGCCGCCCCAACTTCTCCAGACACAAAGCCTTGTCCTTTAGTGAAAACATGTATGGGTAGAGCAGCAGCGATTCCTCGATTACCTGCAGGGCCTGCGCGAACTTCCCTGCCTGGAAATGCGCCAGCCCCTTGTATCCCAACGCCAGGTAAGTTTGGTAGCCGCGCGGCGCAAGGATCTCGGCGGCGTCGACGTGGCGGATGGTTTCACCGGGCATATTGAAGCGCAGACATATCAGCGCAAGATTCACATGACACAAGGCAATATTGGGATTTAGGTCCACGGCGCGCCGGGCGTACGCCAACGATTCATGCCAAGATCCAAGGAAGAGCAGCGCCACTGCAACCATCGTCAGAACGGTTGAGTCGTTCCCGTCAAGCGCCAGCGCTCGCTGCGCGTGGGCTCGACACTCGCGTGCCATCGCCTCATCGCTGCCGCCGTCATGCATGTAGAGAGTCGCCATATGGTGCGTTAGAACGGCGTGGGCAAGTGCATAGTCCGGCGCGAGGGCGACCGCTTGACGTGCATCCGCAACGCCTGCACGAAGCCCCTCCGGACTCAATCTTCCGGAAACTGACATCGCGCGCATCACCGTTTCCCAGGCCGTGAGATCGCCGGGTTTCTTGAGCACCTTTTCCGTCTCGTGCCGCTCGACCTGCACACCGAGATGGCCCGCCACTTCTGTCACCAGCTGCTCCTGCAGGGCAGCAAGGTCGGTCAGTGGGCGGTCGAATTTCCGCAACCAGAGAATCGCCCCGGTTTCCGCCTCGACCAGTTGCGCGGTGACGCGCAGGCTGGCGCCCACGCGTCGCACATTGCCTTCGAGCAGATAACGGACGCCCAGCTCCCGTCCGATCGTGCGCAGATCGCTGACGTTCTTGCGATAGACGATCGTGGCGCTCTGCGCAATAACCTTGATCTGCCCACTCAGGGACAGGGCTGCGATGAGGTCCTCCACCATACCGTCGGCGAATATATCGTCGGCCCGTTCACCGGAGCGGTTGGTAAACGGCAGGATCGCGAGCGAGGGCCGTGCGTCTCTTGAGGATGCGCGACCGTCGGCGGCCACGGTCGATCTCGGTGCGGCCAGTACCGGCTGCGCGCCGCCCGCACCCACGAACCTCCGCACGTCAGCCAGGAAAGCCTGCCACGTCCGGTCGGCCGCATCGCCAGTCCAGCGCGACAGGTCGGCTGTCTGAGTCAGCTCGAACATGATCGGTCTATCGCAGGGCTCAATCATCGCGGGAACCAGTGTGCGGTTGCGATCCGCCAGGGTCGCTTCCGCGCGCACCCAACGGGACTCGACCGACTTGCGTGACCACAGGACAACCACCGCCTTGGCTTCCCTCAGCGCCCTTTCGGTCACCTGGTCATAGGCCTCACCCGAACGCAAGGTCACGTCCCACCAGACATTGAAACCCTCCCGCTCAAAACCTTCGGCAAACCGACGGGCGGTCCCCTGATCCTCGCGGTTGTAGGAAAGAAAGATGTCGGGCAAGCGGGACCCCATTGTTGTTATGGACCAGATGAGGTCATGGACGTGACCCGGCTTTCTTGGACGTGTTCCGCAGAGTCTATACGCCTCGGAACCCCGAGGTCGAATGGCGGTTTCGGGGAAGCAAAATCAGCCCGCTGACCGACCGGTCGGCAGTGGGTTGCCTGTCACGCCATGTAATTTTTCCGACCCAGTCTAGCGGGGCTGGACAGCGTACCCGGGATTGGCCGGGCAGCTCCAGGCGCACTGTTAAATCTGGTGCAACCTGAACAGAACACCAAGATGTACCGCGGATATGTGCAAGAGGCCGGCTTTGC
>DATDIL010000160.1:0-43164 GCA_036521075.1 Steroidobacteraceae bacterium | reverse complement strand
TGACCCCGATGCGCACCGGCTTCTCATGCCGGCAGGCCATTTCGATCATTTCCGCAAACTGCGGGTCGCGCTTGGTACCGCGACCGACATTGCCCGGATTGATGCGGTACTTGGCCAGGGCGGTTGCGCAGCCCGGGTATTCACGCAGCAGCTTGTGGCCATTGAAATGGAAGTCGCCGATCAGTGGCACACTGACGCCGAGCTGGTCCAGCCGTTCCCGGATCGGGGCGACTGCCGCGGCGGCTTCGGCCGAGTTCACCGTCACGCGCACCAGTTCGGAGCCGGCGCGGGCGAGGGCCCTGACCTGTTCCACGGTACCGGCGATATCGGCCGTGTCCGTATTGGTCATGGACTGGACGACGATAGGATTGGGGCCGCCGACGCGGATACCCCCAACGTTGGTTACGAGCGATTTACGACGTGGATGCGACATGAGTGCATTGTACCGCTTAACATGACGGCAAAATAACCGTTGGGAAGAGCATGTCCGCCTCGGAAACGCTGGTCCGCGAGAAGCCAAAAGGCCTCACCCGCATCCTCAGGGCCGCTGCAGCCAGCTGCAAAGGCCTGCGGGGCGCCTATCGCGGGGAGGCCGCGTTTCGGCAGGAACTGGGTCTGAGCGTTCTGGTCATACCCTTGGGTCTGTGGCTGGGCCGGACGGGGGTGGAGCGGGCGCTGCTGGTTGCCCCCATGCTGCTGATACTCATTGTTGAGTTGCTGAACAGCGCCGTGGAGGCCACGGTTGATCGCATCGGCCTGGAACGGCATGTCCTGGCAGGGCTCGCCAAGGATATTGGTTCGGCCGCGGTATTGATGTCTTTTGTATTGTTGGGGGTGACGTGGCTGCTGGTACTGATCGCTCGTTGATGAAAACCCTACGCTGTGCGTTGGCCGTGCCGGTACTCACCTGCGTGTGGCTGCTGCCCGCTGTGGCCCAAAGCGCCTCCGATGCGCTCAAGCCCGATGCCCACAGCCCGCCCACGGCACAACCCGCGACCTTGGCCCAGCAGGCCACCGCGGCGGAGGGCAATCCCGACTGGTCCGGCACCCTCGAGCGCATCGTGAGCAACGTGGTCGCCATCAATATCGACCAGACGCGCGCCTTTGACACTGAATGGAACGCGACTGCGCAGGCCACCGGCTTTGTGGTGGATGCCGAGCGCGGACTGATCCTCACCAACCGTCATGTCGTCACGCCGGGGCCCGTCACGGCCGAGGCGACGTTCCTGAATCGCGAGGAGGTACAGCTGTATCCGGTGTACCGCGATCCGGTCCACGACTTCGGCCTGTATCACTACGATCCCTCGAAGCTGCACTTCATCAAGCCCAAGGCCCTGCCGCTGTACCCCGAGGGAGCCAAGGTCGGCACTGAAATCCGCGTCATCGGCAACAACGCCGGTGAGCAGCTGTCGATTCTCGCCGGCACCCTGGCACGGCTGGACCGCGATGCGCCGGTATACGGTCTGTACAAGTACAACGACTTCAATACGTTTTACCTGCAGGCGGCTTCGGGCACTTCCGGAGGTTCCTCCGGCTCACCGGTCGTCGATATCCGCGGCCGGGTGATCGCCCTGAATGCCGGAGGCGCCAATGGCGCCGCCTCGAGCTTCTATCTGCCGCTGGGGCGGGTGCGCCGGGCGCTCGAACTGATCCAGCAGGGCAAGCCGGTCACCCGCGGCACCCTATCCACGGACTTCAGCTACGTTCCCTACGATGAGCTCGAGCGACTCGGGCTCGATGCGGCGACCGAGCGCGCCGTGCGCGGCGCTTTTCCGGCTCTGACGGGCATGCTGGTCGTCAGCAAAGTGCTGCCCGGGTCACCCAGCAGCGGCGTGCTGCAGCCCGGCGACATCCTGGTGCGCGTCAACGGCCGCTATGTCACACAGTTCGAGCCGCTGGAGGCGCTGCTGGACGACAATGTGGGCGGTACGGTCGAACTGACCCTGGAGCGCGGTGGCAAGAGCGTCACCGCGAAGCTTCCCATCACGGACCTGAATGCCATCACGCCGGACTCGTATCTGGAGTTCGGCGATGGCGTAGTCAACAATCTGTCATACGAACTGGCCCGCCAGTTCAATGTGCCCGTCAAGGGCGTGTACGTGGCGAATCCTGGTTATGCGCTGGGCGCGGCGGGCATTGCCCGCGGCTCGGTCATCGTGGCGGTGAACGGCAAACCCGTGAACAACCTCGATGACCTGCAGAAAATCCTCGACACGCTCGGGGATGGCGCGCGTGCGACGGTGCGGTACTTCTCGCTTGATGCGCCGCGCAGTACGCAATTGCGCTCGTTCCGCATGGATCGGCAGTGGTTCTTGTCCGGACGTTGCCATCGCAACGATCAGGTGGGATTGTGGAACTGCACCGATCTGATCCCCGTGGCGCCAGCGCCCCCGCCGGCGCCCGCCTCGACCCCCTTGCCGATGTACGCGGATCCGCGGCTGAAGAAGCTCACCCCCTCGCTGGTATTCGTCACCTATGACATGCCGTACTCGGTATCCGGGGTCACGGAAACCAGCTTTCATGGCACCGGACTGATCGTGGATGCGGCGCGCGGCCTGGTGGTGGTGGACCGCAACACGGTGCCGGTGTCCGTGGGCAATGTGCAGATCACCTTCGCCGGGACCCTCCAGGTGCCCGGTCGTGTGGTGTATGTCAATCCGCTGCACAACCTGTCCGTGGTGGCCTACGACCCGGCGCTTATTGGCGACACGCCCGTGAAAAGCGCGACCCTGGCCCCGGGCGCGCTGCATGAAGGCAATCCGGTATGGGTGGTCGGTTTGAGCGCCGACGGGCAGCCGCACACGCGCAACACCCAGATTGCGAACGTCGATCCCCTGGCCCTGCCGCTGTCGCGCTCCATGCGTTTTCGCGACACCAACCTGGATGTCGCACAGCTGGTGAACCCGCCGACCGACTACGACGGGGTGCTGTCAAATGAGGCCGGTCAGGTGATTGGACTGTGGTCCAGCTACGCGATCGAGAATGGTCGCGAACTGTCACAGGAGAATCGTGGCGTTCCGATCGATGGTGTGGCCACCATGCTCGATCACATCCATGCCGGCACTCCGCTGCACAGCCTGGAGACGGAGTTGATTCCCATGCAGCTGGCCGATGCGCGGCAGCTCGGGCTGTCGGAGGAGTGGCTTAAGAAACTGGAGCTGCACGATGGCAATGAGCGCCAGGCACTGATGGTGGTGCGCCTGGTCGGCGGCTCGAACGCGGCGAGTCTGCTGCAACAGGGTGACATCCTGCTGGCGATCGACGGCCGCACGGTCACGCATTTTGCGGAAGTTGAACAGGCGGTTGCCGATGCGCCGACCGTCAAGGTCACCGTGTGGCGCGCCAATGCCGCCGTGCAATTGACGATCGAAACGGCGGCGCTCAATGGCCAGGATATCGACCGGGTCGTGCAATGGGCGGGCGCGACGCTGCAGGCCCCGCAGCGTCCGATTGCGGCCCAGCGGGGGATCGCTCCGTACGGTGTGTATGTCGCCTTCTTTACTTATGGTTCCCCATCGGCCCGCTATGGCCTGTACCCAGGGCGGCGCATCGTCGAAGTGGATGGGGTGCCGACGCCGGATCTGGATGCCTTCCTCAAGGCCGTCAGCGGACGCCCGGATCGCTCATCCCTGAGGCTGAAGACCTTGAATTGGAACGACGCGGCCGAGGTGATCACCCTGAAACTGGACAAGCACTACTTCCCGGCCTACGAGGTCCGGCGCACCGCTACCGGCTGGGAGCGGCAGCTGCTGGAGTAGTGCCCGCGCAACAATTGCGGTGTCTGGCAAGCCTGAGGCGCGATCTGCGCGGGTGAAACGGCCCCAGGAACGCATCTGGGCCTGTCGCGCACAAAGCACGGAGCGGGCCCCAAGCCTTGGTAGAATTCGCCCATGGTGAAGGTTGTCCGGGCGAGTCAGGTCGATATCGATGCTGCCGTGCAAGCGTTGCGCGATGGTGATCTTGTCGCGTTTCCGACCGAAACGGTCTATGGGCTGGGCGCGAACGCGCAGAACCCGGCCGCGGTGCGCAAGATCTTTGAGGCCAAGGGCCGTCCCGTGAGCCATCCGGTGATCGTGCACCTGGACAGCCCCAAGTTTCTGCACCGCTGGGTGTGCGAGGTACCCGCCGCGGCCGCGAAGCTCGCCGAGCGTTTCTGGCCCGGCCCGATGACGCTGGTCATGCCACGGGCCTCCAATGTCCACGACATCGTCACGGGGGGGCAGGATACCGTGGCTATCCGGGTGCCGTCGCATCCGATGGCACAGCAGTTACTGACCGCATTCGGTGGCGGCATCGCCGCTCCATCCGCCAACCGCTTTGGCCACCTCAGTCCCACCCGCGCCGAGCATGTCCGCGATGAGCTGGGTGATGCCGTGCGGATGGTGCTGGACGGGGGGGAGAGTCAGATCGGTCTGGAGTCCACCATCGTCGCCTGCGAGGGCGACAAGGTGCGGCTGCTGCGGCCGGGCGCAGTCACGGCCAGTCAGTTGCGCGAGGTGGCGCCGGATCTCATCGTGGGTGCCGATGCGTTCAGCTCCCGGGTGCCGGGCAGCCTGCCGTCGCACTACGCGCCGACCACCCCGATGAGCGTCGTGCCGTCGGGGGAAATCGATGCGCAGGCCGCCGCGGCTTCCAGCGGTGGTACCCGTATCGCCGTGCTGGCGCAGCGCTTGCCCCTGAAGTCGCACGCTTATGTGACCTGGGTGAATGCCGGACGGCGCCCCGAGCAGTACGCGCATGATCTGTATGCCAACCTGCGCGCGCTCGACACCGCCGGTTGCCAGCAGATCCTGGTGCAGGACCTGCCCGCAGGGGAGCGCTGGGACGCGGCGCGTGATCGCCTGCTGCGCGCGGCCACTCGGGTCACCGAAAGTGATGACACCGGCGCCAGTGCCGTGCTGCCATAACCCCGCTCCAATTCCCCTTGCGAGACTTTTCATGCCGACCCGTTCGCGCATCACGCGCTTTGAGGACCCGTTTGAACCCGCACAGATCCGCCGCCTCGTCGCCGAGTTCGGCTCGCCGCTCCTGATCATTGATTGCGAACGGGTCCGGGTGCAGCTGCGCAAGCTCACGAAGGCCCTGCCGAAGGTTGCTCTGCACTATGCGTTGAAGCCATTGCCACATCCGGCCGTTGTCCAGGTGGTGATGCAAGAGGGCGGCTACCTCGACCTGGCAACGAGCGGCGAGGTGCAGCTGGTGCGCAGTCTGGGCGCAAGTCCCGAGCGCTGCATCCACACCCATCCGATCAAGCGCGCCCAGGACATCCGCAACGCCATGGAATTCGGCGTGAGTACGTTTGTGGCCGACAATCCGGATGAGATCCGCAAATTTGCCCGTTTCGCGCAGCGCGCGCGGCTGCTGTTGCGCGTGTCGTTCCGCAGCCCCGGCGCGGTGTGCGATCTGTCGCGTAAGTTCGGTTGCGATCCGGAACATTTTCTGGAGCTGGCGCGCCTGGCCGCGAGCCTCGGTGTGGATGTCCAGGGCGCCTCCTTCCACGTGGGCTCACAGGCCGCCGATCCGGCCAAGCACGTCGAAGCCATCGAGGCGTGCGGCAAACTCCTGGCCGCGGCGCGGCGCGAGAAGCTCGGCACCCTGGATACCCTGGACATCGGCGGTGGCTTTCCCATCGATTACGGCGCCCCGGTGCCGGACATCGCGCGCTTCTGCGCCCCGATCCGGCAGCAGCTCGCCAGGCTTCCCAAGCGCCTCCGGGTCATTGCCGAGCCCGGACGCTTCATCGCCGGTCCGGCCGCCATCGGCGTCGCCAGCGTCATGGGACGTGCGCAGCGCGAGGGCCACTGGTGGTATTACCTGGACGACGGGCTGTACGGCTCGTATAGCGGGCAGCTGTATGACCACGCGCGCTATCCCGTCGAGCCGCTGCGCGCCGGATCCAACCCCTTACCCTCGGTGCTCGCGGGCCCGACCTGCGACAGCATCGATGTGATCGCCGAGAACCTGCTGCTGCCGAAGCTCGAAGTCGGGGATCTGATCGTCGGTCGGGCAATGGGCGCCTACACCTGGGCCAGCGCCTCGGAATTCAATTTCTTCCCCAAGGCCACGGTGGTATCCGTGAACATGACGGCCGCCGATCACGGCACGGTGATTCCCGTTTGATCCGCGAAATTCTCTGCAACACTGGCTGGGTACTGGCGTCGCATTGGCCATGGCGCTCTGCCAACCTTCCGGGCGGGGGTCATTCGGCCACCGCAATTTCAATGACACACGACCGGCACTGCTGCGCCTGGACGTGGAGGCAGCGCGATGAAGAGTGAAAAAGCTGAACGCTCGACCGCGATTCACCAGCAGGTCGTGGCGGCGCGCGAGGGCAAGAACCCCCGGGTCGTCGCACGCCTGTTCTGCGGCTGGGTCGTCTTCGGCGAGCGCCAGTTCGTGCGCGGCTATGTGCTGCTGCTGCCCGATCCGGTAGTACCGGCTCTCAACGCGCTCGGGGCCCGGGAGCGTGGCCAGTTCCTGCTGGACATGGCGCGCCTGGGCGATGCGTTGCTCAAAGCCACCAATGCGCTGCGCATCAACTATGCCATTCTCGGTAATCTGGAAGCGGCACTGCACGCGCACGTGATTCCGCGCTATGCGGAGGAGCCGGAGGCACTGCGCACCGCGCATCCCTGGGCGTACGACTGGCAGACGGCGCCCCCGTTCGACCGGGTCGAATACGCCGCGTTGAGCGAGGCGCTGCGTCGGGAGCTCACCCGCATGGGGGTGACCAAACCCATGCGTTATGACCCGGGTGCCAATGCCGCGTGTTGATCCTGGATTCGGTCAGTCGCAGCTTCGGCGCCGGTGAGCACCGGCGTTGTGTGCTTGATCGGGTCAGCATCAGCATCGCGGCGGCCAGCGAGACGGTCATCATCGGGCGCAGCGGCTCGGGCAAGTCCACACTGCTGAATCTCATCAGCGGCATCGACCGTCCGACTTCCGGAACGGTCATCTTTGATGGACAGGAGTTGAGCGCGATGCGCGAGCCGCAACTCACGCTGTTTCGGCGCCGCCGGGTCGGCTTCGTCTACCAGTTCTTCAATTTGCTGCCGACCCTGGATGTGGAGGAGAACGTGCGCCTGGTGCTGTCGTTGGACGGCGTTGGCGCGGCGCAGGCGCGGCGTCGCAGCCGCGCGCTGTTGGAACGCGTGGGACTGGGTGACCGGCTGCACGCACCGGTGGATGTGCTCTCCGGAGGCGAACAGCAGCGCGTGGCGCTGGCGCGCGCCCTGGTCCATGAGCCCGCGCTGTTGCTTGCCGATGAGCCCACCGGCAATCTCGATGAAATGACGGCCGCGCAGATTGCACCTTTGTTGCGCGAGCTTGCGCGTGAGCGCGGCGCGACGGTGGTGCTCGTGACGCACGATCGACAGCTGGCCGCCGGTGCGGATCGTTGTCTGACGTTGCGCGAGGGCACGCTGCGGTAAACCATATGGGCATGCTGTGGTCGGCGAGCTTCCGTCACCTCTCGCGCCATCCAGTGCAGCTGTTGCTGGCATTGCTGGGTCTGGCGCTGGGGGTGGCCACGATCGTGGCCGTCGACGTCGCCACCGGTAGCGCCGCGCGCGCCTTTGAATTGTCGCTGGCGGGCGTGCAGGGACCGGCAACCCATGAACTGGACGGCGGTCCTGCCGGCATCGATGAAGCGCTGTACGTACATCTGGCCCGCACTTTGCACTACGTGCGCGCCAATCCCGTCGTCGATGGATATGTGACGGTCGCGGATCAATCGTTGCAACTGCTCGGCGTGGATCCGCTGGCCGCGGCCGGATTTTCCGCGCAGGGCACGGGCCCGGTCATTTTGGGGTCCGCGGACGCACTGGCGCAGTGGCTGTCCGGCACCGGCGCGGTGGTGCTCGCGCCGCAGCGGGCCAGGCAGCTGGGGCTGCGGCCCGGAGCAACCTTCAGTGTCGATGCGGGCGGGCACGCGCTGTCGGCGCATTTGCTGGGGGTCGTCGGCGGGACTGCGACCGGCCTGGATGCGGTGATGCTGACGGACGTGGCGACCGCGCAGGAGTGGCTGGGGTCCGTGGGCCGGCTGACGCGGATCGACCTGAACGTGCCGCCCGGTCCGGCGGCCGCGGCGGAGCTGACCCAGCTGACCCATGAGTTGCCCGCGGGTGTAAACGTGGCGGTGGCGACGCAGCGCGCCCGGGCCGGGCTGGATATGACGCAGGCATTCACCACGAACCTGCGGGCGCTGGGACTGCTGGCGCTGCTCGTGGGCCTGTTCCTGGTGTACGGCACGATGAGTTTCGCAATCGTGCAGCGGCGGCGCAGCCTCGGCATCCTGCGGGCGCTGGGCGCCACGCGCGCCCAGCTGCTGCGCATCATTGCATTCGAGGCCGTGGGACTGGCGCTGGTGGGCGGCGCGTCGGGGCTGGTTGCGGGCGCGCTCATCGGTCGGGAACTGGTTGGAATGGTGTCGCGCACCATCAACGATTTGTACTACGTGGTTGCGGTCAACAGCGTCGCGCTGCCGGCGGGAGAACCGTTGCTGGCCATGGGCGCGGCGCTCGCCGTGGCGCTGATCGCCGCCGCCGTGCCGGCGCTGGAGGCGGTGCAAAGTGCGCCGCAGCTGGCCCTGCGTGCCTCGGCGCTCGAGGGGCGCGCGCGTCGCGTGAGCTTAGCCCTACTCGGCTTGAGCGTGCTGCTGGCGCTCGCCTGCGCAGGTTTGGTGGTGACCACCCAGCGCAGCGTGTTGGCAGGTTTCACCGCACTGGTGCTGGCCTTGCTCAGCGTGGCCGCCGCGACGCCTGCCGTGCTGTACGCTGCGGCGCGGACACTGGCCCGCCTGCGGGTGTGCGCATCACCGCCCGTGCGTCTGGCATTGGGTGGCGTTGCCGGTTCGTTGAGCCGCACGGGTGTGGCCATTGCGGCGCTGGCCATGGCGGTGGCCGCGATGATCGGCATCAGTATCATGGTCGACAGTTTCCGCGAGTCATTGCGCGACTGGCTGGCGCAGACGCTGCCGGCGGATATCTACGTGGGGGCGCCGGGGCCCGGATTTGCCCGGCCGGAGCGCCGGATCGATGCCCCGCTTGCAGCGGACCTGGTGCATGTGGCCGGCGTGGCCGCTTACAGCGCGAGCCGGCGCGCCGTGGTGGATTCGGATCGCGGCCCGGTGGTGCTGGATGCCATGGACAGCACGCCGGCCCTGCGTGCCGGTGTCGATTTGACGGCTTCCAGTGCGGATGTGTGGCGGGACTTCGCGGCCGGCGCGGTGCTGCTGGCGCAGCCTCTGGCCTATCGCCTGAACCTGGATGTCGGCGCGACGTTGCAGCTGCGGACCGGGCAGGGCCTGCGCAGTTTCCGGGTCGTGGGCGTGTTTCGCGAGTATGGCAACGATCGCGGCAGTGTGCGCATCAGCCGCGCCGTGTATCGGCGTCTGTGGCAGGACGACTCGGTGAGCACTCTCGCGATGCAGGTCGCGCCCGGCACCGATGTGACGGCCGTGGTGCAGCGCCTGTATGCCGCCGCGGCCGGCCGGCAGGCATTGCAGGTGGATACCCCGGCACAGGTGCGCGCCATTTCCCTGAACATTTTCGACCGTACGTTCATCATCACACGGGTGCTGAACTGGCTGGCCGCCGGCGTCGCAGCCCTTGGCCTGCTCAGTGCGCTGCTGGCGTGGCAGCTGGGCCGCACGCATGAACTGGCACTGCTGCGCGTCATCGGCCTGACACGCCGCGGTGCGGCGTTGATGATCATGGCGCAGACGCTGTTCATGGGCGCGGTGGCGCTGCTCGCGGCGCTACCGGCCGGCGTGCTCACGGCCGTATTGCTGGTGCGCGTCATCAACCGCCGCGCTTTTGGCTGGCAGATTGATCTGCACCTGCATCCCGCACAGATCACCAGTGCCATCGCGCTGGCGCTGATCGCCGCCCTGGTGGCCGCTGTCTACCCCGCATGGCGCATGGCGCATGCGCCACTTTCCCAGGATCTGCGCGAGGAGTAGTCATGGCGGCCCGCGCTCAAACAGTACTGCTGTCATTGGCGTTGGCGCTCGTGGGGTTGAACCTCGGTGGCTGTCAGCGCCGCATGCCCGCCGGCGCCGCCGCGAATGTTGCCGCGGGCGCGACCACGGTGGCGCAGGTCGATCGCCTGAGTGTATTGCGCGCGAATGATTCGGCCGATGCCGGGGCGGGCTTCGCCTTGGCAAACACGCCGCGGCGCTTCGAGTTTCCGCAGGACCATGGACCGCATCCCCTGTTCCGCCATGAATGGTGGTATTTCACCGGTCAACTGCGCGGTGCCGGCGAGACGTTTGGGTTTGAACTGACGGTTTTCCGGCTGGCCCTGCGACCACCACGGGCCACTGCGTCCAGCAGTGCGGCGGACTCGGCGTGGCGCGCGCGCCAGGTGTACGCGGCGCATTTCGCCATTACGGATGTGAGTCGGCACAGCTTCTTCAATGCGACACGCTATGCGCGCGATGCGTTGAACCTGGCAGGGGCGCAGGCGCGGCCCTTCGCAATCCACGTGGCGGACTGGTCCGTGATCGAGGCCGCGGGAGCGCCACCGCAGACTTTGCATTGGCAGCTGCAGGCGGCGGATGGGGACTACCAGTTACGGCTCGACCTGCGCTGCGCGCAGCCACCCGTGTTGAACGGCGCGGCGGGATTGAGTCGCAAAGCCGACGCGCCCGGCGCGGCAAGTTACTACTACTCGATGCCGCGTTTGCAGGCCACGGGCGCCCTGAGCCGACGGGGGATCAGCTTGCCGGTGTCCGGCGTGGTGTGGCTGGATCGCGAATGGGGCAGTGGGTCACTGGGGGCCGACCAGCAAGGCTGGGATTGGTTCGCGCTCGATCTGAATGATGGCAGTACCTTGATGTTCTATGCGCTGCGTGACCGCAACGGGCGGCGCGACGCACACAGTGCGGGCACGTTCGTCGATGCCGCGGGTGAGGTGACGCCGCTGCGCAATGATGATGTGGAGATCACGGTGCAGCGTCACTGGCGCAGCCCGCGTGGCGGGCTGTACCCGGCCCAGTGGGCATTGCGGGTCCGTTCGCTGGATCTGCAGCTGAACGTGACGCCGCTACTCGCCGATCAGGAGCTGTCGACGCAGCCGCGCTACTGGGAAGGCGCGGTGCAGGTTACGGGCCAGCGTCACGGGACAGCGGTCAGTGCGCAAGGTTACGTGGAGCTGGTGGGCTATGCGCAGAACCAGGCGAGCCCGAGCGTGCCAAGCGCGAGCACGCCACCTACCCACTGAGGCAGTTGTCGCCACAGGCGCTGCAGTCGCTGCGCCGCTATCAGCGCGCCGAGAATGCCGCCCACCGCGAATCCGAGCAGGTGCGCCATGATATCCGTGTGCTCACCGGAGGTGCCCAGCCAGCCCAGCAGGATGACGCCCGCGAACAGGGGCCCGTAACGGCGCGCCGGTCGCAGGGTCATCATGTGCCGCTCGCGCCACGAATAAGCAGCCAGCAGCCCCAAGGCGGTGAATACCGCCGTGGAGGCACCGACGGCGCGGTGGTTGGCGGCCGCCAGCAGTGCCTCGAGCCAGTTGGCCACGCCCGCCCCCAGCACCACCAGGGCCCACGCTGTGCCCGGTCCGAGCAATCTTCCGGCCAGATATCCAAACCACGCGCCGGCCAGAATATTGGCCGTGATGTGCGGCGGATCCAGATGCAATGTCAACGCGGTCCAGGCGCGCCACCACTGCCCCTGTCGTACCAGTCCGGCATCGAGCTCGCCGGCCTCGAAGGCATCCAGGCGTCCCCAGCCGCGGCTGATGGCAAGCGCCACACCCAGCAACACCAATGCGTATGCGACGCTGCCAATCCAGGCCCACCGATACAGGGGTTGGGGAGCAGCGGGGGCAGGGGGTGCGGGGCGATGCGTTTCGTGTTGGTAATGCAACAGATGGCTGTGTGCGACTTGCGCGTTCGCGGGGTCGACCCACAGTGAGAAGCCTTCGGCTGATTCGGACATTTCATGCTCAATGCCGACGGCTGTCAGGACGAAGGCGCGTTCTGCGCAGTTCGCCCGGAACGGGGAACGGTAGATCTCTATGGCTTCGGCAAGCATCAGTCGCGCAGTATGGTGGCGTATCACCCCGATTCAATGCTTCAATCGGCTCGAATGCAGGATTTCCGCTGGTTACATTGGGCGCAGCAGTTGCAGGCCGTCGCGCAGACGGGCGATGCCTATGCGAATAATGACTATGACCGCCAGCGTTACGATCAGGTACGCAATATCGCCGCCGCCATGATCGCTGCCGGCACCGGCGCCGAGCCCCAGGTCATTGCCGAATTGTTCAAGCGCGAGGTTGGTTATGCCACGCCGCGCATGGACGTGCGTGCCGCGGTGTTTCGTGATGAACGCATCCTGATGGTGCAGGAGCGCTCGGACGGTCTGTGGACTCTGCCAGGAGGCTTCGCGGATGTCGGTGACAGCCCCAGCGGCGCGGTCGAGCGCGAGGTTCACGAGGAGTCCGGATTCAAGGCCCGGGCGATCAAGCTGGTAGCGCTGTTTGACCGCAACCGTCATCCCCATCCGCCGTTCGGATATCACCTATGGAAGGCCTTTTTCCTGTGTGAGCTGCTGGGTGGCGAGGCCCAGCCGAGTATTGAAACCAGCGCCGTGGGGTTCTTTGCCGAGGATGATCTGCCGCCTCTGTCGCGGGGTCGCATCAGTGTCAGACAGGTGCAACATATGTTCGAACATCAGCGCAATCCGCGGCTGCCCGCCTCTTTCGACTGAAAGCGCTGTAAAATGGTGGGCTTGTGACCGTCATCGATTGGCGAAGTGATTGAACCTTCGGCCGGTTGCACGAATCTCAATGGCCCGCGGCTTAGAAAATACGCGCGGCAATCTTGAATAACTGGAGTGTCAACAGTGGCTGCCAAAACAAAGGCGCGCAAAACGAAGATCGTCCGGACCGCAAAGAAGAAGAAAAGGGCTGACCCGTGGTCTGATGTCGGTGACCACGGCAGCCACCTGCACATCGGTCACTTCCTGACTTTCCAGCTGATCCGCTTGGCCAACGCGGCCAAGTCAAATGTGACACGTCGCTATCTGGCTGACTTCGGGCTGAGTGTGCCGGAGTGGCGCCTGCTGGCCATGACGATCCGGTTCCAGCCGGTGCGCTTCTCCGAGCTGGTGGCCAACAGCAGCATGGACAAGGGTCAGGCCAGCCGCACTCTGCATGGCATGATCAAGCGCGGCTATATCGCCAGCAAGTCGACGGCCCCCGGATCGCGCAGGGCCGGGGATACCGCGGCGGTGCCCGTGATCCTCACCGTGGCCCGCAAGGGCCGTTCGCTCTACCGGGCGGTACTGCCAGTGGCGCAGCGCAATCAGGCACGCCTGCTGCAAAAGCTGACCCGCGATGAGCGTCGCACGCTGTACAGCGTGCTCAGCAAGCTGTTCAGCGTGATCGGCATGCAGGAACGCGGCGACGTGTAGCGATTCAGCGCCTACCCAGGCGCAGATAGCACCAGGCGTAGCTGATCGCCAGCAGGGCGCAGATGCCGAAGGCGCACACCAGGCCTGCGCAGGCCGCGAGGAACGCATGGATGTCAAATCGCCCCACTGCGGGCCCCGTGGGGTCGTTGGCGCAAAGGCAGGCAACGCCGATGGCACACACCAATAGCCAGCGACGCAGGTAACGCGGCAGCACGTCACTCATGCGCCGGTTGTGGGCGCGCGCGGCCGCCCGCGCGAACAGGTCACCCTGGTTGGCGTCCTTGAACAGCCAGAATGGCCACAGGCTGTGGCCCAGCGACACCAGCCAGGGTAGCTGCGGGTGTGTTTCAGGGTGACGCATGGCGATCTGCGCGGGCGCGATCCGATGTCCGCAAGATGGCACCGTGGCGGCGAATTACCAAGCGCCAGGGTATGCATGGCGTGTAGGAATTCAGGAGAGGTGGATTGGGTCGTTTCCCACTGCCGCAACGCGGTCAACTGGCCAAAAGTGCCCGGACCTGACTGTGACGGCACTCTTGTGTAGCATCGGGGGTAAGAGCGGTCGAACCGCCACATAGGGAAGGAGTGCCAGTGAACGCCCTGGAGGAAAGCCTGACTTCATCTGCGGATCGTGCAGGGGCTGCGAGCGGCTCGGCATCAGGGATGCCGGCGGCTGGAACTGATGCGCCCAAGCTTGGGCTTGCCACGTCGGCCGCGGGGCGTGGAGTGACCAAGTTATTGAAAATGTTCGGAACTCCGCCATTCGAGTTCGCCCTGTGGAATGGCGAACGCATTTTGCCGGAGGGCCGCAATCCGATTGCACGCATTACCATCCGCGACCGCAAGGTGCTGCTGGGACTGCTGAGCAATCCGGGGGTGCGCTTCGGGGATGCCTACAGCGAAGGCCGCGTAGAGATCGAGGGCGATCTGGTGCACTTCATGGAGGAGGTGTACCGCGGATCCGCGCGGGCTGAGAAGCACAAATCACTCCTCAACCTGATCGGCCGGCTGATGCATCGTCCACGGGTCCGGGTCAACACCCTGGCCGGTTCGAAGGACAACATCCACCACCACTACGACATCGGCAACGATTTCTATGCGCTGTGGCTGGGCCGCACCATGGCGTATACCTGCGCCTACTACCCCGGCGCAGCTACCACGCTCGATGCTGCCCAGGACGCAAAGATGCACCATGTCTGCCGCAAGCTGCGGCTGCGGCCGGGCGAGCGCGTAGTGGAAGCCGGCTTCGGCTGGGGACGTCTGGCGGTCCATATGGCACGCCACTACGGCGTGAAGGTCCGTGCCTTCAACATTTCCAAGGAGCAGGTGGCTTTCGCCCGCGACTACGCCAAGGCGCAGGGCCTGGATTCGCAGATCGAGTACGTCGAGGATGATTACCGCAGCATCAGCGGCTCTTTCGACGCCTTTGTCTCCGTCGGCATGCTCGAGCATGTCGGGGTCGAGAACTACCGGCGTCTGGGCCAGGTCGCGCAAGGTGTCCTGGGTGACAATGGCCGCGGCCTGATACACAGCATCGGGCGCAACTACCCGGCGCAACTGCATCCGTGGATCGAGCAGCGCATTTTCCCGGGCGCCTGCCCGCCGTCCCTGGGCGAGATGACGCAGATCTTCGAACCCTGGGATCTGTCGGTGCTGGATGTGGAAAACCTGCGGCTGCACTATGCCCGCACGCTGATGGACTGGTTGGGGCTGTTCGAAGCCAATGTGGAGCGGGTACGCGGCATGTTCGATGAGAAGTTCGTGCGCATGTGGCGGCTGTACCTGGCAGGCTCCGCTGCGGCCTTCACTACCGGTACGTTGCAGCTGTTCCAGGTGGTGTTCGCAACCTCGCAGAACAACAACGTGCCGATGACCCGTGATTATCTCTACCAACCGCAGGCTTAAGATCGCGCGTGATTCACAGTGACGTTCTGATCATCGGCGCCGGACCGGCGGGTTCCTCGGCAGCGCGCCGGCTGAAGCAAGGTGGCGCGGATGTGCTCATCCTGGACAAGGAACGCTTCCCGCGGCTGAAGCTGTGTGCGGGCTGGATCACCCCGGATGTGGTTAAGGATCTTGATATGGATATCGCCGCATATCCGTATCGGTTCCTGACCTTCGGGCGCATGCATGCGTACCTGCGCGGAGTGCACCTGCCGCTTCCCTGCGTGCAGCACTCCATTCGCCGCTTTGAATTCGACGCGTGGCTCCTGGAGCGCTCCGGCGTGCGCAGCGTGCAGCACACCGTGCGTCACATCGAAGCGGATCCGGCCGGCGGCTACAGCGTCGACGGGGAGTATCATTGCAAGTACCTGATCGGCGCGGGCGGCACCCGCTGCCCGGTGTACCGGACATTGTTCCGCGACGCCAATCCGCGCGCCACGCAGCTGCAGACCGTGACCCTGGAGCATGAGTTTGCCTATGACTGGCGCGACCCGGATTGCCATCTGTGGTTCTTCGACAAGGGCATGCCGGGATATTCGTGGTACGTGCCCAAGGCCAATGGCTATCTGAATGTCGGTATCGGCGGTATGGCCGAGCGCATCAAGCGCAGCGGTGTCGACATCCGCCAGCACTGGAACAATCTCATTGCGAAGCTCGATCGCAAGCTCGCCAAGGGCGCGCACTACGATCCGGTGGGCTACAGCTACTACCTGCGCGGCGACGTGAAGGTCGCGCGCATCGCAGATGCGTTCATCACCGGTGATGCCGCGGGTCTTGCGACCCGCGATATGTGTGAGGGCATCGGTCCGGCCATCCGCAGCGCCCATCGCGTCGCGGACGCGATACTCAAGGGGGTGCCGTACCGGCTCGAGGATGTGACCGGGGCCAGCCTGGGAGGCGGCCTTGCCAGTCGTCTGCTGGACTGGGCTTTCACCCGTGGCGTCGGCTCATCGGCAGCGGCCTGATGGCCATGGCCTCCGACAAACCCATCATCTGGGGTGCCGCCGCGTTCGTGGTGGCCGGCGCAATCGCCCTGTACCTGTACGCACACCGTCCCAAGGTCCAGGCGACCCCGCCGGCATCGGCTCCGGAGGAGGTGGCGAGTGCCCCGGCTGCAATGCCACCGGTGGCCAGTGCTCCGGTTATCCAGCATCCGGTTCCTGAAAGCAGCGCTCCCGGTCAGCCTATGCCGACGCTGAATGAAAGCGACAAACCCTTCGACCAGGCTTTGACGTCCGTGCCCGGGGCGCAGGCGTTGGCGAAGTTGCTGGTCCCGGACAACCTCATCCGCAACATCGTCGTCACCGTGGATAATCTGTCCAAGAAGAAAGTCGCGGTGGAAAAGCGGCCCGTAAAGCCCACCAGCGGACAGTTTTTGGTGCTGGGTACGGGCGACCAGCTCACCATCAACCCCGAAAACTACGCCCGCTATCGCCCGTTCATGGATGTGGTGCAGTCGATCGATACGCAGCAGCTGGTACAGCTGTATTTTCGCTTCTATCCTCTGTTCCAGAGTGCGTTCGATGACCTGGGCTACCAGAACGCGTACTTCAATGACCATGCGATCGCACAGATCGATCATCTGCTGGCGACACCGGATGTGACCGGCCCGGTCGCGCTGGTGCAGCCCAATGTCATGTACCGCTATGCCGACCCGGCGCTGGAGGCACTGTCGCCGGGCCAGAAGACCCTGATTCGCATGGGCCCGGCGAATGAAGCGCTGATCAAGGCGCGACTGCGGCAATTGAAGGCGCAGCTGCTGGCGCATCCGCGCGAGCACCCCTAGAGTCTGCTCAAGTGGATCTGGGTCTGTCCGGCAAACGCGCGCTGGTGAGCGGCTCGACGGCCGGGATCGGCTACGCGGCGGCGCGCGCCCTCGCCGCCGAAGGGGCGCAGGTCATCCTCAATGGCCGCACGCAGGCACGCGTTGATCAGGCGCTCGCGCGCCTGAAAGCCGAAGTTCCCGGCGCCACCGCCAGCGGCATCGCGCAAGACTTGGGCAACGCTGAAGGCTGCCAGGCGCTGTTCGGCCAGCTGCCGGATGTGGATGTACTGGTCAATAACCTCGGGATTTTCGAACCCAAGGCCTTCGCGGCCATCGCGGATGCCGACTGGCTGCATTTTTTCGAGGTCAATGTACTCAGCGGCGTTCGCCTCTCACGCCAGTACATACCGGGCATGCGTGCGCGCAACTGGGGGCGGGTGGTCTTCGTATCGAGCGAGTCTGCACTGCAGATTCCTGCCGAGATGATCCACTACGGTATGACGAAGACCGCGCAGCTCGCCGTGGCGCGGGGCCTGGCCGAAACCCTGGCGGGAACTGCGGTAACAGTCAACAGTGTGTTGCCCGGACCGACGGCCTCGGAGGGTGTC
The DNA here is from genome assembly GCA_036521075.1 of Steroidobacteraceae bacterium. Taxonomy (GTDB): domain Bacteria; phylum Pseudomonadota; class Gammaproteobacteria; order Steroidobacterales; family Steroidobacteraceae; genus DAIDKA01. The sequence goes on along the minus strand of DATDIL010000160.1, from coordinate 25,426 downwards.
GGTGAGTTCGTCGCGCGTCTGGCGCAGGAGCGCGGTGTGGACAGGTCAGTCGTCGAAAAGGAATTCTTCGCCACCGCGCGTCCATCGTCACTGATTCGACGCTTCGCGACGACCGAGGAAGTCGCGGCAATGATTGTCTATGTGTGCAGCGCCAAGGCTGCGGCGACGACCGGTGCGGCGCTGCGCGTGGACGGCGGAGTCGTGCGGGCCATCGCCTGAACACTGTACAATCTGGTACCTTATCTCGCCGAAAAAAAGTTCAGGGAGGAACTGAATGGCACAGACTAAACGCAGCGCGTCGGCTCGCAAGAGCGTCGTCGCGCTGATATCGGGAATTCGCGAAAAGGCGGGACTATCGCAGTCTCAATTTGCCAATCTGCTGGGCGTGTCCGTACGCACGCTGCAAGATTGGGAGCAGGGCCGTCGGGCACCCTCCGGCGCGGCGCGCATGCTGCTGCTGGTGGCGGCCAAGCGCCCCAAGACCCTGCTCGAGGTCGCTCGGTAAGCAAGCTTCGGTTCGCACCCACATCGCGCCCGAATGGAAAATCCAGGTCGTGGTGACCGGCGGCAGTCTAGATCCTCATCCTGGCTTGCCGCCGGATCGTTGCCCGCTGTGCCAGCAGCCCAACCGCTGTGCGGTCGCCGCGGGTGCGACGGGTGAAATCCACTGCTGGTGCATGATGCAGTCCTTCGCGCCTGCGGCGCTGCCGGGCAATGGGCGGCAGGCCTGTCTGTGCCAAGCCTGTCTTCAGCGCCTGGCGGCCTTAGGGTAGTCTGCGCCTATGATCATCCAGTATCGGGACGATGCCACCCTGCCGGTCGCCGCAGCGATCGATCTCTATAACCGCTCGGGGCTGGGCGAGCGCCGTCCCGTGCATCGGCCGGACATCTTCGAGGGCATGCTCAGGAACGCCAATCTCACCGTTACCGCTTGGCATGGTGCGCGACTGGTGGGCATCTCGCGTTCACTCACGGACTTTACCTATGTCGCCTATCTGGCCGATCTGGCCGTGGATGTGGAATACCAGAAGTGCGGTATTGGCCGAGCACTGATCGCCGAGACTCGTGCGCGCCTGAAGCCGGAGTGCATGATCGTGCTGCTCGCCGCGCCGCTGGCCAACGCGTACTACCCGAAGGTGGGCTTCGAACACAATCCACGCGCGTGGGTGATGCAGGGGGAATCGCGCCAGGCGTAGCTAGACGCTGTAGCGGCCGCTGGCCAGCGCAGCCCCCGGCACCCACATGCCATGGAAAGTCGCGCGCACGCGGGTGGGCATGCGTACCAGCGCCACCGGGCCATCCTCGATCCGCTGTGCGTCGAGGATGGCCAGGTCACTGCGCAGCTGTGACAGCCGATTCACCAGCACCAGCAGATAGCCATCACCTTCCGGGGCACCCACCGTCCGCGGTACGAAGACCGGTTCCTGCACGCCGCTGTCGGGGCCTGGAGCCCAGCTCGACAGGACCCCGGTGTGATGGTCGATGCGACCAATCGCCCCCATGCCCACGGTGCCGGCAATCGCATCTGCGGCACGGCAGATCACATAACCGTAACGATAAGGCTTGCCCATCCACCGATCGTCGATCTTGGGCATCTCGCAAGGCGCACTCATCAGCCGGCGCATCGACAATTGCTCGGTGCCCAGATTGAAGCTCATGCGCGTGAGCAGCGGCGCGGCCGGTTTGAATGGCGAACCGTCTCGGCTGGGGAAGAAATCAAAGCAGTTCCCGTCGTACAGGCACAGATCCAGGTGCACGCTGTCACCGTCGGTGACCGCGTTCATCATGTGCCCGGCACTGACGGTCGGGCCCTCGAACCAGCGCACCTGATCCGAGCGGCCGCGTCGCGGTACCACGGCATAGAAACTCTTCTGGTCCGGATACCATTGGTAGTAGGGCCCACCGGCCTTGATGACCTCGAGGTCCGTGATCAGCGGGAAGAAGGGCACGATGATATGGGAGTCGGTGACGGCGAAGTCGTGGACCATACCCGGGTAGGGCATGCGCAACGCTGTCTCGTGCACGATGCGGCCGTCCGCATCGGCAATGTAAATCACGAAATCCAAAGTCGCATCGCCCTGCGCCTGGTAGGAGAAGGCGATGAGCTCGTTGCGATGCAGATCGAGCTTCGGATGGGCGGTCAGGCTGACCGACTTCAACTGGCCGCCGAAATCAAACTCGCCGCGGGTCGCGAGTGTGTCCGGATCCACCTCGATCGGGCGCGAATCCTCCTTCAGTACCAGCAGACGCCGGCCATGCCACACGATATTGGTATTGGCGGTGCCGTTGCTCTTGCCCGCGACCGAGGGATCATTCGTATAGCGGTTGCGATACCGGCCGAACAGCGAGCGGCGCGCGGCCTCCTGCAGCACGAAGCGCTCATTGCGCACCCAGCGGTTGCGGTAATCCGCCCGGCCGTCGGCGATGCGGAACATATGCGCCATGCCCTCACCATCGATGAAGGTCTCGTGGGGCGAGCGTGACGGGTACTGCCGATCCGGCCCGCAGCGGTACAGCGTGCCCGACAGTGCCGCGGGGATCTCACCCTGGATCACTTCCAGATCGCGGACGTCCGATTCGGCGCGATGCGGCGCACCCCAGCCTTGGTACAGCGGTATATCGGGAAATCGCACAAGTTCGGGCATGATGGACCCCTTCGCATGCTGCGCGGACGCGATTCTGGTCGGCGAACGCGCGGGGCGTCAACTATGGAGACGAGCCATGATCGAACCGAATTCGCAGCTCAACGAGCCCGGGCTTACGAAGGCCCTGGCGGAACTGCATTCCGTCCTGATTCCGGCCGAGACCATCGAGGCCTGGGCTACTCAGCGACGAGTGTACGCCATGTCCCACCGCCGGATGATCGTGGCGGCTACCAGCGGTCGGCTGATCTGGCTGGTGCGCCGGCTGGTCAGCGGTTTTGATGTGGTGAACCTGCGCTGGCAGGATCTGTCCGAGGTCAACCTGCACGTGGGCATGGTCGCCGCCGAACTGGTGATCCGCGCCGACCCGGCGACCGATCTGGCCATCAATGGCCAGCAAGGCTCGCGGGTGATCACCATCAGCGGCCTGCGCAAGGACCAGGCGCAGGCCGTGTACCGGATCTGTCAGGCCCAGGATCAGGCATGGCGCGAAAAGCGCCGAATTCGCGAGCTGGAGGAACTGCGTGCCCGCTCCGGGGGCGTCCAGATAAATCCGGGCGCGCCGGCAGCGGCGGTATCCAGTGACTCTGTGCACCGGCTGCAGGAGGCCAAGCAAATGCTCGACGCGCGCCTGATCACCGACTCGGAATACGAGTCATTGAAGGCGCGAATTCTGGCCGGGGGCTGATGGGTGTATCGTCGCATCCTCTCCAAAGTGGCGAAAAACGGAGCAGATCGATGAAAATGCGCAAGATTGCGGTAGAGGAAGCGTTCTCAATTCCCGAAGTGGCCGAGGGGCTCAAGCAGGTCGCCCGGGCTCCCGGTGAAAGCTCGGATCTGCCATTGATGCGGGGTATCTACGACAGTCAGGGCGGGTACGGGAGCATGAAGTTCCTGGACGGCCTGCTGGACCTCGAGGACCGCCGCATCAAGGACATGGACGCCAATGGCGTCGACATGCAGATCCTCTCGCTCACGGCCCCCGGCGTGCAGATGTTTGATGCGGATCTGGCCTGCGAACTGGCCACCCTGGCCAATGACCGCCTTGCGGCCGTCATCGGGCGGCATCCGACCCGCTTCGCCGGACTCGCGGCCTTCGCACCGCAGGCACCACGACGGGCGGTGCGCGAAATGCAGCGCGCCATCCACGACCTGAAGCTCAATGGATTCATCCTCAACTCGCACACCCACAGTGAGTACCTCGATGATCCGAAGTACTGGCCGATTCTCGAGGCCGCCGAAGGCCTGGATCGGTGCATCTACATCCATCCCCGCGGTCCGGCTGACGGCCTGAAGGGACCGATGGGCCACTACGGCATGGATTCCGCGATGTGGGCCTATGGCGTTGAAGTCGGCACACACGTCGTGCGCATGATGGCCTCGGGACTGTTTGACAGATTCCCGAAACTCAAGATCTGCATCGGCCATATGGGCGAGGCCGTGCATTTCTGGATATGGCGCATCACTTTCATGAACAGCCGTTCACAGAGCATTGGCCGCGCGCCCAAGACCAGCCTGACCATGGCCGAGTACTTTCAGCGTAATTTTGTGATCAGCACTTCGGGTGCGGAGGATCCTCTGGCGCTCGAGTATTCGATCAAGAAACTCGGGATAGATAATGTCATGTGGGCCATCGACTACCCCTACCAGCCGTCGGCTCCGGCCGTGGCGTTCATGGATGCGGTGGAGCTGAATACGGCGGACAAGGCGAAGGTCTATCACCGCAATGCTGAGCGGGTATTCCACATCAAGCCGGTATAATCTGGCGCCCCGTAACAGGCGGGCAGAAGACCATGCCACGCACACAGGTACTCAATGAGCGCACGAATCATAGACGGCAAGGCGATTGCCGCAAAAATCAAAGAAGAACAGAAGCAGCGCGTCCTGCGCCTGCAGCAGCAGCACGGGGTGCGGCCGGGGCTGGCGGTCATTCTGGTTGGCAATGATCCGGCCTCCCAGGTTTATGTCCGCAACAAAGTGACCGCCTGCAAGCTCGTGGGTATCCGTTCGGAACTGGTCGAATTGCCGACGACGGCCACCCAGGATCAACTGATGAGCCGTATCGATGCGCTCAATACGGATCCGACCATCCACGGCATCCTGGTGCAGTTGCCACTGCCGCCGCAGATCGACGTGCACAGCGTGCTGGAGCGCATCGACTTCCACAAGGATGTCGATGGCTTTCATCTCTACAATGTCGGTGGCCTGGTCACCGGCAACACGGTGTTTCCGCCCTGCACGCCGTACGGGGTGCAAAAGATCCTCGAGCACGAGAACATCCCGGTCGAGGGCCGCAACGTCGTCGTCGTCGGCGCCAGCAATATCGTCGGCAAGCCGATGGCGCTGATGCTGATGCAGCAGGAGGCGACGGTGTGCATCTGCCACAAGAAAACCCGCGATCTGGGCATGTTCACCATGCTGGCCGATATTCTGGTGGTGGCAGCGGGTGTCCCGGGCCTGATCGTCCCGCAAATGGTGCGCACTGGCGCCGTGGTAATCGATGTGGGCATCAACCGCCTGCCCGATGGCCGCATCGTCGGGGATGTGGAGTTTGAGGGTGTGCGGGAGAAAGCATCGGCGATCACGCCCGTGCCGGGCGGTGTGGGTCCCATGACCATCGCGATGCTGCTCTACAATACGGTGCAGTCCGCGGAGCGTTCCGTCGCCGGATAGCGCATTTTCACATGGCAGTCAGAACGGTATTGAAAATGGGGCATCCCTTGCTGCGCCAAGTGGCGCAGCCGGTCGGTGCGATCGAGCCGGCGCAGATGCACGAGCTGCTCACCGACATGGAGGACACCATGCGGGCCATGAGCGGCGCCGGTATCGCGGCCCCGCAGATCGGCGTCAGCCTGCGGGTCGTGATCTTTGAGATGCAGGAGAATCCGCGCTATCCGCAGGTGGCGCCGATTCCATTCACGGTGCTCATCAACCCGAGGCTTGAGCCTCTCGGGCACGAACTGGAGGAGGGCTGGGAAGGCTGTCTGTCCGTGCCGGGTCTGCGCGGCGTGGTACCGCGCTACCGACGCCTGCACTACAGCGGCCTGGACGCCGATGGGCAATCCTTTGAGCGCACCGTGGAGGGTTTCCACGCGCGTGTCGTGCAGCATGAGGTCGATCATCTGGACGGCATTCTATTTCCACAGCGCATCGCGGACCTGACCCGATTTGGATTCGAGGATGCGCTGGTGGGCCAGATGGTGCCCACTCCGGACTGAAGGATTCGATCTACGCGAGGTTGTGGAAGACGCTGTGAACGTCGTCTTCCTGCTCGAGCTTGTCGACCAGCGCCAGCACTTCGGTCGCCTGGCCTTCCGCAAGCTCCACCGGCACGGTCGGCAGGTACTCATGTTCCGCGGAAATCGGTGACAGGTGTCGCGCTTCCAAGGCCTCCTGGAGCTTGCCGAAATCTCCAAAGGCGCAGCGGATCAGCAGCTGTGGCTCGCCCTTCTCGCCGCTGCTGTCGCCCATTTCGTCCAGGCCGTGATCGATGAGATACAACTCCAGGTCGTCGTGATCGATGCCGGCCGGATCCAGGCGGAACACCCCCATTTTCTTGAACTGGAAACTGACGCTGCCACTGGTGGCCAGGTTGCCGCCATTCTTGGTGACGACATTGCGAACCGTGGCGACAGTGCGCACCGGATTATCGGTCGCCGTTTCGATCAGCATCGCGATGCCGTGCGGCGCATAGGCCTCGTACAGCACCTGTACATAGTCGGCCGCGTCACGTCCCGAGGCGCGCTTGATAGCCGACTCGATCTTGTCCTTGGGCATGTTCACGGCACGCGCGTTCTGGATGGCGCGGCGCAGGCTCGGATTGGCAGCCGCGTCGGGCCCGCCGGCCTTGGCCGACATGGTGATGTCCTTGCCGATGCGCGCGAACTGCTTGGCCATGCGGTTCCAGCGCGCGAACATCGTGGCTTTGCGGACTTCGAAGATGCGACCCATGTGAACTGCCCCGGTTAATACGGCCGGATGTAAAAACCCCCGCTCGCGGCGGGGGTGTTGGCGATGCTTCTTTGGAAGAGGCGCAGCTCAGGCCAGCTCGGCATGCAGGATGCGCAAGCGACGGCGCTGAATCTTCAGGCGCTTCTCGATTTCGCGCAGCTTGCTTTGGAAACTTGCGTGTTCCCAATGCTCGATCACCGCGCGCTTTTTCTCCTCCAGCCACTGTTCCTTGACGCGGGTCCAGTCGGCAACCGCGGCGGCCAGGGCATCGTATTCCTGCGCGACCTTGTTGCGCAGCTGTTCGATATGGGTCGGCGGACGATGCGTCTGCGGCATCTTGGCCAGCATCTGCTGGGCGCGACTCAGCTGCATCGCCAGCAGCGCGCGCTGGATCTGGAAGGCCGGCGTGCGCTTCAGGCGCCGCGCAAGACCGACGTACTGGCACGACGCAATCAGCCATTTGGTCGGGTCCCACTGCCACCAGCGCGCGCCGTTGCGATAGTCATGCGCGAAGATGTGGTGGAAGTTGTGGTAGCCCTCTCCGAAGGTCACCAGGGCCAGTACCGCGTTGTCGCGGGCGGTGTTTTCCTCGGTGTAAGGGCGCGAGCCCCACATGTGCGCCAGGGAATTGATGAAGAAGGTGAAGTGATGGCTCAGGACCAGGCGGGCGACGCCGGCCAGCAGTACGGCACCCACGATGTCGCCGAACGCCCAGCCGACCAGGATGGGCAGGCCGAAATTGATGCCGATGGCGAGTACGGCGTAGTGGCGATGCTGGAAGGCCAGCATCTTGTCGCGTTTCAGGTCCGAGATATTCGAGAAGTCCACTTCCCCGCTCGGGTAATCACGCAGCATCCAGCCGATGTGCGAGAACCAGAAGCCGCGACCCGAGGAGTAGGGGTCCTTCTCGTTGTCGTCGACGTGCAAGTGGTGGCGGCGATGCCCGCTGCACCACACGAACGCGCTGTTCTGCAGTGCCATCGTGCCGAACACCAAATAGAGCGCTCGCAGCAGGAAGTGAGCCTCATAGGCCTTGTGCGCCCACAGCCGGTGATAACCCGCGGTGATGGACATTTCATTGGTGACGAGAAAGAACACCGCGAAGGCCCAGATGCCTGCCGAGTAACCGTGGACGATGCCATACCAGGGTACGACAATAAGCGTCACCAGCCCCGTCAACGCGAAGATCAGCGCGTTGAGTACGATCAGCGGCGGCTTTTTGGTCTGGACAGTGTCGACGTTAGGCATGCTGTTTGGGAGCCTTCAAAAGGTCGGAATGAAGCGCCGGCACATTATCATGATCGCAAGCGCTCATGTAGGTTCGCCCGACGATCTGTGCACCAGGTTTTGCCCTGTGCAGAGCAGAATAAGGCGCCTTCTGGCCCATAACCGCCGGGGCCGTTGAAGCTGCGCTGCTATGCCGTTGAAGCTGGCGTCCCGCCTGCATGATAATGAGGACTGGTCCGATGAAATCAAGTTGGGCTCCTGGGCGCGGCCCGCGCCTCCCGGTTCCAGTTTTACATAAGGTAGCCCGCCCTTCATGCGCGTCCCGTTATTGCTTGGCCTGGTGGCGTGTGCGCTGATGGCTTCGTGCGCCCGCCATTCCCCCGAAGTACTGGCCCATGGCCGCTTCAAGGCCGTCTCTGTCTACCATCCTACCGGGAACGTGCAGGAAGTCGTCCTGTTCCTCTCTGGGGATGGCGGATGGCAGCCCGATACCGACGGGATGGCGAAAGTTCTCCAGGCGCACGGCGCCCTGGTTCTGGGGATTGACGAGCCGGCGCTGCTGGACAGTTTCATCCAGGAGAAGAGCGAATGCTTCTTCGCGGACGGTGACCTTGAAAACTTGAGTCACTACGTCCAGGCCTACTATCACCTGCCGACCTACATCACCCCCGTCCTGGGCGGCTATTCTGCCGGCGCAACCCTGGCCTACGCCACGGCCGCACAGGCACCTCCTGGAATATTCGCCGGCATACTCACCCTGGGATTTACTCCGGATTACGAGACGACGACCCCGTTCTGCAAGGGAGCCGGGCAGCACTTCGTGACGCGCGCCGACGGCAAGGGCCTGAAGCTGTTACCGGACCCGAAGCTGGCGCTGCGCTGGGTGGACGTGCACGGTCTGCTGGACAGTGTGTGCCCCGCGCCGAATGCGGCCGCCTTCATCGCCAAGATTCACAACGCGCGCATTTCGCTCATTCCCGGCGTGGAGCATGACTTCGCCGATCCGCATAAGTGGAGTGCGCAGCTGCGTGCCGCGCTCGATACCGTGACCGCCGGTACGCGCGCGGCGCAACCGGTTGCGCCGCTGAGTCTGAAGGATCTGCCCCTGATCGAGGTGCCGCAAACCGGTGCGGGCAATGATGATCTGTTTGCCGTGCTGCTCTCCGGCGACGGCGGCTGGGCGGGTATCGACAAGGACGTGGCCCGCTCCCTGGCCGAGCGCGGCATACCGGTCGTCGGCTGGGATACGTTGCGGTACTTCTGGACGGCGCGCACGCCGGAGGGCCTGGCCCACGATCTGGAGCGGACCCTGGACTACTACGCCGCGGCCTGGGGCCGGCCGCGCGCGCTGCTGGTTGGCTATTCGCAGGGCGCCGATGTGCTGCCTTTTGCAGTCAACCGGCTGCCCGCAACCGCGCGCAGTCGCATCGTGACGACGACGCTGTTGGGACTGGGACGCAATGCCGCGTTCGAGTTCCATCTGTCCAACTGGGTCGGGTCGGCCCCTGGCCTGCCGATCCTGCCTGAGTACCAGAGGATGTCCCGCGCCAAGACCCTGTGTGTATTCGGCTCCGGTGACACGGACTCCCTGTGTGCGGACTTTCCGCCCGGAACCCCCGGCACGGTCCAACTTTCCGGTGGCCATCACTTCGATGGCGACTACGACGGGCTCGCGCACATGGTCCTGAAGGTCGCGGGCCGTGAACCTTAACGCTCAACACACATCCGTAGGAGGACGCAGCATGATCACCGTCAATGTCCTGTATCGGCATTCAGACTCCATCAAGTTCGACATGAACTACTACCTGGATACGCATATGCCGCTGATCAGCAAGTTGCTGGGCCCGGCGCTCCAGGGGGTACTCGTACAGCCGGGCACCGGTGGCGGCGCGCCGGGCGCGCCGCCCGAGTTCGCCGTGATCACGGTGCTGCACTTCGAGTCGCAAGAATCGTTCCAGGCGGCCTTCATGCCGCACGCCGCTGCCGTGATGGCCGATATCGTGAACTTCACCAACGTGGAACCCTCCATTCAGTTCAGCGACGTTCGATTGGGCTCAAGACACGCATGAGTGCACTGGATGGCTTGCATCCGGCGGTCGCCGCGTGGTTCCGGGCAAAGTTTGCCGCCCCGACACCCGCGCAGGAGCAGGCCTGGCCGGCGATTCAGGCCGGTCGCACTGTTCTGGTCGCCGCGCCGACCGGATCCGGCAAGACGCTGAGCGCCTTTCTGGCCGCACTCGATGCGCTGGTGCGCGAAGGGCAGGCCGGCGTCCTGCCGGATGAAACCCGCATCGTCTATGTGTCGCCCCTGAAGGCGCTTTCCAATGACATCGACCGCAATCTGGCCGCACCGCTGGCGGGTATCCGGGAACACCTGGCCCGGCTCGGGCTGCCCGATGTCGATATCCGTACCGTGGTACGCACCGGCGATACGCCCCAGACCGAGCGAGCGCGCATGCGCCGGCAGGCGCCGCACATCGTGGTCACGACGCCCGAATCGCTGTACATCCTGCTGGGCTCGAAATCCGGCCGGGAGATGCTGCGCACCACGCGCACCGTGATTGTCGATGAAATTCATGCGCTGGCCGGCAACAAGCGCGGGGCGCACCTGGCACTCTCGCTGGAGCGCCTCGCGGCACTGACCGGAAAGTTGACGCGCGTCGGCCTGTCCGCCACCCAGACACCGATCGCGGCGGTGGCGCGCTTTCTCACCGGCGCCGGCACCGCTGCGTGCGATCCGGATTGCGTGGTGATCGATGCCGGACACGCGCGCTCGCGCGATCTGCAGCTGGAATTGACCGGGGTGCCGCTGGAGGCGGTGATGTCCGGGGATGCCTGGACACTGCTTTATGACCGGCTCGCGGCGCTCGTCGGGGAGCATCGCACAACTTTGATTTTCGTGAACACGCGCAAGATGACCGAACGGGTGGCGCGGCAGCTCTCGCTGCGCCTGGGCGCCGAGTCCGTCATGGCGCATCACGGCAGCATGGCGCGCGAGAAGCGCCACCTGGCCGAACAACGACTGCGCGCCGGTGAACTGACGGTGTTGGTCGCGACCGCATCGCTCGAACTCGGTATCGACATCGGCGATGTCGACCTCGTGTGCCAGATCGCCTCGCCGCGTTCCATCAATGCCTTCCTGCAACGCGTGGGCCGATCAGGACACGCCGTGGGCGCAGTCTCGAAGGGCCGCTTGTTCCCGCTGTCGCGCGATGACCTGGTCGAGTGCACGGCGCTGTTGCTCGCGGTGCGCGCCGGTCAGCTCGACGTGCTGCACGTACCGGCTGGCACGCTCGATGTCCTCGCTCAGCAGATCGCGGCCGAGGTCGCCTGTCGCGAATGTGACGAAGCTGAGCTCTATGATCTCATGCGGCGTGCGCAGCCCTTCGCGAACCTGTCACGCACGGACTTCACCGCGGTGGTGCGCATGCTTGGCGAGGGCTTCAGCACCCGGCGCGGACGACGCGGGGCGCTGATTCATCACGATGGCGTCAATCACAAGCTGCGGGCGCGACGTGGTACGCGCCTCACGGCGCTGACCAGTGGTGGCGCAATTCCCGACACTGCCGATTACAAGGTGATGCTGGAGCCCGAAGCGCTGGTCGTCGGCACCGTGAACGAGGACTTCGCCGTCGAGAGCAACGCGGGCGACATCTTTCAGCTGGGGAATGCCTCCTACCGCGTGCTGCGCGTCGAGCGCGGTGCGATGCGGGTCGAGGATGCCAAGGGTCAGCCGCCGACCATTCCCTTCTGGTTGGGCGAGGCACCGGGGCGCACCTGGGAACTATCCGCGGCGGTGTCGCGAATCCGCGCAGGGATCGCGGCCCGGCTTGGCGGCGATGCCAAGGCCTGGGTGATGCAAACCGCTGGCATCGACGCCGCCGCCGCCGAGCAGCTTGTTGAATATCTGGCGGCCGCGCACGCCGCGCTGGGCTGTGTGCCCACGATGGACACCGTGGTGCTGGAGCGGTTCTTTGACGAGGCCGGCGGCATGCAGCTGCTGCTGCACGCGCCTTTCGGGGCCAGGATCAATCGTGCCTGGGGGCTGGCGCTGCGCAAGCGTTTTTGCCGGCAGTTCAATTTCGAACTGCAGGCCGCAGCGACCGAGGATGCTTTGATCCTGTCGCTGACCACCGCCCACAGTTTTGAGCTGGCGCAGGTGGGGCATTACCTGCATTCGAATACCGCGCTGCACCTGCTGACGCAGGCGTTGTGCGCGGCACCGATGTTCATGACTCGCTGGCGCTGGGCGGCGGCGATCGCGCTGGCGCTGCCGCGGTTCCGCGGCGGGCGCAAGGTGCCGCCCCCCATCGCACGCATGAACGCCGAAGATCTGCTGGCCGGGGTGTTTCCGGATCAGGTCGCCTGCGCCGAAAACGTGCCCGGTCAAATCGAGATTCCCGATCATCCGCTGGTCAGGCAGACCATCGCGGATTGCCAACGCGAGGCGATGGATGCCGACGGCTGGCTGGCCGTGCTGCGCCGCATCGAGAATGGCACGCTCACCGTGGTCGCGCGCGATCTCACCGAGCCGTCACCGCTGGCGCTGGAGGTGCTGTCGGCCCGACCCTATGCCTTCCTGGATGATGCGCCGCTCGAAGAACGGCGCACCCAGGCCGTCATGAGCCGGCGTTGGCTGGACCCGAACTGCGCCGCCGATATTGGTCGACTGGACCCCGAGGCCATTGCGCGGGTGCGCGAGGAGGCCTGGCCGGACGCTCGCAGCGCGGATGAACTGCACGACGCGCTCAGTTGGATCGGGTACCTGACTGCGCCGGAGGTGGCCGCCAATCCGACCTGGAGTGCCCTGATCGGCGGCCTGGTCGCAGACCGCAGGGTGGTGCAGGTGCCCCACCCGACCATGCCACTGTGGGTTGCGAGCGAGCGGCGCGCGCAGCTCGAGGCGGCATTTTCCGATGGGGAGGCGCTCGCGGCTCTGCTGCACAGCCGCCTCGATGGCGTGGGCCCCGTGACGGTGACGGCAATGGCGGCGACGCTGCCGCAGGTTGGGCAAGGCGCGGTGGCGGCGGCCTTGATCCGCTTGCAGACCCAGGGGGTGGTCATGCGCGGTCACTTCACTGCCGGGGGCGGGGTCGAGGAGTGGTGCGAACGGCGCCTGTTGGCGCGCATCCATCGCTACACCGTGCGCAGCCTGCGCGCCGAGATCGAACCGGTGGCGGCGCGCGATTTCATGCGCTTCCTGTTCGACTGGCAAGGCGTGACACCTGCCGTGCGCATGCGGGGCCCCGAAGCGCTGGTCACCGTACTGGACCAGCTGGAAGGCACCGAGATTGCCGCCGGTGCCTGGGAGAGTGACATCCTGCCGGCGCGCATCAATGGCTATGAGCCCGGCTGGCTGGATGAGCAATGTCTGGCCGGACGCTATGTCTGGGCGCGAATCGGCGCGCCCGCGCGGCCCGCCGAAGCCATGCGCACGGTCGCCCCGGTGCGCGCGACACCGATCGCGCTGCTCGCCCGTCGCAACCAGCGATTCTGGCCCCCCCCGGCCGTCGAATCGGCGCCTCTCAGGCTCAGCGCCGGGGCCGCAGCCGTGGCCGCCGTGCTGGGCGGCCATGGCGCGAGCTTCTTTGATGAACTGGCGGATGCGACCGGACTGTTGCCAGTCCAGGTGGAGGAGGCGCTGGCGGAACTTGTGGCGCTGGGGCTGGCCAACTCCGACAGTTTCGCCGGACTGCGCGCATTGCTGCTGCCGGCTGACCGGCGCCGTGGTCTGGTCGCGCGGGGCCGCCGGCGCGTGTCGCTGTTCGGCATGGCCGACTCCGGACGCTGGTCCGGCGTGCGCCGCGTCGCCGCCGACAGCCGCGAGCAGGTCACCGAGCATGTCGCGCGCACACTGCTGAAACGCTGGGGGGTGGTGTGCTGGCAGCTGACGCGAGTCGAGGCCGCCTGGCTGCCGCCCTGGCGCGATCTCATCGCCTGTCTGCGCCGGCTTGAAGCACGCGGCGAGATCCGCGGCGGACGCTTCATCGCCGGCTTGTCCGGTGAGCAGTTCGCTCTGCCGGAGGCGGTGGGAAGCTTGCGCGAGGTTCGTCGCAATCCCTTAATGGATCAGGATGTAGCCTTGTCGGCCGTCGACCCGCTCAACCTGACCGGATATCTGACAGCGGGTCCGCGTGTGCCAGCGTTAACTAGCAATCGAGTGCTGTATCGTGATGGCCTGCCCGTGGCAACGCTGATTTCCGGGCAGATCCGGTTTCTGGTTGAGATCGATGAGGGGCGCCGCTGGCAGACCCAGAACGCCCTGATCCGGCGCCCGGGAGCGACGGCCGTCGAGGCTGACGCGTCGTCCGTCTAATGGGCGCGCTGCAACGTCTGCACCGCGCCGTAACATATACTTACGTTTTAATGGGGACAGATCCGAGTGCAGGGGCGTCATTGGATAGTCGGCGGGGTTGCAGTGTTGGCAGTGGTAGGCGCCTATGTCCTGGGTGACTACACGGGTAATCCGGCCACGCCCGCACCCGAAAGCGCGGCGCGCGCACCGGGCGGGACGTCGAGCCTGCCCGAACGAACGGCGCCACCAGCCGAGCGAAATTCGGGCGCGACCAGCCCTCCGGCACCGGCGAGCCTGAGCCAGGCGGCAAGTGCGACACCACCACCACCACCGCCACCCGCGGCCGCCCCGGCCGGGTTTGGGTTTGCCGATGTCGAAAACCTTGCGCAGCAGCGGGCGCAAAAACCCTACGAGCCCCGGTCGGCCAAATTGCCGGCCGCCATCGCGCACCTGACCTACGACCAGTACCAGAGCATCCACTTCCGACACGCCGACGCGCTGTGGCGCAACCAGTCCCTGTACGAAGTGCAGTTCTTCCACCGCGGCTTCAATTTCGATCGTCGGGTGGGGATTTCGGAAGTGGTGGATGGGGCCGTACGGCCCATTCCTTACAATCCCGCCTGGTTTGATTTTGGCAAGGTGGTGCGCCAGCCGGGCAAGCTGCCCCGCGACCTGGGCTATGCCGGTTTCCGCGTCCACTACCCGCTGCACACTCCCGGATATAAGGATGAACTGATCGTGTTCCTGGGCGCCTCGTTCTTCAGGGTGCTGGGGCGCAACCAGGAATACGGGCTGACTGCGCGCGGCCTGGCCATCAATACCGCCGCCAAGAGCGGGGAGGAGTTTCCCTGGTTCACCGATTTTTGGCTGGTGCGTCCCACCGATCCGGAGCAGCGCACGCTGACCCTGTACGCCTTGCTGGACAGCGACAGCATTACCGGTGCCTACCAGTTCAATGTGCGCCCCGGCAGCATCACCCAGGTGGAGGTCACCAGTGCGTTGTTTCCGCGCCGGGCCATCCAGAAGCTGGGAATTGCACCGCTCACCTCGATGTTCCTCTATGGCGCGGACCCCTCGGGACACCGTTTCGATGACTATCGTCCGCAGGTGCATGACAGTGACGGCTTCATGGCGCAGACGGGGACCGGTGAGTGGTTGTGGCGACCGTTGACCAATCCGCGTGAGCTGCGAATCAACCGTTTCATGGATCAGCAGCCGCATGGTTTTGGTCTGATTCAACGCGACCGGAATTTCTCCCACTACCAGGATCCGGTGGCGCGCTTCCAGCGGCGACCCAGCTACTGGATTCAGCCGTTGGGTGACTGGGGCAAGGGGGGGGCGGAGCTGGTCGAGATTCCCAGTGACGAGGCTATCCACGACAATATCGCGCTTTACTGGGTGCCCGCACAGCCCGTCGTCGCGGGGAAGGAATTGAAGTTCTCGTATCTGCTCTCTGCCCATGGCGACTCGCCAATGTGGCCGCCGGGCGGCAAGGTGCTCGCGACGCGGGTTACAGGTGCGACGCCTGCCGAGCAGCACGACCTGTCACGCAGTGATGCGCGGCGGGTGATCATTGATTTCGCCGGCGGCGATCTGGATGGCTTGGACGCCACGCAGCCACTGAAGGCCCTGCTCACCGTCACCAATGGCACGACCGAGAACGTGACCGTCCAACGTCTGCTCGACAGCGGCGCCTGGCGCGTGAGCTTTCTGGTCGTGCCCGCGCATCCGCACGATACGATCGACATGCACTGCTTCCTGCAACTTTACGGCGAGTCGCTGTCCGAGACCTGGACCTATCAGCTTCCCACATGATGGATGCCGGCCCGTCCCGTCAGGCCCTCAAGTTCGTCGCACGGCGCCGCCGACTGCTGTTTTTCGGTCTGACCCTGATCTCCAGCCTGCTGGCCAGCCTGCTGATGCTGGATATCCTGCGTGCCAATAGCCTCACCGTACTCGAGGCGATGAGCCTGGTGCTGTTCTTCGGCCTGTTCACCTGGATCGCGGGGGCATTCTGGACCGCCATCGCGGGATTCATCATTCGTTTGCGCGGCGGTGACGCGCAGGTGATGCAGGCGCACGATGCCGACGGACTGGTCATCCACAGCCGCATTGCGCTGGTCATGCCCGTGTACAACGAGGATCCGCGGCGCACGACCGCGGGCCTTGAGGCGATCTGGAGTTCGTTGGCAAAACAGGCAGAGAGCGCCGCCTTTGACCTGTTCATCCTCTCGGACACCCGCAAGAGCGATGTCGCGGTGGCCGAGGAGGCCGCCTGGCGCGCACTGGTGGCGCGGCATGGCGGGCAGGGGCGAATCTTCTATCGACGGCGCGCGCAGAACGTTGGCCGCAAGTCCGGAAACATCGCGGACTTCGTGCGTAACTGGGGTGCGGCCTATTCGCACATGATCGTGCTGGATGCCGACAGCGTCATGTCCGGCAAGGCACTCGTGACCCTGGCGCGGCTGATGGACGCCAATCCACAGGTCGGCATCATCCAGACGGCGCCCCTGCCGGTGGGCCGGGAGACGCTGTTCGCGCGCATGGTGCAATTCGGCGCCCGTTTGAACGGTCCGATGCTCTCCAGTGGGCTGGCTTTCTGGCAGCTCGGAGAAGCCAACTACTGGGGTCACAATGCCATCATCCGCCTGCACGCGTTTGCCGCGCACTGTGATCTGCCGCGACTGGCCGGTCATGCGCCGCTGGGAGGGGAGATTCTCAGCCATGACTTCGTGGAGGCCGCATTCATGCGCCGCGCGGGCTACCAGGTGTGGCTGGTGGCGGATCTGATGGGCAGCTGGGAAGAGGTGCCCTCCAATATCATCGAATTCGCCGCGCGCGACCGGCGCTGGGCCCAGGGCAATCTGCAGCATATGAAAGTGCTGATCATGCCGCAGCTGCACTGGCTGAACCGCCTGCACATGATCACCGGCATTCTTTCCTATGCCACCTCGCCGATGTGGTTCGCGGTACTCATACTCAGTTCGATCATCACCTGCCAGGAGGCGATCCAGGGCTACCAGTATTTTGAGAGCGGCGCCCATACGCTATTCCCGGTATGGCCCGAGTATCGCGACGGTGAAATCGCAGCGCTGCTGCTGGCGACCATCGTGGTACTGCTGCTGCCGAAGGTGCTGGGCGCGACGCTGGCGTTCATGAATGGGCCACGCCGCCGTGCATACGGGGGTGGCCCACGCCTGCTGGTCAGCCTGCTGCTGGAGCAGATTTTCAGCATGCTGCTCGCGCCGACGATGATGGTGTTTCACTCCACTTTCGTGATCACGACACTGGCCGGCAAGCCCGTCAGCTGGAATGCGCAGGACCGCGGTGATCGCGGGGTCACATTCGGCGACGCGCTGGTCCGCCACCTGTGGCACATCCTGCTGGGCATCATCTGGGGCGCGGTGATCCTGATGCTGGCGCCGCGCTTCATCTGGTGGATGATGCCGGTGCTGGCCGGCCTGCTGCTATCCGCGTTCCTGACCATGCTGTCGAGCCGGGCGGACCTTGGCATCGCACTGCGCCGCTACGGCCTGCTGCTGACACCCGAGGAGACCGCGACCCCGGCTGAGCTCGCCGCCACGCAGCGCGCGTTGCGGCAGTCGCCAGGCGAAATCGCGCATGCCGGCGCCGATCTCGCGCTGGTGGTCAGGGGGGATACACTGCAGACACCGGCGCTCGCGCCGCTGCGCATGGAGTCCCCGTAAGTCACTCCTCCATGCCGTCGAAGAACTCGACGATACCGGTTTCCAGGTCGTATTCGGCCCCGACGATGAGCAGCCCCGTGTTTTGAATGAGCTGCTCGAGCAGCTCGGAGCCGTGACGCAGATGATCGGCTGACATGCGGATGTTCGCGCGCACGGCATGACGCACCAGCGCCGCCGGGTCGTTCGCCAGGGAGGTCGACAGCAGGGGTTGAATCGAGGGCCGCACGCGGTTGACGATGCTGCGCAGGTTCGGCGACTGCTCGCGCGAGTTGCGACTGAGTTCCTCCAGGGTTGCCGTGATGGCGCCGCAGCTGGAGTGTCCGAGCACCACCACCAGGCGGGTGCCGTAACGCTCGGCGGCAAACTCGACACTGCCGATCTGGGAGGGCGCGACGATGTTGCCGGCGACGCGGATCACGAACAGGTCCCCCAGGCCCTGGTCAAACACGATTTCGGCCGGTACCCGCGAGTCCGAACAGCCCAGGATTATGGCGAAGGGGTGCTGCTGCGCGGCCAGCTCGACGCGGCGGCTGCCCGTCGCCGAATCGGTGTTGCGGTTGTCGGAGACGAAGCGCGCATTGCCGTCGCGCAGTAATTTCAGTGCGTCTTGTGCCGGAATCATCCTGGGGGGCTACCTCTTTGTCATATGTGGGCGCTGCGCAGGCAGTGTCCTTGTGCGCCCGGAACGTGTCAATTCGACGCATGCGGCTCCAGGCTGTCAGAATCGCGCTCCCTGCAAATCCTTGGCTCCCGTTCGCCTTCCTAGGACCTCATGATGAATGTGAACCGATTTTTCCCCGGTCGTGCACTGCTGATGCTGCTGTTCTTGACTTTCGGGTCCAGCATGCTGGCCCGCGCGCAGGACACGCCCGGTTCGACCCCGATTCCAGGCAATCTGGGCAATGCGGTGGTGAAGGTATTTGCCACGCTGCGCCTGCCCGATCCGTACCGTCCCTGGGCCAAGCAGGCGCCCGAGGACATCACCGCCTCGGGTGTCGTCATCGAGGGGCATCGCATCCTGACCAATGCTCACGCCGTGCTCTATGCCAGCCAGGTGCAGATCCAGGGCACCGGTGCCGGGGACAAGATTTCGGCGACCGTCGAAGCGGTCGCGCCGGGAATCGATCTTGCGGTGCTGAAGCTCGACGATGACAGCTTTTTTGCATCCCACGCGCCCCTCGCGCGCGCCGGCACGCTCCCGCAGATCAAGGATGCCGTGCTCGCCTATGGCTTCCCGACCGGTGGGACCTCACTGTCCATCACCAAGGGCATCGTCTCGCGTATCGAATTCGTGCCCTACAACTATCCGACCTCGGGATTGCGGATCCAGATCGACGCGGCCATCAATGCGGGCAATAGCGGCGGCCCGGCGATCGCGGGGGATAAGATGATCGGACTGGCATTCAGCCGCCTGGGGGATGCGCAGAACATCGGGTACATCATCCCGAATGAGGAAATCGAGCTGTTCCTCAAGGACATCGCCGGCGGGCACTATAAAGGCAAACCGGCCCTGTTTGACGAACTGCAGACGCTCGAGAATCCCGCATTGCGCAACTACCTGAAGCTGGATAAATCCGTATCCGGCATTGTCGTACATCGTCCGTATGACGACTCGGCTGCCTATCCGCTCAAGGAGTGGGATGTCATCACGCGCATCGGCGACACGCCGGTGGACGATCAGGGCATGGTCAATGTGACCCCGGAGCTGCGCGTCAACTTTCGCTACATGCTCCAGAAAATCAGCCGTGACAACCACGTCCCGCTGACCATCGTCCGCGCCGGAAAGTCCCTGAAGGTGTCATTGCCGCTGCTCACCGAGCGTCCGCAGCTGGTCCCCGACGTGCGCGGTGAGTATCCCTCCTACTTCATCTATGGCCCGCTGGTGTTTTCCCGGGCGACCGCAATGTTTACCTCGTTCCTGAACAACAATGCCGCCCTGATGGGAGCTTTCGGCTTCATGGGCAGCCCGCTCGTGACCGAGCGCGGCGCGATGCCCACGGCACAGCGCCAGGAACTGGTGGTGGTGGCATCCCCGTTCTTCCCCAGCAGGCTGGCGGAGGGCTATTCGAATCCGACGGCCATGGTGGTCGCGACCGTCAACGGGGTGCACATCCGCAGCCTTGCGCACCTGGTGTCCGTACTGCGCGACCTGAAGGATGAAAACGTGGTATTCGAATTTGACAGCCGCAGCGGCGAGGCGCTGGTCTTTCCGCGCGCCCAGATGGTCGCCGCGACCGAAGCCATCCTCACCGATAATGGGGTGCGGGCACAGGGCTCGACGGACATGCTCGCCGTGTGGCAGGGTCAGGGGAAGGATAAGGGCGCGCAGTGATGTCCACACAAACCACGCAACACGGCGATGCCAACCGGGCGGTCACGACCGCCCGGCTGACGCAGATGAAGGCACAGGGCCAGAAGATCGCCGTGCTGACGGCGTATGACTACAGCTTCGCGCGCATCCTCGATGCGGCAGGCCTGGATGTACTGCTGGTGGGCGACAGTGCCTCCAATGTCATGCATGGGCACGAGACCACTCTGCCGATCACCCTGGACCAGATGATCGACCACGCGGCCGCGGTGGTGCGCGCGGTCTCGCGGGCGCTGGTGGTGGTGGACATGCCGTTTGGCAGCTACCAGGGCGACAGCCAGCTCGCACTGCAAAGCGCCGTGCGCGTCATGAAGGAATCCGGTGCGCACGCGGTCAAGGTCGAGGGTGGGGCGATCATCGCCGAAAGCATCCAGCGCATTCTCTCGGCCGGCATCCCGGTCATGGGTCACCTCGGGCTCACGCCCCAGTCCATCTACAAGTTCGGTACCTACGTGGCCCGCGCCACGGTCCAGGAGGATGCCGAGCAGCTGGTGCGCGATGCACAGCTGCTACAGGAACTGGGCTGTTTTGCGTTGGTGCTGGAGAAGATTCCCGCGCAGGTCGGCGCGCGGGTCGCGCAGATGCTGACCATTCCCACGATTGGTATTGGCGCAGGCCCGCACACCGATGGGCAGGTGCTGGTCACGCAGGACATGCTGGGTATCAACAAGGAATTCTCGCCCCGCTTCCTGCGCCGCTATGCGCAACTGCATGATGTGATGACCCAGGCCTTCCGCCAGTACACGGCGGATGTGAAGGCGGGTAATTTCCCGGCCAGCGATGAGAGCTACTGAGCAAAGAACCGCGGTGCGCCCCTGCCGAGAGGGGGTCAGGGCAAGTGCGCACCGCGTTGCCAGCAACCATGCGACCCGTTGCGATCGCGACGCGTCGCTGATCGACGCTTGAGGTTCTTGGTGCAAACGTAATGCCAGCCGTAAAAATCCTACCGCGATAGGCGTAAGTGGCTGATTGCCCGTGAACGCGACCGTGGCAGGCTGGGGTCACGGCAGCAAAGTTGCACCGATTTGGGACAGCACCCGCACACCTGGTGTGCACAACGGAGCCGTTGGACGAGGGCAAATTGATGGATAGACGAGACATGATGCAGCGGGCCGTCGCGGCGCTGTGTGCCGCCGGGGTTCCCTTCGCGGCCCTGATGGAGAATGCCTTTGCGGCGCCGCCGGCCTCGGGGGTGCGGCGGCTCGGCAAGTCCGAGCCTTTTGATTATGCGAAGCTCAAGGGGACGGCACGCCAGCTCAGTGCCGCTGCCTACCGGCCGCGTCCGGATGCGCTGCCACCGGTCATCGCGTCCCTGAGCTGGGATCGCTGGCAGTCGATCCACTTTCGCAATGACAAGTCCGTCTGGGCGGGCGAGCACCTGCCCTTCCAGGTCGGGTTTTTCCACCTCGGCTTCACGTACAAGAAGCCCGTGCGCATGTACCTCATCGAGAACGGCCAGGTCCAGGAGCTGGGATTCGACCGCAACATGTTCGACTACAGCAGCAGCGGCCTGAAGCCGGCGCAGGTGCCCGAGAATCTGGGCTTCGCCGGTTTTCGCGTGAACTACCAGCTGGACTGGCTGCGCGACGTGGCGGCCTTCCAGGGCGCCTCATACTTTCGCGCCATCGACGGCGACGGGCAGTACGGCATGTCCCAGCGCGGCCTGGCGGTGGATACGGGCATGCCGACTCCGGAGGAGTTCCCGGAGTTCATTGCCTACTACTTCGAGCGGCCGCAGCCGGGGGCCGTCCAGCTCACCGTCTATGGCCTGCTCGATTCACCCAGCGTCAGCGGCGCCTATCGGTTCGTGATCCAGGCCGGGGATACGCTCATCATGGATGTCGATGCCGCGCTGTATCCGCGCAAGCAGATAGACCGCATCGGTATCGCGCCCTGCACGAGCATGTATCTGTTTGGCCAGAACGACCGGCGTGCCGCCTACGACTGGCGTCCCCAGATCCACGATTCCGACGGCCTGCAGATATGGACGGGGTCCGGGGAGTGGATCTGGCGACCGCTGATGAATCCGCCCGTGCCGCGCACCAACAGTTTCGTGGACAACAATCCGCGCGGCTTCGGCCTGATGCAGCGCGAGCGCTCCTTCAGCCAGTACGAAGACGACGGCGTGGACTACCAGAAGCGCCCGTCGGTGTGGGTCGAGCCGCGCGGTCACTGGGGCGCGGGCCAGGTCATGCTGGTGGAGAATCCCACCCTCGAGGAGACCGACGACAATATCGTGGCGTTCTGGAATCCGGCGGAAAAGCCACAAAAGGGCCAGGAGCTGCTGTTCGGCTACAAGCTGTACTGGTGCCGCGAGATTCCGATCTCCTCGGGGCTCGCCACGGCGCGCGCCACGCGCACCGGCATTGGCGGCATCGTGGGCCAGAAGCGTGCCTATTTCTCATGGCGCTTCGTGATCGATTTCGCGGGCGGCGACTTCGACCTGCTCGGCCAGCACGCCAACGTCGTCCCGGTGATCTCCGCCTCACGCGGCAAGGTCGAGATAACCTCGGCCCGACCGTTCCGCGAACTCAATGGCTGGCGCGCGATGTTCGATCTGCATTTGACAGATGACAGTGTGGAGCCGATCAACCTGCGGCTGTACCTGGCCGAGGACGGTCGGGCGCTGACCGAGACCTGGTTGTACCAGTACACGCCACCGCCGGCCGATGAGCGCAACCTTGAGCCTGCGGGGCGCCACCTGCCGAAGCGGTAGCGCACTCGCACTGGGCGTGCCGGCACGCCGGTGCACCAAACACCGGCGCGGGCCCGGCGGGCTGCGTGCAAATTCCCGGGTGGCGGCTGAATCCGTCTTATGGCACACAAGTTGCTGCACACTCATGAAGAGGTGATGCAATGACCATCCATTCCCTGTCCCGCAGCGAAGTGATCGACGCGGTCGCGCGGGTGGTCGCGCGCCAGGGGCCCGGTGCACTGCGCTGGGCGGCCATCGTCAAGGAAGCGGGCAGTTCCAGTGTGTCGCAGGCGTGGGAGTGGTTTCCGGACCTGCAGGCGCTGCTGGATGAGTGCTATGCGCGCACGGCGCAGGGCATCGAGGAGAGCCTGCTGGTCGGGGAGACGGCGCCCGGCACGGCGCTCGAAAAACTCGCCGCTTTCCTGGTCACGGCCCTTGATATCCGTCGCGAGCGCGGTTCGTTCCTGTCGTTTCGCGTGAGTGATGACCTGCCGGAGCGGCAGCGCCGACGCCTGCGCGAGCGGGAGTTGATGCTGCTGACGCGGCTGAAGCGCATTTTGATGAAAGGTCAGCACGATGGCTCACTGGCGCTGCGCCACGTCGATTCGGCGTGCGCCATGATTTTTGCCTGTCTTGAAGTTCCGGCCACGGCCGCCGAGGGTCCCGAGCAGCGCATGTGGGATGGTGAACTCATCGAGCTGCTGCTGGCGGCACTGGCCGAGCCGCATGCGCCGGAGTCGGTGGTGCGACGTGAGATCGAAGTGGCGCACGGCACTTGCCGCTGCGGCACCGTGTGCTACGAAATCGACGGACCCTTCGATGTGATGTCCCAGTGCCATTGCTCGATCTGCCGCATGCAGCAGGGCACGGCATTCGGGACCTATGTGTCGGTGCCGACGGGGCGGTTTCGCTGGATTGCGGGACAGGCGCAGGTGACGCACTACAGCGCCGATTCAGCGCCGCCGGCCGAACAGCGTGCATTCTGCAGCCGCTGCGGCTCCCCGACGCCGTCGCTGGATGCGGGCGGCAGCACGGCCCACTGTCCGGCCGAAAATCTGCAACGTGATCTGGGGATCAGGCCCCAGAGTCACGTGTTCGTGCGCCCTTAGGGGTGCTTCGGGCCTGTCATTGCACCGCCCGGGGCCGGTGTCGCAGGGGCCGCAGCGGCCGTTCCCGGCTTCACGCTTAGCAGCTCGACTTCGAACTTCAGCATGGATCCGGGGGGGATTGGCGGCGGGGAGTTCATGTCGTAGGCCAGCGTCGGCGGGATGTACAACTCGACCTTTGAGCCGGGCTGCATCAGCATCAGGGCTTCCTGCCAGCCCTTGATCACCTGACTGACCTGGAAGGTCGCGGGCTGCTTGCGCTTGTAGGAGCTGTCGAACTCCGTGCCGTCGAGCAAAGTGCCGCGATAGTTGACCGTAGCCTGATCGGTTGCCTTCGGTGGCTCACCGGAGCCCGGACGCAGTACCTTGTATTCCAGGCCGCTCGCGGTCGTGACGACCCCGGGCAGCTTGGCGTTCTCGGCCAGGAATTTCGCGGCGGCGGCCTTGTTGGCAATTCCGACGCTGCTACGGGTCTGTTCGATCAGGGCGTTCACGCGCTGTCCGTCTTCGGGTGCGGCCGTCGTCTTGCCCGACAGGGCATCCTTCAGGCCCTCCAGTACCCGCTCATAGGACACCGCGTCGGCGCCGAGCCCCATACCATGCAGCTGCGTGCCCACCGACACTCCCAGGCTGTAGCTGGCTTTGGATTTCTCATCGGCGGCAGCGGCGGGTGCGGCGGTGGCGCCCGCCTTCTTCCTGGCGGCCGGAACGGTCTTCTGCGGGGTGGTATTGCCACTGGTCTGGGCCTGGGCCGGCAGCGTGCCAACCATCAGGATGGTGCCGACGGCGAGGGCGAGGCCCCCAGCGGCAAATGTATTGCGGCGCGCGTTCGTGGCTGCGCAGTGCCTTGATTTCACGAAACACCTCGGGCGTTGGAGTGGATTTTCGGGCGGTAGTTTCGCCCTTCGCGGGCGCTTGTGCTTGGATTTCGGCGCCGCAGCTTAGTTGCACCGTATTACACTTGTTTCCCCATTCCACCACCTTTCAAAGCGCAGCCATGTTCGAGCGTCTCGACCGCGTCCCCAATGATCCTATTCTTGGCCTGATGGCCGCCTTCCGCGCCGATTCGGCGCCGATAAAGGTCGATTTGGGTGTAGGCGTATTTCGAGACGCGAAGGGTGACACGCCGGTTCTGGACTGTGTCCGCCAGGCCGAAAAGGCCGTCCTGGCGCGCCAGACGAGCAAGACCTATGTGGCCCCGGCAGGGAATGCCGCCTTCAACCAGGCCATGGAAAAACTGGTTTTCGGTGCCGACCACCCGGTGTTCGCGGCCGCGCGGATCCGCTCGATCCAGGGCCCCGGCGGCTGCTTCATAGTAGGGATATCGGCCAAGCTTAAGCCCGGCACCGGTCATCAGCGGAACGTGGTTGGCCCAGGTCGGGGTGCTGACATGGAGGGTGGCCTCACGCGAGGCCAGGCGCACCAGTTCGGCACC
>DATDIL010000159.1:0-9983 GCA_036521075.1 Steroidobacteraceae bacterium | reverse complement strand
GCCCGACGTCAGTCGTCAGGGCGTCTGGTATTGCGACCGAGAGCATCATAGACCCAACCGGAATCGGCCGCACGCGGAAGCCGGTGGAGCCGGTCGGCGGGATGGGGATGGTCTTCATGCCGCCTTGTGCCGCTCGCGCAGGAACTGGAAGAACTCCACCCCCTCGCGCAGGCGGCGCTTCATCATCTGCGGGCTGCGCACCATCTCGCCGACGATGGAGGCGATCTTCGGGGCGCGGAAATAGAACCGGCGGTAGAACGTCTCCACGTTGTCGAAGATTTCCGTGTGCGACAAATGCTCGTACGACAGCGGCGCGATCTGGATGCCGTGGTCGTCCACCAGCTCGGCATGCGATTCGTCCAGCCAGCCGTTCTCCACCGCCTGCTTGTGCAGGAACGTGCCGGGATACGGCGCGGCCAGCGACACCTGGATGGTGTGCGGGTTGATTTCGGTTGCGAAGCGGATGGTTTCCTCGATGGTTTCCTTGGTCTCGCCGGGCAGGCCCAGGATGAACGTGCCGTGGATCTTCACCCCTAGCTCGTGGCAATCCTTGGTGAACCGGCGAGCGACCTCGATCCGCATGCCCTTCTTGATGTTGTGCAGAATCTGCTGGTTGCCGCTTTCGTAGCCCACCAAGAGCAACCGCAATCCGTTGTCCTTCAGCACCTTCAGCGTGTCGCGCGGCACGTTGGCCTTGGCGTTGCAGCTCCAGGTCACTCTCATCTCGCCCATGCCGCGTGCAATGGCTTCGACCCGCGGCAGGTTGGAGGTGTCGGTGAAGGTGTCATCGTCGAACATGATTTCCTTCACTTCGGGCAGGTTCTCCTTGATCCACTTCACCTCGGCCAGCACGTTCTCCGCCGAGCGCACGCGGTAGCGGTGACCGCCGACGGTCTGTGGCCACAGGCAGAAAGTGCACTTGGAACGGCAGCCGCGGCCGGTGTAGAAGCTGATGTAAGGATGCTTCAAGTAACCGCTGTAATAGTTCTCGATCTTGAGATCGCGCTTGTACACGGGTGCCACGAACGGCAGATCGTCCATGCTCTCGATCATGGCGCGCGGCAGATTGTGCACGATGCGGCCGTCCTCGCCGCGGTAGGAGAGTCCGGTCACGTCCTTGAGCGGGCGGCCTTCGGCGACCTCCTTGCAGGTGTAATCGAACTCCTCGCGGCACACGAAATCCACGGCAGGAGTGGCGTTCAACGAGCCGTCGGGGTCCACCATGGTCTTGGCGCCCACGAGGCCGATCTTGATGGCCGGATTGTCCTGCTTGAGCAACTCGGCGAACTTGGCATCCGTGGGGAACGATGGCGTGCTGGTGTGGATGATCACCAGTTCGAAGTCGCGTGCGATCGCGCGGCTCTGCTCCACCGACAGTCCGTCGGCCGGGGCATCGAGTAAGCGGGAACCGGGCACCATCGCGGCCGGCTGCGCGAGCCAGGTCGGAAACCAGAACGACCGGACCTCGCGCCTCATCTGGTAGCGCGAGCCGGCGCCGCCATCAAAACCATCGAACGAGGGTGCCTGCAGGAACAGGGTCCTGAGCACTCGTTCGGGCGTAGATCGATCAGTCATGGAGTAAGCCTCGCGGATGCAAATTGGGCTGCCCGCGCCGCTGGCTGCCAACGCAGCCGCAGCGGACGAGGGGGCAGCATCTGCCGACTACCGGTGGACATAGTAGCGGGAAAAACGTTTGCTGGTTATTCTGATCCAATGGACTTTGCAATGCAAAGTTTGGGCGGATAAGGGGTATTGCGCGGGTAAACACGGGGGTCGCGCAATTTTTACAGCCCGCGTACTTTGCAACACAAAGTACACGGACTTTGTGGTCAATGTCGCCGGCCCTGTGATTGACTTGCCGGATCGTGGTCGAGGGCAAGTTACACGCAGCGTCGGGCATCGACCCCGGACCGGGGCCGCACGGGCCTGATTACGATGTGGTGGTGCTTGGGGCAGGCGTGGCGGGGCTCGCCGCCGCCCGGCTGCTGGCGGAAGCGGGGGCAAGGGTGGCGGTGCTCGAGGCACGCCAACGCATCGGCGGGCGCGTGTTCACCGAGCGCGTCGCGGGCGAGGGGCTCGCGCGCGGCCCGACCAGCACGATGGCCGTGGAGCTCGGGGCGGAATTCGTGCACGGGCTGCCCGAGGAGAGCTGGACGCTATTGCGTGAGGCGGGCGCCCACACCTACGAGTTGCAGGGCCTGCATTTGCGCGCCACGCAGGGACGCTTCGAACGGCTCGATGAAGGGGCGGATGGCGGCACGGCGGTGCTCGAGGACATGAAGCAATGGGCCACCGGCCATTGCGGGCACGACGTGACCTTCGCGCGTTATCTGGACCTCGCCGCAGTCAGCGGCCGGGCGGCAACGCGCGCCACTGAGTATGTCGAGGGTTTCAATGCGGCCGACAGCCGACGCATCAGTGTCGCGGCGCTGGTCAAGCAGCAACAGGCCGAGGATGAGATCGATTCTGACCGGCTGTTCCGTGTGCGGGACGGCTACGACGCGCTGCCGGAATTTCTCGGCAGGAAAATCAATCAGGCCGGCGGCCTGATCCTGCGCGGACGCATGGTGCGGGAGATCACATGGCGCGGCGGGACGGTGAGGCTGAGCGGGGTGGACCAGGACGGGCGCGAGTTTCGCCTCCGCGCGCATCGCGCCGTGATCACACTGCCGCTCGGCGTGCTGCAGGCGGGAACGGTCGCGTTCGATCCAGCGCCCGCGGACATTCTGGGGCATGCCCGTCGTCTGGTGATGGGTCCGGTGGTGCGCGCGACGCTGGTGTTCGATACGCCGTTCTGGCGTGATCTGGACTGGCCACCCGCGCGCAGGGCCGAACGGGACGACGTGCAGCGGCTCAGCTTTCTCTTCAGCCGTGATGAGGTGCCGTCCACGTGGTGGACGCCCATGCCGGACCCGGCGCCCACCATCACCGGATGGGCTGGCGGCCCCAAAGCAGCGCTGATCGACGGCAGGACGAGGGGCGCGGGAGGAGGCGATGCGCTGCAGCGCTTACACCTCGACGCGCTG
This sequence comes from Steroidobacteraceae bacterium, assembly GCA_036521075.1. GTDB lineage: Bacteria > Pseudomonadota > Gammaproteobacteria > Steroidobacterales > Steroidobacteraceae > DAIDKA01. The sequence continues at coordinate 6,957 of DATDIL010000159.1, read as the reverse complement.
GCACGGATGTTCGGCGTTGCCGAGGTCCATCTCCGGAGCCTGCTGCGAAGCTTTCACAGCCATGACTGGCAGGCCGACGTGTGCGCGCGCGGCGCGTACAGCTATGCGCCGGCTGGGGCAATCGATGCATCGGAGAAGATGACCGCGCCGGTCGAGGCCACGCTTTTTTTTGCCGGTGAGCACACCGACGTTTCCGGGCACTGGGGCACGGTGCACGGGGCCTTGCGCAGCGGCATCCGGGCGGCGCGGCAGCTCCTCGACCTATGATGCGGCCTGATCAGCGGAATATGGCGTCACGGCTTCGGCGCGCAAGGTGGGCAGCGTCTTCACGCTGCGGATGACCGGCAGCCGCCAGGCCGTGAGCGCCAGCAGCAGGGCGCTGCCGCCGGCAAAGGCCAGTGCCGCTCGCAGGCCGAGGTGCTCGCCGAGCCAGCCACCGAGCAAGGCACCGGGGCCGGCCGGCAGCAGAATGAGCCATCGCATGGTGCTGGTCATGCGCCCGAGCATCCGCCCGGGCGTGACGGACTGTCGCAGTGCCAGGAAATTGATGAAGATGAATACCGCGCCGACGCCGTAGAGGAGCAGCATGGTGGCGTACGCGGCGACGCCAAAGGCGTTTAGTGGCGCAGCGGAGAGCAGCAGCCAACCGGCCCCGCATACACCGAAGCCGAGCACCAGGATGGGTCCGGGTCCGAACCGGCGCGACAGTCGATGCGCGATGGTACTGGCCGCGATGGTTCCCACACCGAGTGCAACATAACTCAGCCCCACACCGCGCGCGCTCAAGCCCAGCCGGCGCGTTGCGAATAGGATCTGCACCACGGTTGCGGCCTGGCTGGACATCTGCCATACGCCCACACAACTGGCCATGGTCGGCAGCAGCCTGTGGCTGCGAACGAACCGCAAGCCTTCACGCATGGCCGGCCAGAATGCCTCGTTGGTCGCACTCGGGGTCTCCTTGACCGGCACGCCGCGCAGTATGGTTGCCGAGATCAGTAACAATACGGCGTCTGCCAGCAGAGCGATGGGCGCGCCGGTCAGACGAATCAGCGCGCCGGCCGCAGCCGGACCGGTGACTTCGGCGGTGGAGGTGGCGAGGGCGTTCTTGGCGTGCGCCTCGACCAGCCGTTCCCGCGGTACGATCTGTGTGAGCACTACCTGGGCTGCGCTGCCGGCGGTGGTGTTCACTGCGCCGATCACGAAGCCCACGATATATAGCCACGTCATCGACAGCCAGCCGAACCACCAGGCGAGAGGCACGGTGGCGACCGTGCACGCAACGGAGATCTCACCGACCACGTACACCGGCAGTTTGCGCACACGGTCGAGCCACACGCCGGTGGGCAGCGAGAACAGCACGAAGGGCACGATCTCCATGGCCGTCAGCAGGCCCATCTGCGTCGGAGCGGCGTGCAGCAGCACGGCGGCCGTGAGCGGCAACGCGAGCAGCGTGACCTGTCCGCCGAACGAGGAGATCAGGATCGAGGTCCACAGTCGCCGGTAGGTGGCGTCGCGCAGGAGATCGGTGGGTGCGAGCCTGAAACGGGCCGCAAAGTCGCTCACGATTCGAGTTCCACCCATTTTGGGCCGGCACCATAGCATGCGGTACCGGCGCCGGAGGGCGCTGACCTGCCATCGGATAGTGTGATGTCCCGCTTGGGCGGCCGGCCGATTGCCAGGGGGGGTTAATAGCGCCACGGTCGGTAAACCTTGCCCTGACGGGAGCTGCAATGACAATCGCCTGTCCGGACTGCGGGGTCCTGCAGGACCTGCCGCCACTGCGGCGCGGCACGGCGGCAGTATGTCCCGATTGCGATCACAGTCTGGAGCGCACCAGCGGGCGCAGCCAGGGCGCCGCGTTCGCTTTTGCACTGGCCACGCTGATACTGCTGTTTCCGGCCAACACGGAGCCGTTGCTGCGCATCTCGATGCTCGGCGTGGATCGCGAATCGCATCTGGGATCGGGCGTCATCACGCTGTGGAACAATCAATGGGTCATCGTTGCCGTCCTGGTGGCGGCCTTCGCCGTGGTGCTGCCGTTCATCCGGTTCGCATTGCTGAGTCTGGTACTCGGCTGTCTGCGTGGGCAGCGCCGGCCGGCGTGGCTCGGACGTGCCTTTCGCTGGAGCATGCAACTCGATCGATGGGCCATGCCGGACGTGTTTCTGCTCGGCGCGGCAGTCGGCTACAGCCGCGTCGCCGCCAGTCTGCCCGTGCACATCGGCTGGGGCGGAATCTGTCTCATTCTGGCTGCCGTATGCGCGATGCTCTCGCGTGCGACGCTGGATCGGCGCACGGTGTGGCGCGCCCTGGAGAGCGAGCGCGAGCCGCTGCAGCCGGACGAGCCCGCGATCTCCTGCATCATCTGTGACTGCGTGGTTGCGGCGCACAGCGATCAACGTTGCTGCCCGCGTTGCGGGTCACGGTTGTCTGCGCGCAAGCCAGCCGCGCTCGTGCGCACCCTCGCGCTCGTGCTCGCGGGGCTGGCTTTCTACGTGCCGGCAAACATCTATCCGATGAGCACGGACGTGCAGCTCGGTGAGCTCGTGGGTCACCGGATCGTCGATGGGATCGCCGAGCTGTTCCAGGCGGGCCTGTGGCCCCTCGGCGTGCTCATATTCTGCACCAGCATTGCCATTCCGCTGCTCAAACTCATCGGCCTGAGCTGGTTGCTGGTATCGGTTCGCCGCCGCTCCAGGCGGGGACTGGTATTCAAGACCAAGCTCTATCGCGTCATCGACGAGGTCGGCCGCTGGTCGAACGTGGACGTGTTTACCATCGCAGTGTTCGTGCCGCTGCTGCAGTTTGGCCAGCTCGCCACGGCACAGGCGTCTACCGGCGCCACAGCCTTCATCCTGGTCGTGGCACTGACGATGATCGCCGTCCGGACGTTCGATCCGCGCATGATGTGGGATGCGGCGCTGGGTGCACGAGCATGAGCGACCCATCACCCCCCGCAGCCGCTGCCTCCCGGCGCACCGTGGCCGCCGTGCACAAAGGCGTCTGGCCGGGTTGGATCTGGGCCGTGCCACTCGCCGCGCTGGCCATCGTCGTCTGGCTGGTGATCCGCGCGGTCAGCACCCGGGGCGTAGCGGTGACCGTATGGTTCGATGATGCCGCGCAAATGAAGCCCGACGCGACGCAGGTGTTCTATCGCGGGCTGGAAGTGGGCAAGGTCAGCGACGTGGCGCTGTCCAAGGATGGGACCAAGGCGATTGCGCACATTCGCATCCGGGATGATTACAAGAAGTATCTCAACGCCGGTACGCGCTTTTACCTGATCGGCGCACAGCCGAGCCTGTCGGATCCTGCCTCGCTCAAGGCCATCGTCGCCGGTCCGACGCTGCGCATGGTGCCGGGTGCAGGACCGCCGGCCCGGGACTTCCTCGGCATCTCGGGCGAAGTGCCAGAGCGCCTCGCCGTGGCGCTGCCTTATCGGGTGATGTTCGACGGCCCGGTGGGCGAACTCAAGGTGGGCGCTCCGGTCACGCTGCGTGGTTTCACGGTCGGGGAAGTGGCGCGCATCGAGCTCACCATCGATCCGGAGTCGGGCAGCATCGCCACCGGCGTCACCGTGCTGCTCGATCCAACGCGCTTCCATATAGAAGGGGCAGTGCCGGTGGCGAGAAACTGGACACCGGTGATGAATGCGACGATTTCGGCGCTGGTGCAGCACCTGCTTCGTGCACGCCTGTCGCAATCTCCGCCGTTGGTCGGCGGCCGCCAGATCGAGCTGGCCACGGTGCCTGATGCGCCGCCGGCCATGCTGAAGATGGAAGGTCGCGTCCCCGAGATCCCGGCGGCGGGCGCGAGCGGCATCGGCGAGCTCATGCAGGCCGCGGGAGAGCTCCCGGTGCGCGAGATCGGCGACAACGTGCGCGCAATCACGGGCCGGGTGAAGCGGTTGGTGTCGTCGCCGCGCATCGACGACAGCGTCGTGCACCTCGATGGCGCCCTGGCGCAACTGGATCGCACGCTGCAAGAGGCCGGTCCGAAAGTCGCGCCGACGCTCCAGTCCGTGCACGATACGGTGGACGCGCTGCGGCAGACCGCGCGCGAGCTGGACGCGACCGTGTCGCAGGTCCAGAAGGTGATCGGCGCCAATCCGGCGGCTCCCGATGGCAGCCTGCAACCCACCCTGCTGCACCTGAGCCAGGCTGCGCGGTCGGTGCGCGTGCTGGCCGACTATCTCGATCAGCATCCGGAGAGCCTGGTGCGGGGGCGTTGATGAGGCATTCCAGGCGTGGTGTGCGATGGGTGGCCGCGGCGCAGCTTGCGGCTGCGTGCGCGAGCCTGGCTGCCTGCGGCTCGAGCCCGCCGGTGCAATTCTTTGCACTCGAGCCGGCGGTGCGAGCCGATGCGCCGCGTCGACAGTCATCCACCGTCGTGCAGGTGGCGCGCGTGCACGTGCCGCCGGCACTTGACCGGCAGCAGATCGTGCATCAGGGGGGATCCGGCACTCTCACGCTGAGCGATCGGAGTCGCTGGGGTGCGCCGCTGGATGAGATGGCCCGACGCGTGCTGAGCCAGGATCTGCTGCGGCTGTTGCCGCAGGATTGCGTGATCCTGCCGGAGGAGCCGGCGCCGGCCGCGACAGAAAAGATCGTGGTCGATATCGTGCAGTTCGCCGCCGATGCCACCGGCACGGTGCAGTTCGCGGCGAGCTGGTCATTGGTGTCGGCAACGCTCGGCGCGCGGCCGCACAACCATTACCTGGAGCTCTCCGAGCCCGCCGATGCGCAGGATCAGGGCGCGCAGGTGCGCGCGATGAGCGATATTCTCGCTAAACTCGCGGAGCAGATTGCCGCGGCCGTGGCCGCGCCACAGGGCTAGCGGGGCCCGTCAGCGATTGCGGCGCGCGGCCTGGAGGGTGGCTGCGACGACAATCGCGCGAGCACCGCGGGCACTTCCGAGCTCGGCGCCGGACGCGCAAACAGAAAGCCCTGGGCCTGGTCGCAACCGACTTGTTTCAGGAGCTGGAGCTGCTCGGCGGTCTCCACGCCTTCCGCGACGGTCTGCATGCCGAACGCGCGCGCCAGCGAGACGATGGTGGACACGAGGGTCAGATTCTTCGGGGCGTCGGCCATGCTCTGGACAAAGGAGCGATCGATCTTGAGCGTGTTCACGGGCAGCCTGCCGAGCAGGCGCAGTGAGGAATAGCCGGTGCCGAAATCATCGATTGCGACGCCGATGCCGGCGGCGCGCAATTCGGCCAGCTTGCCGATCGACAGTTCTATGTCCTGCATCAACATGCTCTCGGTGATCTCGATGTCCACTCCCGCCGGCTGCTTGTTCGGCTCGATGCACCGCATTACCCGTTCGACGAAGTCCCGGCGCCGCAGCTGCAACGGCGAGACGTTGACCGCCACGCGGAAGTGCGCAAAGCCGGAAGCGGTCCAGCGGCGCAGATCGCGCGCGGCCTGGAGCAGTACCCACTCGCCCACTTCGACGATGGCGCCCGAGCGCTCGAGCAGCGGCACGAACAAGGATGGGGGAACCAGGCCGTCCTGCGAGTCCTGCCAGCGCAGCAGGGCCTCGAAGCCTTCGACCGCGCCGCTTGCGATGCTGATCTTCGGCTGGTAGTGCAGCAGGAACTCGCCGCGCTCGAGGGCGCCTGCCAGTCGCGCCTCGAGCGCGAGGCTGCGGGTGGTCGGCCGCTGCGTCACCATCCCGTAGAGCACGTAGCTTTCGCTGTCTTCACGCGCCGCCTTGAGCGCCGCCTCGGCGTTCTGCACCAGGGCGTCGGCAGTGTCGCCGTCGCTCGGATAGAGGGCAATACCGGACCGGATCGCGAGCCGCAATGCCTCGCCGTCGATCTCGAACGGTTCGACGAACAAGCGTGACACCACGTTCTGCGACAACCGCCCGGTGTCGCCGGCGCTGGCCCCGGCGCCTGCAGCGGCAACGCTCGCGGGCGCGCCGGCGCCATCGAGCACCATGGCGAAGCTGCCGCCGCCCAGATGCGCCAGGCACTCCGGGTCGGGACAAGCTGCCTTGAGCCGCGCGGCCACCTTTTCGATCAGGCGGTCCCCGACGTAGCGGCCAAAGGAGTCGTTGATCGCCCCGAGCTTCTGCAGGTCGAAGGCGATGACGAGGAAGTTTCGCCCCACGCTCGCTGCCGTGCGCGCGGTCAGGCGCTGGCAGAAGAGCGGTCGCTTTGCGAGCCCCGTGAGGCTGTCGAAGTAGGATAGAAAGTGGACGGCTTCGTCCTTCTCGAGATACTGGAGCGCGAAGCCCAGATTGGCGGTCAATTCCAGCAATACGCCGATCTCGGCCTCATCGAACACGTTGCATTGGGCGCTGAAGAGTGTGATGACACCGATGATCGTGCCGTCGATGAGCAAGGGCAACGCGGCCACTGCCGGGTAGCCGTGGGCCAGCAGCACCTCGGTGTGTGCCAGCGTGTGACGCTCGCTCGTGAGGTCGTTGAAGACCGCAGGGGCGCGTTGGCGCATGGCGCGCTCGGCGATGCCCACGGCGGCCAGCGCGTGCAGGGGTACCGAGCCGGTGCCCGCGCCGGCGCGAGGCCGCAATATTTCCGTGCCCGGATCGATCAGGCTGATCATGATGCGATCGTAGCCGCCCTGTTGAACGGCGATGCGACAGACCTCATCGAGCAGCTCGCCGCGATTGCGCAGGCGCAGGATGGCGGAGCTCGTGCTGCTTAGCATGCGGTAGGTGCGCGTCAGCCGGCGCAGCCGCAGATCCTGGTCGCGCCGCAGTGTGATGTCGCGATCAGCGCCGCGAAAGCCGGTGGCTTGGCCGGACTCGTCGAGGATGGTGACCACGTTGCGCTCCAGCCAGCGCAGTTGACCGTCCGCGCCGCGCCAGCGCGCCACGGCTCCCGTGAGGTGCAACTGTCCTTCGGCCGGCAGCAAAAAGGTCGCCGCAGCACGCTCATCGTCGTCAAGATACTTGCGGAAGTCCTGGCCGATCAGGGCATCAGGTTGATAGCCG
>DATDIL010000158.1:0-17457 GCA_036521075.1 Steroidobacteraceae bacterium | reverse complement strand
CTGCTGCTGTTCGTCGTGGCCGGCATGGGCGTCATCGGCAAGGGCGCGCAGCGCTGGCTCGATCTGGGAGTGGTGCGCTTTCAGCCATCGGAAATCATGAAACTGGCCGTGCCGATGATGTGTGCGTGGTACCTGCACGAGCGCCCGCTGCCACCCAGTGCGTTGTCGCTGGTGCTGCTGGCGGTATTGATACTGGTACCCGCGGGCCTGGTGGTGATGCAGCCGGACCTCGGCACCGGCGCACTGATCGCGATCGGCGGCGCGCTGGTGGTGATGATGGCGGGCCTGCAGGCGAGCGTGGTGCTGGCCCTGATGGGGCTGGCGGCGCTGGGCGGCTGGGTGGGCTGGCACCACATGCACGACTACCAGCGCGAGCGCATTCTCACTTTCATCAATCCGCAGATTGATCCGCAGGGCGCCGGCTACCACATCATCCAGTCGCAGATCGCCATCGGTTCCGGCGGGGTCTTCGGCAAGGGCTGGATGAATGGCAGTCAGGCACAGCTGGACTACCTGCCCGAAAGCTCCACCGATTTCATCTTCGCGGTGATCGGTGAGGAGTTCGGCATGCTGGGCCTTTTCATCCTGCTGTTTCTGTATGCGTTCGTCGTGGGGCGTGCCATTTACCTCTCCACGCAGACCCAGGACACCTACGCAAGATTGCTGGCCGGGAGCCTCGGGCTCACCTTCTTCGTCTACGTCTTCATCAACGCCGGCATGGTCAGCGGCCTGTTGCCCGTCGTGGGTGTGCCGTTGCCACTGATCAGCTATGGCGGCACCTCCATGGTGACCCTGCTGGCCGGCTTCGGTATCCTGATGTCCATGTACTCGCACCGGAAGCTCATCGGCTCATAGTGATCCGCGCGTGCCTGCAAGATTGGCTGTACTGCGCAGCAGTGGCCTGCGCCGGGCTGCTGTACGCCGACGCCGCCGGCGCCGCAGCCGCCCGGTTCGATCTGCGGCGGCCGGAGATTCAAAGCTTCATTGCCACCGCCACCGAACAGTCGCCGCTGACGCGCGCCGCTGTGACGCGCATCCTGCGCCGCGCGCGCCTCAATCCCGGCGTCATCGACAAGATCTCCCGTCCCGCCGAAACCGTGCTGCCCTGGTGGCAGTACCGCGCGAACTTCGTGACCGAGCAGCGCATTGCCGATGGCACGCGATTCTGGCTCGCGCACCAGGGGATTCTCGAGAGCGTCGCGAAAGGCGCCGGTGTCGCCCCGGAGTACATCGTCGCCATCCTGGGTTGCGAGACCTCCTATGGACGCATCACCGGCAAGGACCGCGTGCTCGATTCGTTGGCGACGCTCGCCTTCGACTACCCGCCGCGCGGCGAGTTCTTTCGCGGTGAACTGCTGCAGTTCCTGCTGCTGTCCAAGGAAGCGCATTTGAACCCGCTCACCGTCAAAGGCTCCTACAGCGGCGCCATGGGCGCGCCACAATTCATGCCTTCGAGCTATCGGCACTACGGGGTCGATGCAGATGCCAATCGACACATCGACCTGTGGAAGGACTGGCGCGACATTTTCGCCAGCGTCGCGAACCTGCTCAAGCAAAACGGCTGGCAACCGGATGCCCCGGTGCTGGCGCAGGCGCAGCTGGCACCCGGGGCCGCGGTGCCGGTGCCACCGCGCCTGCTCACCCTGACCGAGACGCTCGATGGCCTCAAGGCCATGGGTATCACGACGGACAGCACCCTGCCCGGGGATACACCGGCGGTGCTGATCGGCGCGGAGCAGGCCACGGGCCCGGCATTTCGCGTGGGCTTCAACAACTTCTATGTGCTCAGCCGCTACAACCGCAGCGCGCGCTATTCGATGGCCGTCGCGGATCTGGCGCAAGCCATTGCCGGGCGCGTGCATGAGTAGCCTGCGCGAATCGCAGCGCTTCGCGCTGCTGCTGATCGCCGGCTCATTCCTGGGATTGATGGCCGGCTGCTCGGTGCTCGGCGGCCGCAATACCGGCGCGGTCAACCCGCGTCCGACGCCGATCGCGCCCGCGGCATCCACATCGGTACCGACGCCGGCGGACATCGCGGCCATTCCGGATGCCGTACCGCGCTTCGAACCGCGCAGCCGCAATGGCAATCCGCCCTTCTACGAGGTCCTGGGCCGACGCTACACCGTACTGCCGACCGCGAACGGGTACGTGGAGCGCGGCGTGGCGTCCTGGTACGGGCCGGGCTTCCATGGTGTCAGCACCTCGATGGGCGAGCCCTACGACATGTACGGCATGACCGCGGCGCATAAGACCTTGCCGATTCCCTGCTACGCGCGCGTGACCAATCTGAGCAACGGTCGCTCCGTGGTGGTGCGCATCAATGATCGCGGCCCCTTCGTGGCCAATCGCCTGATCGACCTGTCGTACACCGCCGCCGCGAAGCTCGACATGCTGCGCGGGGGTACGGCGATGGTCGAGGTGCGAGTGGTCACGCCCGATGACCCACAATCCCAGGCCCTCACTCGCGCCAGCGAAGCCCCGGCGCCGATCCTGTATGTGCAGGCAGGCGCCTTCGCCATGCCAGCAAACGCCGAACGGCTGCGGCTGCGGCTGCAACGGGCCGGCATGTCGAAGGTCTTGGTACTGCCACCGCTGCCCGGCCACCATCTGTACCGGGTGCGGCTCGGGCCCGTCGGCAGTGTCGCCGACTTTGACGCACTGGCCACAAGACTTTCCACGCTCGGAGTTCCCGACGCGCGCCTGGCCCTTGACTGATAAACTTGAAGTCTTACTCCTCACTCATTATTAGGATCACAGCGGATGATTCGCAGCCTGCTCGCCCGTTCTCTGGTCGCCCTGTGCGCCCTTACTGCCGTGGCCACGGCCTTGGCCGCCACGCCGATCCCCACGCCTCCTGCGGTACCCGCGCGCGCCTACCTGCTCGAGGACTACCAGACCAGTCGCGTGCTGGCGTCCAATCACGCCGACGATCGCATGGAACCGGCCAGTCTCACCAAGCTGATGACCGCTTACATCGTGTTCACCGAGCTGCATGGCGGCCGCCTGAAGCTCACCGACCCGGTCACGATCAGCGAACACGCCTGGCGCTCGGAGGGCTCGCGCACCTTTGTCCAGGTCGGTACACAGATCCCGGTGGATATCTTGATCAAGGGCATGATCGTGCAGTCGGGCAACGATGCCACCGTCGCGCTCGCGGAACGCGTCGCCGGCAGCGAAGACGCCTTCGTGCAGGTCATGAACGAGTACGCCAAACGGCTTGGCATGACGCACACCCATTACATGAATGCCGATGGCCTGCCCAATCCAAACCACTACACCACGGCACGGGATCTGGCCCTGCTGGCACACCACCTCATCTCCGACTTTCCGGAATTCTATCCGCTGTTCAGCCTGCACGAGTTCTCCTGGAACAACATCAAACAGCAGAATCGCAACGGCCTGCTGGGCGCGGACCACAGCGTGGACGGCCTGAAGACCGGCCATACCGACAGCGCCGGGTACTGCCTGGTCACCTCGGCGCTGCGTAACGGCATGCGCCTGATTTCGGTGGTGATGGGCTCCGGGTCGACCAGGGAACGCGAACAGGCCAGCGCGACCCTGCTGGGGTATGGCTATTCGTTCTATCAGACGGTGAAGGTGAAGAGCCGCGGTGATGTCCTGGCCGCGCCGCGCGTGTTCCTGTCGGCCTCGACCACCGCGCCGGTGGGCATCGCGCAGGATGTGGTCGTGACGGTGGGTCGCGACCAGGCCGCTGCGCTCAAAACCACGACCACCCTCGACAGCAAGCTGCTCGCGCCGCTGGCCGCCGGTGCCAGGGTCGGTACTTTCACGGTCGCCACGACCGATGGGGCCGTCGTGGCCAACGTGCCCATCGTCGCACTGCGCGCGGTACCCACCGCAGGCCTGTGGACGCGCATGGCCGATCACATCTCACTGTGGTTCAAGTAGGACCGTTCAGGTGCCGACGCCTCTGCCGCTGTGCCACCTGAATGGCGAGTACCTGCCCTTGGCGCAGGCGCGCGTTTCGCCGCTGGATCGCGCCTTCCTGTTCGCGGATGCCGTGTACGAAGTCATGCCGGTGTACGCGCGGCGGCCGTTCCGTTTCGTCGCGCATTGCGAGCGCCTCACGGCAAGCTTAAGCCAGTTGGGCATGGCGGACCCGCACACCCGCGCGCAGTGGCACGAGATCATTGCCACCCTGATCGAGCGCAATGCCGCCCACAACAGCGCGCCGCACTGCTATGTCTACTGGCAGGTTACGCGCGGCACCGAGTACGCCCGCAACCACAGCCCGCTGCCGCAGCTCGAGCGCACCGTATTTGCCTTCTGCTCACCGCTGGTGCTGCCGGATGCGGCGGCGCTGGAACGCGGCGTGAGCTGCGTGACGGCGGCGGACAATCGCTGGGGCCGCTGCGATATCAAATCCACCGCTTTGCTGGCCAACATTCTGTTGCGCGAACAGGCCACGCAGGCCGGCGCCGCGGAAACCATACTGCTGCGCGATGGCACCCTCACCGAAGGGTCCGCCTCGGCAGTCCATGTCGTGCTGCACGGGGAGTTGGTATCCCCAGCGCTCTCCGCGCAGGTGCTGCCCAGCCTGACCCGCGGTGCGGTCGAAAAAATGGCCCAGCGTGCCGGCGTTACCGTGCGCTCGGCCCGGATTTCCGAAGAGCAGCTGCGCGGGGCCTCCGAAGTCATGCTCGCGGCCGCGACGCGCGAAGTCATCGCGGTCACCCGCCTTGATGGGGCGCCCGTCGGCTCGGGTCACCCCGGGCCGGTGTGGCGTGCCATCCACGCGGGACTGCAGCAATACAAGCAAGAACTTGCCGCGAGGCCGTGGTGAGCGAGCCTGTGCTGCCCGCGGACAATCCCGCACCGCCCCCCCTGCTGCAGTTCCCCACCGACTACCCGATCAAGGTCGTCGGGCGCACCAGTGACACCCTGCGGGCGCGGATCGATGCGATTTTCGCCGCGCACGTGCCGGACCTGGATGCGTCGCGTACCACCGAGCGCTTCAGCGGCAACGGCATCTTCCAGTCCATTTCCTACACCATCCGGGCGGTCAGCGCCGCGCAGGTGACCGCACTGGCAACGGATCTGAAAGCCTGTCCGGACGTGCTGATCGTGATCTAGAAGTTACCGGCCTGGGGCCCAACAAAGCCATTCCATAACCGGCCTGTAACCGATTTATAACCGGCTCGTAGCTGACGGTTAAACCTTGGCCGTTCTAGGATAGTTCGCTTAGCCTCACGCTGACGCTTACTTCCCCACGATTCATGTCCATCACGCTCGATCAGATCACCAAGCGCTACCAGGGCGCGCCCGTCGTGAATGATGTCTCCATCGACATCGGCGATGGGGAATTCTTTGTCCTGCTGGGACCCAGCGGCAGCGGCAAAAGCACGCTGCTGCGCGCCATCGCCGGTCTTACGGGCGTCGACCACGGCCGCATCTCGCTGCACGGCCGCGATGTCACGCATATATCGGCGCGCGAGCGCGGCGTGGGCCTCGTATTCCAGAACTACGCGCTGTTCCGTCATATGACGGTGGCCGACAACATTGAATTCGCCCTGCGTGTGCGCCGAATGCGTGCGCGCCAACGTCGCGAACGGCGCAAGGAGCTGCTGCGACTGGTGGCCCTGGAGGGCATGGATGACCGGCTGCCCTCGCAACTGTCCGGTGGACAGCAACAGCGCGTGGCCGTGGCGCGCGCCCTGGCGCACAAACCCGAGGTGCTGTTGCTGGATGAGCCATTCGGCGCGCTGGATGCCAAGATTCGCGAAGAGCTGCGCCGGACCATCCGCGAAGTGCAACGCGAGCTGGGGATCACCACCATCCTGGTGACCCACGACCAGGAAGAGGCCTTCGCCCTCGCCGACCGCATCGGCATCATGAACCTGGGCCGGCTGCTGGAGCTGGGTCGTCCGGAGGACCTGTACGCACGTCCCGCGACTCGCTTCGTGGCCACCTTCCTCGGTGCCGCCAACCTGGTGCTGGCACAACATACCTCGCGCGGGATCTGCATCGGCGCCGACCCGGTCATGGCCATTGGCGGCAGCGCGGCCGGCGGCAGCCGCGACCATGAAGTGGTGGCGGTACTGCGCCCGGAGGATATCGAAATCGCGCCATCCCGCGAGCTGCTGCACGCAAGCTTCCTGGGTCTGGGCACGGTGGAGCAGCAGCTGTTCGTCGGCGCGAATGAGCGTTTGCGCGTACGCCTGAACAACGTCGGCGATGCGGGCCACCTCGTGACCTCGGCGGACGGTGACGCCACCGATGCGCTGCTCGAAGTCACGCGCACCCAGCACGACCGGCGCAATTATCCCGTGACGGCCGGGCAGGCCGTGACGTTGGGCGTGCGGCGCCTGCACGTGCTGGCCACGCCGCTGTCCAGCTTCACCGCCTGCGCGACCAGCGAGGCCCAGGCACAGTCGATCAGCGAGGAGCCGCTGTTGGTGCAGCTGGCGACGCGCATGAAGACGCGGGTGAGTACGCGGGTGGAGCCGGCGCTGCAGCAGTTCGCCGATGCTCTGGCGGGGGGCGCACCGGACGCGCCCAGCGGCGCGCCCACGCCCTTCGCCGGCGTTGCCGTGATCAACACCGATCCGGGCGCCGTGCATACCGTGCGCGGGCTGTTGCAGCTCGGAGCCGAAGCCGTGCTGCTGCTGCCCCACCATACCCCCTCCCCGGCGCGCGTCCTCATTCACTGGGTGGACGAGCCGGCCCGTCGCGCCACCCTGGCGGTGGCGGCAAGCCTGCTGCGTCATGTGTCGGCCCAGGCCGTGTACGTGGGCATCCTGCCGAATGATGGCGAAGCGGCTCGTCCGGATGGGATGCGCGCCTTGCTCGACGCTCGCTCCGAAGCGCAGGCCGTGCATGGCCTGGAAATCCGCACGGAGCTCGGCTTCGGTGATGTCGCCACAGAGTTGACCCGGCGGCTCGCCGAATCGCCCGATCAGCTGCTGATCCTGGGTGTCTCGGATATCAGCGTACTGACGCTACAGTTTGCGACGCTGCTGTCGCGCACCGCAAATCCATTGCTGGTCGTGTGGCAGCCCGGCGACGCGGCGGCGCAGCCCTAAGGCGCCCGTGGCAGCAGCGCGCGAAGCACCCCCGGATACGTACACGCAACCGAGCGTGCTGCCGGGCTTCGGGCTGACCTTTGGCCTCACGACCTTTTTCCTGAGCGCCATCGTGCTGCTGCCGCTGGCGGCACTGGTCAGCAAGGCCGGCTCCATGCACTGGGAGGAGTTCATCCACACCGTGCTCAGCGCGCGCGCGCTGGCCTCCTACCGACTCTCCTTCGGTGCGTCCATGGTGGCCGCCAGCATCAACCTGGTGTTCGGCTTCATATTGGCCTGGACCCTGGTGCGTTACGACTTTCCCGGACGCAAACTCATTGATGCGCTCATCGATCTGCCGTTCGCCCTGCCCACGGCCGTGTCCGGCATTGCTCTCGCCACCGTGTTCGCGCCGCACGGTTGGTTGGGTCAGTACCTGTTGCTGGCGGGCATCAAGGTGGCCTACACCTGGATAGGCGTGACCATCGCATTGACGCTGATCGGCATGCCGTTCATGGTGCGCACCGTGCAGCCGGCGCTCGCCGAAGTGCAGCGTGAACTGGAGGATGCGGCTGAAATCCTCGGTGCGGGCCGCTTCTATGTGTTCCGGCGCATCATCCTGCCCACCGTCATCCCGGCCATGCTCACCGGTTTTGCGCTCGCGTTCGCGCGTGGCGTCGGCGAGTACGGCTCGGTGATTTTCATCGCCAGCAATCTGCCCTTCAAGACCGAGATCACGCCGCTCCTCATCGTCATCCGCCTCGATGAGTTCGACTACCACGGCGCGGCGGCCCTGGGCTGCGTCATGCTGAGCATCTCGTTCCTGGGGCTGTGGGCCATCAACTACCTGCAGCACTGGGGACGGCGACGTTCCATGGCGACGGGGCGCTAGATGGCGGGCGGACCTTCACAATCGGTGCTGGCGGAGCTGCGCTCCCGCCCCGGTTATGACTCACTGCTCGGCATGGTCATGCGCTGGGTGCTGATCGGCATTTCGCTGACCTTCCTGGCCGCGCTGCTGTTTGCGCCGCTGATCACGGTGTTTGCCACCGCGCTCGCCAAGGGCATCCACGCCTATCTTGCGGTCTTTGATGATCCCGACACCCTCTCCGCCATCAAGCTGACATTGATCACCGCCGCGGTGGTGGTGCCCGCGAACACCCTGTTTGGCCTCAGCGCCGCCTGGTGCATTGCCAAGTTCGAATTCAAGGGCAAGAGCTTCTTCACCACGCTCATCGACCTGCCGATGGCGGTCTCACCGGTGATTGCCGGCCTGGTGTTTGTGCTGCTGTTCGGTCTGCAGGGCTGGTTCGGGCCGTGGCTTCAGGATCACAACATCAGCATCATCTTCGCCCTGCCCGGCATCATTCTCGCCACCATGTTCGTGACCTTCCCGTACGTGGCGCGCGAGCTGATTCCGCTGATGCAGCAGCTCGGCAACGACGAGGAGGAAGCGGCCATCACCCTGGGCGCCGGGGGCTGGCTCACCTTCTTTCGCGTCACCTTGCCGAAGGTGCGGTGGGGCCTGATCTACGGCATCATCCTGTGTAACGCCCGCGCCATGGGCGAGTTCGGCGCGGTATCGGTAGTTTCCGGACATCTCCGTGGCCTTACCAATACGATGCCCCTGCATGTCGAGATTCTCTACAACGAGTACAACACTGTCGGCGCCTTCGCCGTGGCCTCGCTGTTGACCTTGCTGGCCGTCGTGACGCTCGTGATCAAGACCCTGGTCGAGCGGCGCGGCTACAGAAGCCGCTGATGCAACCGATTCTGGTGCGCCTCGGACGACTGCTTGAGCGCTTGCGAATCGACCCGGCGACGACGCGACTGCGCTGGTGGCTGGCGGGAAGCGAAGTCGTCATCGTGCTGATGGTGGCGGGCGGTCTGTCGCTGTACGCGGGCGAGCGCCTGCGCCAGGTCGCCGACAGTCAGGGGACGGCACGCGTGCAGCTCGGGGGCGCCATGGCGCGCGAAACCCTGCGCCGCATGCAGGAGGATGCCCTCGCCTCGGCGCGCAGCATCGGCGATGACCCGGCGGTGCAGGCCGCGCTGCAACCCAACGCGGGCCGCGACCTGCAGTCCGTGCTGCAGCGGCTGTGTCCCATCGACACCGCCGATGCCTGCGCCGTATTCGACGGCGCCCGCAGCCTCTCGCAGGCGGGGGTAAGCGTTCCGTGGACGGAAATCTTTCTCAGTGTCGGCAAGCAGGGCCACATGTACCTCGCCGCCCCGCTGTCCACTGCCACACCCGTGTTCGGTGCGACCGCACCGGTGGCGGGCCATCAGGGCCTGAACGTCTTCGTGGTACGTCGCCTTGATGCGCAGCTGGCCGACAATCTCAGTCGTGCCGCGGGCCTGTCGATTCGTCTCATCGCCTACCGCAGTTTCAACTCAGCCCCGGTGGATGCGTTGACCAGCCTGCACAGCGCCGGTCTTGCGGACGGTCGCTACGCCGTGGCGCATATCCAGAAACTCGATCTGTATGCGGCGAGCTTCCCGCTGTTCACCAATACCGGCGAGGTCATCGCCCTGATCGAGGCACGGCTGCCCGCGGCGCAGATCGACAGTGAGATCCGCTCGCTCATTCATCGCCTGCTGGTCACGGCGCTGGTGCTGGCACTGCTGGCGGTACTGGCGGGCGCGGTGCTCGGCCAGTTTGTTGCCGGCCCCGTGCAGGACCTCACGGCGGCGGCGGTACGCCTCGGACAGGGCGACTTCTCGACCTCGATTCCGGTCGGGGGCAGCGCCGAAATCAGCGCACTGGCGCGCACCATGGAAGACATGCGTCGCAATCTGGTGAATCTCACCGGAACGCTGCGCCGTCGCGAGGCCGAAGCACAGGGCGTGCTGGCCGGAATTGTCGAAGGCGTGTTCGCGGTGGATCGGGAGCGCAACATCCGCTACCTGAATCCCCAGGCGGCGAAACTGCTCGGTGTCGACCCGCAGGCGGCCGTCGGCCGCTTCTGCGGCGACCTGCTTAAGCCCCAGGGACCCAACGGAATTCGTCCGTGTGAGACGGACTGCCCGATCCTGCGCGCGCGCACGGCCGGCACGGCGCAGGCGCTGGAACGCCTGAGCCTCAATGACGCCGCACCACGCACGACGATCATCACCAGCTCCGGCATGGTCGAGGGCCTGCAGGTGCAGGTGCTGCGCGATGAAACCGGACTGGAAGCCGTGCGCCGGGCACGCGACAGCGTGCTCGCCAATATTTCCCATGAGTTCCGCACCCCGCTCGCCGCGCAGCTCGCCTCGATCGAGCTGCTGCGCGATGGCCTGCAGACCATGACACCGCAGGCGCGCGAGAAGCTGGTCGTCTCCCTGGAGCGCGGCTCGCTGCGCCTGACGCGCCTGATCGACAACCTGCTGGAGAGTGTCCGTATCGAGTCCGGACAGCTGAGCATCCGCCAGCAAAGCGTGTCGCTGGCCGAGGTGGTCCTGGATGCACACGCGCTGGTGGAGTCTTTGTTGCTGCAACGCCAGCAGCTCATGGAGGTGCAGCTGCCCGAGAACCTGCCGCTGGTCCGGGGTGACAAGACCCGGCTGACCCAGGTCTTTGTCAATCTCATCGCCAACGCCAACAAGTTTGCGCCGGACGGGTCGGTGCTGCGCATTGGCGCGGTGGCACACGCCAGTCAGGTTGAGGCCTGGGTCGAAGATGCGGGCCCCGGGGTCGCGGCGGGGGACGTCGGTACTGTCTTTGAACGTTTCCGGCGCGGCTCGGATGCCGAGCCGGAACCGGGTGGCCTGGGTTTGGGCTTGTGGATCGTCAAATCCGTGGTCGAGCGGCACGGCGGCACCATTGTCGTGCAACGTACTGCCGAGCAGCACACCCGTTTCAGTTTTACACTGCCGGTCCAGCCCGACAGCACCGTGAGTTGACAGAGAAGCCGCTGCCATGAAAGTTCTGATCGCTGATGATGACCGCGACCTGCTCGACCTGATCGCCTTTACGCTCGCACAGGCAGGGTTCCTCGCAGTCAAGGCGGCCGATGGCAGCGCCGCTGTGGTCCTCTTCGAAAGTGAAGGTCCGGACCTGGTGGTGCTCGACATCAACATGCCCGGCGCCAGCGGCTTCAAGGTGTGCGAGACCATCCGCGCACAGTCCGCCGTGCCCATCATGATGCTGACCGCGCGCAATGAAGAAGAGGACCTGGTGCGCTCGCTGGAACTGGGTGCCGATGACTACCTCACCAAACCATTCAGCCCGCGCACCCTGCTGGCCCGCATCAAGGCACTGCTGCGGCGGGCCGGGATGGAAAACTCGGGCCCCCTGGCATCGGGCCGGATCAGGCTCAACGTCGAGGATCACACGGTGCAGATCGGCGCGGCCGGACCCGTGCGCCTGACGAAGCTGGAATTGCGGCTGCTGCAGATGCTGCTGGTCAATGCCGGCCGCACCGTGGGCTCGGACCGGCTGCTGGTGCATATCTGGGGACACCGCAACTCAGGTGACCGGCAGTTGCTCAAGCAGCTGGTGCATCGCCTGCGCCAGAAGATCGAGCAGGATCCATCCCTGCCGCAGATCCTGCAGACCGCAACCGGCGCGGGCTACAAGCTGGTCGTGGAATAGCAGCTACTTGCGAGCGAAAATCTGGTCGAAGCTGCCACCGTCCTCGAAGTGGTCCTTGCTGGCCTTGGCCCAGCCGCCGAATTCGGCAATGGTGACCAGCTGCAGCTTCGGAAACTGGCTTGCGAACTGCTTCGCCACTGCGGGATCGCGCGGACGATAGAAATTCCTGGCGATGATTTGCTGCCCTTCCTTGCTGTACAGGTGCTGCAGATAGGCGGTCGCCACCGACGTGGTGCCGTGTTTGAGCGCAACCTGGTCGACCACCGCGACCGAGGGCTCGGCGAGGATGCTCAGCGACGGGACGACGATCTGGACCTGATCGGGACCGACTTCCTTGATCGCCAGGTACGCCTCGTTTTCCCAGGCCAGCAGCACATCGCCGATGCCGCGCTGAACGAAGGTCGTGGTCGCAGCGCGCGCGCCGGTGTCGAGCACCGGCACGTTGGCATAGACCTTACGCACGAAATCCTTGGCCTTCGCATCGTTGCCGCCGGGCTGATGCCTGGCCCAGGCCCATGCCGCCAGATAGTTCCAGCGGGCGCCGCCGGAGGTCTTCGGATTCGGGGTGATCACCGCCACGCCGGGCTTGATCAGATCGCCCCAGTCCTTGATGCCCTTGGGATTGCCCTTGCGCACCAGGAACACGATCGTGGAGGTGTACGGCGCGCTGTTGTCGGGCAGCCGGCTTTGCCAGTTCAGCGGCAGCAGCTTTCCGCGGGTGGCGATCGCATCGACGTCACCGGCCAGTGCCAGCGTCACGACATCAGCCGGCAAGCCATCGATGACGGCGCGCGCCTGCTTGCCCGAGCCTCCGTGCGACTGGTTGATGCGGACGTCCTGGCCGGTCTTGGCCTTCCAGTAGCGGGCGAATTCGGCGTTGTAATCGACGTACAACTCACGGGTCGGGTCGTAGGAGGCATTCAGGATCGAAACACTGGCCGCTTGCGCCACGGGCGCGCCCAGCGCGGCGGCGCTCAATGACACCAGCCCCGCTCGCACCCACCACTTGCTGACCTTCATAATCACTCTCTTGAGAAATCCCGTTGGTGAATGGCGATGCTAGGGCCGGATCCTCATCCTTGTCAGTCGTGCGGCGGTTATAAAGTGGTTACAGGTGCAAAGCCGAGCGCAGCCAGCAAATGCGGCCTGATGCCGGTCGCGGCGACGGTGACCTCAGAGACCTCGCTCAGCGCCCCAAGCTGCGTCATCGCCAATCCCGCGTAGCCACAGGGATTGATGCGCTCGAAAGGCTCGAGGTCCATGTTCACGTTCAACGCGATACCGTGGTAGCTGGCGCGTCGCCGGATGCGTATGCCCACACTGGCCAGCTTGCAGCCCGCGACGTACACCCCCGGCGCCTCGGGCTTCGCTGCCGCCGAGATGCCCAGTTGCGCCGCGTACCGGATCACGGCCTGCTCGAGCCCCGTCACCAGGTCGCGCACCCCCAGACCCGCGCGACGCAGATCGATGAGCGCATACACCACCAGCTGTCCGGGTCCGTGGTAGGTGACCTGGCCGCCCCGGTCGGTGTGCACGACGGGGATGTCACCCGGTCTCAGCAGATGCTCGCGGCGACCCGCCAGACCTAACGTGAATACGGGCGGATGCTCGAGAAACCACAGTTCATCGGCGGTCAGGGCAGTGCGCGCGTCGGTGAACTGCTGCATGCGCTGCCAGCTGATCCGATAGTCGACCCGACCCAGATCGCGCACGATGGGCGCTGGACGTTCGCTGCCGCGCGGCTGCGCGTTCACTTCCCGGCTGCCACCAGCGTCGCGTTGTCGAGGCCGGCGTTATTGCGGTTCAACGCCTGCTCGGCCCGATAGCTGGAGCGCACGAACGGCCCGGCGACACATTCCACAAATCCGCGCTGCAGTGCGGCCCCGCGCAACTGATCGAACTCGGCCGGGCTCACGTAACGCCGTACGGGAAGGTGATGGATGGTCGGCCGCAGATACTGGCCCAGCGTCAGCAGGTCCACGCCGATGTCCCGCAGGTCATCCAGGGTCTGCAGGACTTCTGCAAAGGTTTCGCCGAGGCCGAGCATCAGGCTGGTCTTGGTCAGCACCGTGGGGTTGTGGCGCTTGGCATGCGCCAAGACGTGCAAAGTCTGGTCATAGCCGGCGCGCGGATCGCGCACCGGATGGGTCAGTCGGCGCACGGTCTCGATGTTCTGTGCAAACACGTGCAGCCCTGAATCGACGACGGTCTCGACATCGCGCAGCACGCCCTGGAAATCCGGCGTCAGCGCCTCGACGGCGGTGTGCGGGTTGCTCATCCGGATGGCCCGCACGCACGCCGCATAGTGTCCGGCGCCCCCATCGGGCAGATCATCGCGGTTCACCGAAGTGAGCACGATGTATTTGAGCTTCATGAGCTGCACCGTGCGCGCGGCGTTCGCCGGCTCCTGCCCGTCCAGCCAGCCGCGCGGATTGCCCGTGTCCACCGAGCAGAAGCGGCAGGCGCGGGTGCACACCGCTCCCATGAGCATGATGGTCGCCGTTCCGGCGTTCCAGCATTCACCGATGTTTGGGCATTTGGCCTCCTCGCACACGGTCGCGAGGCGGTGGGCGCGCACGATATCCTTGACCGCTTCGAAGCCCGCGCCGCTCGGCGCGGGCGCCCGCAGCCACGGCGGCTTGGCCTGCTGGGGCTGCGCGACACTCCCCGGGCCCCGTGAGCCGGGGGCCTTGACGCCATCGCGGATGGCCGTGAACCCCTGGGGGGTGAGGTACTTCTCCCCGCTGCGGGCCCGGGCAGGCTCCTGGACGATGGCTATGCGCTTCAGATCAGACATCGCCCAATTGTACTCTCAGCGCCGCCAGGCGCTCCGGGGTGCCGATATCGAGCCATAGCCCCGCATGGTGCTGTCCTCGCAGACGACCGGCCGCGATCGCGCGCTTGAGCAGCGGCCGCAGTGGAAATGTCCCCCCCGTGCAGCCCGCGAACAGCGCCGGGCTGAAAATGCCGATACCGCTGTAGGTGAGCGTAGGCCCCTGGCCCACCACGAGCCGCTCCCCGTCCAGCACGAAATCGCCTTGCGGATGCTGGGGTGGATTGCTCACCATGACCAGGCTCGCATCGGCCGCCGCGGACAGTTGCAGCGAGCTCAAATCGAAGTCGGCAAAGGTATCGGCGTTGACCACCACAAAGGGCGCAGGCCCCAGCAGCGGCAGCGCGTGGAAGATTCCACCGCCCGTTTCGAGGGGCGCACTGCCCTCCTCGCTGTACTGCAGCTGCACCCCGAACTGCCGCCCATCGCCCAGTGCGGCCCGGATCTGCGCACCCAGCCAGGACAGATTCACGATCACATCGCGAATGCCGGCGCGCGCAAGGGCTTCGAGGTGCCAGGCGATGAGTGGCTTGCCGCCCGCCACCAGCAGTGGCTTGGGCGTGTGATCGGTGAGGGGTCGCATGCGTTCGCCGCGACCCGCGGCGAGCACCATGGCTTTCATGCGGACACGACCTGCGGCACCTCGCGGGCATTGGCCAGCGGCAGCGCGGGCACCACGAAGTGCTGCAGATAGTCCCGCAATGCCTGCAGCTGCGGGAATCTGGCGCAGGCATCGACGACATATCGAAGTGTGAGCGGCAGGTCCTTCAGATAGCCGGACTTGCCATCGCGATACCACAGCCGCGCAAAAATCCCGAGCACCTTCAGGTGCCGCTGTATGCCGATCACATCGATCCAGTGCAACATCTGCGCGTCATTGATGCCCGCGCTGTGCGAAGCCTGCTTGTGCATCATCAGCCGATACTCGCGCACCCAGCCCGCGACCCGTGGCCGGGGCCAGCTGATATAGCAGTCCTTCAGCAGCGACACCAGGTCATAGCCGACCGGGCCACGCACCGCATCCTGGAAGTCGATGATCCCGGGATTGCGCTCCCGCGTGATCATCAGATTGCGCGAGTGATAGTCCCGGTGCACGAACACCTGCGGTTGCGCGAGCGCCTCCTCCACCAGGAATTCAAAGGCGCCAGCGAGCATCTCCCCCTGGCCGCGGGTCAGGTCCAGTTGCAGATGCCGGGCGCAGAACCACTCGGGCATCAGGGCCATTTCCCGCACCAGCGCGGCACGGTCGTAGGCCGGTAGCTGAAAAGCCGACTCCTGGCCCCGCACCTGGATATCGGCCAGCGCCTGCAGCGCATCACGGTACAGCATGTCCGCATCATCTGCGGCCTGAAGCGCGGGCAGGTACGGGCGCGTGCCGAGGTCCTCCAGCAGTAGCAGCCCCCGTTCGACATCCCACTCGTACACCCGCGGCACATGAACCCCGGCGGTTTCGAGCATGACGGTGATGTTCAGATAGGGGCGCACGTCCTCCCGGCCCGGCGGCGCGTCCATGACGATATGGGTGCCGCCCTCGTGGAAAACGCGGAAATACCGGCGAAAACTGGCATCGCTGGAGGCTGGCTCGATAAGCCGGGGCTTCAGCCGCAGCTCCCGGGTGACCCAGTCGGTGACCAGGCTGAAACGCTCGTCGGCGTGAGACATAGGTCTTCATTATAATGCGCGGCCCCATGCCGCACCCTCACCAATTGCCCACTTTCGTCTGCGCCCTGGTTTTCGGCGGCGCGCTCCTGTGCCCCTGGGGAGCGCCGGCGCATGCGGCGGACACACCCTTTTCCTGTCCGGCGCCTGTCTCGGCGGCCCGGCAGAAAATCTCGCCCATCCACCAGTCCAATATCGCGACCGGCGGTGCATTCGACGCGGACTTCGACAAGGGCGTCTTTAACCCCGACACCGGTAAAGGCACTTTCAGCGGTCACGTCGTCCTGCGTCAGGGACAGCGGGTCGTGAAGTCGAACGACGAGCTGGAATTTGAAAGCGCGGACAACGCCTGGCGGGCCAACGGTCCGGTGGAATACCAGGATCCGCTGATTCAACTCACCGGGAGCGCTGGCCGCTACTCGACCAGCGGCGGCGCGAGCTTCAATAATGCGCAGTTCGAACTGTTACAACGCGATGGCCACGGTTCCGCGCAGGTCGTGGATCTGACACCGGGGGGCATCCTGCGCCTGCAGGATGTGCGCTTCAGCACCTGTCCGGTCAGCGAGGAGGTGTGGCAGGTGCGCGCCCGCACGCTGACGCTGGACAGCGGCCAGCATGTCGGTGTGGCCCGCGACACCAGTGTCGATTTCAAGGGCGTTCCCATCCTGTACCTGCCGTGGCTGTCCTTCCCGCTGGATGATGAGCGCAAGACCGGATTCCTGTTTCCGAGCGTCGGCTCCAACAGCCGCAGTGGTTTCGAGGCCTCATCCCCCTGGTACTGGAACATCGCTCCGAATGAGGACCTGCTGCTCACGCCCACCTACTACACCCGTCGCGGCATCGACATCGGCGGCGATGCGCGCTACATGACCGACGACCAGCACGGCGAGCTGATCTGGCACTTCCTGCCCTACGATGCACAGGCGAGCGGCGAGGGCCTGAGCAATCACGACCGCTCCTTCGTGCATCTGACCCAGACCACGGAGCTGCCGGATCAGTTCCGGCTCAGCATCGATGCGGCAAATGCCGGCGATTCACTGTATTTCCAGGACTTCGGACAGGGCCCGGAGGGCACCAGCGTCGCCTACCTCGAGCGCACCGCCGCGCTGTCGTATCGCGATGAGAACTGGCGACTGTTGGCTCAGATGCAGCAGTACCAGACGCTGGATGCCATCGAGCAGGTTCTGGACCCGACCGAGCGCCCCTATGCGCGCCTGCCGCAGATCGGGGCCGACAGCGACTTCGTGGTGGGACCCGCGGGCGTGCTGCACTATGGTTGTGAGTCCGAACTGGTGAACTTCAACCGCGATATCGGCGTGACCGGCTGGCGGCTGGATCTGCGCCCCGATGCGACGCTGCATTTCGAG
>DATDIL010000157.1:0-16991 GCA_036521075.1 Steroidobacteraceae bacterium | reverse complement strand
CATCTTGGTGATGTCCTGGGCAACGGTGAACAGCACCGGCGTACTCATGGCGGCAATCACCGTCTGACCCTCATCCACCTTGCGCGAAATCACGATGCCGTCCACCGGCGCGGTGATCTTGCAGTAGCCCAGATTGGCCTGTGCACTGTGCATCGCGGCTTCCTTGATGATGACGGTGGCCTCGGCCTCCGCCAACTCCGCGGTGGCCTGATCCAGATCCAGCTGCGAGGCCGCCTTCAGCGGCACCAGCACCTGCTTGCGCTGCAGGTTCTGCCGCTTCAAGGTCACTTCCGCCTTGGCGCTGGCCAGATCACCCTGCGCCTGTTGCAGCTGCGCCTCGTAGACCGTCGGATCGATTTCGGCCACCAGCTGCCCCTTGTGAACCGGGGAATTGAAATCCACATACAGGTGGGTGATCTTGCCCGAGACCTGGCTGCCGACATCGACACTCACGACGGCGCTCAACGAGCCACTGGCTGTCACATGCTGCAGGATGTTCCCGCGTGCAACACTCGCGTACTCATACGTTGCGCCGCTGTTGGCCGAGCGTCCGCAGCCCACCAGGGCCAGCAGCGCCACCGCGCCCGGCACGAGCAGGCGGCCGAGAGTGCCCGGAAGGATGTCTTTCATGTGTGTTTGTCCGATCGTGTTCATTTCCAACCGCCGCCGAGGGCCTGATACAGGGAAACCTTGTCCGAGAGTCTGTTGAACTGGGCCTCCAGCAGACCCTGCTGCGCGCTGAACAGATCCTGCTGCGCAGCCAGCTCGTTCAGATACGTGTCCTCGCCCTGCCGATAGCGTAGCGTCGCCAGTTCCAGACGACGCTGCTGCGTATCGATCAAGGCCTGTTCGAGGGTGATCTGGCGCGCGTAGCTGTCGATACCGACCAGCGCGTCGGCGACTTCGCGAAAGGCGCTCTGAATGGCCTTTTCATAGGCGACGACTTCCAGGCGCTCGGCGACCTTGGCCACATCCAATGCGGCGACGTTGTGGCCGCCGGCAAACAGTGGCAGCGAGATCTGCGGTCCGAAGCTCCACACCCCGCTGCCGGCCTTGAACAAGGATGACAACTGCGTGCTGCTGACCCCCACCGAGCCGGTCAGCGTGATGGCGGGAAAGAAAGCGGCGCGCGCGATGCCTATATTGGCATTCGCGGCTTTCAGCGCATGTTCGGCTGCCAGTATGTCCGGGCGGCGCGCAATCAGATCCGACGGCAGGCCCGCCGGGACGTCTGCGACCGTTTCGGCATCCGAGAACGGGCGGGCAGGC
The DNA here is from genome assembly GCA_036521075.1 of Steroidobacteraceae bacterium. Classification (GTDB taxonomy): domain Bacteria; phylum Pseudomonadota; class Gammaproteobacteria; order Steroidobacterales; family Steroidobacteraceae; genus DAIDKA01. The sequence goes on along the minus strand of DATDIL010000157.1, from coordinate 15,722 downwards.
GGTAGATCCGCGGGGATCGGCGCCCCCAACAGCAGCTCCAGCGCGTTGCGGGCCTGCTGCAGCTGACGTTGATAGGTTTCGACGTTGATGCGCGCAGTCTCGACCTGACCCTCGGACTGGCGGAAATCCAATTCATTGCTGGCGCCCGCATCAAAGAGCGCCTTGTTGAGGTCGTAGGAGGTCTGGACCGCCGTCAGGGTGTTCTGCGACAGCGCCAGCAGCTCCTCGGTCTCGCGCACGACCAGGTACTGGGTGGCGACCTGGCCGACCAGTGAGACCTGCGCGGCACGTTGCGCCTCTTCGGTCTGGAAGTACTGCTCCAGGGCCTGGGCATTCTGGCTGCGCACGTGACCAAACAGATCCAGTTCATACGAGGTCACCCCGACACTGGCACTGAAGCTGTTGGCGGTGTACCCGATGCTGGAGGCCGATCCCGCCCCCGTGGGCAGCCCGGTTGGCACGCCCGGTTCAAGAGTGCCGGTACTGAAGGAACTGTGGGAGCGGGTCGCGCCGGCACTGCCATCAACCGTTGGGAACAGTGCGGACCGCGTAATACGGTACTGCGCCTCGGTCTGCTGCACATTCAGCACGGCCGTGCGCAAATCCCGATTGTTGAGCAGCGCCAGATCGATCAGGCGGTTAAGGCGCCCGTCACGGAACACCTCGTGGGCGGTGATGTCGGCGGCCGCCCGCGCAGCCGTGTTTGCGGGCGCGCTGGGATATGCACCCGGCACGGGCAGCGCGGGCTGCCGGTAAGGTGGAATCATCGTGCAGCCGACCAGCACCAGCGCCGCCGCAAGGCTCGCCATCCTCAACGTGCTTATCATGCCGTCCTCTTGCGAAGTGCCGGCGGTCGCAACCGGGCCAGCTCGGCGCCGAGGGTCGCGGGCGCACTGGCCAGACCGCTGGCCGTAAAGCGCACCAGCTCCTTCAGGAAAGCACTCTCGCGCCGCGCGTCGCGTTTGATCTTGAAGGCGCTCATCCGCACGCCGAACATCAGCACCGCGCCCAGTGCCAGCGCCAGACGCAGGTTCAGGACTTCGGTCGGCACCTCGGGAAGCGCGCGCTCGAAGGCTGCGATGAACATCCGCAAGTTCGGCTCAAGTTCCGCCTGCAGTTGCTGAACCAGGAATTTCGGCGGGGCAAGCAGCGTGCGCGCCAGCAGCTTGTTGAACGCCGGATGTTCGATTCCGGTCTCCATGGCCGGCCGCATCATGCACTCCACGATCAGCTCCACCGGCAGTGGCTGCCCATGGGCCTCGCGCTGTGCCGCCGCCAGCAGCTCCGCGCGGCGCGCATTGACCCCGCGAAAGCGGCGCAGGAAGGTTTCCACATACAAAGTCTTCTTGGAACCGAAATGGTAGGTCGTCGCCGCGAGATTCACCTTGGCGGCCCGCGCCAGCACCCGCATTCCGACCCCGTTGTAGCCATGCTCGCCAAAGAGCCGCTCGGCCGTGTCGAGCAGCCTTTGGGCCGTGACTGCCGATTGGTGCTTTTTGCCCGCCGATGCCATGGCCCGATTTAAAACATACGTATGAATTTATTACAAGAGGGAACCGCTCACTCGCCGCACCGCCGTCACGAAATGCGGCCCGGCGCCCTTGAATTGTCCGTAGGCTTTGGTGGATAACTGTCATATCCCCCACCCGAAGCGGAAGACTCGCATGCCACAGATCAATCCGTCCGAGGCCGTCGCGCGCCATCTGGAGGATCGGCTCCTGATCCGGGAGCTGGTCGAGAACTGGGTCCTGTACCGGGATGCCGGCGACTGGGAGCGCTTCCGCACCGTCTGGCACGATGATGGTCGGATGATGGCGACCTGGTGTCAGGCCGATGCGGCAGGCTTCATCACGGCCAGTCAGCACGGTTGGGCCAAGGGGGTCAGTATTCTGCATTTTCTGGGCGGCTCCACCATTGACGTGAGTGCTGAGCGCGCCATCGCGCAAACCAAGATGACCATCAGCCAGCGCGCCGCCGTGGAGGGCGTGGTGGTGGATGTCGTGTGCACCGGCCGCTTCTACGACTTCCTCGAGCGTCGCCAGGGCAAATGGGGCATGGTGCTGCGCCAGCCCATCTATGAGAAAGACCGCATGGACCCGGTGGATCCGGCGGTGCGACTGTCATTGGATTCGGCCCTGCTCGCCCAGTTCCCCGAGGGCTATCGGCACCTCGCCTACCTGCAGGCGCGCATCGGCTATGAGGTCAAGAAAGACATGCCCGGCCTCAAAGGTCCTGAAGTCGAGGCGCTTTATGCCCGCGGCCACGCGTGGCTGAACCACACCGGCGCGGCGCGATGAGCCGTGCGCTGCAACGATGAAGCCGCTGCCAACAATGATCACCTTGGCGCTCCTGATCGGCCTGGAAGCGACGATGTGGGTCACCAATCCGATGCATATCCCCGCCAGCTTCGCACCGACGCGCGCATTGGGTCTGCAACTGTTCCGCGAGCCGGGGCCCGCGATGGAACCGACACTGGCGCCAGACCAGCAAGTGCTGGTGTCATTCTGGCCCTATTGGACCCACCGGCCGCGCGTCGGTGACATCGTGGCCGCGGGTGGCTCGACCGTTGAAATCCGGGACGGGGTGCTGCTCGTCGACGGCAAGAAGCAGCAGAGCTCTTACCTGAAAGCCCCGGACGGACGAACTCGCCGCGACATGCACCTGGAATCGGTCCCGGCGAACAGTTACTTCGTGCTGGGCGACAACCGCGAGGTCAGTGAAGACAGTCGCAATTACGGCTTTGTCGAGCGCGATCGGATTATCGGAAAACAGTTGTAGCAGTCGCGAACTTCAATCGCGACCCACTGTGAGAGCGGTCAGTGACTTGGCTCAGCCTGGACCGTGTCAGTTAACAATAGGCAGGCCGATTTTGTGCGTCGCGGCGTAAATTTGCCGCTCGCAGTGTGAACTGGCGCACGTCCGTGAGCATTGTCGGGGCAGCCCGCCCAGGCAACCGTGCTGACCGTGAACACAGGCGCAGTTTTACAGTGCCCAACTCTGGGAGAAAGGATGGCCGATTGCGCTGCTCATCGCGAGTGGGCGTCGTTCCGTTCAGCCAGGGTGCATTTCATGACAGCCAGCAACAGATTAAGTGCGCGCGAGTCCGCAGTTACGGCCGCGGCACAGCCAAATCCAGGCACGCGGCGCACCGAGGTCGTCATTGTCGGTGCAGGCGATGAAATTCTCATCGAGGTCGGTCCCGCGCTGGGTGATCAGTATCGCTCCCATAGTGTCGACACTGCCGCTGAGATTGCCGGTCTGACGGCAAGTTCCTGGATTGGCGTGTATGACGCCAGCAATCAGGCTGGCGCCCGCAGCGCCTTCGCGCAGCTCGAATCCCAGTACCACCAGCAGCCATGGATCGTCCTGTGTGCGGATGACGATCGACTCAACTGGCGCGATGTCCTCTCGCGCGGCGGCGCCTGTGCCGTCATCGCGCGCAGTGAGCTCAGCGTCCCCGCCTTTACGGCCGCGCTCGAAAAGGCGATGCAGCGACTGACGGTCGTTCCTCGCGGGGCCGCGAATGAAATCCAGACCATGCCCAAAATCCCGCTCTTGTGGATAGCGGGCGCCGCGCTGATCGTCGTGGCAGCTGGCGCGATGTGGTGGATGAGCCACGCGCACACGCACGTGCCGGTCGCAGCGAGCCGTAGCGACCAAAGACTCCCCGTACCCGGCGGCGGCTCTGCGCCGCACACTGCAGCTACTCGTTCCACCCAACCGGCCGCCCCACAGAGCGTCGAGGATCTGCTGTCCATGGCGCGAATTGCCTTCCGCGACCCCGCGGCACAACTACCCAAGGCGGACGCCGCGCTGCAGGGAACTTCGGCGCTGGAATTGTACGGCGCCGTCCTGTTGCAACAGCCCAAGAATGATGAAGCCCTTGACGGCGTGCGCCGGCTGCAAGCCGTGGCACGCCTGCGTGTTCAGAATGAAATTGCGGCGGGTGATGCGGACACGGCCGCGCGCCTGCTTGCCATCCTGCAGCACGCCGACTTCGCACCCGAGGAACTGCGCTCGCTCGAAGCGGCCGTCGCTGCGGCCCGCCCCAAGCAGCTCGCGGCGCAGGCCAGGAGTGCCATGGCTGCGGGCAACCTCCCGGTCGCGCGCCAGCTCATCGACCAGTTGGTGGCCCTCGTCGGTGAACGTTCACCCGCTCCCGAACTTCGCAAGGAGCTGGATGCCCGCAAGCTTGACGTAGAGCTGGCAACGGATGCTGAGCAGGTACGCGCCGCGCTCGCCGCCGGCTCGTTGCTCGAACCCGGGACCGACAATGCTCGCACCCGTTTCCTCGTCATGCGCGAGCTGAGTCGGACGAGCACGCAGACCCTCGCCGTGCAGCACGAGCTGCTGCTCGCGTTGCTGCGCAGGGCCCAGGCGGCCATCGGCCGCCAGGACCTGGACGGCGCCCAGCAGACGCTCACGATAGCCCAGGACTTTGGCGGCAAGGCCGAACTTGCCGACACGCGTGCCAACCTGGACGCGGCCATTGGCGCCAAACGCACCGCGGAGGCGGTCGCCGCGGCGGCGAAGGCCGCTCGTGCCAGTGCACCGGCCCCTGACGCCAGGGCAGTCGCCGCCGCCGCCGCCATCCTGTCGCCCCGGCCGACGCGCAATTTGCAGGTCGACTACCCGCCCTCGGCTCTGGCGGAGAACATCCAAGGCTATGCCATCGTCGAATTCATGCTCAATCCGAATGGTAGTGTTTCGGCTGCCACAGTCATCGAAGCTGCGCCACGCCATTTGTTCGACAACGCAGCGCTCGCGGCCGTGAAGCACGCAACCTTTTCGACCCAGGAGCTCGCTGACCCGAGGAAGGCACAACGCGCGCGCTTCAAGATCAACTTCACCCTCGACGACAACGCGGGGCCGGCGCCGGCGGTCAGCAAGGCTGCGCAGCCGGCGACCAGCCCGCTCGCGCCGCGCGGTGCTGCGTCGAACCCCCTGCAGATCCTGTCGCCAAAGCCGACGCAGCCACTGCAGGTGGACTATCCGAGGGTTGCCCTGGCCCTCAACCGTACCGGCTATGTGGTCGTGGAGTTCATGCTCAATCCGGACGGGACGCCGGGCTCACCAACGGTGATCGAGTCGGTGCCGGCGAAGCTATTCGACTATGAAGCCCTCATGGCCGTGAAGCGTGCAAAATTCGTCACCACGGATCTCGCCGATCCGACGAAGGCGCAGCGGGCGCGCGTCAAGATCAGTTTCAAGGGCCAGTGAGCCCGCGGAGTAGTGAGTATGGCGAAGCAGTCTGTCTGGTCGCGGGTGTCCATCTGGCCCCTGGTCACCGCCTCGGCTTCAGCCGCAGCCCTGACCGCACTGCTGCTCTACGGCATGCAGTCGGCACGGACGCTGCAGGCAACCTCCACAGCCCTGCAGAGGTCTTCTGAACTATCCGGTGAGCCTCAAGTCGTGCACTCGCAGCTGTCCTTACTGCAGCGCGGCCTCGAGAACCGAACCTACGTCGGGGAAAGCCTCAGATCGCTGGCGGCCGACCGGGATCGCGGCAACAACACGCTCGCGGGGCTGCGCTCTACAATTGCGGTCGCCGGGTTAACCTATGACACCGGCATCGCCCGCAAGATGCAAAGCGTGCACTCGCACTGGGGCGCACTTGATCTTGCGCTACAGCATATTGGTACCTTCAGTCCCGAGGAGCTGTATGTCGACACTGCCGCAGGCTCGGCCTACTCCTCCCAGGGAACTGCGCTTAAGCGGATGGTCGACAGTGTGCTGCGAGACCAGTCGCAGAGCGCACGGCAGCTCACTCAGGAACTGACGGATGTGTCGACACTGTTGCGCGACTCGGTCACGGCGAAGGGCGAGCAGCTGCGCGAGAATCTGATCGGCGGTACGGCACTTGCGGCCGCACTGCTCGGATTGATGCTGTACTTCGCCTGGAGTGCCCGTCGTGGAGCGCTGCGCGCCCTGCAGGCCGAACAGCAGATCGCGAACATTCTGGGTACGGTGCGCGAGGGCTTGTTCCTGATTGACCGCCAGGGCCGCATCGGCGGCACGTACTCGGCCTCCCTGACGACCCTGCTGCATCTGGACTCTCCGGCGGGTGGGACCCTGGAGGATCTGCTGCAGCCGATCGTGGACCAGAAGACGCTGCATGCGGCCACCAAGTACCTGGGCCTGCTGTGGAAGGACAAGGTGCACGAGGATCTGATCGAATCGGTCAATCCCCTGAGCCAAATCGAAGTGGTTTTCTCCAAACCCCGCGGCAAGGAGGTCCGGTATTTGTCTTTCTCGTTCCGGCGCGCCCGCGACCCGGCACAGTCACAATCCTTCATCTTCGGTGTGGTCGCGGACGTGACCGATCGGGTCCTGCTGCAGCGCGAAGTGGCCCATGTCAAGGCTGACAGCGATGCCCAGGCCGCCGCATTGCTCGATCTTCTCAAGGTAGATCCGACCCAGCTCGAAGGATTCCTCGCCTCAGCCGACATCGGTGTCCGCAAGGCCAATGCCATGCTGGGCAGTCCCGGCAAGGATGCGCAGTCCCTGCGCGCCAAGGTCGACGGCGTCTTCCGGGAAATGCACGCGCTCAAAGGCGAGGCCATGGCGCTTGGGCTCAGTGCGTTTGCACGCCACATTCACGCCATCGAGGATCTGCTCGCCGCCTTGCGGGAACGCAATGATCTGACGGGAAATGAATTTTTGCCTGTGACGGTCAAGCTCGGGGAGCTGATGGACTACCGCATGCAGATCATCGAACTGAAGGAGCGGGTCTCGCAGTTCAGAAAACCGCAGGGTACTCCCGGCCCCGAGGAAGAAGGCTTTACGGGGTGCGATACCGATGTGATCTCCACACTCGAGGCCGGGGTGCGCCCGCCGAGCACGTTGCCGACTTTGTTGAGTACCTTGACTCAAACCGTAGCCGCTGACTGCCACCGCACCGTTCAGCTCGTGACGTCGGGTCTCGATACGGTTCCCGTCGCCTATGCCGTGCGGGTACGCGACATCTGCGTGCAGATGATCCGCAATGCGGTAGTCCATGGCATCGAAGAAAGCGCCGAGCGCTCCAGTGTTGCCAAAGCGCCGACCGCGACGATCACGGTTGCCTTCGGCACCGACGAACCGGATCACTATGTCCTGCGCGTCGAGGACGACGGGCGGGGACTCAACTACGAGGAAATTCTCGACCGCGCGTTGCGCTCCGGCCTGGTGCGACCTGAAAAGGCCGCCACCATGAAACCGGAGGCGGTGTTCAAACTGATCCTGGAGCCGGGCTTCACCACGGCCGGGACGGTCAGTGTCCATGCCGGACGCGGAGTCGGACTGAACATGGTCAGTGAATCGCTGCGCGAGTGCGAAGGCCGGCTCTCGATCGCAACCAAGCCTGGCTCCTATACCCGTTTCATCATGCGCCTGCCGAAGCGGGCGGTTGATGAAGTGCGATCCTCGGTGGCATGAGGAACAGCGGATGCAAGTCACAGCCGTTCATCGCCTCATGGTAGTCGACGACTCGAATGTCATCCGCCGGCGCATCGAGCGTGCGCAGGACCTCGAGGTGGAATTCGTCGGCGCCGCCCGCAACGGCCGCGAAGCGCTCGAGATGCACGCGGCGCTGCGGCCAACGCTGATCACCATGGACCTGACGATGCCGGAGATGGACGGTGCCGAATGTGTCGCCAGGCTCATCGAACGTGATCCGGATCTGCGCATCCTGGTGGTGTCCGCGTTGGCCGACAAGCTGACGGCCATCGAAGCGCTAGAGAAAGGTGCGCGCGGCTTTCTTTGCAAGCCGTTCACCGATCGGCAGCTGAATGAAGCACTCCAGAAGCTTATCAACACATAAGAACCACAATCATGAGCTCGGAAGCCGAAGTCACCGTTTTTTTGGAGAGCGTGCTGAACTATTTCAGCACGACGGTGCAACAGGCCGCGGTCTGTGGCACGCCATTCCTGGCGATCGACCGGATCCCGGAGCTGTCTGATTTCACGGGCATGATCAAGATCAGTGGCAAGTACGAGGGACTGGTCGCCTTCACGGCGCCAAAGAGCATGTTGTGCGTGATGCTGATGCGCATGCAGGAAACCGACATGTGCCAGGAGAACCTGTGCGATCTGGTCGGTGAGATCGCCAATACCTTCTCCGGCAATGCACGCCGGGACTTTGGTCATCAATTCAACATCTCCGTACCCACGATCAGCATCGGCCGCAAGAACACGCTCGGGCTTCCCGAAGGGGCGCGCCCGATCGTCATTCCGATCAGCTGGCGCAACTACTCCAGCAGCCTCGTCGTCTATTTGCAATAATCGCGCGCCTGAGTACGCAGCCAGTCATTTGTTGGTTCCAGGGGACCGCGACACGCCGCGCGCGCTGGCGCTCGCACAGCGACGCATTGCCTCCGACTCGTGTGATGGAGGTGGACGACCGTCTCACGGCCAATGAGGCGTACGGACTGGCTTGTCAGGGTACCGCCCTGCTGTGGCGGGGCGATTTCCAGAACGCGCGTCAAATGCTGGTTGCATTGGGCAAGCGTGCCGATCGGCGCTCCGGGAAGAAGGCGGGACCCGACATCACTCCAGGCAGCGCTGCCGAGAGCTTTCATCGGTTTCGCCAGGTTCGGTCGCAGCGCGCCCGCACGCTCGGTGCCCTGCTCGTCGAACTCGATGAGAACTACGTTTCGGGTTTGCGTCGCGCCCCCGACATCCGGCAGGCCTGCATGGAGGTGTACGGCCCGGCGGACGGGCCCTGCGTCATGTCGTTGCCAACCCTTTTGGGCCTGATCGGAGCACACGAGTGGCGCACCAAGGGTATTGATATTCCAGCTTTGGATGCGCGCATCCATCCGCACTACGGGGTATTTGCGCCGATTCGCGGTGAATACCTGGAGCTGGTCGCCACCACACCACTGCCGGCGCTTACGTCATCCACCAGCGTGGCCTTCGATATCGGAACCGGAACGGGCGTCCTGGCCGCCGTGCTTGCCCGGCGCGGTCTCAGGCACGTGACCGGCACCGACATCGACCAGAAGGCGTTGGCGTGCGCTCGGGAGAATATCGCGCGTCTCGGGCTGCAAGGCAGCGTGGACTTCCAGGAGGCGGATCTGTTTCCCGCCGGTCGCGCGGCGCTGGTGATTTGCAACCCGCCCTGGCTTCCTGCGCGACCCAGCTCGCCACTCGAGCGCGCAATTTTCGATCCCGACAGTCGCATGCTCAAGGGATTCCTGGGCGCGCTGTCGCAGCACCTGGCGCCTGGCGGTGAAGGGTGGCTGATTCTCTCGGACCTGGCGGAGCATCTTGGCCTGAGGTCGCGGACCGAGCTGCTTCTCGAATTCGACAAGGCACAACTGCAAGTTCGGGAGCGGCACGATGTGCAGCCGCGGCATCCCAAGGCCCGCGACGAGGCTGACCCGCTGCATCTGGCACGCGCCGCCGAAGTCACATCACTATGGCGCCTCGCCGCCCGGTGATAAAGCGGATCGCTGTAATCAGGTGATCGCGACCGCTTCGGACGCGGGCTGCGGCGGTTGCGGCACCGGTTTGGGTGTCTGCTGGGGGTGCAGCTGCTGCGTACGCTGGGCCCGCTGCTGTTTTTTGGCGAGATGATGCCCCACGGCACAGCCGGCGACCGCCCCGAGAACGCCATGATGGCCTGCCAGATGACCCGCCACGGCCCCCACCGCAGCGCCCTTGATGCAGCCGCGCGCTTCGATCTGATGTGACCCGCACAGCAATACGAGAGTCGCCAACGGGACCAGCACCACCGGCATCAACGACACAGGACGTGCCATGCGATAACTCCTTGATTTTCCGTGTACGCTTGACCAAGAACACCGCAGAGTGAGAAAAGTTGCAGGGCAGGCAGTCGGTTACTCCCAACCGGTAGGCGAGTTGTAGGGCAGACTGATTCCGATCGCCTCAATCTCGTGAATCTGGCCGCCCCAGATCTTGAAGATGTGCATCGCCGGCATGTCGAAGGGTTTCTGGTTGCTCATGTCGGACTCCTGCCGGTCCGGATTGCCGGTGATCGCGAATTTCTTTTGCGTCATCGGATGATGAAAGTGCGAAAAGCCGATGGCCAGACCCGTGACGGTATCAGCGATCTCGACTCGGCGATCTTCGATGGTGGTGATGTACTGGAAGGTCCCCGAGTCAATCTGCGACGTACAGTCCTGCATGCCCATCAACCCTGGCGGGCGTGCTGGCCCACCGCCCGGACTCGGTCCACCCAGCGACGGACCGCCAAAGGGCGCCGTGCGAAAGCCGTTCTCATGGCGCTCGCAATCCGGTGCAAAGGGCGCCAGGTGGCCATTGTTGTTGTCCAGGGCGTCATAATATGACTTGGCGATATGGATCATGCGCCCGTGCGAATCCGCGTATTCATCGGGAATTGGCAGCGGGATGGCCGGGCGCGGCTTCTGCAGATTCGGGCTGTTCGGATCGCGCATCGCGACGATGAGGTGTTCGGCCTCGACGATCTTGCCATTCACCACCTTGAGCCGGATGCCCACCTGAGACGCCTTACCGTCGTTTTGCATTACGACGAGAGCGCCGACCTCCTGCAGCACGGGGTCCGCCGCCACAATCTTGAAATCCGTCGGTGCGGAGCCTGCTGTCTTCCACAGACCGTCGCCCACCTTGATGCGGGTAACGTTTTGGACAATCTTAACGTCAGAGGCAAATGGTACTTTTCCCGGATCATGTGCGACGGTGGCGGCCAGATACGTGTCCATCAGCCTCAGTAGCGCGGCACGGTCCAACGCGGTATTTGCGGCATGGCCCGTAGCGGCCATGAGTGCCAAACTCATCAGGCCCAGCCCCGCTCTAAGCCTCATTTTATTCATGTCCTGCCACCCCCCGGGAACCTGCGAATTCGATTTTTATCAGATTGATGGTAGTCCGGCTTGGTAGCGGGATCAAATCGGCAGCGCAATGGAGTATCCACTTGAATGCATCAGCACTGTTCGCATCCCTGCACCATCTCGCGGCTTCACCGTGGTCGCAATGCTGGCGGTGGAGGTGGCGACCTTCAAACCGCCATTCTCGGCTGCGCAGGCGCGGCGCCTGCAACGCGTCGATACGATCTTTGGCGTCGCTGCGGTCCTGCTGCTGATCATCGGCCTCATGCGCGTCACATGGTTCGAAAAGGGCCCTGCCTACTATTGGCACGACCTGTACTTCCTGATCAAATTTGGCGCATTCATCGCCGCCGCGCTGATCTCTATCTATCCGACAGTCATTTTTCTCTCCTGGACGAAGTCCGTGCAAGCCGGCAGCGCTCCTGAGATTGCCGAGGCCTGCATCAAGCGTGTGCGCATGTGCCTGATGCTGGAACTCACCGCCATTGTCGTGATCCTGCCGTGCGCGGCTTTGATGGCGCGCGGCTTTGGCTACCGATAAGGATTGAGCCGATCAATTCGGCAACTCAATACCGCAGTCTGGGGTACCAATCGACCCCGCGTCCCTCCGGGGTTAAGTCGAGCACGGACCACAGCGATGCGATGTCTGGCGCGTCGCGGGGATCCTGACCGGGATCTGCCATCTCCCTCGTCATCTGGCTGGCCCAAAACAGCCGGACCTCATCCGCGTCGCGCTGGAAGACCACCAGTGCCGGGTACTCGCTTCCGTCTGGCATCAGGACACCCAGGTCGCTCGCATAGTCATCGCCCAGAGTCTGCACGAAATTCAGGTCGCGCCATCCTCGCTCCTGGGCGAATGCGAACTGCCGCTCGACCCTGGAGCGCCCGAGAATTTTGAGCGCCACGCGTTGCTTGATGTCGGCGGCATTGCCATTGACCGCTCCGAGCCAGTTTGTGCACATCGGGCAAGGTCGATCGCGCTGTGGCCCGTACATCCAGAAGTAGGTGACCAGCGTGTCCTTGCCGCCGAATAGATCGCGCAATCCGACCTCGAATCCCTGTTCGTCCTTAAAGCGGTAGTTCTTGCTGATCACCGGACCCGGCGGCATCGCGCGGCGCTGCGCGGCCAGTCGCGTCAGGTGGCGACGAAAATCAATCTCCTCGGCGAGCAATGCCTTGCGCGCAGCATCGTACTCGCCCGACGCCCCCGGAAAGGGCGTCTTGGCCTTGGCGGCCAGTTCGGTCGCGGGCCTCAACTGATCTGTCATGTCATGCTCCTGGCAAAATGAATGTCGGCCGACTTCGATTGCGCTCAGTGCTAATCCTGATCCGGTGCGCCCCGAGGAAACAACTTGCGATAGGGTCGCGCCTCGGCAACGACGCGCGCAACAGCGGGCCTGGCAAGTACCCGGGATCGATAGTCGCGAACCGCCGCAAATCGACCCTCCAGTGGATGTACCCAATCTGCGTAGAAAAGTGCCGGAGCAGCGGCACAATCCGCCAGCGAGAAGAGATCGCCGCCGGCCCAGCCCTGCGGCGTGAGCCGGTTTTCGAGCCACCCGTATGCGACGTCCAGCATCTTTCGGGCATCGGCGACGCCTTTTGCGTCGCGTTCGCTCTGGGTTCGCATTCGATCGGCAACCAGGGTTTGCATGGGACTCATGACATAGTTGTCGAAAAAGCGATCCATGAAGCGCACCGTCAGGGCCGCGTCAACGTCCACCGGTATCATTCGCGATGGCCCTGGATAATGGTGCATCAGGTATTCGACGATGATGCTGGATTCGACGATCATCGCATCACCGTCTCGCAGAAGAGGAAATTTCCTGATTGGCCAAAGCGATTCAAGTTCGGCCCATCCTGCCGCCTCCTCGACGACCCGGTAGGTGAACGGTGTTGCGTTCTCATACAAGGCGATCAGGGCCTTCCAGCAATAGGCGGCGAACGGGTGAGCGTACAAGGTCAGCGGCATAGGAGTGCCTGCGCGCGAAATGGGTTCGCGAGCAGCCTAGCACTGCCATGGAACTCCCGGAAGCGGGCACAAATGCACCGTCGCTTCAGGTAAATTGTGACCGCGGACGGCGTCGGTGCCGCGCGTGCGGGCCAGCGGAGCAGCCATGGCGAAACGTACCGCCAAGATTCAAATCAAGCGCATCTACGATCCGGCGCGCGGCACAGACGGAGCGCGTGTGCTGGTGGACCGCCTGTGGCCGCGCGGGGTGAGCAAAGAGCGGGCAAAGCTGACACTTTGGCTGAAGGAAGTCGCCCCCACGCCACGCCTGCGCAAATGGTTCGACCACGACCCTGCGCGGTGGGAAGAGTTCCATCGCCGTTATCGCATCGAACTCGCCGCCAACGAAGTGGCCGTCGCACGCGTCCGCGATCTTCTCAAGCGCGGCCCCGTCACCCTGCTTTATGGTGCACACGACATAGAGCACAACCACGCGCTCGTGCTGGCCGCGTTTATGCGCGAGCACCCGCGGGGATCCTGACGCAACCGCGGCAGTGCAGCCCCGGCCGACGCTTGAGGCCTCCCGAAAGCCGTCCAGCGCGTTGCGGACTGGCTCTGTAACGGGTCGATCGATGCAGCGGCCGCATTGTGCAGCAGTTGCGTTGGTGCCGGGTTCGCCAGGGCCGCCGCGAATGCGGCCCGCATTTTCCGCTTTGACAACACACTTGCCGAGCCGGTGATCAAGACCATCCAGGTCAAGTTTGCAATGTCCGACTAATACGCCGGGGGATGGTTACTTGGGCGTCAAAAAATCCGCTGCGCCGGTCTGGCCGTTGGCATACAGTCTGGCTTTTCCATCCTCGACCAGTCCCCTCAACACGTCTGCAAACGGGCGAGCGACTCTGCTTGTCCTCGTTATACCGCTATGCATCATCGGTGCATTCCTGGGTGGTTGGTGGGTGGGCCGACGGGCAGGCAGTCTGTTTCTGGTGCACGGGCTTCTTGTTGGCGCCGTTGCGGCTCTCATTTACGGGGCCCTGACTTTAAGGGTCAGTCTTCCCGCCGCCTACATTGTCGCCAATTACCTGAAATTGGCAGGAGGCGCCGCCGGTGGCATCGCGGCTCAGTCGCTGCATCGAGCGAAACCGAGCAGCATCGTTTGACACAGCGGTACCGGTCGGAGTACGAAGACCGACCGACCAAAACCATCGCCCCGGGGACTTATGAAAACTTCATGTGGTCTTTGCTGCTCGTTGCTGCTGAGCGCATCCGTCATGATCGCGCCCGCGATGACCCTGGCGGCACCAGCGCCGGATCCGCACAGCCCGCAGTACCAGGCCAAGGGCGAACAGGACCGCAGCTACGAGTTTCCGGGTACGGGCGAGAAAATCGCCTACCACCTCTACGTACCCTCGAAATGGACTCCGTCCATGAGACTGCCGCTCGTGATCGTCACGCACGGGGCCGGCCAGCCTTCCACGGCACCCTTCCAGCGGCCGATGGCCAGCCCCACGCTGGCAAAGACGGCTGAGGAACGCGGCTACATCGTTGCAGCAGTGACCGGTTACCACGCCAATGCGACCGGAGTCGGCGGCTGGAACGTGCCCTACAAGATGGCGCTCAGGCCTAGGCCGGCACCGGCAGCCGGCGGCGCCGGTGCCGGCGCACGTGCCCGCCCTGCGCAGGAACCACCCACCGCCCAGGACTTCGAGCGAGCCGAACAGGACGTGCTGTTCGTCACGGATCTGGTGGCCAAGGAATACAACGCCGATCCGCAGCGCATCTACCTGATGGGCAATTCATCCGGCGGCAGCGCGGTGTGGACCTATGCAGCCAAGTTCCCGCGACGCTGGGCAGCGATCGCGCCGAGCGCCGCGCCACTGGAGGATGCGAGCTTTCCTTACGAGAAGCTCAGGAAGGTGCCCGTACTCGTGATCCACGGCGATAAGGACACTGTGATGGTGTTCGACGCCAGCAAGGCAATGGTCGACCACGCCAAGGCAAAGGGCGTCGATGCAACCTGGCTGCCGGTGGTCGGCGGCACGCACACTGACGCGTGGGCGCAGCCACAAGTGCTCGAGCAGATCTTCGACTTCTTTGACGCCCACCGCAAGAAGGGCTAAGTACCGCGCGCAGAGCCATCGCCCAGCCCGCTTGAGCCACTGCGCGTCTGACGGGCGACTAAGGGGCAAAGCGGTCGGAGGTATATGATTGACCGGAAACTCCACATCCAACCGCATCTAACTGTATTCGGGGGAACACCGTATGCGAGGAACGATAAAGGCGATTTTGGGGCTCACGGCGGTGAGTTGGTTGACCTGGGTTCACGCGGACGTCACGGTGCTGGCGGTTCGGCTCGGCGCAACGGATGTGGTCGCGCTCGCGAAGTTTTACGAGGCGGCATTTGGCCTGAAGGAGATTGACCACGTCGGGCAGCCGCCGACGGAGATCATCATGCGCTACGGCGCCACGGTCGCCGCAGCCAAAGCCGGCTCATCGCCCGAGTTTCTCGTTGCGCGTCGCGCTTCCGGGGCAGCCAATGACCCGATTACGCACGCGGTCTTCCGTGTGTCGGATATCGGCGCCTCGGTGCGGGCCGCGAAGGCCGCGGGCGCAACAGTGAAGACCGACGTGGCTTCGATTTCCATCGGGGGTATGTCGCTCAAGAGCGCGACATTGGTCGATCCCGACGGCAATGTACTCGAGCTCATGCAGCTACCCAAAGGCGTCAACCACCTGCAGCATCCGTAACGACCCCGACAGCGCGCACAGCAGCGCGCGGGGTGGCCGCTTCTACACGGGCCGCAGCGCGACGGCGACCGGCAGCCGCGCAGCGCGGATCGCCGGAGGCAGGCCGCCGAGGAAGCCGATCAAACAAGCCCATACGATGCCCACGGCGAACAGGCCGGGCCCTACGAGCAGTCGGAAGGACACGTCGCTGTTGAACTCGCCGCCGCCGG
>DATDIL010000156.1:0-22474 GCA_036521075.1 Steroidobacteraceae bacterium | reverse complement strand
CGATGGTCGCGCCCTCATCGTTCAACTGGGTGAGAAGCTGCATCACTTCCTCACCATTCGCGGTGTCCAGGTTGCCCGTGGGTTCGTCCGCCAGAATTAACTTCGGGCGTGCAACCACGGCGCGGGCCACGGCGACGCGCTGCTGCTGTCCGCCGGATAACTGCGCCGGCATGTGCCGCGCACGGTGACCGATATTCATCCTTTCCAGAGCCGCCGCGGCGCGTTTCTTGCGCTCACTGGTGGAAACGTCGGAGTGATAGAGCAGCGCCAGCTCGACATTCTCCGCGACGTTCAGTTCGTCGATGAGATTAAAGCTCTGGAACACCAGGCCGATGGCGTTCTTGCGCAGTTCCGACAGGCTGTTTTCCGAATAACCGGCAATGTTCTGGCCGTCGAACCAGTATTCGCCCGCTGAAGGGTTATCGAGCATCCCGACGATGTTGAGGAACGTGGACTTGCCGCAGCCCGACGGCCCCATCACCGCGACGAACTCGCCTTTGCGCACTTCCAGGTTGATCGCGCGCAGCGCGGTCGTTTCGACTTCCGTGGTGCGATAGACTTTCGATAGGTTCTTGAGCGTGATCATGGGTACCTTCCGCTATTGGTTTTTATCGGGCATTGTGAATTCCACGCGGTCCATTTTCTGGAACGCCTCATAGCCCGAAACGATGATCTTCTCGCCGGGCTTGAGCCCATCCACGACCTCGACGTAGTCGGGATTGCGCCGGCCCAGCCGGATATTGCGCCGCTCGGCATAGGCGCCGTCGGGTGCGACCACGAAGGCCCAGTTGCCGCCGGTGTCCTGGTAGAAAGGCCCGTTCGCCACGAGCACGGCCTGCGAAGCGCCTCCGAGTTCAACCTTCAGGTCGATGGCCTGGCCGACATGAATGGTGGTCGGTGCGCTTTGGACGAAATACAGATCGACCTTGAAGGTGCCGTTGCTGACCTGCGGATAGACCTTGGCAACCTTGGCCCGGAACTCTTGGCCGTCGATGGTGAACAGGCTCTCCTGGCCCACGCTCATGTGGCCCAGATAGAACTCGTCCACCAGCGCCGTCAGCTTGAAGCGGTCGGCGGAATTGACCTGCCCCAGCACCGCGCCCTGCGCCTTGGACTGGCCGACTTCAGCATCGAGCGCCGTAAGCTGCCCGTCCATAGGCGCGCGCATCGTCAGTGCGTCTACCCCTGCATTGGCGATATCGCTCTGAGCACCGGCCGACTGACCGGTAAGCTCGGTGGCCCGTACGCGCTGCTCCACATCGCGGGAGGCGATGGTCGCGTCGCGCAGCTTCAGGCTGTACTGATAGTCCTCGAGTTCCTGTTGGTAGGTGCTCGGGGCGATGGCATTGCCATCCAGCAGGATCTTGTCGCGGGCCAGGTTGCCCTTGAGCTGGCTGATCTTGTGTTCAATGTCCAACAGGTCCTGCTGGTACTTGAAGCGTGTCTGCTCGAAGGTGATCTGCTGGGCGGCGACTTGCAGTTGCAGGGCCGGGTTCGACAGGATGATGAGTTTCTGGCCGCGCTTGACCATGGCGCCGTCCTCCACCAGCACCTGCTTCACCGTGCCGCCCTGGTCGGTGGTGAGGTAATCGATGATCAGGGGTGCCACGGTGCCGCGGACCGCGATGTAGTCCTCGAAGGCGCCCGTCTTGACGGTGGCAATACTCACCCGGTTCAGCGGCAGGCGATAGACATGTCCCTTGGACTGCTGCAGCAACAGCCAGGTGGCGACGCCCAGGGCGAAAATCACTATGACGGCGTAGGGAAGGTAGCGCCTCCACGGGCGCGGGCGAGCCAGCGGTCTGTCCATGGCAGGTGGTGACATGTCGGTCATGTCGTATGCATCGCAAGTTCCATGCCAATTTGACTCTCAACAATTTCAATGGGTTACGGGCGCGGTTGTCTCGAACTGTCCGCTGGCGTACAAGATAATCGGACACTGTTCGGATTCGGACACCATGGCGACCCCACCCAATCCCGCGCGCATCCTCGTCGTCGACGACGAGGGGGACATCCTGCAGGCCGCCCAGCTGCTCCTGAAGCGCCATTTCGCCGCCGTTCAGACCTCGAATGACCCCGCCTCCCTGCCCGAGCGGGTGCGACAGAACGCCTTCGATGTGCTGCTGCTGGATATGAACTTCGCCCCAGGCGCCGATGCGGGCACGGAGGGTCTGAAATGGCTTGCAGAGGTCTTGGCGATCGACCCGCACGCGGTGGTGGTGCTGGTCACCGCCCACAGTGGCGTGGAGCTGGCGGTACAGGCGATGAAGCAGGGGGCCGCGGACTTCGTCACGAAGCCCTGGGAAAACGAGCGGCTGCTGGCGACGCTGCTGGCAGCGGTGAACCTGCGCCGCTCGCGCACCGAGGCGGCGGAGCTGCGCAACCGCAATCGCGGTCTGGCGGCTGCCAGTCACATCGAATCCGGGATGATCGGCACCTCAGCGGCGGCGCTGCGCGTGTTCGAATCGATCCGCCGCGCCGCGCCCACCGATGCGAATGTGCTGATCCTGGGTGAGAACGGCACGGGCAAGGAGTTGGTGGCCCGTGAGATTCACCGACACTCAGATCGCGCCCAGGAAGTCTTCCTGCGCGTGGATATGGGCGCCTTGTCGCCGCAATTGTTCGAAAGCGAGCTGTTCGGCCACCGCCGCGGCGCGTTCACGGACGCGAAGGAGGATCGCATCGGGCTGTTCCGCGCGGCCGCCGGCGGCACGTTGTTTCTCGATGAGATCGGTAACCTGCCCCTGCATCTGCAAAGCAAATTGCTCACCGCCCTGGAGCGGCACGAGGTCATCCCCGTGGGCGCCAACAGGTCCGAGCCGATCGACGTGCGGCTCGTCTGTGCCACCAATCTCGCCCCCGCGCAGCTGGCCGATGTTGATCGCTTCCGCGAGGACCTGCTGTACCGGATCAATACCGTGGAGATCCTCCTGCCGCCGTTGCGTGAGCGGCGCGAGGACATACCGCTGCTGCTGGAGCATTTCATCGCGCTGTACGCGCAAAAATACAACTTCCCCGCCAAGCGGCTGAGCGCCGCTGCGCTGGCGGAGCTCACGGCATACGCGTGGCCGGGCAACGTGCGTGCGCTGCGTCACGCGGTGGAACGGGCGGTGATCTTCAGCGAAGGGGTGGTATTCGAGTCTGCCGACTTTTCCCTCACCGCGCCGCGCCCGGCAACGAGCCCTCCCGCGGATCTGTCCACGCTCGACGCCGCGGAGAAGAGCGCCATTGTGCGCGCCCTCGAGAAACATCAGGGAAATGTCAGTCGCGCCGCGCAGGCGCTCGGGGTCACGCGCGCCACTTTGTATCGGCGCAAGGAAAAGTATGGGCTTTAGTCGCTTCCGCACCGGGATCGCGCTGCGCACCGCGGCACTGTTCCTCACGATCGTGGCGGTGTCGGAAATGGGGGCGCGTACGCACTGGTATGTGCCCATCACGCTAGGCGTCGCCGCAGCTCTCCTCGAGGTCGCGCTGTTGATCCGGTTCGCGAGCCAATCCAGCCGTGAAGTGGCCCGATTTCTGGACGCGATTTCGTTCGATGACACCTCGCAGAGCTTCTCGGGACTCGTGGATGACAGCGCCCATCGCGAACTCGGCAACGCAATGTCTCGCGTCATGGATTTGCTGCGCACCGGCCGTTCGGAACGCGAAGCGCAGGCGCGCTATCTGCAAACGCTCATTGCCCATGTGCCGGTGGCCCTCATTTCCGTGGACGAGGGCGACCGGGTGCAACTGCTCAACATGGCGGCGCGGCGCCTGTTTGAAACTGCGCTCACGCAGATGACGCAATTTAAACAATATGGGGAGGCCTTTGCCGTGGGCATGGACTACCTGCGTCCGGGCACCAGTGCGATCCTCAAGATGGAGCGCGCCTCAGGCGCCCTGCAACTCAAGGCTGCCGCCACCGACGTCACGCTGGGCGGTGTGCGCCGGCGCCTGATCTCCCTGCAAAATATCGAAAATGAAATGAGCGCGCAGGAGATGGCCGCGTGGCAGACGGTCGTGCGCGTCATGGCCCACGAGGTGATGAATTCACTCACTCCCGTCTCGTCACTGGCAGCGACGGCGCGCGATCTGGTGCGTGACGTGCTGAGTCAAACGCCGGAAAGCGATGCGCGGAGCATTGCATTGACCGACGCGCGAGACGCACTCGAAACGGTCGCGCGTCGCAGCGAGGGATTGCTGCATTTCGTGCAGAACCATCGGCGCCTCACCAAAGCATTGGTGACGCAGATGCAGGTCGCGACGGTGCAGCGGATCTTCGCGCGCATTCAACGCCTGCTCGCCACCGAACTTGCCGCAAACGACATTCATATGACTACGAGCGTGGAGCCACAAACACTGGAACTTGCGGCAGACGCAGACCTGCTGGATCAAGCCCTCATCAACCTGGTACGCAACGCCATTGAAGCACTTTCCGAGGTACCGGCCGGTCACATCGCATTGTCGGCGCGCAAGGATCCGGGCGGCCGGGTGGTCGTCGCCGTGGCGGACAACGGCCCCGGTATCGCGGCCGAGCAGCGCGACCGGATATTCGTGCCGTTCTTCACGACCAAGCGTCAAGGCAGCGGTGTCGGATTGACGCTGGTGCGCCAGATCGCCACGGCGCACGGTGCGACGGTGGATGTCGCGCAGACGCCCGGTGGAGGGGCGACCGTCAGCTTGAGGTTCTGACTCGCTCGGGATCGGTAAGGCGCTGCAGCGGTTCGGTCGCCGCTGATTGGGTGAAGTCGAAACCCACTGCCGAGAGCCAGCGGCGACCGGATTGGGATTCCACGTACTTGGCGGCGCACAGCGTGCCGAGGACCTTCGCGGCCTGCGCTATGGCGACGACACGTGCCTGGGAGAGTTTGTCGCGCAGCGCGGCCGTCACCAGTCGCGCGTCGACCTTCAACATACGTACCGCACCGGAGCGCAGCAGCTCGAGTATCGTCGTGTTGAAGGTGAAATCGTCAATGACGACGAAGCAGCGCGACTGTTCGCATTGCGCGATGAAGTCCTGCGCGAGGGCATAATGGTTGATGCAGGCAGCCTCGCGCAGTTCAAAGCCAATCATACCCGGCTCGAGCGCCGTGGACGCCAGCGCGCGTGCGAGCGCCGCGGGCAGCTGTGGATTGCTCAGCGCCTGGGCGGAGACACCGATCGTGAAGCTGAGCGGATCACCCTGCAGCACGTGCGGATTTTGGCGCAGCCAGGTGAGCAGTTGATTGAGGGCGGTCAGTGCGTCACCACGCTGCTGTTCGGCCACCGGCACGACCTGGTAGCGGCGGGTGCGGCCGCCGGCGCGCAGGCGGATCAGTTCCCGCAGCCGCAAGAGCGGCGCGTCCGGGTCGCTCGACGCGCCGGCACCGGCCGCGGGGCTTGGCAGTGCCTGCACTTCATCCGTCGTCTGGGGTACCACGGCCGGCTCGGCATCGAAAACGATTTCGGCTGATTCGGCGGTTTGAGGTGCCTCCCACGCCAGTACGTCATCAGCACCCGCCAGGTCGCTGACCGCCGCCGGTTCCAGGATCTCCAAGGCCAGCACATCACCGGCCCTCGCAACCGGCGCCGACGCGGCCGGGCTCCAGTTCGCCGTATCGCCGAGACCGGCCCCCGGAACCGTGGCCACCTCCAGCGGCAGCGTGCCCGTCGAAAATGCTCTGATGCCCGCGAACGTCGCCGTGGCCGCGAGCGGCGGCGGCACCAGCAACATAGCGATCTTCTGGAGTACCGAGCGCACGCCGGTGGTCAGAATGCGCGCCGCAAGATTGCCGGAGCTGAGGAGCTTTGCGTCCATCAGCACCATGATCACGCCGGCAAGCGTTGCACGCGGCGTGCGGACTGCCAAGAACAGCGCCGCGCGACTGTCGGTGAGTGAGGACTCGAGGTGCGCGCGTGTGGAGGCGGCCGACAACGTGGCGATGGCTTCTTCCACCACGCCTTGTTCATCAGGTCCGAGCGCACCCTCGCTCAACCATTGAACATCGCCCTTGGCGTCAAATAGGGAGACGGACTGCACACGCAGGGCGGGCAGCAAGGACAATAGCTGCGCACCGAGCATTTCGGCCGTCTCGACCGGCGCCTCCGATTCCTGGCGCACGGCGGTATTCAGATTGGCATTCGGCAAGTCGCAGCACCCCGTTGTGTGCCGCTAGGGTGGCAGTCTCTACGTTGCGACACCGTGACCGCGCTCGCGTTCTACGACGCGAATCGCAGCGTCGCGCGTTGTAGGCGCTACGCTCTTGTCATAACTTCCATTTCGCCCGCAGGCTTATGTCATCGCGACATCCTCCATTTGCAATTCACGCATTGCGTCGGGTGACACCTCTGATACGCGGGTAACTGCGCGACTCAGCTACGGAACTTTGATTTCATCCGGCTTGGGCGCGGCGACCGCCTTTTCATAGGGGTGCGGTAGTTGTGGAATCCAGCCGTACGGCACGCGATACGCGCGGTACACCGCGTTTGATGACTGCGGGCCGCTGAACAGCGGATTGATGTACTCCCAGACGATCTTACCGTCGGGGGTGACCTCAAAGACCCGGCCGTCGGGCCCTTCGGTGATGAGCGTGTTGCCATTCACCAGCCGCTGGGCGCCGCTGATGTTGGATGCATAGAACTTTCCGAGGGCTTCGTATTTCCAGACAAGTTCGAGTGTGACCGGATTGATTTCCAGGACCCGCGAGTTCGGCCTGGCCAGGCCATCCGCGCCCTTCGGCGCAAGCGGCGTGGTGAACCCGTAACCGCTGGCGCCGCCGTTGTCGAACACCAGCACATTCCCGGCACCGGGCAGGCCTTTGGGGATGATATGGGCGTTGTGCTGGCCGATGATCTGACCGATGGCCTGCAGCTGCTTGGTCTGACTGAAATCGGGCCCGAGCTGCCACACTATCGAGCCGTTGCGGGCCACGATGGCGAGCAGGCTGGCCTGGCGGCTGCTGATGAGCACGTTGTCCGGCGCGAAGCGCTGATCGCCTGCATCGAACCAGTGATTGGGCCCGATATAGGTCGCGGCGTTGGTATGCAGCCAGTCGAATCCATTGCGCGCGGCGTTCGGACCGGGACTGGCCTTGATCGCGGCGCGGGCCGCGGCGCTGAAGCGAAACTCGCCGATGTGTTCGCCTGCAGTCCATTCCCAGTCGATATTTCCGTCAGGTGTCACTTCAATGAGGCGGTCATCCTCGAGCGTCACGGCGGCGATGTCGGGCATCAGCTTGCTGACATGCGTAAGGATCAGCGTCCTGGCCCCGATCGCCGCCGGCGTGGCGCCGGGTGAGTAATAGCCAGCGGGGAAGTCCGCACGTTGCCAGTCATGATGCTGACGCAGCGCCCAGATGCTCGTGCCGTCGGGCGCCTGCACCTGCAGGTTGTGCCCGAACTGCCAGATCACCTTGCCACCGAAGTCGCGCTCGAGGATCTCGAGGGACTCCTGGTGGGGTGGCCGCGCCCCGGCCGCCGCGATGATCACCCCACCCGGCAGCACCCGGGCCGGGCCGCCGGCGGAATTGTCGTAATCGTCCCAGCGCTTGACGAGGTTGCCGTTCATGTCGATGACGAGCACGGCCGGCGTCCCCAGGGCCGAGATCACCGTAAAACCGCTCCAGGTTCGAGCGGGGTAGTAGATGGTGGTACCGGTCGGATAGACCGTGGGTGAGGACCAGGCAGCGCCGGATGCCAGGGCTGCGATGGCGGCGAGATGGCTGAAGCGGGCCATGGACCTTCCCTGGACGAGCGGCCCACCCGACAAGGTGAGCCGCGCCGACCCTCAGCCGGCGGGCAGAAAATCGCGCTTGCCGACCTCAACGCCGTTATGGCGCAGGATTGAGTACGCGGCCGTGGCGTGGAAGTAGAAATTCGGCAGCACCCAGTTGCGCAGGTAGTTCAGACCCTTGAACTCCAGCTTCGTGTCGCGCATCGGAATGACGATATCGCGGTCCTCGGCACCCTTGAAGCTGTCGGCCTTCACGCCGGAGACGAAGTCGACCGTCTTCTTGATGCGGGCCTGCAGCTCGGCGATGGTCTGCTCGTTGTCCTCGAACTTCGGCGGATCGATGCCCGCCAGGCGCGCCGTGCCGCTCTTGGCGAAATCGGTGGTCAGCTGCACCTGCTTGATCAGCGGAAACATATCCGGCGCCAGCCGCGCATTGGCCAGCACCGCGCTGTCAAACTTCTTGGCAGTCGCGAATTCGGTGGCCTTGTCCAGCTGCTTCGACAGATTGGCGAGCAGGGGCAGGAAGGCTTCGACGGTCATGTTGTACACGGAAATCTGCATCGGGGTCTCCTCATGGGACAGTGGGCTTGAGCGACAGGCGCGGGATTCTACACTGTGTTTCCCTGTACATTGATGTCACAATGGTGAAACAATAGCCCTCTGACTCGCTCTTATTGGATCCAAAATGAGCCTGTTCTGGTTGCCGGCACAACTGGCCACGCTGGCGAAGGTGGTCGAACTGAATGGATTCTCGGCCGCCGCGCGGGCGCTCGGAGTGCCCAAAGCGGCCGTCAGCCGCGCGGTGGCGGACCTGGAAGCCACGCTGGGGGTCCGGGTGCTCAACCGCACCACGCGGCGCCTGTCGCTGACCGATGCGGGTCAGCTGATCCACCTCCATGCGCGCCGCGTTGCCGATGAGACCGACGCTGCGCGCACCCAGATCCGCCTCTGGTTTGCGCCTCCCACCGGGCCGCTGCGGGTCGCGGCGGATCCCACCTACGGGCGTATCCTGCTGGCACCGCTCGTGCCGCGTTTCATGGAGAGTTTTCCGAACATTCCCCTCGAAGTGAATCTGCAGCCCCTGGAGTCCGTCATGGATTTCGGATCGGGCAAGGGCGTCGACGTCGCCATCCGCACCGGTACGGGCGAGGAACCGGGCATGGCACACTGGCTGCTGGGCTCACCGCCTGCCATCCTGTGTGCGACGCCCGCGTACCTGCAGCGTCGAGGGGCCCCCGCGCGACCCGATGACCTGCGCGCGCACGACCTGCTGACCCCTGAAGGGGAGGGCCCCGAATTTCGCATGACGCTGGTCCGTGGCGCCATGCGGGCCGAGATCCGCGTGACCTCGCGCCTGGCGGTGAATGATCCGGCCGTCCTGCATGCGGCGACCGCCGCCGGCCTCGGCATCGGCGTCCTGCCTGAATTTCTGTGTCGGCAGGGGCTTGCAACGGGTCGGCTGAAGCGACTGCTGTCCGACTGGGACCTGCCACAGATCATGCCCCTGTATGCCGTGTACCCTGCGACCCAGGGAGCCGATACGCGTGTGCAGTGCTTCGTGGATTTCCTCGCCGCCAATGTCGTGCCGGCGCTGGCGCAGATCTGACGCAAGAGTTGTGTGATGTACCATGCCCCGCTTAAGGACCTATCCTTTGTCCTGAACGTCCTGCTGGGACCGCAGCCGCTGGCGGACTGTCCTGCGCATGTTGAGTATTCAGCCGATCTGGCCGATTCCATATTGAGCGAATCGGCGCGGTTCGCCGAAGGGGTGCTGGAGCCCATCAATCGCAGTGGTGATCAGGAGGGCGCGCACTGGAGCGAGGCGGGCGTGCGCACGGCCCGCGGCTTTCGCGAGGCCTATCAACAGTTCGTCGCCGGCGGCTGGCAACAGCTGCGCGCACCGGCGCAGCTGGGCGGTCAGGGGGCGCCGATGATCCTGGCCACCGCCGTGCAGGAGACCTGGGCCTCGGCCAATCTGGCGTTCAAGCTGTGTCCGATGCTGACCTACGGGGCCATTCATGCCCTGGAAATCACCGCCTCGGCGGCGTTGAAGGAGCGCTATCTGCCGAAGATGGTGACCGGCGAGTGGACCGGCACGATGGTGCTCACCGAACCTCAGGCCGGTTCCGATCTGGCGCTGATCCGCACCCGTGCCGTGCCCCAGGGCGGTGATCTGGCGGTGGATGAATTCCGCCTCTTCGGCCAGAAGATCTTCATCACCTGGGGCGAGCACGATCTGACGGACAACATCATCCATATGGTACTGGCGCGCATTGACGGGGCGCCCGAGGGCGTGCGCGGCATTTCGTTGTTTCTCGTGCCGAAGTTCCTCGTCCACGACAACGGCGAACGCGGTGCGCGCAATGACCTGCGTTGCGTGTCCATCGAGCACAAGCTCGGCATCCATGCCAGTCCGACCTGCGTGATGTCATTCGGTGAGCGCGAAGGGGCCGTCGGCTATCTCATTGGCGAAGCCAATCGCGGCCTCGAATACATGTTCATCATGATGAACGCGGCCAGACTGGCCGTGGGTTTGCAGGGCTACGCCGTTGCCGAACGCGCGTTCCAGCAGGCCGCGGACTATGCGCGCACGCGCGTGCAGGGCCGCAACGGCGCCGCGGCGAAGGGCGCTCCGGCGCCCATCATTCATCATCCGGATGTGAAGCGCATGCTGCTGGAGATGAAGGCCGGCACCGAGGCGATGCGCGCGCTGACCCTGTATACGGCATTGCAGTTGGACCTGGCTGAATCGCATGCCGATCCGACCGTGCGCGCGCGGGCCCAGGCGCAAGGCGACCTGCTCATCCCCATCGTCAAGGGTTGGTGCACGGAGTTCGCCGTGGAGCTGGCCAGCACCGGCATCCAGGTCCACGGCGGTGTGGGGTTCATCGAGGAGACCGGCGCCGCGCAATGGCTGCGCGATGTGCGGATCACCGCGATCTATGAAGGCACGACGGGTATCCAGGCCAATGATCTGCTCGGGCGCAAACTGGCGCGCGACCGGGGCGCGGCGATGATGACCCTGCTCGCGCAGATCGAGCAGGAATTTGCCGCCGCGACGGGAGCCGGCGCGGCGCAAGCCCTTCGCGGCGCGGCGCACGCCGCCGTGCATGACCTGCGCGAAACCACCATGAAGCTGTTGAGCCTCGGCACGTCACAACCCGATTGCGCGCTCGCGGTCGCCGTGCCGTACCTGATGATGTGCGGATTTGTCCTCGGCGGCTGGCTGATGGCCCGTGCCGCGACGCTGGTCAGCAGTGCTGGTGTGCCAGCGGGCAATGAATTCAACGCGGGAAAACTGGCCGCGGCGGGCGCCTATATCGGGCAGCTGCTGCCGCGCGCGTTGGGCTACAAACAGATTGTCATGAACGGCTCGCAGTGCGTTGCCGGCATCGTCCCTGCGCTGATTTGAGTTGATCTATCAACAGCGGAATCGTTGCTGAAATCACCAGCTTCATCCCGCCGTACCGTCATTTCATTACAAACATCGGCAACCGCGAAGCGGTGGGTCTAGGCTCTTGTGCGCAACGGGAGACCAACCATGATTCGCGGTTTCATGCTGACGATGATTGTGAGCGGGATGACGGTGGCTTGGGCGGCGCACCGGCCGCGTGAATCGGTCGCGGCGCCGCGAGTGTTCACGGCCGAGCAGGCCCGGGCCGGCAAGATCGCCTACGAATCCAGCTGCGGTTTGTGCCATCAGTTCACCATGCAGGGCCGCACCGGTGCAGCCGGGGAACTGCCCGACATCAACACCCTGCCCGAGAACATGATCAAGACCATTGATGAGAACGGGGAACAGGTGCCACCGCTGGTCGGGCCGCGGTTCATGGCACACTGGGGCGCGAAGTCGACGAAGGAGTACGTGGCTCGCGTCGCCAATGCCATGGGGGCTTTTCCGCCGACGAACCTCGGGCGCGATACCGCCCTGCAGCTGACCGCCTATTTCCTGCAGATGAACGGCGGTAAGTCCGGGAAAATTCCGCTGAGTGCGGATACCAACGTGACGTTATTTGCGGTGACGGGCCAGTCCCCCCCATAAAAAGTGTCCGCCGGAGTGTCCGGTGTCCGCGCCCGCGGACAATTCGGGGGGGGGTGCGCACAAAGACGGGAAACTCCACAGCGGCATGCATACAATCACTTGCGGCCGGCCCGCCTGCTGGCATGACCTGTGCATTACCACAGGATTTCAGGATTGGCAGGCGAGAGCGATGATTCGCATGAAAGAAGGGGGGCGTCGGGTGAGCCGAAGAGTTGGTTTGACCGTGGTGCTGCTGCTGTCGGGGTGCGCCGTCGGTCCGAATTTCCATGCGCCACCGCCGCCCGCCACGCAGGGCTATACCCCCGGCGATCTCATCAACAGCACCCCGTCCACCGCGGTGGTCGGCGGCGAACCGCAACGGTTTCAGATCGGGCAGGATCTGCCCGGCGAATGGTGGACGCTGTTCGGCTCCGCCGCGCTGGATGAGCTGATCGGCCAGGCGATGGCCAACTATCCGGATATCGCCGCCCAGCAGGCCGCCCTGCGCGCGGCCCGGGAGAACGTGCGGGCCGAGGCCGGGGTCTTTCTTCCGAGTTTCACCGGTACTGTCAACGGGGCACGCGAAAAGGAGGCCGGTGGCGCCATTGCGCCGGGATTCCCGGCCTTCTTCACGGATTTCTATCAGGCCAATCTGAACGTCTCGTATACCTTCGACCTGTTCGGCGGGCAGCGCCGGACACTGGAGGGGTTGCAGGCGCAGGCCGAGCAGCAGAATTTTCAGCTGGAGGCGAGCTATCTCACCCTGACCTTCAATGTGGCCTCCGCCGCGATTTCGCTCGCCGCGAACCGCGCCTTGCTGGAAGCCACGCAGCAGATCATTTCGCTGGAGGAGAAGCAGCTCGGCGTCATCCAAAGGCTGGTGCAGCTGGGCAGCGAGACCAACGCCGACGTATTGCAGCAGAAGTCAACCGTGGCCGCGGCGCGCGCGACGCTCCCTCCCCTGCAGCAGCAGCTGGCCGTCACCGAGCATCAGCTGGCCATCCTGACGGGCCGCTTTCCGCACGATGTGACCGCGCCGGAACTGAAGCTGGCGGACCTGAAGCTGCCGCAGGACCTGCCGGTGAGCCTGCCGTCCTCATTGGTTGCGCAGCGTCCGGACATTCGCGCCCAGGCCGCCGCGTTGCACCAGGCCAGTGCCGCGATCGGCGTGGCGACGGCGAACATGCTGCCGCAGTTGACCCTGAACGGATCCTTCGGCGGTCAGGCCCTGCGCTTTGCCAGCCTGCTCGAAACGGGTTCCAATGCGTGGAGCATCGGTGGCCAGCTGGCACAGCCACTGTTCGAGGGCGGAGCGTTGCGTGCGAAGCGGCGCGCCGCACTGGACACTTACGACCAGGCTACCGCCCAATACAAGCTCACCGTGCTGAGTGCGTTCCAGAACGTCGCCGATACCCTCACGGCTTTGGATAACGACGCGCAGGCGCTGAACGCGCAAAACGACAGCGTCGCGGCCGCGCAGGCGAGCCTGGATCTCATCCAAAGGCAGTACGACATCGGTACGGCGAATACCGTCACGCTGCTGACGGCACAACAGGCCTACCAGCAGGCGCGCCTGGCCTATGTGCGGGCACTGGCCAGTCGCTTTACCGACACCGTTACCCTGTTCCAGGCGCTGGGCGGGGGCTGGTGGAATCGCCGGGACGCCGGCGCGTTGCCGACGCATCCGTAAGGGGCATGTATGGACGATCGAACTGAACTACTGGAACGGCTGCGCATCAACCGCGGCGAGGGGCCCGCGACCCAGACCGCGGGCCGGCGGTGGCCATTACCGGTTGCCATCGGCATCGCCCTGCTCTTGCTGGCAGGCGGAGGAGCCGCATGGTTCTTCAACGCGGACAGCGATGCCGTGCCCGTCAAGACCGCCGTTGCAACTGCCGTGCAGTCGAGCCCGACCAGCCCTTCGATGGGGCGGACGCTGCTGGATGCCTCCGGTTACGTCGTCGCGCTGCGCCAGGCTCAGGTATCGGCCAACGGCATCTACAAGGTCGTGGAAATCCTGGTCCAGGCCGGCGATGTCGTCAAGGAGGGGCAAGTCATTGCGCGGCTGGACAACTCCAATACTTATGCAGCGCTGGAAGCCTCGAAGGCGCAGGTCAAACAGCTCGAGGCAACACTGGCGGCCGCGAAGTTGGCCGCGGCCGATATTCACCCCAGCTTTCTGCGCAATCAGGCCCAGCTCAAGGAGGCCCTGATCAGCCAGGACGCCTTTGACACCGCGAAGGCCAATGACGATGCCGCGCAGCAGGCCGTGTTGGTGGCGGAACAGAATCTGGCCGTGGCCAAGGCAAATGTCATCGTGAACCAACGCTACGAGGACCTCACGGTGATCCGCGCGCCCTTCAACGGGGTGATTACCGTCAAGAGCGCGCAACCGGGGCAGATCGTCTCACCGCAGTTCTCCGGCGGAGGCGGCATCGCCACGATCGTCGACATGGACTCGCTCGAGGTCGATGTGGATGTGAGTGAGAATTTCATCAGCCGCGTGCACGCGAAACAACCCGCGGCCATCACGCTCAACGCCTATCCGGACTGGCATATCCCGGCCGAGGTCATCGCCATCGTCCCGACGGCGGATCGTTCCAAAGCGACCGTCGAAGTGCGGGTGGCGTTCAAGCAGAAAGACGCGCGTGTGCTACCCGAAATGGGCGCGCGCGTGTCCTTCGTGGACGACTCATCCCCCACTGCGGGGAACACCTCCGCCGTCTCCACCGCCGTCATCGTTCCCGCGGACGCCGTCCAGACCGAGGGTGACAACGGCGCCGTGTTCGTGGTCGACGGTCGTATGGTTCACCGCCAGGTCGTACTGCTGGGCCAGAAAGGCAGCAACGGTCAGACGATTCTCTCGGGTCTTGAGCCCGGCGCCACGGTCGCGATCGGGGACTTCACCAAGCTGCACGATGGCGCGAGGATAAAGATCACAAAGTAAGCAGCAGCGTGAAGTCCTGGCTGCTGGTCTGGGCCGCCTTATGGCGCAAGCCTGCTGCGACAGTCCTGATAGCAGCTGCTACGAGCGCGGCCTTTACGTTGTTTGGCTTGATGATCGGGCTGTACGAGACCCGGCAACAGATGCTGGACTCCGCCAGGACCGATGAAATCTTCGTGAACCGGCGCTATTCAGATGATCCGGATATCACCGGGTTACCACTATCCGTGGGAAGTCAGATTGCGCGCCTCGATGGTGTCGCCTCCGTCGGGGCATATAAGTGGTTCGGAGGCTATCGCACAAACCCCAAAGATCAGATATGGATATTCACGGTAGGCGAGGGCATGGAAGGCGCACGGCCGGATGCCCCCGTCACACGGGAGCAATGGAGACTGCTGTTTTCGAATCCGAGCGGCGTGCTCGTAACCCGGGACAAGGCGCAGACCCTGAATCTCAAGGAAGGGGATGCATTTGCGATTACGTCGGTGCCTGGCCTGCGGGCGGACGGGGGCAGGACCTGGGCGTTTCAGGTGCTGGCAGTGGTGCCGGAGATTCCTGAGTTTCCCGACGGCGTCGTCATCGGCAACATGCATTACATCGAAAATGCCGCCCCTCCGGCAATCCAGGCGCTGGGCTACGCTTTCTGGATATCGATCAAGGATGCATCCCGCGCGGCACAGATCAGCAAAGCGATTGATAACCGATTTTTCAATTCGGCAATGGCGACCTATTCCATACCGGTGAAGGCGGATGCGCTGGAACTCGCCCAGTCGAATGTCAACAAGACCAGCATGGTTCTTACCGTTGCCGGATCCGGATTGTTCATGATTCTCTTTCTGGTCGGCAACGCCGTCGCGCGTTCGGTGCACGAGCGCCTGCCTGAGTTCGCCATGCTCCATGCGCTCGGCCTGCGCGAGTCACGACTGCGGCGCCTGGTTTTCATGGAAGCTGCCGCCCCGTGTCTATTGGGCGCGACGCTTGGAACAGCTCTCGCCGCGGCTCTGACCCGCCTGCCGTCACGGGACCATTCGACCAACCTGAATCTAATGATTACGCCCCATTTACCTGCATCTGTCCTGGGATGGGCGATCGTGTCGGCGATCTTGCTTGCGCTCCTAAGCTCGGTGCTTCCGTTAGTGAAGCTCAAGCGCATGAGTGTCGCCGAAATTCTGGCGGGCCGCTGAGCATGGCAGCCTGGACACAGAGCCTCACTCTGGCGCACATCGGCCTGACCGGCTGGCGCACACGCGTCGGAACGTCAATCGTGATCATCGTCGGGATGTCCTGTGTGGTCGGAGTATTGGCATCAGCGCTGGCCGTGCACGCGGGCATGATGCGTATGGCGACCGGCACGGGTGACCCCAGCCAGGCAATTGTTGTCGGGGCAAAATCGCCCCCGGAGTTTGGCGGCGTCATTGCTCGCAGCGACGTCACCATCATCCTGAATGCCCCGGGCATAGCGCGGGGTCCGAGCGGTAGTGCACTGGCCGACGCTGAGGTTCGATATCGCACGTATCCGCCGGACGGCATCTATTGGCAGGGAATTAGTATCACGGGAATCGGCGCCGCGGGTATCGACCTTCGACCCAACTTTCGAGTCGTTGCGGGCCGGATGTTCAAACCAGGACTGCATGAACTGCTCATCGGCCGTAGCGCACAGCAGGTCTACGGTTTGAAAATCGGAGATGCGGTACCGGTGGCGAGCGGCCAATGGCTGATCGTCGGCGTGTTCTCCTCTGGTGGCGATCTTCTGGAGAGTCAGCTGGTCACTGATGCCGTTACTTTGATGACAAGCACCCGAATGCTCGGTTACGGCAACGTGCTAGTAAGGCTGCAGAGCCCGCAAGTGTTCGATCCATTCAAGCGGTGGCTGACGACCAATCCTGCGCTGCAGGTCAGCGCCGAGAGACAGGCGCAGTACTACATTCGCAGTGCGGGATTCTGGCTCAATTATTTTAACTTTTTCGCCTACTTCGCCGGCGCGGTCATGTCGATAGGTGCACTGTTCGGTTCGATCAACCTTCTGTACGGAGTAGTGAGCGCCAGGGGGCTGGAAATTGCGACCTTCCGGGCCCTCGGTTATCGGGCGCTACCCGTGGCTGCCTCGGTAGTGGCCGAGGCGGCGTTACTGGCAATCATCGGAGCGATTATCGGATTGAGCGTCGCATGGGTAGTGTTTGACGGCCGACAGATGGTGAACGGTTTCGGCATCTTTTCGTTATTTCTGTCGGCGCAGGTCGTTGCACTATGCCTGGGTTGGGTAATCGTGCTTGCTCTGGTCGGTGCATTACCGCCGGCATTGCGGGCGGCGCGATTGCCGGTTTCAGAGGCGTTACGAGCGAGTTAGTGCGCAAGATTTGATAAATCAACTTTCATCGTGCCAGATGTGCGCTTGGTGACAAAGTCCGGCGGCCGGGCATCAGTCCTACTATTTTGGCGCCTGAGATCCGAATTCGCCACGCAATGATGCAAGCGATATGGGAAGAATCCGCGCATGACTGGCATTGTTTCGCTGCATGGCGTCACCAAGGGGTACGTGCGCGGCAACCAGAGGGTCGAGGTCCTGCGTGACATTGACTTTCAGATTGAAACCGGAGAGTTCGTCGCCCTGATGGGTCCTTCCGGCTCCGGGAAGACGACCTTGCTGAACCTCCTCGGGGGCCTCAACAAGGCCGATGCGGGCAAGGTTCTGGTCGCCGGCGAGAACTTAAGCGCCCTGTCTTCCAATGAACTGGCGGATTGGCGCGCGAAGCATATCGGCCTCGTGTTCCAATTCTACTACCTGCTGCCGGCGCTCTCGGCCGAGCGCAACGTTGAGGTCGCGCTATTCCTGACGCGACTGTCCACTGCGGAGCGCCGGCGTCGGGTCGAGGCGGCGCTGGACCTCGTGGGTCTGCGGGAGCGCGCGAAGCACAAGCCGGGGGAACTCTCGGGCGGTCAGCAACAGCGTGTGGCGATTGCCCGCGCCATCGTCGCGGACCCGACGCTTCTGATCTGCGACGAGCCCACCGGCGATCTGGACCGTGAGTCCTCGGGCTCCATCCTGGAACTGCTGCAACTTCTGAACCGCAAGTACGGCAAGACGATCGCCATGGTGACCCACGATCCGTGGGCCGCCGAATATGCCAGCCGACAGGTGTACCTGGACAAGGGAAATCTATCCACCGCGCAGGTCGGTGTTCGTGTGTGATTTCCGCGGTCCTGGTATGGGCGGTGACCGGTATGGGAGGCGCACTGCCCGCTGCGTCTACTCGCCCGCATACGGACTGGGCGTGGCCCCCTCGACCGGGCCGATTTTGGCCCGATTGCTCACGTAAAGATGCACTTCGCGCTCGAAATGCAAGGTGCCGGTAACCACCGCGCCCGGAGCGATGATGATGGTGGGGATGTGCTGATCGGGGCCGTTGTAGTTCCCGAAAATGAGTCGAAAGAACCAATTGCCGGGACCATTACTGAAGTTGAAGGCTGACACGCGCAGGTCGCCGTCGATGCGCGAACCGGGGCCGACATAAATGTCCCCGGTGTGGGTCTGCACCGATCCACCGATGTGCACACCCAGCAGGCGCATCCGGCCATTGACATTCGCAAGATCACCGGCAATGTCCACGCCTTGCGCGAAGTTGAAACCGCCATTGACGGTGCGGACCTCGCCCTTGATATGCGTTCCCGGGCCGACACTGATCGACCCGTTCACGGTGCGTAAAGACTGTGCCGTTGCATCGCTTCCCAGCGTGACGCCGCCATTCACCGTCGTGACCGGGCCGACCGTGGCATCGGAACCGATGTGGATGCCGCCATTGACGGCGCGGACCCTGCCGGCTTTCTGACCGGAGTCGACGTAGATTCCGCCGTTGGTCGTGGACAGGTCACTGGGGTATTGCGAGCCATCCACCTCCACATTGCGATTCAAGCTCCGGACATCCGGATGCTCGCCGCTCACATAGATCGAGCCATTCACCGTCGCGACGGAGCCGCTGTCGGCCCGGGCGGGATTTGCCGCCGCAGCCAGAATGGCTCCCATGAGAAGGACCGGAGCCATGGCAATGAAGCCAAAGATGATGCGGCGCAATAGGCAAGGCAATAACTGGGCGTTCACGGCGGGAATCCTCGAAGCATGCAGGTGGGTGGTGCCTCCAGAACACGCAAGGAGTCTTAAAGTTGCAGCCGGCCGGTCGGATCAGCGCCTCGGCATGCGCAGCCGCAGCGGCGGGGGTTCGTTCAAGGTCTGCATGAAAGCGCGCCGCACATCCGGGTCAAGCGCGGTCAGATCCACCTTTTCGGTGTGCGTGAGGCGCAGAGCCGAATCGCTGATGCGACCCACGGCGCGATTGCGCGGTGACCAGCGCCGGGCGAGGCGCCGCGTGCTACCGGATCTGAGGATATCGGCAACGGCGTTCGCCACCAGCGGATCGCGGGTGAGCTCGCTGTGCGCACAGGCCACGTAATAGGTGTGCGCGCCCTGTAGCCGGGCGCTGACGACGGGGATCGTGCCATCGCCGTGACGCGTGATCGTATAGACGAAGTCGTCCGCGACGCGTTCGATGCCGGTGACGGTCGGCTGACCCGTGCCGACCACCACCGAGTACTGTTTGGTGGCTTGCGCCAGGCCGGCGCGACTCGCCCATGCCGCCCGCAGCAGTTCCGGGCGCGGGCGCGGGCCGTGCGGCGGCCATTGCCTTGCATCGAACAGGTCGATGGGCTGGGTGTGGCTGGGCGTGGGCAGCAGGTGATAGAGACTGGGGAAGGAGTTGAACACCTCCTCGGTAAGCTCCTCGGCGCTGGTGCGCGCATCGAGCTGCGCGAGTTTGCGCACCACCGGATAGGTGCCGCGTACCGCCTGGACCGCGGCATAGGACCCCTCGTTCGGCGAGCCCAGTAACACGACCTGCTGCACCTTGCGCTGCGCGGGCAACGACAGTGCCGCGCGGCTGACCAGACCGCCCATGCTGTGCGCGACCAGGTGCACGGACGCATACGGTTCCGCCTCGATGCGCTGCGCCAGCTGTGCGCCCAGCTCCTGAATGCCCAGCCGCCAGTCATAGTCGATGCTGGCGACGTTGAAGCCGCGGGCCACCAGATGCAGCCGCAGCCGCAGGTACGAGAACAGCACCACGCCCATGGGACGAACCGGCGCCGCCGCCGCCATCCGCAATGCCCGCAGCCGCCCTGCGCCGATATCCGCCGCGTCCACCCACAGCAGGTCCGGCGGCTGTGGTGCGGGGCGATCAAAGCCCAGCTGCGACCCCATGATGCCGGGAATGAGCAGTACGCGCCCGGCGCGAGTTGCACTGGCGGATCTCGCGGCGCGGCGCGCAAGGTACTGCAGCTCGCCGTATTCGCGCTCGCCGAAGAATGCCGTGAGTTCCTGGCGATGCTCGCCACTGGCGAGCAGCGCTTGCGCCTGTACGTCCGAAAACGCCAGTTTGTCGTAAGGTGTGATGTGCTCCGAGGCGCCGTCGAGTCGCATGGATTATGGTCGCGGCACGTACGCCCGGTCTCAGCTCG
Organism: Steroidobacteraceae bacterium; assembly: GCA_036521075.1. Classification (GTDB taxonomy): domain Bacteria; phylum Pseudomonadota; class Gammaproteobacteria; order Steroidobacterales; family Steroidobacteraceae; genus DAIDKA01. Next base: position 2,311 of record DATDIL010000156.1, on the reverse strand, counting down.
CCCCGAGGGGTCGTACCAGCGCCGTGACGTGCAGCCTCATGCCTCCGGCGAACACCAGCACGATCGGCACGCGTTCGCCAACCTGCAAGGGATGCGTGAGGCCATGCAGCATGATGTGCTTGGACCCGGGCGTGAACGCCAGGCTCGTGCCCGGCGCCAGCGATAAGGAAGCGAGTGCCCGCATCTGCGACTGACCGCCCGATTCACGCGATTCGTGCAGCATCGCCATGCCCGCTATCGGACACTCCACGCCGGTCAGCTTGACGGTCTTCGTCCCGATGTTCTGCAGTGACAGGTAGACCGCCGCAACATCCGAACCCGGAGGCGGCTGGCGTATCCAGGCGCCGGCCACGACAATATTACTCTCGGCGGCAACGCTGAATCGGGGTGCGACGCTGATCGCCAACAATAAGAGGGCCAGCAAAAGCGGGGTGCGGGTGGTCGCTGTCATGGGCTGGTGGCTCCGAAATCGCGCTGGCGTGAGCCTCGGATTATGCCAGAGCTGCGCAGGGCATCACTTCGCATGTTTGATCACGATGGAGCAGAACGCCTCAATGGCCGCCAGGCGCGCGCTGGACTTGCGCCAAACTGCGCCGATCTGCCGATGTGGCGTGGGGCGCACCAAAGGCCGGATGACGACTCCACGTGCGTTGCCGTAGGCGCCGCGACTGGCGAGCTCCGGCATGAGCGTCACGCCAGCGCCAGCGGCGACCATCTGGCGCAGGGTTTCGAGGCTCGTAGCGCGAAAATCCTGGCGCTCCTGCAAGGAGATGCGGCCGCAGACCTCCAGGGCCTGGTCGCGCAGGCAATGGCCTTCTTCCAGCAGCAGCAGGCTCTCATCGGCGAGGTCCGCGATCCGCACCGTCGCCTGCTTTGCCAACCGATGATGCTCGGGCAGCGCCACATTGAAATCCTCCTCGTAAAGCTCGCGACTCGCGAGCCCGTCCTGCTCGACCGGCAGCGCGAGCACGCCGACATCGATGTCCCCGGAGTGGACTTTTGCAAGCATCACAGCGGTTTGATACTCAAACAGCAGCAGATCAAGACGCGGCAACAGCTTGCGCACGACCGGCGCGACCTGCGGCAGGACATACGGTCCGACGGTCGGAATCATCGCCACCTTCAGCCGCCCCGCGAGTGGATCCCGGTAGGTCTGGGCGATCGTGACCACCTCATCGCTGGCACTGAGGATGACACGCGCCCGGGCGACGATCTGTTCGCCCGCCTGCGTCAGGGTCGCACCGCGCGGTTGGCGCTCGATGAGCTTCACCCCCAGATATTCCTCGAGCTTCTTCAGCTGGGCCGACAGCGTCGGCTGGCTCACGAAGCAGCGCTCGGCCGCCTGACCGAAATGGCCGGTATCGGCCACCGTAACCAGGTAGCGCAGATCCTTGAGCTTGATGTCCGACATCGTCATCTCGATATATGGCGTCTATCGATATTATAAAGTCAATCGATTGGATATGTGCAGCGCCCGCACCCAGAATTGCCTCATCGAAATCGTTCGACTGACATTTGCAGAAGGAGCACGACCATGCTGGGCATTGGCAACCAGTTTCCCGAGTACCGGCTCAATGCCGTCATTTCCACCGACCAGGGCAAGCCGTTCCAGACCATCGACAGCGGCACACATGCCGGCAAGTGGCGCGTGATCTTCTTCTGGCCCATGGACTTCACGTTCGTGTGCCCGACCGAGATCGCGGCATTCGGCAAATTGGAGAAGGAGTTCCGGGCCCGCGATGCGCAACTGCTCGGCGCGAGCACCGACTCCGAATACGTGCATCTGGCCTGGCGGCGCGACAAGGATGAGTTGAAGGATCTGCCATTCCCGATGCTCGCGGACGTGAAACGCGAGCTCACCACGGCGCTGGGCATCCTCGATGCGCAAGCCGGTGTAGCGCAGCGTGCGACATACATCATCGACCCGCAGGGCGTCATTCGCTTCGTCTACGTCACCGACCTGAACGTCGGCCGCAGTCCCCCGGAGGTGTTGCGGGTGCTCGATGCCTTGCAGACCGATGAGCTGTGCCCCTGCAACTGGCAGAAAGGTGATGACACGCTGCAAGCCGCCTGAGCAACCAAGGAGATCGTATGAGCTCGCTGGACAGCATTCGCGATTCGTTACCGGACTACGCCCGCGACCTGCGGTTGAACCTAGGGTCGGTTCTCAGCACCGCCGGCGCGCCGGGCCTCACCGAGCGTCAGATCTGGGCGGTCGCGGTGGCCGCGGCCATTGCCTCACGGCACGTGCCGCTGGCGCACGACTTCGAGGCCCTCGCGGCCGCACACCTCTCGCCCGCAGACCTGAACG
>DATDIL010000155.1:0-6636 GCA_036521075.1 Steroidobacteraceae bacterium | reverse complement strand
GTTGCGGTTCGACCGCGCGGTGGTGTCGGTGCTGCGCTGGGCACTGTTCGGGACCGGGCCGTTTGCGACCAACGGCGCGGCGGGCCATGTCTTCATTCGCACGCTACCTGGCCTCGATCGCCCGGACATGCAGCTCACCTGCATCGCCGCGGAGATGAGCGCGCGCAATGTCTGGTTCCCGCTCATCCGCAAACGGGCCGCTCACATCATCGGCGTCGGTGTGTCCATGATCCGCCAGGACAGTCGCGGTCTGGTGCAGCTGAGATCCGCGAATCCGCTGGACCCGCCCCGCATCCTGTTCAACCTGTTCCAGGAGCGCTCGGACATGGAGCGCATGATCCGCGGCATCCGCGCGGCGCGCCGCATCTATGGCCAGCAGCCCCTGCGGCACCTGGTGGGCGATGAGCTCGAGCCTGGCCGCCACGTCGAATCCGATGCCGATCTCGAGCAGTTCGTGCGGAGGGTCGGCGCCATCACGCAGCATCCCGTGGGCACCTGCAGCATGGGCAGCGATGTGGAGCGCTTCGCCGTCGTCGATGCCGAGCTACGGGTAAGGGGAGCGCGCGGGCTGCGCGTGATCGATGCCTCCGTCATGCCGAACGTCCCGGCCGGCAATACCAATGCGCCGACCATCATGATCGCGGAGAAGGGTGCTGACATACTTCGCGAGCGCCGCCTGGCTCCGGCGGCGCTGCCGGCCCTCCCAGCCGCTGCTAGGTCGGTCCCTTGACCTGCGAGCGCAACAGCTCCGCAAATTCCGCGGCCGCCGCCGGCTCATTCACGTAAAAGCCCTGCATGGCGTCGCAGGCCTGCGCGCGCGCGAACACCGCCTGGCGCTGGGTCTCGACCCCTTCCGCGATGACCGCCAGGCTCAGGGACTTGCCGAGCGCGATGATGGCCTCGGTCATGTCGCGGCTCTCGGCGCACTTATCGATGTCGCGCATCAGCGACCTGTCCACCTTGAGCGTGTTGATCGGGAATTTCTGGATGTTGGCCAGCGACAGATAGCTGGCCCCGAAATTGTCGATGGTCAGTCGCACGCCGGCGCGCTTGAGCTCGCTGAGTACCCTGGCCGTGCGCCCCGTGTCCTGCATGAGCAGGCGCTCGCAGATCTCCAGCTCCAGCATATTCGCCGGCATGCCCGACTCATCAAGAGCGCACAGAATGTTAGGCACCAGGTGCTCGTCGCAGAATTGGCGCGCTGTGAGATTGAGTGACATGCACAATGAGGATAAGCCCTCCTGCCGCCATGCCACGTGCTGTGCACAGATGCACTTGAGCATCCAGTTGCCGATCGGGACGATCAGACCCGTCTCTTCCGCCAGCGGCAGGAATTTGGCGGGCTCGATGATACCGAGATCCGGATGATGCCAGCGCAGCAGCGCGTCCGCGCCGGTGATGGTCCGCGAGTTCAGATCGAACTTCGCGAGATAATGAATGAGCAGCTCCCTGCGCTCGATGGCGCGGCGCAGTTCATTCTCCAGCATCATGCGCTCGAGCGACTCCGCGCGCAGGCGGCTGGTGAAGAACCGGTAATTGTTCTTGCCCTCCTGCTTGGCCGTGTACATGGCCGTGTCCGCGCTCTTCATGAGCGCCCGTTCGGTCTCGCCATCGGTGGGATAGAGCGCAATGCCAATGCTTGCGCTGATGCGGCAATCCTGATCCAGCAGCCGCACCGGCCGGATCACCGCCTGCAGTATGCGTGCGGCCAGCGCGTCGACCTCCGCCGGCTCGGTGGTGTGCTGGCACAGCACCACGAACTCATCGCCCCCCATGCGCGCCACGACCTCCGCGGCGGGTACCGTCTCGCGCAACCGCGCAGCGGTCTGCTTCAACAGCGCATCGCCCGCCTCGTGGCCCAGGGTGTCATTGATGAATTTGAAATGATCCAGGTCGACGAACAGCACCGCGAACCGGCCGACTTTCTCCTGCACCCGGCGGATGGCCGCCTCGAGCTGCTCGGCGAACATAGCCCGATTGGGCAAATCGGTCAGACCATCATGGGTGGCCAGATGGCGAATTCGCTCCTCGGCGAGCTTGGCATCGGTGATGTCCCGGCCCATGCCGACGATGCCGGCCACCTTGCCATCCGGGCCGCGGAACGGGATCTTGGACGTGGATATCGACCGCACCGAGCCGCAAAAGCGATCCAGTGCCAGCTCCTCGCGATCGAGCAGCGGCTGGCCGGACTGGATCACGGCCTGCTCGTCGGCAAAGAAACCCGCTGCCATTTCGCGCGGAAAGAAATCGAAATCGGTCTTGCCCAGCGCTTCGGTCGATGTCGTCCCCATCCCTCTCGCCACCCGCTCGTTGCAGGCCAGAAAACGGCCCTGCAGGTCCTTGGCGTAGAAGCTGGCGGGTATCAGATCGATCATGGTCCGGAACAGGCTCCGCTCACGCATCAACGCGGATTCCAGCTCCTGGCGGTCCTGCGCCGGCGGCTCCTGCTCGATGTCGCGCGTGATCCCAACGACGCCCAGCACCTGCCCCGCACTGTCGACCAAGGGCAATCGGATCGTTCTGAGCCGGCGCAGTCTGCCGGTGACCCGATCCACGGCCGTGCGTTCCTCCTCCTGCGCTGCCTGACGCGTACGGACAACCGTCTGCTCTCGCCCCAGGATTCGCACCGCCTGCTCAGGCGGGAAAAAGTCGAAGTCGGTTTTGCCGATCAGTTCGCCGGGCGAGCACGCCCCCAGCAGTGCTGCGCCACTCCGGTTCGCCCAGATATAGTGTCCCTCGGTATCTTTGACGAACAGCGATTCGGGCAGGCAATCGACCAGGAAGCGCAGCAGTCGCTCCACGGACGTGGGTCTGACGGCGGCAGGGTCATCATTCCCTGGACCGCCTTGCTGGCCGTACACCTGGCTCTTTCCCAGAGGCGATTACAACCTTCGTACTGTACTCCAACCACGGCTCGCTCCGTCGCCTTCGTTCACATCTTGATCACCTCGTCGACCTGTCAACAGTGACACGAGGACGACGCTCGCCCTGAAGGCGAGCGCCGTCCGACTACGTAACTACAATCGACAACGGCGGCTTTCCGCCTATGGCAGCGTGAGCGCCGGATTGGCCAGCTGAGCCAGGCCCAGCGCCTGCTGCGGGAACCACGCGCCGGCCGCCGGGTCGGTCAGCACTGCGCCGACCTGGAGGCTCCATAGCGGGTCGAACTGAGTGAACAGCGTGCTCGAGGCCAGCGGCCAACCCGATATGGGCGGGGTATATGCGCTGTTGTCCCAGTTGCGTACACCGCCCGCCATGTCGCATTGGCCGTCGGACTGACCGGGGGTCTTCACCCACAGGTACGCATCGAGCAGCGGTGAGACTGAGGACGTGTTGGCGGTGGGCCGCAGGCCCAGGCCCGATGCCGGCGGGTTGCACCAGTTGCCTGTTTCCAGCGTCCCGATAACGCTGGTCGGCTGGTCGTAGGGCGCGCCCTCGTAGAGCTGCATGTTGTTCGGCCCCTGGCCATTACGACTGGTGTCGATCACGAAATGCGTGCTGGCTACCGTCGATCCCAGCATGGACGCGTACCGGGCGTCGATGCCCGAGGTATTGAGATCCGCGGTGGTCGTTGCATCGCTCCACACGCCGTAGGGACTGAGGGCTACCCCAACGAAGGCGCCGGCCAGCGTCGCTATTTCGGTCCCGGCGGGGCCGCCGTTCCAGTACTGATTGGGGCAGTTGTCGGCGTAGTCGTACGATAGGCTGCCTGCGCCCAATGCAATACAGTCGGCAACCCAGGTCCCGAAGGCGACATTGTTCTGCGCGTACTGATAGTTCGAGACGTCCAGGAAGAATCCCTGGGCGTTCGCAACACCGGCCTGCACGAGGGTTAGAGAGATAGTGCCCACCGATTGCCACGCACTGTGCCCCCCATCCAGATACACGCTCACATTGGGGTCGGCCTCGAGCGCAGTGACGGCATAGTTGATGTCCGCCAGCCGGCCGGCATCGGTGAAGGGATAGGTGGCCGTGCCAAACACCGAGCAGTAGGACGGCAGATTGGCGAGCGCATCGGGCTCGAGGATCACCACGGCCTTTTGGCGGCCCAGGCCCGCGGCGAACCCGCTTATCCAGGCCTGGTAGGCCGCATCGGTCAGTGCCCCACCGGCCGAGAACTGCGCGCAGTCGCGGCCTGGAATGTTATAGGCCACGAGCACCGGGATGGTCCTGAACAGCGCCGCCTCGGAGACGGTCTCACGAACCAGATTTTCGACCTGCGCCGGGGTCTGCTGTACGCCGGCCTGCGCGGAACCGGTGAACCATACCGCCTGCGAGGTCGCCTCCATTGCCGTGAGCAGCAACGCGCCCTTGATGTTCCCGTGGGTGGCGAGCTGCACGATCTGTTGAATCGAGCCTTGCGCCGGGATCGGAATGAAGAAGCGCGTGTCCGGAGCCAGCGTGCGGCCCGAGATGCTCGCTGGTGCGGCACTCGCCGTCACAGACGCGGCGCTGATCAACAGGGCTGCCATGGCGAAAATGCGGAGCTTGGATGCGGAGAAATGACTCATCTTGAATCCCCCCTTGAGCGGCCCGTGAATTTAAGCGGCGGGGATTCTTGGGGCGCGGACCTGACCTGGGAAGTTAGCGGCTGTTAAATTAACCGCGACGCTGGGCCGGTGCCGAAAAACCAGCCGTTAGCGCTACTGTAATTTGCGTTAAGCCATGCGCCGCCTCATTCGGCGCTAACCTCAATGGCGTTAATCAGCGGATAATTAACGACGGGCACGAAGCTCAGATTGAGCTTGCCCGACTGATCGGGCTCCAGATCGCGGAATTGCACGGCAACGGCGCGATTGTCCTTTTGCGCTGCCACAAGATCGAAATTTGACAGCAGCACCAGGCCGTTGCATCGGACCGTGAAGAGGCGGCTCCCCGGCCCACCCAGGCCCGAATTCTGCACGCCCCAGTAGCGCTCGGCCATGAACAGCGTCACCTGGTACTTGAAGCCCTTGGCCACAGGAATGGCATAGTCGAAATTTCCGTACCGCTCGCGCGAGAATAGCGGCGCATCGGAGCGGTTACGCGCAAATTCATGCGCGTCATTGCGCCCGCCGCGGTAGTAGCGATCGGGAAGCCAGTGTCCGCCGGCCGGATCCTGATACAGAGTGCGCAGGGCCGAGATGCGCACGGGGCCCGGCTTTGCCTCGCGCTGCGGCAGAATCTCGATTGCATTCAGCGAGCTCTCGGAGGACCAGAACTTCAAATGGATGGTTCCGTCATCGCCCGGTCGGACGTTGGCATAGACGCGCTCAGTCGCGGCCAAAGCCCCGCCGGCGTCCGAGGCAATGTCGATGCTGTCGGCCTGACCCAGCCCCACCGTGTAGGAGACCTGCCGCATGCCATCTTCGATGCCGGGCTGAGTCTCCGCGAACAGCAGGTGCACCTCGTAGAGCCCGCGCGGCACCGGGATGTCGTACTGAAACACCCCCTGCCGCCCGGCCGCGTACAAGGACGGATCGGTGGAGCGGGCGATGACGTCCGCCGGCCGGGCGAAGGTGGTACCGCCGGTGAAATAAGCATCGTGCTGCCAGTGCAGCCCTGCGCTGTCCACATAGTCGCTGCTGCTGCCGCAACGGATACGGATGCCCTCCAGCAGCGTATCGGGCTGAGATCCCAGGCTCAGTGACTGCAGAACTAGCGCAGCCACCGTTCGGGCCGGGCGCGGCAGCTCGGGCGTGAGCAGCAGCCACGGATGGCGCGCGCTGATCCAGATCACGGCGATCACGCCGCCGGCCGCAAGGCCCAGCACGCCGCAGAGCGCCGCGAGCCACACGGGCCCTTTCCTTGCGGCGCGCGAATCTGTCGCCGCTGTCGCTGCACTCACCGCTCCCGGAGGTTCCGCCGACACCAACGTACTGGCCGCACCCACCTCAGCCGTCTCGGCGATGGTCTCGCCGGACCACGAGCGCGAGGCCTCGTTGTGCACCGATACGAACTCGGGCGCATAGCAGCCGGCGCGCAGCACGATCTGGAGGTCGTCACGCCGGCCCGGGCCCGCGTAGTACGCCTTGAGCCGCTTGCGCAGCGCGTGCAGATCCACCCGGACGATGGCGTCAAGCTGAGGATCGAAGGACGGCGGGCGCCCCAATGCCTCCACTGCGATGTTGTATTCCTTGAGTTTGTCCGCCGCGCCCCTGAAATACTGGTCGCAGATGTAGGCCAGTATCCGAGACAAACTGGGTGCCCGCTGAAATGACGACGACTGCAGCACCCGCGCCAGCGCTGCGCGCTCGGCCGCGAAATCGCCAGGCAAACCTGCCGCCGGCGTCACATCAGTCGATTCATGCACGTCTGTCCGATCCGTTGTCCTGTTGTCGCCGACGGGGCATTTTACGATGCCCATCCGGCCGCTGCCGAGTCCTGAGACAATGGGCGGACCATCGCGAGCCATTCGCGGGCAATCGGACAGACATGCCAACATCAGCGTGACACGCCTGTGGATGCTGCGGCGTGTCGATCGGCTCGAGCCTCTCGTGCGCTGGCAGCCCTTAGCGCCCGCCCCGACATCCGCGCGGTCGCTGAACACAACCCGTCTCCAGCTGCATGACGGTCTCTTCCACGGCGCGTAGACCCGCGGGCAGCCTGACGCGAATCTCGGTCAGAGAATTCACCTCAGCGTCTGGATTCAGCAGG
>DATDIL010000154.1:0-2049 GCA_036521075.1 Steroidobacteraceae bacterium | reverse complement strand
CGTGGCGCTCTCAGGCGTGGTCGCCGGCAACACGGCGCTGTGCAGCGTCGGGCGCAGTGGCAACGATCTGCACTACCGTGGCTACGACATTCTCGAGATTGCCGATAGCTGCGAGTTCGAGGAGATCGCCTATCTGCTGATTCACGGCAAATTGCCCAATGTGTCGGAGCTGGCCGCCTACCACGGCAAGCTCGCGGCCCTGCGCGACCTGCCCGCACCGGTCAAGACGGTGCTCGAGAATCTGCCCGCAAGCAGCCAGCCCATGGATGTGCTGCGCACCGGGGTGTCGGCGCTGGGATGCATCGTGCCCGAGGGTCCGGAGCAGGACAGTGAGGGTGCGCGCGACCTGGCCGACCGCCTGCTCGCCTGCCTCGGCTCCATGCTGTGCTACTGGCAGCACTTCAGCCACGAGGGGCGGCGCATCGGCCTGGAGACTGACGATGCATCGATCGCCGCGCATTTCCTGCATCTGCTGCATGGGCGCAGGCCCAGTGCGCAGTGGGTGCGCGCCATGCACACCTCGCTCATTCTCTATGCCGAGCACGAATTCAACGCCTCGACGTTCACGGCGCGCGTGATTGCCGGCACCGGCTCGGATCTGTACTCGTGCATCACCGGTGCCATCGGCGCGTTGCGCGGTCCCAAGCACGGCGGTGCCAACGAGGTGGGCTTCGAGATCCAGAGCCGCTATCGCAATGCGGATGAGGCCGAGGCCGACATCCGGCGACGCGTGGCCGCCAAGGAGGTCATCATCGGTTTCGGCCATCCGGTGTACACCATTTCCGATCCGCGCAACGTCGTGATCAAGGAAGTGGCGCGCGGCCTGGCGCGCGATGCGGAAGGGGCGCGGCTGTTTGCGGTTGCCGACCGGCTCGAGACGGTCATGCGGGAGACCAAGAACCTGTTTCCAAACCTGGACTGGTTTTCCGCGGTGTCCTATCACCTGCTGGGGGTGCCGACCGCGATGTTCACGCCGCTGTTCGTAATGGCGCGCACGGCCGGCTGGGCCGCGCACGTGATCGAGCAACGCGAGGATGGCAAGATCATCCGCCCGAGCGCGAACTACATCGGCCCCGAAGTGCAGCATTTCGTGCCGCTGGCCGAGCGCACCTGAGCAGCGCAGCGCAGCCGAACAGCCATGTCCGCCGACGCCCACTCTGCCGGGGCCAAGTCCGCCGAGCGACCCGCACCCGACGCGGTGCTGCTCGAGATCGCCGATTACACGCTCGACTTCCCGGTGCAGAGCGAGACCGCCTACGAGACCGCCTACCATTGCCTGCTCGACACGCTGGCCTGCGGTTTCCAGGCGCTGAAGTATCCCGCGTGCACGCGGCTGCTCGGCCCCATCGTGCCGGGCGCCACGCTGGCGGGCGGGGCGCGCGTGCCCGGTACGAGCTTCGAGCTCGATCCGGTTGCGGCGGCGTTCAATATCGGCACCATGATTCGCTGGCTGGATTTCAACGACACCTGGCTCGCGGCCGAGTGGGGTCACCCGTCGGACAATCTGGGCGCCATCCTGGCCGTGGCCGATTATCTGGCGCGCAACCGTCGCACGCTGACGGTACGCGACGTGCTGACCTCGATGATCAAGGCCCACGAGATCCAGGGAGTGCTGGCGCTGGAGAACAGCTTCAACCGCGTGGGCCTGGATCACGTGCTGCTGGTGCGCGTGGCCTCCAGCGCTGTCGCTACGGCCTTGCTCGGCGGCAATCGCGGTCAGATCGTCAACGCGCTCTCCAACGCCTGGATCGACGGCGGGGCGCTGCGCACCTATCGCCATGCGCCCAACACGGGCTCGCGCAAGAGCTGGGCCGCCGGGGATGCGAGCAGCCGCGGCGTGCGCCATGCCTTGCTCGCCCTCAAGGACGAGATGGGCTACCCATCCGCGCTCACGGCCAGGACCTGGGGCTTCCAGGATGCGCTGTTTCGCGGCCAGGCCATTCGCCTGCCCCGGCCGCTGGGCAGCTATGTCATGGAGAACGTGCTGTTCAAGATCTCCTATCCGGCCGAGTTCCACGCCCAGACGGCGGTGGAGGCGGCGGTGACGCT
>DATDIL010000153.1:0-2073 GCA_036521075.1 Steroidobacteraceae bacterium | reverse complement strand
ACAGCAATGCATCGATGACGGTATTGCCGGTCACGGTGACGTTGGCAGCAGACACACCTTCACGCAATAGCGCGTCGCGGGCGCGCGTCGTGGGGGCAAAGTGCAGGGTCGAGACCAGCGTTGCAAGACGGCGGTTCATCTCCTCGGGGAAAGGTTGACGGATGTCATCGGTTCTCAGCCCGGCCTCCACATGCGCCACCGCAATGCCGCTCATGAATGCCGCCATGGAGGTGGCCGCAGTCGTCGTGGTGTCGCCCTGCACCATGATGAGGTCGGGGCGGGCCTGGGCAAATACCCGCGGGATGGCGGCCAGCACGCCGCTCGCCACGTCGCACGGAGTCTGGCCCGGGCGCATCAGATCCAGGTCGAAATCCACCTTCAGCTCAAAGGCCCGAATGATCTGGTCGAGCATCTGCCGATGTTGTGCCGATAGGCAGACGAGGCTCTCGAATCGCTCCGGAGCATTTACCAGCGCACGCACGACCGGCGCCATCTTGATGGCTTCCGGCCGCGTGCCAAACACGCTCATGACCCGCAACGGCCGTCTACGCTCGAGCATCGAGGCGCTCTGCCATCTGGGCGTGCGTCACGAACTGAAACCCAGCCTCGCGTACGGCACCGAACACGCGTCGCAGCAGTCGATCATGCACCCCTTCGTAACATGGATGGCCGTACAGGACGACCCAGTCCTGGGCGGCAATTCGCGCCCGAAAATCGTCGACTACCGCATCTTCCGCGGTGCCGCGCGCCCCGTGCCACTCGAGGAACGGAATCGTTCCGGGACCGCAGACGGTGACCGGTATTGTCCAATGCCTGAGCGCAACGCCGTCGGCGCTAGCGTGCCGCGGCGAGCCGCCGATGGCATCGCCATCGTATCGAAAGCCCAGTTTCGAGACCAGACGACTGGTGCGCTCGTCGCACTTGAAGCCCGGACAGGTGAAGCCGGTCGGTTTGCCGAAATGGCGCGTGAATTCTGCCAGGGTGGCGCTGACATCGGCCTCGATCGAATCCTCGGGCAGCTGCGCGAAGCGCCGGCTCCATATCACGTGGTCGCTGCCGCCATGCAGCCCCAGTTCGTGGCCATCAGCCTGCGCCCGTTGCAGCTCGGGAACGAACGACTTGCCGACCGGGCGCGACAGCACGGCTTCGAGCACAAATCGCGGCCAGCCGATCTTCTCGATGAGGTTCACGGCCTGCATATCGTTCAGCTTGGCGCGGCTGGCGCCGATACCCTTGCCTAGCCACTCGCGCAGGTTGGTCGAACGTCCCATGTTGACGAAAAAGGTGTTCGCCACACCGAATTCCTTGCACACCTGCATCACCCGCGGCATTCCGTCCGTCATACAAGCGCGGTGGTCGATGTCCCAGCGGAAGGAGAAAAGACGCTCGGTCACGGACGTACTCCCTGCCGGTCCAGCAGCGACTGATACAGGGCGACGAATTTTTCAGCCGAACGGGACCAGTCGAAGCGTGCAAGGGCGCGCGCGCGCCCTGCCTTGCCCATGCGCGCGCGCAATGGCGCATCCGACAGCAGCGTATCGATCGCCGCCGCGAGTGCCGCCGCATCGCCCTTCGGCACCACCAGTCCGGTGACGTTGTGCTCCACCACCTCGGGCAGTCCACCGGCGTCGGAGGCCACGACCGGAACCTCGCAGCCCATGGCTTCCGCCGCCGGAATGCCAAAGCCCTCCTCGAGCGACGGGATCACCGACACTGCGCAGGCCCGAAAATATTGCGCCAGATCGGCATTGGCGACCCAGCCCAGAAAGGTCGTCACATCGCCAATGCCCAGCTCGCGCGCCTGCGTTTCGAGATCTGCGCGCTCGAAGCCGTCCCCGGCTATGACCAGCCGCAGCTCCGGATGGCGCGCGCGCAGCTGTGCAGCGGCGCTGATCAGAAAGCGGATCCCCTTGCGCGGGAATAATTGCCGGCAGGCGAAAATCATCTTCGGACCAAACGAATGCGGCGCCGGTCCGCCGGCAAGCGGCGCAAAGCGGCGCAAATCCGCCCCGTTCATGATGAGCTGAATGTGATCGCGCAGCGCGCCGGCACGAAGGGCGTGCTCTACGCAAT
>DATDIL010000152.1:0-5830 GCA_036521075.1 Steroidobacteraceae bacterium | reverse complement strand
TTCGCCGTGGCGGCTGCTGCGCCAGTAGGCAACGCCGCGACCGGAATTGCGGCGCGGCGCGAGCGCACCGCGCTCCCCTTCATCCAGCCGGTACATCCACAGCGTTTCCCCGTTCGTCGCATCGATGGCCACGACGTCGCGACGGATCCCGGCAGTGATGTACACAATCCCATCGGCCATGAGCGGTGTCGGGCGGTAGTAGTACTCGGGAACGGGTCCGAAATTATCGGACTTCCAGCGCCAGGCGATGCGCAGCTTCGCGACATTGTCGCGATTGATCTGGTCCAGCGGGGAGTAGCTGCTGCTGCCCAGATCGCCACGGTTGTTCAGCCACTCGGCGGTGGCGGGAATGCGCCTGGTGCCCGCGGCGGGCGGCTTGGCCGGCGGCACTACCCAGCCGTTGGCATGACGAATGCGCGCAAGCGCGGCCGCATAGTCCTCGTCACTCAAGGATCCCGGCGCGGTGGGTGGCATGGTCCGACGCGTGAACTCATCGAGGCCCACCGGCGGGACCGAGGCCCAGCGCTGCTGGAATCCGCTGCCGATCAGTGCCGGCCCGGTTTCCCCGCCGCGCAACTGCGGACCGTGACAGGCCGCGCAGGTGCGCAGGTAGGCGTCGTCGTCCTGTGTCTGCGCGCGGGCGCCAGTGCCGGCGCACAGAAGGAGCACGGCCGCGCACACGGCGCGGCGGGATTGGAAAATGGCTCGGCTCATGTTCTGCCCCCTGAAGCGGTATTCTGCACGATATCCGTCAAGGCCGACGGACCGAGCGCGGAGGGGCTTGTATGAGAATGGACTGTCGCTATTCAGGCTTGCTCGCGATGCTGGCACTGGCCTGCAGCGCGCGCGCCGCACCGCGACCACAACCCGCGCAGGCAGGACAGCTTGCGTACCAGCGCAGCTGTGCGATGTGCCACGACCACGGCGAAGCGCTGCGGGCGCCGACGCTGGCGACCCTCAAGGGCATGCGCTACCAGCAGCTCTACTACGCCCTCACCGTCGGCAAGATGCAGGCCCAGGGACAGTCCCTCTCGGGAGCGCAGCGCTCGGAACTCATCGATTTTCTCATCGGCAGGGCCCGGGTGAGCGATGCGTGGACCGCGCCGATGCGCTGCACGCCGCAGCGGCGCAAGATCGACCTGAGCATGCCCGCGACGGTGGCCGATTTCGGCTTCGACCTGCACAACCATCGGCACCTCACGGCCCAGGAGGCGGGGATCTCGACGGCTGATTTCCGTCACATGGACCTTGCATGGGCGCTGGCCTTTCCGCGCGCCACGACCATGCGCGCGCAGGCGGCCGTGGTGGGCACAACCTTGTTTCTCCCCGTCGCCGATGCATCGCAGCTGTACGCGATCGATATTGCGGCGCACCCGTGCCTGAAATGGATCTACAAGAGCGATGTGCCACTGCGCACCGGGATTGGCTACGGGGCGCTGCCGGGGTCGGGGCGCAAGGTGCTGGTATTTGCCGACGTTGGCACGCGCATCCATATGGTGGATGCGGCAACCGGCGCTCCGATCTGGAAGCACGCGGTTCATCTGACCCCCCTCTCCAACACGACCGGTACTCCGGTGTTGCTCGGCGCGCGCGTCTACGTGCCGCTGTCGGCCTCGGAAATCAATGTCGGGGCGGACGCGAAACATCTGTGCTGTACGACCCACGGTGCCGTGATTGCGCTGGACGCGCGCACCGGCAGGGAGATCTGGACGGCCCACACCATGCCGGACGCGACGCCCCGCGGCGACCGTGGCGATGGCCAGATGATGTGGGGACCCTCGGGGGCGCCAATCTGGACTTCACCGGCCATTGATGAACAACGCGGCGTGCTGTACGTCGGCACGGGCGAAGCGACTTCCGCCCCGGCCGCCCCGACCACCGACTCGGTGCTGGCCATCGACCTGAAGACCGGCGCGATCCGCTGGCGCTTCCAGGCCACGGCCGATGACATTTTCCTCACCGGCTGCATGGTGCGACACGATGGCCTGAACTGTCCGCACCAGGGACGAGGGCTCGATCATGACTTCGGCGCATCGATCGTGCTGGCCAGGCGTGCGGATGGTCACGATGTCGTGCTGGCCGGCCAGAAATCCGGAACGCTTTACGCGCTGGATCCGGATGCGCAAGGCAAGGTGCTGTGGAAGCACAGCTTCGGCGCCGGTTCGGTGATCGGCGGCATCCACTGGGGGTTGGCATTTGATGGTGCGCGCGTCTTCGCGCCCATGAACACCTTCCCGGGACCTGCCGGCAAGGACCTCGGCGAGCGCGCGGGACTGCACGCCGTGGCGGTGGATTCCGGGACGGTGCTGTGGTCGTACTACCCGCAACCGGATTGTTCGGGCGATCGCAAGACCCGCGTGCGCACCTGCGCGACCGTCACCGGCATGACTGGCGCGCCGGCCGTCATTGCCGGCGCCGTCGTGGAGGGCAGTGCCGACGGCTTCCTGCGGGCGTTCGATGCGAACACCGGCGAGCTGCTGTTCCAGTACGACACGACTCAGCCATTGACCACGGCCAACGGGGTGCCCGGTACCGGCGGCGCATTGGATAATGCCTCGATCGTGGCGGCCGACGGCTACCTGTTCGTGAACTCCGGTTATGGACTCATTGGCGGCCAGATGCCGGGAAATCTGTTTCTGGCCTTCCATGCGAAAGCACACTGACGCAATATCGGCACGACCGATCAAGGGGGCGCCGTGGGTAGACTCAATATTCCAGGTACCGGTTCGAAGCTGCTCAGCGTGGCCGCGCTCGCGCTTCTAGGGGCAGGCCCGCAATTTGCTTCAGCGCACCATTCGCTTGCGGGTGAATTCGATACGGGTAAGACCCTGGTGCTCAAAGGGACTGTTTCCCGGGTCGACTGGGCCAACCCGCATATTTATCTGTACCTGGACGTCATCGAAGCCGGCGGGAAATTGGCCACCTGGCAGCTCGAGTGCGTACCCGTCGCGATGGCGCGCAAGGCCGGCGTGAGCAAGAAAATGCTGACGCAGCAGGGTGCGCATGTGACCGTCGATGCCTTTCCGGCCCGAGACGGTACGGCGCATCTGGGCTACATGGCAAAGATCACTTATGCCGACGGACATGACTTCCAGTTCGCCCCGGACAGCACGGCAGCAGCGGCGCAGTAGCAACCGAGCAACCTAAGGAGTGCGTATGAGGCGTCCTGAATCAAGCGGGGCATGGGCACTTGCGGCGCTATTGTGCTTCATCTGTGTCGACGCCCCGGCGTCCGATACGGCTGCGTCCCAACCGGTGCCGCGCCTGGCGGACGGTCACCCGGATCTGAATGGCACGTGGGACGACGGGGCGGGCATCGATTTCATCCATCCACAGAAATCGGCGAACGGCACCATCTGCATATCAGGCTGTGACGCCGCCACGCCGCGGCCGCCCGCGGCGGCCAATGCGGCCGCCAGGCCGGCGCCGAACGTTCCCAAATACAAGCCCCAATTCCTGGCCAAGGTCGCCGACCTGAACAAACGCCAGGTTGCCGCCGACCCGGTGCTGCGCTGCAAGTCACCGGGGCTGCCGCGTATCGGGCCGCCGGCCAAGATCATCCAGACGCCCGGCCAGGTGGTATTCCTGTACAGCGATGTTTCCGGTGCTTTCTATCGGATCATCCCCACGGACGGCCGCCCGCACCGCACCGATGTGGACGACAGTTACCTGGGAGATTCCGTCGGTCACTGGGAGGGCGATACGCTGGTCATCGAAGCCAACCAGTTCAACGACGATAGCTGGCTTACGGACAACGGTGCATTCCACACCACGGACCTGCGCGTGACGGAGCGGCTGCGACGCGTCGGCGATGTGCTCGAGTATCAGGTGGAGGCTGACGATCCGAGCGTGCTCGCCGAACCGTGGCGGCCGGCGATGAAGATCGTGAAGCGCGCCGCGGCGGAGCTTGCCGAGCCCGCCCCGTGTATCGACCGCGACCTGAAGCATCTGGTCGACGACACCCACCATCCGAATCCGCGCTGAGCCCGGAATACCTGTATGACGGCAAACAGATCACGTGTGACGAGGAGGCCGCCGCACGCGTGGTCTGGCTGGGCGATAATTGCGCCCTAGCGCCGCCTCTGCGCGCGCCCCTCGACCATCACCTTTAGCCTATCGATTGCGCGGTCCCAGCCCGCAGAGATCATTTCAAGGTATGCGCGCGCCGCTTCCAGACCCCGCGCCTCAGGCATGTAAAACACTTCGCGCCCGTGCTTCTCGTGTGTCAACAGCCCCGCGCCGTGCAGCACCTGCAGGTGCTGCACGATGGCCTGTCGGCTTACCCGCGAACCCTCGGCGAGGGCCGTCGCGGTCAGCGCTCCGCCCCTGAGCCTGGCCAGTACTGAAAGCCGTGTCTCATCGCCGAGGGCAAAAAAAATCTTGGCAAGTTGGGGTTCATGGCTTTTCAATATAATTCCGGATGCTTTCCGCCTGCGCGGTCCACCCACCCTCGTTCATGCGAAACGCCCGCTCGCGTCGCTGTGCAGGCACACGGTCGAAGCCCGATTCGACGATCGTGAGAACAGTTCCCTCCGCGGCCTTCCGCAGGCGGAATTCCACCAATGTCGTCGGCTCCGTTTCAGGATCAATGTCGGCATCGATACCATAGGGAATCCAACGAAAGCTGAAGTACTCGCGCGGCTCGATGCACTCCACCGTGCAGAAGACCAGGCTTTTGTCGGGCAGATGCACCTTTGCGGGGGGTAGCCCAAGTTTGCTCTGGTAGTCGTGGATTGCGGCTTCGTTGAGCGCTGCGTTGAAAGTACCAGTGATCGGCTTACCGACCACGAACTCGCCATCCAGGTTAATCCCGAACCAGCGTCCAAACTCCTTGGCGTCGGTAATTGCCTGCCACACCCGCGCCATTGGCGCGTGCAGGATCACCCGCTTCTCTATTCTGTCGAAACTGTCCATGTGCAACCTCCTGGTTGCAAGAATAGCAGCATCCGCACACCTACGAGGTCAACCTCCTCGGGAAGCGTATTCCTGGCGGTCACCGGCTACGTGGCCGGCCAGCGCATCACTTGACCACGCCTACAGCCAGCCCTTGCCGCGGGCAATTCGCGCCGCCTCGATGCGATTTGCCGCCCCTAATTTCAAAATTGCCTCGGAAAGATAGTTGCGGACAGTCCCCGCGGAGATCCCCAGCTGCGCGGCGATGCGCGCCGTGCTGGCACCCTCCGCCGCCAATTGCAGGATTTCACGCTGGCGTGGGGTAAGTGGATCGGCACCCCCGCTCCAAGACTCGGCGGCGAGCTGGGGATCTATCACCCGCAGGCCGCGATGCACTCGCCGCACAGCGTCGGCAAGCTCATTGGCAGGCTGCGCCTTAAGGACGTAGCCGCTCACACCCGCCTCGAGTGCACGGCGCAAATAGCCTGCGCGGGCAAAATTTGTGAGGACGATCACTCTTGTCCGGGACTCGCCCTGGAGCTGTCGGGCGACATCCAGGCCCGACGCCCGCGGCATCTCTACATCGGTAATGAGCACGTCGGGCAGATGTGCGCGCACCAGGGCGAGCGCCTCGGTTCCGTCGCTCGCTTGCGCCACGACGTCTATGTCGGCCTCGAGTGACAGCAGGGCGGCGAGCGCGCCAAGCACCATACGCTGGTCCTCCGCGACGACGACCCGGATTCTCTGCGCACTCATGAAGACTCCATCGCGGACGCCGGCAGCGTCACTGACAGCCGCGTCCCGACTTCGGAGCTCCACACTGCGGTGCCACCCAGTGCTTCGGCGCGAGTGCGGATGCTGCGCATCCCTATTCCTTCCACAAGGCTTCCGCCACGGCCATTGTCCGAAATGTCCAATCGATACGCGGCGCCGGCCC
>DATDIL010000151.1:0-11024 GCA_036521075.1 Steroidobacteraceae bacterium | reverse complement strand
CCCGCAGCATGTCGCAGCGCAATCGACGCCGACTCCATCGACCTCATCGGCCGCTCAAACACCGGCGCCAGCCCTCAAATCCCCATAGCGCCACGCCCGCTCTGACCTTATCAGCCAGATCCCGCGGTTTCCTCCCTTGAGGATTGCCCAACCCCGGCCCGTCAAGACTCCCCGGGTCTGCCCAGGTGTGCGCACCTGGGCCGGCGTCGGGCAATCCTTAACAGAGGCGGTCTGCGTCGCTGGGACAATCTGGGACAGTGCACCGATGACGTCGAAAGACCCGTGAGATGCGGCCAGCGGACTCACAGGCGCTCGCGAATGGCCGCAGGCAGCAACTGCTTGTAACGGCGGCTGAGAGCCACACGTTGACCGTCGTGCAGCACGAGTTCGTAGTCCCCATGGAACAAGGGACGCAGCTCGGCGATAAAGCCGACACGCACGACGTGCGAGCGGTGCACCCGCAGGAATTCGCTCGCATCGAGCTGCGCGGCGAAGTCCGCCAGCGACTCGCGGATGAGATGAGTCTTGCCGCCCGCATAAACCTCGACGTAGTTCCCCGCGGCAGACACACGCTGGATGTCGGCCACATCGAGGAAGAAGGCGCGATCGCCGGTGCGCACCAGGATCTGTTTGGGCTGCGGAGGGCGGTCCGGCATTGCAGCCAGCAGGCGACGCACACGCTCTTCGAAGTCGCCCCGATCCGGCTCGGCGAGCGCCGCGCGAACTCGCCCCACGCTGTGCAAAAAGCGCTCGTTGTCGTAAGGCTTGAGCAAATAATCGAGGGCCTGAACCTCAAATGCCCGCACGGCGTATTCTGAGTACGCCGTCGTGAACACGATGAGCGGCGCGGCGCACTCGCGCAAACCGTCGAGCACGTCGAAACCGCTGCGCGTGCCAAGCCGGATGTCCAGAAAAACCACATCCGGACTCGCGGAGCGAATGGTGGCGATCGCAGACTCGACGCAGTCCGCCTGCCCGACCACACGAAAGTCATCGAGCTCCTCGATGAATCGCGCCAACTTTGCTCTGGCGGGGGGCTCGTCCTCGACGATCACGACGGAGTGGCTCATTCCGATACCGGGAATGCGACTGTAACCACGGTGCCACGCGGCTTCCGAGCGGCAAACGTCAGGATGTGGTCGTGCGGGAACAACAATTGCAGTCGCCGTGAAACATTCGACAGTCCGGTACCGTGCCCTAATGGTGAGCCGGACATGCCCGCCCCATCGTCGCTGATGGCGTAACTGAGACGCCGATCCATACGCCGGACCGTGACCCAGAGGCAGCCACGGCCTTCTGCCAGCCCGTGGCGGAAGGCATTCTCCACAATCGGTTGCAGCAGCAGACGTGGCACTGCGATCGTGTCGAGATCCGGATCGACCTCGAGCTGGAAGAACAGCTGTCCGCGAAAGCGCTCGCCCATCATGACTGCGTAGCTTCGCAGCCAATCGAGCTCACTGCGCAAAGGGACCAAAACCTGCTGATCGGTCGCGTACGCTGCGCGCAGCAGGTCACCCAGGTGGCTGATCATCCGATCGGCAGCGCCAACGTCCTCACGCATGCGGTTGGAGATGGTGTTCAAGGCATTGAAGAGGAAGTGAGGATCCACCTGCGCCGTCAGATGCCGCAGCCGCGCTTCGTTCAATTCGGCCGCGAGCTGCGCCGCGTGCAGCTCGCCTGCACGACGCACGCGGAATTCGCGTACTGCGAATACCCCGAGCAGTATGATGAGGTAGGTGATCAGATCCTTTTGTAGCTCGTAGAACCAACGAAAAAATAGCGGTCCGGCGTCGTACGAGTCGCCCACAAGTGCAAAGACGATCTTTCGAACGGCGACCATGCCCGTAGTGTGAACCGTCGAGAATACGAAAGCGCTGATCGTGTGTGCGACGACGATACGGCTGCGTGGACGCGCATCCAGGCGGAACATCCGCTCGACTCGGACTATGACCGGAATCAACGCCAGGATTACAAGAACGCTGCTCAGCTCCCAGACGCATTGCTTCCAGAGAGCGATACGAAAGTTGTTACCAATAAATTGGTTCAGACCCTGCCACAGACCCAGCAGTACAAACACGGTTATGAAGAGCGGCCAGCCGGGCTGCAACCAGCGGGCCAGGCGTGAGCGCCTGCCAGAGGTTGTTTCGGCCGATGCGTCACTGCTTGGGGCGCAGTCGGGTGCACGGGTGCCGAGGTCAGGCATAGTCCGTGAGACTACTGGATTCTGGGACGGCCCACGAGTGTGGGTGGATGCGCTGATTTGCGCGGTGGTCACAGACGGAAGAAGCCGTCCGGGCTCCACTCCTCGCTGCCGACGCCATGGTGCACAAAGAACAGACCGTCCGGGTCATAGCGCTTCTTGATGGCACGCAGGCGCGGGTAATGATCTCCCCAGTAGGCGCGCTGCCAGGACGGATTGAAGTAGTTGCTTTCCGAGACGTACGAGCCCGCGTCGGGTACGACCTTGCGCAGCTCCGCGGCCGCCCGATCGATGGCACGCGAATCGGTGTGAGCGGCACCTACGTTCAGGGCCGGTCGAGGCATTCCGGGGTAGGCGGGCCCTTCCCCGTCGGCGATGATGGCGAGTGCGAATGCGTCGAGTACGGCAGGATTGGTCGCCGTCTGTCGGGCTGCCGCGCGCGCGTCAGTCGTAGCCCCGGCGAGGCCCTTGTTCACGTGGAGCTGCACCTGCTTGAAGCGACTTGCCGCCAACAGCGCGTCTACGAGCCGATGCTGAGTCCTTGGTTCGAGGAGCGACGCGGGCAGCCACAACGACTCATAGCCATGGAGGAACGCGCCGACCTGACCCTGGTCACCGCGCCACCAGCAATGTTGTTTTGGGCTGCCAGGACGCGTGTCGTGGACCATGGACGGATTGTTTTCAACGTCCCAAAACGTTCGTGCCGGCACCGTGCCAGCATACGGGTGAATGACGCTGTAGTCCTCAGCGGCGGCTTTCATCCAATCCATAAACGGTTTCCAGACCTGATACATCTGGTCTTGCTCGATTCCCTGGCTGACCAGCGAAATCTCGAGTGTGTTGTCGGGCCCGACCTTGATTTGCTCGCCCCAGTGTGGATTGAGCAAGTTCTGCTGATAGAACCTCATGAACTGCGCGATCAGCCGTTCGAACTCGGCATCCGATCGAGCCTTGATTGTCCCGCCGACGCTACCGAAGCTCTTCGGCAACTCGTGAGTTTGCAAGGTGGCGCGGGTGATCACCCCGAAGGTTCCACCGCCGCCACCTTTGAGTGCCCAGAACAGATCCGGGTTCAGGCAGGCGTTTGCCGTCAGTACCCTGCCGTCAGCGGTGACGACTTCTGCCTCCAATAGGTTCGATGCCGCAGTCCCGTAGCCCTTCGAGAAGGAGCCAAAGCCGCCGCTCTGGACCAGCCCAGCGATGCCCGTGTCGGTGCAGCCGCCACCTTGAACATATCGCCCTGCGCCCGTC
This sequence comes from Steroidobacteraceae bacterium, assembly GCA_036521075.1. GTDB lineage: Bacteria > Pseudomonadota > Gammaproteobacteria > Steroidobacterales > Steroidobacteraceae > DAIDKA01. The sequence continues at coordinate 7,573 of DATDIL010000151.1, read as the reverse complement.
GTCACGGCGTAGTAGAGGTCGATCGACACTGCGCCAGGCTGCGCCGTAACGGCCGGAACCGGGGCCACCGAGCAGCCCTTGGGAACGAAGGCAGCGAGTACTTGCACCCGATTCATAGCACGGGTCCAGATGAGCAGCGAATCAGCGGCATTCGATGTCCCGAGGTAGCTGTGACCGGCGCCCTTCACCACCAACCGGAGGTTGTTGAGGCGTGCGAAATTCACCCCGGCAACGACATCGGCGGTTGTGCGAGCCTTGATGGCGTAGACACTCGGCGCGGGCGTCCAGGCATCAAGCCATCCCGAGACCTGCGTACCAGCAGGTTGATCGCCAAGAAAGAAGGGATTGCTGAGGTGCTCCAAGACATCGGCACACCTGGTGCTCTCAGAGGCAGGCGCACACGTGGCGAACAATGGCTGCACCGCGATTAAATTGCCGCCCACGGCCTCGTTGAGCTTTCGCCAGCTCCCGTTGTTCGGCCAGGCCTCATCCGTCGGGCGCACGCGGCGCCGAGGCGCTGCCGCAGTGTTCGGAAGTGACGCCGCGCACCCTTCGAGGATCAGGGGTGTACACGGTACCAAGGCCGCCATCTTCAGAATTTCTCTGCGACGCATTGTAGATCCGCCATTGTTCTGGCCCACGGTGCAGGCGAGGGGATATCGTCAGGGCATTAACGAATGACGGCAATAAGCTTGGGACCAACGGGACAAAGTGGCGGATGAGCGGCGCACCACGGAAATCGGGACTGCCCTACCCGCCGGCCGCATGCCTTGCCTCGTGAGTCCAATGCGCATAGCATGCGCATAGAATCCCATTGAGGCTTGGACATGGAACGCGGCTCCGCTCGCTCAAGACGCAAACGTCCCGTCAATCTCACGTTAAGCGAGGACCTTGTGACAGAAGCAAAGGAAGTTACTGACAATCTCTCCGGTGTGGTGGAGTCGCTGCTCGGCGAATTTTTGTCTAAAGAGCGGAAACGCCGAGCCGGTATGGTCGAAAATGCACGCGCCAGCGTCACCTTATGGAATGACTTCGCGGATCGCAACGGCTCGATCGCCGACGAATATTCGACGCTCTGATGGCGCAATTCGACGTCCACCGCAATATCGGCACGCTGAAGGACAGTATTCCGTTCGTGGTTATTGCCCCATCGCGGCTGTTTGACGACTACCGTCGCCGCGTCGTCATTCCGCTGGTTCGCAAAGCGGGGCTTGGCCACATTCCCAATGCACGGCTCAATCCAACCTTCAAGATCAAGAACATCTCTGTCGTCTTGCATCCGTTGGAGATTGTCTCCATCCCAAGCGAGCAGCTTGGCGAACAAGTCGGATCGCTCGCTGCGGCGGGTGATGCAATCATCGCCGCGCTGGATGAACTTCTTTCCCGCGCATACGGGTAGCACCACGGGACCGGGACATTCGTCGCCTGAACTTGAGCGTGGCGCAGAATTTGGCAAACCGTGATTCATGTGGCAGACGCGGACTTCCGCCGCCTGTTAAATGAATGAGATAGTGCGGCCCACAATCGCCAAAACCGGACGGCTGACCTTCTAGCCATACCTCACACGACCATGACGTCGAAGTTGAAATTCACGCCCTTTTGGCGCTGGTCATTGGACGTTGAAGCCGGCCGGCCATCCACACTCGCGGCCGCAAGCGCGGCACCAAACACAGGCGTCAGTTCGGCTCGGCATTCGCCACACGTTCCCTATCGCGCCGACATCGATGGCCTACGCGCGGTGGCCGTGCTGCTCGTGGTCGGGTACCACGCCGTTCCCGCCAGGTTTCCCGGCGGCTTCATAGGCGTCGATATCTTCTTTGTCATCTCCGGATTTCTCATCTCAAGCATCATTCTGGGTGAATGCGCGGAGGGCACCTTCTCGGTTCTGAATTTCTATGTTCGCCGCTGCCGACGGATCATCCCGGCGCTATTGGTCGTGCTGTTTGCCACGTGGATCATCGGCGGCTTCACCCTGATTAGCCTCGATTATTCAAAGCTCGCGAAACACTTGATCGCGGGGGCAACATTCACCTCGAATCTGCTGCTGTGGGGCGAGGCTGGCTACTTCGATGTGCGCGCCGAATACAAGCCTCTCCTGCACCTGTGGTCGCTCGGGGTCGAGGAGCAGTACTACATTATCTGGCCCCTGTTGCTCGCATTTCTCTACCGACGCGGACGATTTACGTTCATTGTGACGACGGTGTGCCTGCTGATCGCTTCGTTCGCCCTCGAAGTGAGTCTGATTCACACGAGCCCGGCCAGCTCCTTCTACCTCCTTCCGTGTCGATTCTGGGAGCTGCTGATCGGCGCTTTTCTCGCTTATCTGCGGCAGGTGCGCGGGGATCTGCTCTGGGGCGGCGATCAAGCGACCGGTAATTCCATACCAGCCGCCTTGCTCGCCGGGGCAGGACTCGCGCTGATCGCGGCATCCTGCGAACTCATCACGAACAAACTCCCCTATCCCGGCTGGCTGGCAATCATCCCGGTGGCGGCCGCCTCGGCATTGATCGTCGCGGGCCCGCAGAATTTATTCAGCCGCACGTTGCTTTGCAACCGGACGGCAGTTCTCATCGGGCTGATCAGCTATCCCATCTACCTGTGGCACTGGCCGCTGATTTCATTTTTCCACATCGTCGATGCCGCCTCACCATTCTCGCAAAGCGCGCAGCATTGGATTCTGCGCGGCGCAGCTGCGCTTTCGATTGTCCTGGCATACGCCACATGGCGGTGGATTGAGAAGCCGGTGCAAAGGTGGAGCAGGAAGCAGGCGCGCGATACTCCGAAGAAGGTCCAGACCCTCACCTGGAGCGGTGCGGCTCTGGGTTGCATCGCGGCACTCGGGCTGGCGACGCTCGCAGGCGATGGGCTACCGATGCGTCATCCGACGGCGAACATCGAGCACTTCGATACCATCCTCGCCGATACTTCCAAAGACTTCCTGCCCGAAAACCGCAGCGACTTTGCGCACTGCCAAGGCGATCTGGCCGTCGCGAATGACCTGCGCTGGTGCTATCAGAGCAAACTCGGCAAACCGACGATTGCGCTGTGGGGAGACAGTCTGGCAAGCGCGCAGTTCCCCGCGCTGGCGCAAATCCTCACGGATGACAATCTTGCGCTTCTGGCAGAAGCGGGTTGCGCTCCGCTGCGCGATGTGATTTCCCGCAACGTCACCGACTTCGCGTCACGGTGCCTCGCGGCCAATCGCCAGGTGCTGCAACTGCTGTCACGCGAACGGTCGATCAGGACCGTGATCCTTATTTCGCGCGGGCCACTGTACCTCAGTGGGTCGGGATTCGGCCCGACCGACGCGCAGCAGTGGACGCTCGAATTCGCCCCGAATGTGGCGCGCAAGTCGACGAACTTCCACGACATCTATCTCAGCGGCGTCGACGGCGCGATCCAGTCACTGGAGGACAGCGGCAAGCAGGTCGTGTTCGTGCTCGAGCCCGCCGAACTTGATTTCACGCCGCAGCAATGTCTTTACGCCCCTCCCTACCACCCACACGCGCAGCTGCGATCAAGCTGCTACATTGCCAAATCGGTGGTGATGCGCCGGCAGTCCGAGTACCGCGCATTGGTTGCGCAACTACAGCTGCGGCACCCGAAACTGAAGGTCTTCGATGCCGCAGCACCGCTTTGTGACGCCGAGCGTTGCTACGCCATACGTGACGGCCATGCGAACTACTACGACAGCCACCATGTGAGCAACTACGGTGCGGGCATCATCGGACGGAAGCTTGGTAAATTTCTGTCGTTCGGCGCGAATCCGCATCATGCGGCGACTTTCGTACCGAGCGAGCCACATTAGCGCTGCGCATGCACTGGCCCGTGGCGTGCAAGTCGCTGAACATTGGCTCGGACTGCCCGGGTGCGGAGCCACCGCATCGATACATGGGCGCAGCAATGGCCTGCGACAGCAATAAAGTCGCACTCAGCACCGCCCACAGGGCCGCGATCCGCCGTGCCAAATGCCGCAAGCGGCTGCGGAAGAGGACTTCAGACGACAGTACCATCACCAGCGTGGACGCCGGCAATGCCACGAACAGCTGCCAGAACATAATGGTCGTGGGCGACAGTGCGAAGCAGATCAAGGCGGCCCCGCAGGTCGCTGTCACATAGAAGCGCAGCCAGGTTCGCGGACGATACTCCGTGCACCGCGGCGCCACGCACCGGCGCCAGGCGGTGCGGAAGAATCTCCACTGCAGATACACAGTCACGATCAGGCTCACCCCGGCCAACATGGCAAGCAGCTTCGCCAGGGCGCTGACGGGCGGTCCGGCCGTCGGGCCCAGCACCGGCGTGAAATCCAGGTCGTACATGCGCGCGACGAAGCTCAGACTTGATAGCTTCAGCCAATAGAGCACGCCCCGCAGCAGCGGAAACACGAACACGATCCCGCGCAGCAGGAAGCCCTTCTCGCCGGGCAGCAAGGCGGCATTCTGCCGCACCGCGAAAAACCAGGGCACCAGGCTTGCCACGCACACCGCCGCGCCAATGACGAATCCGCTCCAGCTCACCTTTAGTTTGCCGGAAGCAAACAACAGCACCGACAGGACGCACAGGATGAAGCCTGAGGTATGGATCTGCAGGCTCAGCCCCAGCAGCAGGACATGCGCCGCCGTAGTGCCGATTTCGCGCGTCCGGGCCATGCGCTGGGAGGTGAGCAGATGCAGCACCGCGAACCCGTACATGAAGTTCGCATCCCACAGGTGAGCGGCGAAGTACAGGTTCCACGGCGAAAGCCACAGGAGCACCAGCAGCAGGTGCCGTCCCCGCTCCGTCAGCGCGGGCTTGAGGTTCCTGACTAGAAGCAGGAACGCCCCCGCGTGACACAGCAAGGTGAACAATGCGGGCGCGCGGTAGTCATTCCACAAGTACAGCGGCGCCGCGACCAGCACGCTCGCGAAGCCCCCCGGGGAGTAGCCGCCCGCCGAGGTAATCATCCCATGTGGCAACCACAGATGATTGTGCACCAGCTGCCAGCCAAGATTAAGCAGCTGCGCCTGATCACCGGTGAGCTGCGAGTTCGCCACCATTAGCAAGCCGATGCTCAGGCCGAGGACGAACCAGGAGATAAATTTGGCGCGCGCGTCACTGCGGGCGCTCACTCCACGAGTGACCGCAATCACTGCCTGGTGCATCAATTACCCTCTGCTTGGAATTCTTGTTCTATCGGGCTGGGGAACTCGGCCCCTCGCGCGCTAATTGTAACTGATTATTACCAAATCAAATGTATTTGTAACACCCGGTCGCGCCTGCCCATCATTGAAGGACTATTTTACATTGTACTTTCAATTGGTTACGGCGCTTCATACTTAAGCTTGAACGTGGTAATGAGCCTTGGTCTTTCGAGCCTTGGGGAACCCGCTGCCGCCTGCGTAAAAATCAAAAAAAAAGGTTCGTCACATAGTCGCGATTTGTAGGCCGCGTCCTACATCCGTGCTGGTGAGCCGGACCCTATGCTCCCCGCTCAGTCTTGATGGGGAGTGAACGATGCAGTCGTCACCAGTGAGCGTCCGCGCACCACGTAAAACCAACGGCAAGCACGTGCCCGCCAGCTCGGGGTTGGACCTGAGCAAATTGCTGCAGGCCCTGCAGACCGTTCGGGATGGCGATTTCTCGGTGCGCCTGGCGAGTGATCAGACCGGTCTCGCCGGCAAGGTTGCGGACACCTTCAACGAAATCGTGAGCGCCAACCAGCGCCTCGCCCGCGAGCTTGAGCGGGTCGGCCAGATCGTCGGCAAGGACGGCAAGACCCGGCACCGCATGTCGAGCGAACGCCGCTCGGGCGCCTGGGGCGCCATGGAGCACTCGGTCAACACCCTGATCGATGACCTGCTGTGGCCGACCACCGAGGTAACCCGCACCATTTCCGCCGTCGCGAAGGGTGACCTGCAACAGGCCATGAGTCTCGAAGTCGACGGCCGCGCGCTCAAGGGCGAGTTCCTGCGTTCGGCGACCATCGTCAATACCATGATCGCGCAGATGAGCGCCTTCACCTCCGAGGTGACGCGCGTCGCGCGCGAAGTCGGTACCGAGGGCAAGTTGGGTGGCCAGGCCGCGGTGCACGGTGTCGCGGGCACCTGGAAGGATCTCACCGACAGCGTCAACTCCATGGCGAGCAATCTGACCGGCCAGGTGCGCAACATCTCGGAAGTCACCATCGCGGTCGCGAATGGCGATCTGTCGCGCAAGATCACGGTGGACGTGCGCGGGGAGATCCTGCAGCTGAAGGAAGCCATCAACACCATGGTCGATCAGCTGCGCTCCTTTGCCTCCGAAGTGACGCGTGTCGCGCGCGAAGTCGGTACCGAAGGCAAGCTCGGCGGCCAGGCCATCGTGTCCGGAGTCGCCGGCACCTGGAAGGATCTCACCGATTCGGTCAACGCGATGGCGACGAATCTCACCGGCCAGGTGCGCAACATCGCCGAGGTGACCACCGCGGTCGCCCGTGGCGACCTGTCACGCAAGATCACGGTCGATGTGAAAGGCGAGATCCGGGAGCTCAAGAACACCATCAATACCATGGTGGACCAGCTCAACAGTTTCGCGGCCGAGGTGACGCGCGTGGCGCGCGAGGTCGGCACCGAGGGCAAGCTCGGTGGCCAGGCCGTGGTGCCGGGTGTCGCCGGCACCTGGAAGGACCTCACCGATAACGTCAATTCGATGGCCGGCAACCTCACCGGCCAGGTGCGCAACATCGCCGAAGTCTCCACCGCCATCGCCAGCGGCGATCTGTCGCGCAAGATCACGGTGGACGTGCGCGGGGAGATCCTGCAACTGAAGGAAACCATCAACACGATGGTCGATCAGCTGCGCTCCTTTGCCTCGGAAGTGACCCGCGTCGCGCGCGAGGTCGGCACCGAGGGCAAGCTCGGTGGCCAGGCCGTCGGGCCGGGCGTCGCCGGCACCTGGCAGGATCTCACCGACAACGTCAACTCCATGGCCGGTAATCTCACCGGCCAGGTGCGCAACATCGCCGAAGTGGCCACGGCCATCGCCAACGGCGATCTGTCGCGCAAGATCACGGCCGACGTGAAGGGCGAGATCCTGCAGCTGAAGGAGTCCATCAATACGATGGTGGATCAGCTCAACGCCTTCGCCGCCGAAGTCACGCGCGTGGCGCGCGAGGTCGGCACCGAGGGCAACCTCGGCGGCCAGGCCGAGGTCAAAGGCGTCAGCGGGGTGTGGAAGGACCTCACCGAAAACGTCAACTCGATGGCCAGCAACCTGACCGGCCAGGTGCGCAACATCGCCGAAGTGGCCACGGCCATCGCGCGCGGCGATCTGTCGCGCAAGATCACGGTGGACGTGCGTGGCGAGATCCTGCAGCTGAAGCAGACCATCAACACCATGGTCGACCAGCTCAACGCCTTCGCGGCGGAGGTCACGCGCGTCGCACGCGAAGTCGGCTCCGAGGGCAAGCTCGGCGGCCAGGCCGATGTTAAGGACGTGAGCGGCGTGTGGAAGGACCTGACGGACAAGGTCAATTCCATGGCCAGCAATCTCACCGGCCAGGTGCGCAATATCGCCGAAGTCTCGACCGCCATCGCCCGCGGCGATCTGTCACGCA
>DATDIL010000150.1:0-25280 GCA_036521075.1 Steroidobacteraceae bacterium | reverse complement strand
GGTTCCGCGCAGCTCGTGGACCTGACACCCGGGGGCATCCTGCGATTGCAGGATGTGCGTTTCAGCACCTGCCCCCTGACCGAGGAAGTGTGGCAGGTGCGTGCCGGCACGCTGACGCTGGACAGCGGCCAGCACGTCGGCGTGGCCCGTGACGCCAGTGTCGATTTCAAGGGCGTTCCGATCCTGTACCTGCCCTGGCTGTCCTTCCCGCTGGATGATGAGCGCAAGACGGGGTTCCTGTTTCCGAGCGTCGGCACTAACAGCCGCAGTGGCTTTGAAGTCTCGACGCCCTGGTACTGGAACATTGCCCCGAACGAGGACCTGCTGCTCACACCCACCTACTACACCCGCCGCGGCATCGACATCGGCGGCGACGCGCGCTACATGACCGACGACCAGCGCGGCGAGCTGGTCTGGCACTTCCTGCCCTACGATGCGCAGGCGACCGGCGAGGGCCTGGGCAATCACGACCGCTCATTCGTGCATCTGACCCAGACCACGGAGCTGCCGGATGAGTTCCGGCTCTCAATCGATGCGGCGAATGCCGGTGATTCACTGTATTTCCAGGACTTCGGCCAGGGCCCGGAGGGTACCAGCGTCGCCTATCTCGAGCGCACCGCCGCGCTGTCATATCGCGACGAGAACTGGCGCCTGTCGGCCCAGGTACAGCAGTACCAGACGCTGGATGCCATCGAGAAGGTGCTGGATCCGACCGAGCGCCCCTATGCGCGCCTGCCACAGATCGTGGCCGACAGCGACTTCGTGGTCGGACCCGCGGGCCTGTTGCACTACGGATTCGATTCCGAAATGGTGAACTTCAACCGCGACATCGGCGTGACCGGCTGGCGGCTGGATCTGCGCCCCGATGCGACGCTGCATTTCGAGGGACCGGGCTACTTCGTGCGTCCCGGCATCGCCTATGAATTCACCCAGTACCAGCTGGCCGACACTGCGCTTGGTCAGGCGCACAGCCCGCACCGCGCATTGCCGACCGCAAGCCTCGACACTGGCTTGATCTTCGAGCGTCCCACCGGTCGCGATGATCGGCGCACCCTGACCCTGGAGCCACGCCTGGAGTATGTCTACACGCCCTACCGCAACCAGGACCAGCTGCCGGTTTTCGATACGGCATTGCCGGACTTGAACCTGGTGGAACTGTTCCGCACCAACCGTTTCGTGGGCGTTGACCGGATCGGGGATGCGGACCAGGTCACCGCCGCGCTGACCAGCCGGCTGCTCGAGACCGGCAGCGGCCAGCAGTTCCTGTCGGCCACTTTGGGGCAGACCTATTATTTCCAGCCCCCCCGGGTACAGATCCCCCTGGAGCCGGCGACTGGGCTGCGCTCCGACATGGTCGCGGAGGTGGCCCTGACGGCGTACAAGAACTGGAGCGTGAATCTTGGCGAGCAGTGGGATCCGCAGACGAGCAAGAGCGACCGCACCATTGTGGAGCTGCAGTTCAAACCGGCCAGCGACGCCGTCGTGAACCTGGCCTACCGCTTCCAGCGTGACACGCCGGCGGAGGAGCAGGCGCAGGCAGCGGCGGTCGCCGCGGCCTACAGTCAGTTCTACGCCTCGGAAATTGCCCAGGGCTTCACGCCCACGCAGGCGCAGGTAGGGGCGACAGCCCTGGCCCAGGGGTACCTCACGCCCGACAGCCTGGATCAGGTCGAGGCCTCGGCGGCCTGGCCGCTCCTGCGTAACTGGAATGCCTACGGCCGGGTCGTCTACGCCTTGGACACCCACCAGATGCTGGAGCGCTTCGCGGGATTCGAATACCACGGCTGCTGCTGGGGGGTGCGGATCCTGGGCCGTCGCTCGCTCAGCAACAGCACCGGACGGCAAGACACGGGTATATTCGTGCAGCTGGAACTCAACGGCCTGGCCAGTGTCGGATCCGAAGCGGGCACTTTCCTTGGATCCGCCATTCGGGGATACTCCCCTTCCACTGCAAGCCCCTGAAGATCATGAATTATTTTAAACGCGCCTCGTCGCTATCCGCTCATCTGCTGCTGCTGTGCGCCTGTTGCCTGAGCCTGCAGGCTTTCGCGCAGACGCGGGAAATAGAAACTCAGGGCCAGCTGCTCGACCGTGTCGCCGCGGTGGTGAATGACGGGGTGGTACTGGAATCGGAGGTCGATGAGAAGCTGGCGGCCGTCAAGGACAACCTGCGCGCCAAGGGGCAGCAGATGCCCCCCGATGCGGTGATCCACCAGCAGATCCTCGAAAGTCTGATCGTGCAAGAAGCGGAGATGCAGCGCGCCGACCGCGCCGGCATCAAGGTGTCCGATGAAACCTTGAACAACGCCATGACCGAAGTTGCGCAGCGCAATGGCATATCCTTGCAGCAGCTGCCGCTGGCATTGGCCGCGCAGGGGATCGATTACGCCAGCTACCGCGATTCGATGCGCCGCGAACTGACGCTGCGGCTGCTGCAACAACGTGATGTGGTCACTAAGATTTCCATCACCCCGCGCGAAATCGACCAGTATCTGGATCGCCAGGCCCATCATCCATCGGCGAACGCCGAGTACAACGTCTCGCATATCCTGATCGCGGTGCCGCAGGAGGCGACCACGGCACAACTGGAGGCGGCGCAGAAAAAAGCGGATGACGTCTACCAGCGCGCCAAGGCTGGCGAAGACTTCGCAAAGCTCGCGATTGCCAATTCCAACAGCATGACGGCGCTGGATGGCGGTGAACTGGGGTGGCGCAAGGGTACCGAACTGCCGACGGTCCTGGCCGATACGGTATTGAGCCTGAAAGTCGGCGAGGTCAGCGCCCCGCTGCGCGCGCCCACCGGCTTCAACATCGTGCGTCTGAACGAGGTGCGCAACCTGGAGAAAAAGGACGTCGTGGAGCAGATTCGCGTGCGCCACATCCTGATGCGCACCAACGAGCTGCAGGATGACGCCACCGTCAAACAGAAGCTCGAAAACCTTCGCAAACGCATCCTCGCCGGCGAGGACTTCGGAGCGCTGGCCCAGGTCAGTTCGCAGGATGTGGGCTCGGCCGCGGATGGCGGCGACATGGGCTGGACCACCAGCGACACGTTCGTTCCGGAATTCGCCAAGGTCGTCGACGGGCTGAAGCTGAACGAGATTTCAGAGCCTTTCCACACCCAATACGGGTGGCATATTGCCCAGGTCACGGGACGGCGCAAGTACGACGACACCAAGGAACTGCAGCGCAAGCAGGCGGCGGATCAGATCCGCGCCAGCAAGGTCGACGAAGAGACGGAGTTGTGGCTGCGACGCTTGCGCGATGATGCGTACGTCGATCTGAAGTCCTGATTCATGGCGCCGCAGGCGCGGATTGCGGTCACGTCCGGGGAACCGGCGGGCGTCGGACCGGACCTTTGCCTGCAGTTGGCACGCGGGCCGCTGCCCTGTGAGTTGGTCTGTATCGGGGATCGCGAACTGCTCGCGGCGCGCGCCCGGCAGCTGAGCCTGAAACTGAATCTGTGGGACTACGAGGCGGGGCCGGAAGCCCGTCCACACACGCCCGGCACTCTCGCTGTCCTGCACATCCCCCTGGCCTGCCCGGCCGAGAGCGGCAAGCTCGACGCGCGCAACGCCGCGGCGGTACTCGCCATGCTGGATCGTGCCGCCCAGGGCTGCCTGTCGGGTGAGTTCGCCGCGATGGTGACGGCGCCGGTGCAGAAGAGCACCCTCATCGAAGCCGGCTTTGCCTTCACCGGACACACCGAGTACCTGGCGCAGCGCAGCGGCGCCGCGCTTCCCGTCATGATGCTGGCCTCGGGCAGTATGCGCGTGGCACTGGCGACGACCCATCTGCCGCTGGCCAATGTGGCGCAGGCGATCACGGGCGACCTGCTGCAGCAGGTCCTGACAATTGTCGATGCCGATCTGAGGCGCTGGTGGGGGATTGGCCAACCGCGCGTCGCGGTATGCGGCCTGAACCCGCACGCCGGTGAGAGCGGGCATCTCGGCCGTGAGGAACTCACGATCATCGCACCCGCCATCAAGCGGATGCGCGCACGCGGCCTCGATGTCAGCGGTCCGTTTCCGGCGGACACGATTTTCGTGCCACGGCTCATGGCCGGCTATGATGCGGTCCTCGCGATGTACCACGATCAGGGATTGCCGGTGATCAAACATGCGCACTTCGATCAGGCCGTGAATGTGACGCTTGGCTTGCCGATCATCCGTACTTCGGTGGATCATGGCACCGCCCTCGACCTTGCGGGCAGCGGCCATGCGGATGTCGCGAGCCTCGCGGCGGCCGTGCGCATGGCGACGACCATGGCGGCACACGCGGCGTGACTGGGGCTCGCAAGCGCTTCGGACAACACTTTCTGCACGATCCGGGCGTCATCGAGCGCATCGCGCGCACCGTCAATCCCGGCCGCGAAGATCACCTGTTGGAAATCGGTCCGGGCCGTGGTGCCCTCACGCATTTGCTGCTGCGCGAGCCCTACGCCAGTTTTGATGCCGTGGAAATCGATCGGGACCTGGCGCAAAGCCTGCGGCCGATCATGGCCCTGGCGCGCGCGGCGACCCTACATCAGTGCGATGCACTGGATTTTGATTTCGCCCGGCTCGCAAAGCTGCGTGGCGGGCGGCTGCGGGTCATCGGTAACCTGCCCTACAACATCTCGACACCGTTGCTGTTCCGGCTGATCGGCGCGGCGCCGGCGATCCGCGACCTGCACGTCATGCTGCAGCGGGAGGTCGTGGCCCGCATGGCCGCGGCACCGGGTAGCAGCGAATACGGACGCCTGACCGTGATGCTGGCGCCGTGGGTGACAGTCGAGCAGCTGTTCGACATCGGTCCGGGCGCGTTCAAACCCCCGCCGCGCGTGTGGTCGGCCGTCGCGCGCCTTACGGTCAGGCCACAGCCCGCCTTTGCGGTTGCCCCGCAGTTTGCACGTGTGGTCACCGCCGCGTTTTCTCAGCGCCGCAAGACGCTGCGCAACGCCCTGCGCAGCCTGCTCGAGGTCCCCGATATCGAAGCGTGCGGCGTGGACCCGCAGGTGCGCGCCGAAACCCTGGCCCCGGAGGTGTTCAATCGCCTGGCGCTGCGGCTCGCTGGTGCGACGGTTGCGACCTGATCGATTGCAGATCGCGCAAGTGCGGCGTGATCGGTTACCCTTCGCCTAAGAGGTGCCGCGATGTCCATCTACAGCAATATTCTGCTTGCCGTCGACCTGAATACCGACAGCATCGCTGTCGGCAGGCGTGCGCGCGACCTGGCGGGCCGTCTTGGCGCTCACCTCACGGTGCTGCACGTAGTGGAATACGTGCCCGTTGAACCGGTGGGCGAGAACATGATGCCACCGGTCCCGCTGCTCGATGAACTCGCCGCGGCTGCGCGCCAGCGGCTGGTCACACTGTGCGCCGACATCGGCGTCGACGCGGACCATCAGCGGATCGAAGTCGGCAGCGTCAAGGGCGAGATCGTCCGCGTGGCGCGCGCGATGCAGTGTGATTTGATCGTGCTCGGGGCCCGTGAGCGTCACGGCCTGTCCATTTTTGTGAACCTCACCGAAGACACCGTGCTGCATGCGGCGCCGTGCGATGTACTCGCCGTACGCGTGAACTGATGCAGGAAGCCGCACACCGGATCACGGTAGACGTACAGACCAGCTACCTGTCCGAACAATCTGACCCGGATGAACCGCGGTTCGTATTCTCCTACACGATCACGATCCGCAACGACGGCGATCACCCCGCCCGGCTGCTGCGTCGGCACTGGTTGATCACGGACGCGAACGGCAAGGTACAGGAAGCACGGGGGGACGGTGTCGTGGGGGAGCAGCCCCATCTGAAGCCGGGCCAGGGCTTCCGCTACTCCAGCGCTGCCATCATCGAAACGCCGGTGGGGGTCATGCAGGGCAGCTACCAGATGATCGCGGATGACGGGCAGGAGTTTGACGCGCCCATCGCCCCGTTCCGCCTGGCCATGCCCGGCGTGCTGCAGTAGCCGCGTCAGCCCATGGCGCGCTTTGCCATTGGGGATGTACAAGGCTGTGCCACCGAGCTGCGCGCGCTGCTGGGCGCGATCAAATTTTCGCACCACCGCGACCAACTCTGGTTCGTGGGCGACCTGGTGAATCGCGGACCGTCTTCGCTGCAGTGCCTGCGGCTGATCCGCGCCCTCGGTGACAATGCCATCGTCGTACTCGGCAATCACGATCTGCATCTGCTCGCGATGGTTTTTGGCTCGCGGCTGCAGGAGAAGGCGGGCGACACTCTGCGCGAGGTCCTGCGCGCGCCCGACCGCGTTACGATTCTGCAATGGCTGCTCGAGCGGCCGCTGGCACACCAGGACCCCGCGCACGGTGAACTGCTGGTGCATGCCGGCCTCGTCCCGCAGTGGAGCGTGCCGCAGACGCTGTTGCTGGCGCGCGAGGTGCACGACGCATTGCTGGCCGCGCCGGAAGCGTTCTTTGATCACATGTACGGCGATAAACCCGATCAGTGGTCTGAGGATCTGGCCGGGGCAGATCGCATGCGGTTCATCGTCAACTGCCTGACGCGCCTGCGGGTGTGCACCGCCGAAGGCCGCGTGGCACTGGGGGCCAAGGGACCGCCGCCGCGTGCTGCCACCCTCCTACCGTGGTTTGAAGTGCCCGGCCGCGCCAGCCGCGACACGCGCATCATCTTCGGCCACTGGTCGGCGCTGGGCTATGTGAACGCCCATGGGGTGATCGGACTGGACACCGGTTGCGTTTGGGGTGGCGCGTTGACTGCCGTGAATCTCGACCAGCCGATCCGTCCGATCAGCATTGCCTGCGCCGGTTATCAGCAACCCGGCGAACCTTGATCCATGCGCACTGCTCAGTGTGCGACCGGCGCGCTCGCCGGGCCCCAGTTCAGCGTGATCTGTTTGGTGGCGGCCACGTAGACCCCCGGCGGCAACTCCAAGTCTACGGTTCCGGTGCCGGTCGCGGGCACGGGAATGAGGAGCCGTTGCGCACCGCGCACATCGATTGACCCGATGCTGCCCGGAGCCACTCGCAGCGCCACGCGTACCGGCCAGGCCAGGCCACTGCGCGGCATCACCACGGCCGCGCCACTGGCCGCGACCCCGGTCATGACGAGCACCACGTCGTTGCGCTGCCACACCTGCGGCCAGGACAAGGTGGCGCCGTCGGGCACCGCCACGACCAAAGCCGTGGATACTTCAGGCACGGGCGGCGCCTTATGCCCCCAGGGCAGATGCTTCGATACGGACGCGCAGCCGGCAAGCCCCAGGCCGGCGGCGAAAGTCAAGCTGACTGCGACGGTCGCGACGCGTGGTTTTCGAATGTCCATATCGCTAAGCCTACCTGCAGTTGAGCCGCAATGCTGCCGCCCGCCCTGTGCGGATCCGCCGACAGGGGTTCGGGCTTACAATGCGGACCCAAGGAGCGTGAATACTTATGTCAGTCCCCCATCCTTTGAATTTCAAGCGCTGGATCGAGGAGAACCGCCACCTCCTGAAGCCCCCCGTGGGCAATCGGCGCATCTTCCGCGACAGCCAGTTCATCGTGATGGCAGTCGGCGGCCCCAATTCACGCAGGGACTACCATGTGGATCCGGGGGAGGAGTTCTTCTATCAAATCGAGGGCGGGCTGCTGCTGAAGACCGTACAGGACGGCCGGGTGGTGGACATCCGTATCGGCGAGGGGGAGCTGTTTCTGTTGCCGGCCGCAGTGCCGCATTCCCCGCGGCGCAGCGCCCATACGGTGGGATTGGTGATTGAACGCGATCGTCGCCCGGGGGAGCAGGATGGACTGCAGTGGTACTGCGAGAACTGTGGTACGAAGCTGTATGAGGAGTTCTTCGAGCTCACCAATATCGAGACCCAGTTCCCCCCCGTGTTCGAGCGTTTTTTTGGCAATCCGGGACTGACCACCTGCCGCAGCTGCGGCATGGTACAGACCCGCTAGCCGCCTGATGCCGCCGAGCCATGGCCTTTGAACGCTCCCTGACCTATGCCAGAGGCCGTGACGATGCCGACACCCTGGCGCGATTCCGTCATCAATTCGCGCATCCGGTGAGCGCCCGTGGGGATGCGCTCGTGTACCTGTGCGGGCATTCGCTGGGACTGCAGCCGCTGGCGGCCCGGCAACGCATCAACGAGGAACTGGATGACTGGGCCACCCTGGGCGTGCGCGGCCACGAATCCGCCCGCCGCGCCTGGATTGCGTATCACGAATTCATGAGGACGGGTCTGGCCACCCTGACCGGGGCGCGTCCGGAGGAAGTCGTCGCCATGAACTCGCTGACGGTCAACCTGCATCTGATGCTGGCCAGCTTCTATCGTCCGTCGGGAACCCGGACCCGGATCCTGATGGAAGCCAACGCCTTTCCTTCGGACCGTCATGCGCTGGCCTCGCAGATCAGCTGGCATGGCCTGGAGCCGCGCGAGCAGCTGCTGGAGCTGCAGCCCGCGGATGCCAGCGGACAGATCACGACCGAACAGATCGAATACTTCCTCGAACATCGCGGCGCAGAGGTTGCACTGGTACTGTGGCCGGGGACGCAGTATCTGAGCGGACAGGTGTTCGACCTGGCGCGCATCGCGGCCGCGGCCCACAAGGCCGGCTGTGAGGTGGGCTTTGACCTGGCCCACTCCATCGGCAATGTGCCCCTGAGCCTGCACGAGAGCGGCGCGGATTTTGCGGTGTGGTGCAGCTACAAGTATCTGAACGCCGGCCCGGGCGCGATCGGCGGCTGCTTCGTGCACGAACGGCACGCCCACGCGCAATCCCGGCCGCGCTTGGCCGGCTGGTGGGGTCACGATCCTCGCAGCCGCTTCGCGATGGGGTCGCACTTCACTGCCGCGGCGGGAGCCGATGGCTGGCAGATCAGCAACCCCCCGATCCTCTCGGCCGCGCCGCTGCTGGCCTCCCTTGAACTGTTCGAAGCTGCCGGGCTCGCCCATTTGCGCGCCAAATCGGTCGCGCTCACCGGCTATCTGGCCTTCCTCATTGACTCTCTGCCAATCGAGGTCCTGACTCCCGTGGGCAGTCAGGCGCGCGGCTGCCAGTTGTCGCTGCGCTTGGGTAAGGATGCGCGGCACGGCCGGGCAGTCTTCGAACACCTGCAGCGCGCGGGCATGGTGTGCGACTGGCGCGAGCCGGATGTGATCCGCGCCGCCCCGGTCCCCCTGTACAACAGCTTTGAAGATGTCTGGCGCTTCGCCACTGCGCTCGAGGCGGCATTGCCGGGACGGGGATAGATGCACCAGCAAACGGTAAACATTGCCGGCGGGGGCCTGGCCGGCGCCCTGCTGGCCGTACTGCTGGGGCGCCGTGGCATAGACGTCAATATTTTCGAGCGTCGCCCCGATCCGCGCACTCATGTCGCCGATTCGGGCCGCTCCATCAATCTGGCGCTCGCCGCGCGCGGCATCCGCGCCCTCGAACAGGCGGACCTGATGCCGCAGGTTCGCCCGGCGATGCTGCCGATGCGTGGCCGCATGATCCACGAGCGCGAGGCCAACTCGACGCCGCGGCTGCTGCCCTACGGCCAGCGCGACGATGAAGTCATCTACTCCGTCGGCCGCGCGGCCCTCAATCGCGTGCTCATCGAGGCAGCGGCCGGCCTGCCGCAGGTGGGGCTGCACTTCGACACCGCCTGCACCGAAGTGGATGCAGCCAGCGGCAACTTGCACGTGGTGGACAATCGCACGGGCGTGGAACGCACCCTCCGCGATTCGGTCACCATCGCCGCTGATGGTGCCGGCTCGGCGCTGCGCGCAAGCCTGGCCCGGGCCGGGCGGGTGAGCGTCACCGAGCTGCCGCTCGAGCACGATTACAAGGAGTTCCATATCCCGCCGCGGGCCGGCGAGTACGCGCTGCAGCCGGATGCGCTGCATGTATGGCCACGGCATGGGTTCATGTTGATTGCGCTGCCGAACCCGGACCGCAGCTTCACCGCCACGCTGTTTCTGCCGCAAACCGGTCATCCCGGATTCGACACGCTGCGCAGCGATGCAGCCGTGCAGGATTTCTTTGACCGCGAGTTCAGCACCGCCGCCACGCTGATTCCGGATCTGGTGGCGCAGTTCCATCACCATCCGGCCGCTCACCTCGGGACGATTCACACCAACCCGTGGGCCTGTGGCGCCGTCCTGCTGCTCGGTGATGCCGCACACGCCATCGTGCCGTTCCACGGCCAGGGCATGAATGCCGCGTTCGAGGATTGTGTGCTGCTCGACGCGCTGCTCGCGAGCGCGGACAGCCGCTACGACTGGGCCGCCACCTTTGGCCTGTTCAACACGACCCGCCGCGACGACACCGAGGCAATCGCCCGGATGGCGCTGGAGAATTACGCCGAAATGCGCTCCGCCGTGCTCGATGAGCGCTTCCTGCGGCACAAGGCCTGGGCCCTGCAGCTGGAACGCCTGTACCCGACGCGCTTCATTCCCCGCTATGCGATGGTAATGTTCCACCCCGAGATTTCATACTCGGAGGCGCTGCGCCGCGGCGCCGTACAGCAGCAGATATTGGCCGTGCTGGATGCGCAACGCTCGCACGGTGGCGCCGTCCACACGGCGGCGCTGGGCCCCGCGGAACTGGTGCACGCGCAACGGTTGATTGAGGCGCAACTCTAGACTCAGCTTGAGCCGCGGCGCGAGCGCTCGAAGCGCAGTACGCCCGGCTGCGTACCGGCCCCCGCGGCCTGGAAGCCGGCGCGCCTGAGTACCCCTTGCGAAGTCGCATTGGACGCCAGCGTGTGGGCAATTACCCTCTGCACGCCGTCCACCGCCAAGGCGTGCGTCACCAGGCCTTGCACGATTTCGGTGGCAAAGCCGCGACCGCGGGCTTCGGGCACCACCGAATAGCCAATCTCGACCAGATCCTCCGCCGGCGGACCCATGTAGCCGGCGCCCCCCACGAGCGACTCACGTCGGCCGTCGGCCCCGATCACGAGCGCGTACCAGTTGTACCAACCGACTACCGAGGGGCCACAAGTAAAAATACGTGACAGAAAGAAATCCAGCGCGTCGCGATCGTATTCGTCGGGGGGCCAGCTGTCGGGAACGGGCACGCCCAACATCGCACCGAGGGCATCGGGGCCCGCCAGCTCGGCCTCGAGAAGGTCGAGTGTCGCGGCAATCAGTTCCAAGCGCGGCGTGCGCACCGAGAGTCGCGGTGTCATGCGAATTCCCCGCCTCGGCCGCGCTTGCGCCACACGCTTGCCAGCCACGGCTGTTGCTCGAGGGGTAGTCCGGCGGGACGAAAGTAATGCTCCAGTTCGACGAACGCCGCGGCGTGCACAAACGCGCGCCATGATTCCAGATCGTGGTAGACCCCGTAGCGCCCGCGATTCCAGCCCTCTTCGTTGTTCCCCCGCGGATTCGAAGTGAAGAGCACCCCCTCGGGCTTAAGCGCCGCATGCAATTCCGCCAGCACTCGCGGCAGTTCCTGGCGCGGCACATGAAACAGCGAGGC
The DNA here is from genome assembly GCA_036521075.1 of Steroidobacteraceae bacterium. Lineage (GTDB taxonomy): Bacteria > Pseudomonadota > Gammaproteobacteria > Steroidobacterales > Steroidobacteraceae > DAIDKA01. The sequence continues at coordinate 13,870 of DATDIL010000150.1, read as the reverse complement.
ATTGGCAAAAATTCCATGAAAGTCGCCAGCAGGAAGCTTGAGCGCGAGAAAGTTCTGCTCCCAAACCTCACAGCCGCTGTATTCGCGGGCCATGGTGGCGAAGATTGCCGAGCCCTCGACACCGATAGGCTCGTGACCCAAAGCCCGGAAGGCCGCCAGGTCCCGTCCGGGGCCGCAACCGAAATCCATTATGCGCAGCGGCGCCGTTCCCGGGGTGTGGCGCAACAGCGCCGCGATGTTCTGCTTCACATCGTGATCGCGGGTGCCAGTCCAGAATTCGGCGGCGCGTTCGTTGTAGTGCTCGAGCGTCCTGTCGGAAACGAGTGCCAGATCGGTGGGCGGCTCATTCATCGCAACGATTGTAATGAAATTGCGCCCCCGCCCGATACGGCGCAATGATGAAGCATGGAAAATGCACCAATGCCCCCGGCGCGCGAGGACCCTCGGCCACCGCTGTATCTGGAGGATCTGCGGGTCGGCCAGCGCTTCAGCACCGCCAGCCTGGTCATGAACTCGGCCGAAATGAAGGCTTTCGCCGTGCAGTTCGACCCGCAGCCCTTTCATCTTTCGGAAGAAGCGGCGCAGCACAGTCTGTTTGGCGCGCTCGCGGCCAGCGGCTGGCATACCGCGGCCGTGACCATGCGGCTTCTCGTCACCACCGGTCCCCGACTGGCCGGCGGCGTGATCGGTGCCAGCGGTGAGATCAAGTGGCCGCAGCCGACCCGTCCGGGCGATACGTTGCACGTCGAGAGCGAAGTCCTTGCTGTCAGGCCATCGCGTTCACGACCGCAGCGCGGCATTCTGACCATGCGCAGCGCCACCCTCAATCAGCACGGGGAGGTCGTGCAACTGATCACGGCCAACCTCGTGGTGGCGTGTCGGACATGAACCCAGGTCAGCGGCATCCTGTGGGATTTGTCTGTCAGACATCTCCGGCGTGGAACCTACAAGAACGCAGGTTTGAGGGTGCTATTTATAGCTTAACAGCCGAGGTTCGCGTATGACAGCCATGCCACCCAATTTCGATCCGCTGCGCTTCTGCGTCCGGCCGCGGGTCACTGCGCAGGAACGGCAGCAGTGGATCGCCACGGCCGCCTACTTCAAGGCACAGCGCCGCGGATTTACACCGGGCCAGGAAGCCTCGGACTGGTTCGACGCCGAGGCGGAAATCGCGGCCCTGCTCGCGTACCAGCTTTAACCGACTCCCTCGACGATGCGCATATCACGATCAGCGCCGTTGCCCAGTGCGCGCAGAGCCTGCTGATATTCGGGACTATCGTGAGCGGCGATCGCCTGCGCGACGCTATCAAACTCAATGATGACCGTGCGCTGAGCAATGCCGGCCTCGTAGACTCGAGCCGGCATTCCGCGCGCCACGAAGCGGCCGCCCGCGGCGAGCAGTGCGGGGCCGGCCAACTTGGCGTACGCCACGACTGCCGCCTCGTCACGAATCGAACGATACGCTGAAATCCAATATGCCTTACTCATAACGAACCTGCTTTCCTTTGCGCGATGTTCCCATGATAGCTCCCGCGCGGCTGAATCTACTTGCATAACTGCCGCACACTTTCACCGGGCAGCAGCTCTTCGACAATCTGCCGCTCGCGAAAGATGACCCGGTGCGCCGCCGCCCCGCGCCGCCAGCTTAAGACCTTGGCGATGCGGCCGTCCTCGTACAGGACGCCGGCGTAGTCATCGATACCGATTCCCTCGGCGAGACCGCGTGCGGCAACCCACTCGTGCAGCACGGCTTTGCGCAGCGGCTCGGAGTGATAGTGGACGCTGCAGGCGCCGCCCAGAAGTCCCAGGCAGCGCAGGGGTTGCAGGCCCGCGCCCCACACCGAGTCCGTCACCCCGCTCTCGAACCAGCAAAGCGCGCCGGCGCTCACTCCGCACAGCAGCACATCCGACAGCAACGCTCGCTGGAATACGTCCTGCAGGCCCCATTCACGCCACACGCCCAATGCGGATCGGGTATTTCCGCCGCCGACAAAAATGACATCCATACCAAGCAATGTGTCTTCAAGGCCCGCCAGGGCGATGGCACCCGGACCGGGCTTGCGGAAGAACGCCAAATGGGAAGGCTCGCAGTTCAGGGAGCCATACGCCTCATAGAACCTATCGATCCCTTCCGCAAGGTCGCCGCTGGGCGTGCAGATGAAACAAATCCGCGGTCGCTCCTTGCCGGCGAGTTTGACGATGTATTGATCGATCGGCGAGTGGCGGTTTTCCATCAAGAACCCCCCGCCACCCAACGCCAGGATGCGTTTCACAGCCCAACACGCCCCCTAATTCTGCAATCGCTGCAATATTACCGCGGTCACACGGCTATCGGAGGGCAGAAAGGTATGCGTCACCGGTACCTGCACGACATCGGTGAGCCAGGGCGCACTGGCTTCGGAGACGGTGACGACGCCGTCGTTGTCCTCGCTTGGCAGCAATCCGGAAACCAGTGACCAGCCCTTGACGCCCACGACGGCGGTCACCGGCACGGCGGGGACACCGATGGCGCCCATGCGCTGCGCCGAGCCCAGCATCAGCCCGCTGTCTCCCGTCAGCAGGCGGTAGAGGGGATTGGACGCCATGCGCGCGGCAACTGTCGACACGCGCACGGGCGATCCGAGCAGGAACAACCGCGTTGGACGTGGGACCGCCCGCGGCAGGTTTCGCAGCGCCTCGCGCAGCAGCACGCCGCCCAGTGAATGTCCGATCAGTACGTACTCGCCGGCCGCGGCGATCCGGGTAAGTCGCGTCGCGAGGCGCTCGACAATGGCCGCGTAACTCTCGCTGCTGACCAAGTGTCCAAAGGTGTGCGTGGCCAGGCCCGCACGCCGCAGCCGCCGCAGCAACGCCCAGCCTGAAATCGGGGAGCGACCCATGCCGTGGACAAAAAGCGCCTGCATGGTGAGGGAAGGTTTCCTGTATTGATCTGCTACGGAGGATACCTCTGCAGTGTAACGAAGCTCATGGCATAAAGATGACGCGCATCGATCGGATGCAGCTCGCGGGCAGTCTCGCGCCATTCGTTGTCCGCGATTTCCGGCAGCCGCGTGTCGCCTGCGATGACAGCGTGAATTCGGGTGAGGTAGATGCGGGTGGCGCGCGGCAGGGCGAGCGCATACACCTGCGCACCGCCGGCAATGACGAGTTCGGGGGCGGTGCCCGCCGCGCGGATCGCCGCCTCCAGATCGGCCACGACGCTCACCCCCGGGGCCGACCATCCTGCGGTGCGTGTCAGCACCACAGTGGTACGCCCGGGCAAGGGCCGGCCAATGGATTCAAAGGTCCTGCGGCCCATGAGCACCGGCTTAGCCAAAGTCAGGGCTTTGAAATGTTTGAGATCATCCGGCAGGTGCCACGGCATGCCGTTGTCGCGGCCGATCACCCCATTCTCGGTGGCCGCGACCAGCAGCGAAATCATCGGGCCGGCGGTGACGGACATCAGATCTCGACGGCCGTGTTCAGGATGACGGTATCGCGCACCGGCATGCGGAAGAACTCGGTGGCTTGGCCGCTGCGACGCTGCAGCCGCGCAAACACGCGGCGCTTCAGGCCCTGCCATCCCGGGCGCGGCCGGGCCACGACGACGTGCTGGCCGATGAAGAAGGAGCAGTCCTCCAGATACACCCGCAGGCCGCGGGAGCGACAGGCCCGCAGCGCCTCGCGAACGTCGGGGGTCTCCATGAAGCCGAATCGCGCCGTAATGGCGAAGACGCCGGGCGCGAGTTCCTGTACCCGCGCCCGATCGGTCTGGCTCTGGCGCGGCGTATCCATGATCTGGAAGTTCAGGACCAGGATACGTTCATGGACAATCTTGTTGTGCTGGAAATTGCGGATCAGCGCGGAAGGGATGTATTCAGGGTGGCTGGCGAGGAATACTCCCGTGCCGGGCACCCGGTACGCGTCCTCCAGCAGTTTCGACAAAGTCGACAGTGGCTGGGCCAGTGCGGCGAGCGCGCGCCGCAGGTCCACGCGGCCGGAGCGCCAGATCGAGAACACGCTGTACAGCCACATCGCCAGAGTCAGCGGCACCCAGCCTCCGGCCGGTATCTTGGTCATATTGCCCACGACAAAGATCCCATCCAGGCAGAACAGGGCGCTGAACAGCCCGCCCACCGCCCACAGTGGCCAGCCCCACTGGGTCACGGCGACAAAGGCTCCGAGAATGGTCGTGATGAACATCGTGCCAACCACCGCAGCGCCGTATGCGCCACCCAGGGCGTCGGAGGATCCAAAGCCAAGCACGAAAGCGCTCACGAACACGAACAGCAGCAGATTGACGATCGGCACGTAGATCTGCCCCTGCTCATGGGCCGAGGTCTGCAGCACACGCATGCGCGGCAGCAGGTCCAGCTGAATGGCCTGGCGCGCGACGGAGAAGGCGCCGGAGATCACCGCCTGTGAGGCGATGACCGAGGCGGCGGTGGCCAGCACCACCATCAACGGCAGCACGGTTTGCGGCACCAGAGCGTACATCGCATGCTCGGCGCCACCCCCGCGCAGCCGCAGCGCGCCCTGCCCCATGTAGTTGAGCAATAGCGAGGGCCACACCAGCGAGAACCAGGCCACCCGCACCGGCTGCTTGCCGAAGTGGCCCATGTCCGCATACAAGGCCTCCCCGCCGGTGACCGACAGGAACACCGCGCCAATGAGCGCCAGGGAGATTCCGGGGTGGTTCACCAGTACCCACACGGCATAGGCAGGATTGATCGCCTTGAGCACCACCGGCGCGCTGAGGATGGCGGCCACGCCGGAGGCCGCCAGGGCGAGAAACCACATGACCATGATGGGGCCGAACGCACGTCCGATCTTTTCGACGCCGCTGCGTTGGATCCAGAAGAGCGCCACGATGACGCCCAGTGTCACCGGGATCACCGCGCGGCTGAATGCCGGATCCAGAAGTTCCAGACCCTCGACGGCACCGAGTACGGAAATCGCCGGGGTGATCAGCGCATCGCAGAAAAACAGCGCGGTGCCGACCAGTGCGAGGTTGACGGCGATCCGCGGCCACGACCCGATTTGATTGAGTCGGCGCTGCGCCAGTGCCAGCAGCGCCAGGATGCCGCCCTCGCCCTCGTTGTCGGCCCGCATCATCACGATCACGTACTTCAACGTCACCGAAATGGCCAGACACCAGAAGATCAAGGAGAGCACGCCGAGTATGGTCGCGGCATCGGAGCTGCCGGCCACTTTCAGCGACTGGTCGAAGGCGTACAGCGGACTGGTGCCGATGTCGCCGTACACGACACCCAGGGCGCCCACGACGGCGCTCAGGGCCGGTGTGCGGTCCGACTCGGCGCGGGCCTCGCTCACGGGCCGCGCCGGGGACTCGATCGCTTGACGGCGGCCCGCGCGGCGGCCGACTTCTTCTTGCGTACCGCCGGACGCTTCGGCGGCCACAGCATGGTGCCACGGCACTCCTTGGCACCGCAGCGGCACGCATAGATCACATCCACATTCGGCGGATCATTGCGCTCGCGGCCGATCTGGTAGTCGTAGTTCAGCTCATCGCCGACTTCGATGGTCTTGATGGCGTCGATGAATACCCGGCGTTTCTCGATGTTCGACTCGCAGTTCGGGTCACAGCTGTGGTTGATGAACCGCGCATCGTTGCCGTCCACCGTGGCATCGATGACCACGTTGCGATCGACCGCGAACAGGAAGGTATGGTTGTCGTTCGCATCGTGATCATCGTAGCGGCGATTCGCGCGCGCGTGCGAAATGCGATCGCCCACGTACTCGATGATGCGCGTGCCCTTGCGGATGCGCTGCAGGGCGAACACCCCCTGACCATGCACCTTGGACCTGCGCACCTTGATGAGCTTTGCCGCTTTTGCCGCGAGCTTCGCCGCACCTTTGTCGACGGATGGGGCTTTCGCGGCTTCGCGCTTCGGCTTTCTGGTCGCCACGATTAAACCGCCACCGGCGCTTTGATCGCCGCGTGATGTTGATAGTTCACGAATTCGAAATCCTCATAGTCATAGCTGAAAAGGTCCGGGGGACGGCGCTTGAAACGCAGCTGTGGCAGTGCGAGGGGCGCGCGTGAGAGCTGCTCATCAGCTTGCGCCAGATGATTCACATACAGGTGACAGTCACCGCCGGTCCATACCAGTTCGCCCACTTCAAGATCGCTTTGCTGAGCGATCATGTGGGTGAGCAGTGCATAGGAGGCGATATTGAACGGCACACCGAGAAAAAAATCGGCACTGCGCTGATAAAGGTGGCAAGACAGGCGTCCCTTGGCCACATAGAACTGGAACATCGCGTGACAGGGCTGCAGCTTCATGCGCTCGAGTTCGCCCACATTCCAGGCACTGACGATAATGCGCCGCGAGTCGGGCGCCTGCCGCAATTGCTGCAGCACCATGCTGATCTGATCAATGGTCCGGCCCTCCGGCGCGGGCCACGCCCGCCACTGCCGGCCATAGACCGGCCCCAGTTCCCCGTCCGCCCCGGCCCACTCATCCCAGATGCTGACATTGTGCTCACGTAGCCATGCGACATTGGTGTCGCCGCGCAGAAACCACAGCAGCTCGTACACGACCGACCGCAGATGGACCTTCTTGGTCGTGACCAGCGGGAATCCGGCGCCCAGATCAAAGCGCATCTGATGACCAAAGACCGACAACGTACCAGTGCCGGTGCGGTCCTCCTTGGGCACGCCGTGTTCGCGGATGTGGCGCATGAGATCCAGATACTGACGCACGGCGCAATCAGCCTAGGCAGACTGGAGGAAGTTTCCCGAGGGCGTGCGCCGACGATACGCGACGACCAGCAGGATTATGCCGCCCAGGATCATGGGCAGTGACAGGATCTGCCCCATGGTCACCCAGTTGGCCGCCAGGTATCCCAGGTTGGCATCCGGTACGCGCACGAATTCGATGCCAAAGCGGGCAAGCCCGTAGAGGAGCAGGAACAGCCCCGACGGGGCGAGTCGCGGGCGCGGTTTGCGCGTGAATGTCCACAGCACCGCAAACAGCACCAAGCCTTCCAGGCCCGCCTCGTACAACTGCGAGGCGTGGCGCACCTGGCCATCCACGCGAAATCCCCATGGCACCGTGGTCGGCTTGCCCCACAACTCGCCATTGATGAAATTGCCGATACGCCCGAAGAACAACCCCAACTCCGGCAGCGGCGCGGCGAAGTCGAATACATCGGCGATCCGACGCTTGCGGCGCCAGGCAAACACCGCCATGGCCACCAGGGTGCCCAGCAGCGCCCCGTGGAAGGACATGCCACCTTCCCAGACCTTCAGGGGATACCATGGATCCTGGGCCCAGTACTGCATGCCATAGAACAGCACGTAGCCGGTGCGGCCGCCAAAAATGACGCCCATCATGCCGAAAAACACCAGGTCATCGACGTCCAGAGGCTTCCAGCTTGAATTCGGCTGGCTGGCGCGCACTCGGCCCAGCCACCAGGCCGCGGCGAAGCCGATCAGGTACATGATGCCGTACCAGTGGACCTTGATCGGCCCAAGCTCTACGGCGACGGGATTGAACCCTGGATATTGCAACATGTGGAAATTGTAGCGGTTTCGACCGTCACTCGCGCGACACGCGACAGAACAGCGCTTTCAGATAGCGGGTCTCGACAATGGCCGGATGCACGGGGTGATCAGGCGACTGGCCGCCAAAGGCGATCACCTGGGCGAAACGGGCGGTGTGGCGGGCGGCGGCCTGGACGGCGGTCACGAGCTGTTCCTCCTCGAGATGGTAGGAACACGAACAGGACACCAGCAGACCCTCCGGCCCAATCAGATTCATTGCCAGCTGATTGAGCTTGCGGTAGGCCGCCTGGCCCTGCGCGATGTCCTTGCGACGCTTGATGAAAGCCGGCGGATCGAGGATTACGGCATCGAAGTGCTCCCCGGCCTCGTGAAGGTTCTTCAGCACCTCGAAGGCATCACCGCGAATCACTTCCACCGTGTGTCCCGCGGCGCGGGCATTGGCGATCGCAAACTCCAGCGCGGCCGCGGAGGTATCGACACAAGTGGCGGCGCCGGCGCCATGCTTCAGCGCCGTCACGGCCCACGCGCCCACGTAGCTGCAGACATCCAGAACACGGGCCCCGCGGCTCAGGAAACGGCCCAACAAGGCGCGGTTTGCCGTCTGATCGTAGAACCAGCCGGTTTTCTGCCCCTGCGCCAGCGGCGCCACGAAGTCGATGCCGGCTTCACGAATGCGCAGCTGCGTACCCGGGTCACCGAAGGCCGCTCCGGAGAATGCGGGCAGCTGCTCCAGATCGCGCGCACGGGAGTCATTTTTCCAGTACAGCACCCGCGGATTGAGCACTTTGCGTACCGCGGCCTCCACCGCGGGCCGCAGCGCCTCCATGCCGGCCGTGGCAATCTGTCCGACGATGACATCGTCGAACCGGTCCAACACCAGTCCCGGCAGCTGATCGGACTCGCCGAACACCACTCGCCCGTAGGGCTGCGCCGACAGCCGCTGACGCAGCGCCAGCGCCACATTCAGTCGATGCACGATCAGCGAGCTGCCAATCGGACTGTCCGGATCCCGGCTCATGACCCGCGCGCAGATCAGGGAATGCGGATTCACATAGGCGAAGCCCAGAAACTTGTCTCGGTCCGAGACCAGGCGCACCGTCGCGCCTGCGGGCAGCGTCGCCAGCGGCGTACGCGCGATGTCCACCTCATTGCTGAACACCCACGGATGTCCGGCATTGATGCGGCGGTCCTCTCCGCGCTTCAGGCGCAGCTCCGGTACGACCGCCGCCGCCGCGTTCGATTCAATGGATGTTGTCAATATTGCCCAAGGCGACTTTTAAACGGCTCGATCCGCCTGCGAATTATAGCGGATGCCCCGGCGTATCCTTGCCCCCATGAGCCGAATCCGCCATTTGAATCCTGACGGCACGCCCCGTTACACCAATCGGCTCGATCGGCAGACCAGCCCCTACCTGCGCCAGCACGCCCACAATCCGGTCGACTGGTACGCCTGGGGGCCAGAGGCCTTCGCGGCGGCCCGCAGTTCAGGGCGACCGGTGCACCTGTCCGTGGGGTATTCGGCCTGCCACTGGTGCCATGTCATGGCCGAGGAGAGCTTCGAGGACGAAGCCACGGCACAGCTGCTCAACGAGAACTTCATCAATATCAAGGTGGACCGCGAAGAGCGTCCGGACGTGGACCGTATTTACCAGATCGCACAGCAGCTGCTGACCCAGCGCAGCGGCGGTTGGCCGCTGACGATGTTCCTGTGCCACGACGATCAGCGACCGTTCTTCGGTGGGACATATTTCCCGCGCGAGCCGCGCTCCGGCATGCCGGCATTTACCCAGCTGCTGATGCGCGTCATCGAGTACTACCGGGACCACCGCGATGAACTGCGCACCCAGGGCAGATCCCTGGTGCGCGTACTTAATGAGATGGTGCCCCCACCGGCGGCGGCGGACGCGACACTCACTGCAGCGCCACTGGCGGCCGCGCGGCGCGACATGGCCGCGACATTCGACGGCGCCTACGGCGGTTTCGGCGCGGCGCCCAAATTTCCCCACGCGAATGCGCTCGAACGGCTACTGCGGGACTGGCACGCCACCGGCAGCAGCGACACACCGGATCTGCATGCCCTGTACATGGCGACGCTTACCTTGCGACGCATGGGCGAAGGCGGCTTGAACGATCAGCTGGGGGGCGGCTTCTGTCGCTACTCGGTCGATCAGTTCTGGATGATTCCGCACTTCGAGAAGATGCTCTACGACAATGGCGCGCTGCTGGCGGTGTACGCCCAGGCGGCCATTGCCACGGGCGATCCGTTCTACGCCCACATCACCGCGGCGACGGCACAGTGGGCCTTGCGCGAGATGCGCTCCCCGCACGGCGCCTTCTACAGCAGCCTCGATGCCGACTCCGAAGGAGACGAGGGCAAGTTCTACGTCTGGGACGTGCGACAGGTCCGCGAACTGCTGCCGCCGGCACAGTTCGCGCCCTTCGCGGCGCGCTTCGGCCTGGATCGGGAACCGAATTTCGAGCGCCTGTGGCATCTGCATGCCTTTGCGCCATTGGACGAAATTGCCGGCCGACTTGGGCGCAGCGAAGCGGACATCACGGCCGCCATCGATGCGGCCCGCGCCACGCTGCTCGCGGCGCGCAGTACGCGCGTGCGCCCCGGGCGCGACGACAAGGTGCTGGTGTCCTGGAATGCGCTGCTGATCCGCGGGCTGGCGATTGCGGCCCGCGCCTTGGGCCGCGCGGACCTGGCCGAGGCGGCGACGGATGCACTGCAGTTCATCCGCCGCAGCATGTGGCGCCAAGGGCGGCTGCTCGCCACCGCGCTGGGCACCGAAGCGCATTTGAGCGCGTACCTGGACGATTACGCGTATCTGCTGGATGCCATCCTCGAACTGCAGCAAGTGCGCGTGCGCACGGATGAATTGAAATTCGCCGGCGAACTGGCGCAGGTGATGATGGCGCGATTTCATGACCCGCAAGGCGGCGGCTTCTTTTTTACCGCCGACGATCATGAACAACTGATCCATCGTTCCAAGGTCTTTGCCGATGATGCAACCCCGGCCGGCACTGCGATCGCGGCCTTCGCGCTGCAAAGGCTCGGGCACCTGCTGGGTCGTCCCGAATGGCTCGCGGCCGCCGCGGGCACCGTGCGCGCGGCATGGCACGGCCTGGCGCAGCGACCCCAGGCGCATGTCGCGATGCTTGCCGCGCTCGAGGAATTGCTCCACCCGCCACAGATCATCGTCATCCGTGGCGTCGATGAGCAGATCGAGCAATGGCGCGCCCAGCTCGCGCGGCTGTACGCGCCGCGCCGCCTGGTGCTGGCCGTGCCCGCGCAGGCGACCGATCTGCCGGCAGCCCTCGCGGACAAGGCGCCGCGGGGTGAGGCCGTCGCCTATGTGTGTACGGGCAGTGTCTGTGGCCCGCCGGTGACTTCGCTGGCCGCGCTGATCGTGTCATTGCGCCCGGCCTGATCCAGCAGCACGCTGCCCGCGCCGATGAGACGCTGCGGGGCCAGGCTCCCGTGCGCCCCGAGGGTCTGCAGATCGCGCCAGGTGCGTGAAAAGCCGCTGCGCCGATCAATGGCACGCATGCCCGCGACGCTGGCCAGTTCACCGACCGCCTGGCGCAGCCGTTCCTGGGAGACACCGCAGCTGGCCGTGATGCGCGCCAGTTGCGCGGCATTGAGCCTTGCCCCTTGCGACACCGTTTGCCACGCTTCCTGCGCCAGGCCCCAAACGACCGCCGAGGCCTGTTCCAGCACCGCCTGCGCCTGCGCAAAGCGCTGGCTCACTGCGGGGGACCCGCTGCCAGCCGCTGCGTGTGCCGGCAGCCCCGCGGCGAATTCCCGCAAGGCATGCCGCGCGATCCCGAGCCCCACGGCACTGACGGGCAACTCGGTGAGCACGTTGAAGGGCAGCTGGTAGAGCGGCCCGGTCTCGCGCGCCGCATCCGTGAGCACCGAAAAGGAATGATGCTCGGGTACGAACGCGGTGTGCACTTCGAAATCATGGCTGCCGGTGCCACGCATACCGATCGGATCCCAGGTATCCAGAATGCGCACATTCGCGGGCGCGATCGACATTGCACGCACCACAGGTACCCCCGCGGCCGTCTGCACGGCAGAGCCGCCCGCGGTGACCACGCAGGCGGCGGTGAACACCGACGCGTAGTGCGCGCCGCTCGCGAAGCGCCACCCGCCACGAACGCGGTAACCCCCCGGCACGCGCTCCGCAAACCCCGAGGGCGATCCGGAGCCTGCGACGAGGGCCTGCGGCGGAGCAAATAATTCCTGCGCCCCTTGCTGCGGCAACCACGCCGCAAACATGCCGCCGCCGGCGCCGATCATCACGGCCCAGCCCAGCGAGCCATCAATGGCGGCGGCCGCTTCATAGATACGCAGCGCCTCGGGCAGCGGCAGCTCCAGGCCGTCATTGGCGCGGGGAATCCACAGGCGGAAAAAACCCTCATGCAGCAGCGGGCCGCAGATCGCGGCCGGCAGCCGCGCGAGTTGCTCGGCCGCATCGAAATGCGGCGCGAAGTGCGCGGCCAAACTGTCCAGTCTGCCGAGCAGCCGCGCCGCGGCAGCGGACAGTGCCACCATCAGCGCAGCACGTGCGCCACGGACTGCGCGAAGTATTCGATGTTGTCTGCGCGCAGCCCGGCGATATTGATGCGGCTGTCATCCGTCATGTAGACATGACACTGCGTCCGGATCCGCTGCACCTCATCCACGCTCAGCCCCAGCAGCGAGAACATGCCCTGCTGCCGGGCGATGAAGTCGAAGTCACGGTCCGGCAACCCCGCGCGCAACCGCGCAACCAGCTGTTTGCGCAGGGCGTTGATGCGCTCGCGCATGAGCGCCAGCTCGCTCACCCAGCCGGCGCGCAGCGCCTCGTTGCCGAGGATCTCATTGACGATGGCGGCTCCGTGATCGGGCGGCATGGAATAGATACTGCGGGCGACGCGCACCTCGTGACTGAGCGCGGCCACGCCCGCAGCGGCGCTGTCGGTCACGACGTGCAGCACGCCGACGCGCTCGCGGTACAGGCCGAAGTTCTTCGAACATGACACCGCGACCAGCACTTCAGGCAATTCGGCGGCGAACAGTCGCGGGCCGAAGGCATCCTCATCCTGACCCGTCCCGAGGCCCTGGTAGGCCATGTCGATATACGGCAGCAGGCCGCGGCGCCGCAACAGCGGCACGAGTTCCCGCCACTGGGACTGCGACAGATCAGCGCCGGTCGGGTTGTGGCAGGAAGCGTGCAGCAGTACCACATCCCCGGACGGCAGCGCCTCAAGCGCCTGACACATGGCGCCGAAGTTGAGTGCCCCTGAAGAGGGCTCGTAATAGGGGTACTGCGCAAGCTTCAAACCCGAGCCCGTCAGCAATGGCACGTGGTTCGCCCAGGTCGGCGTGCTCACATGCACCGTTGCGTGCGGCGAGGCCAAACGGACCAGCTCCGCTCCGAGGCGCAGCGCCCCGCAGCCGCCGGGACCCTGGATCGAGCGGATCCGGGCGGCCACGAACACGGGGTGGTCGGCACCGAAGACCAGTTTTTCCATGGCCTGGTTAAAGGCGGCATTCCCCGCCGGGGCCACATAGGTCTTGCTCGTCTGGCGCTCCAGGACGGCCCTCTCGGCCTTGCGGACGCTGTCCAGAACTGGCGTGTCACCCTTTGCGTCCCGAAATACGCCTACGCCCAGATCGACCTTTTTCGGCGCCGAATCGGCGCGAAAGGCGGCCATCAGACCAAGAATCGAATCATCGGGGACGCGATCGAGACGCTCGAACATGGCTGCGCTTTGAAAGATGGTGGGGTGGGGAAGCAAGTGTAATACGGTGCAACTAATCTGCGGCGTCGAAATCCAAGCACAAGCGCCCGCGAAGGGCGAAACTACCGCCCGAAAATCCACTCCAACGCCTGAGGTGTTTCGTGAAATCAAGGCACTGCGCAGCCACGAACGCGCGCCGCAATACATTTGCCGCCGGGGGCCTCGCCCTCGCCGTCGGCACCATCCTGAGGGTTGGCACGCTGCCGACCCAGGCCCAGACCGGTGGCAACACCACCCCGGAGAAGACCGTTCCGGCCGCCAAGAAGAAAGCGGGCGCCACGGCCGCACCCGCGGCCGCCACCGATGAAAAATCCAAAGCCAGCTACAGCCTGGGAGTGTCGGTGGGCACGCAGCTGCATGGCATGGGGCTCGGCGCCGACGCGGTGTCCTATGACCGGGTCCTGCAGGGTCTGAAGGATGCCCTGTCAGGCAAGACGACGGCCGCAGCCGAAGACGGCCAGCGCGTGAACGCCCTGATCGAACAGACCCGTAGCAGCGTAGGGGTTGCCAACAAGGCTGCCGCCGCGAAATTCCTGGCCGAAAACGGCAAGCTGCCCGGGGTCA
>DATDIL010000149.1:0-21378 GCA_036521075.1 Steroidobacteraceae bacterium | reverse complement strand
TGCAACTCTCCGCGAACGTCCGCAAGACCATGGAAGCGCTGAAGAAGGATTTCCCCGACGGCATCGACTACCGCATCGCCTATGACCCGACGCAGTTCGTGCGCCAGTCGATCGAGGCCGTGCTGCACACGCTGCTCGAGGCCATCCTCCTGGTGGTGATCGTCGTCATCGTGTTCCTGCAGACCTGGCGCGCCTCGCTGATCCCGTTGGTCGCGGGGCCGGTGTCGATCATCGGCACCTTCGCGGTGCTCCTCGCGTTCGGCTTCTCGATCAACACGCTGTCGCTGTTCGGCCTGGTGCTGGCCATCGGCATCGTGGTCGACGATGCCATCGTCGTCGTCGAAAACGTGGAACGGCATATCGCCGCGGGCGAGTCGCCGAAACAGGCCGCGCGCTCGGCCATGCGTGAGGTCAGCCGCCCGATCATCGCCATCACCCTGGTGTTGGTCGCAGTCTTCGGGCCGGTGGCCTTCATCAGCGGCCTGACGGGCGAGTTCTATCGCCAGTTCGCGCTGACGATTGCCATCTCCACCGTGATTTCCGCCTTCAACTCCTTGACGCTGTCCCCCGCACTGGCAGCCGTGCTGCTCAAACCCCATGGTGCCAGACCCGACCTTTTCGCCCGCTGGATGGAGCAGATCCTCGGGCGATTCTTTAGGCGCTTCAACAAGGCCTTTGCCGCGGCGGGCAATGGCTACAACAAGGCGCTGACGCTGACCATACGTCGCAGTGGCATCGCGCTGATCCTCTACACAGGCCTGATCCTGCTTGCCTGGTTTGCCTTCAACGCCGTGCCCGGCGGCTTCATCCCTTCACAGGACAAGCAGTACCTGATCGCCGTGGCGCAGCTACCCCCCGCCTCCTCGATCGACCGCACCGAGGCGGTGGTGCGGCGCATGTCCGCGATCGGACTGAAGACGCCCGGCGTCGAACACGCGGTGGAATTCGCGGGTATGTCCGTGAACGGCTGGTCGCAGAGTTCCAGTTCCGGCATTGCGTTCTTCGCCCTGGATCCGCCCGCTAAACGCAAGGGACCGAATCTCACGGGCAACGCCATTGCCGCGCGCCTGAACGCGCAGCTCGCCAGCATCCAGGATGCCTACGTGGTGGTGTTCACACCGCCACCGGTGCTGGGCCTGGGATCCCTCGGCGGCTTCAAGGCGCAGGTGGAGGACCGCGGTGATGCCGGGCCCGAAGCGCTGTATGCGGCCGTCCAGGATGCCATGGGCAAGGCCGCAAAGAACCCGGCCCTGGCGGGCCTGCTGAGCACGTACCAGATCAACGTGCCGCAGTTGGACGTCAACGTCGACCGCGACAAGGTCAAGCAGCAGGGCGTGAAGCTCTCCGACGTGTTCGATACGCTGCAGACATACATGGGCTCGACCTATGTGAACGACTTCAACCGCTTCGGTCGCACCTTCCAGGTCATGGCCCAGGCCGACGGGCCGTTCCGCGCTCAGCCCGAGGACATCCGCACGCTCAAGACCCGCAACGCGCAGGGTGCCATGGTGCCGCTGGGCTCACTGCTGAACGTCACACCGACCTTCGGACCGGATGCCGCCCAGCGCTACAACGCCTATCGTTCCGCGGATATCAACGCCGGTCCGGCTCCCGGCTACAGCACCGACCAGGCCCAGGAGGCCCTCGCCGGGATTCTCAAGGCCAACCTGCCCCGCGGCATGACCTTTGAGTGGACGGACCTGGCCTACCAGCAGCTGATCTCCGGCAACACGGCGACCATCATCTTCCCGCTGTGCGTGCTGTTCGTGTTCCTGGTGCTGGCCGCGCAGTACGAGAGTCTGACCTTGCCACTGGTGATCATTCTCATCGTGCCGATGTCGCTGCTGGCCGGGATCACCGGCGTGCTGCTCGATCATGGCGACAACAATGTCTTCACGCAGATCGGGCTGCTGGTGCTGGTGGGCCTGGCCTGCAAGAACGCCATCCTGATCATCGAATTCGCCAAGCATCTGCAGGAGGACCGCGGGATGGATGCCACCTCCGCGGTGCTGGAGGCAGCGCGGCTGCGGCTGCGGCCCATCCTCATGACCTCCTTCGCGTTCATCATGGGAGTGATTCCCCTGGTGCTCGCGCAAGGCGCGGGCGCCGAAGTGCGCCATGCCATGGGCGTGACAGTGTTCGCGGGCATGATCGGGGTGACCGTGTTCGGGCTGCTGCTGACGCCAGTGTTCTTTGTGCTGGTACGCCGGCTGACCAGCCGCCGTGCCATCAAGGCGCAAGCGGATTCACCTGTGATCGGCCTGACCCCGGAGGTGCATGGTGCTTAAGTCAATTTCCGCCACCATCGCGGTGGCCGTTGCGGCGATGCTGGCGGCCTGCGCCGTCGGGCCGGACTATCACCGGCCCGAGGTGCACACCTCGGCTACCTTCGTAGAGGCCGAACCGGCGGTATATTCCACCGATGACAGCATCGGGCCGTTCTGGGGTCAGTTCAACGATGACCTGTTGAATGGCCTGGTGATCGAGGCGCTCGCCGCGAATCACGATCTGCGCATCTCGCTGGCCCATCTGCAGCAGGCGCGCGCCCTGCGCACGCAGGCGCGGCTCGACCTGTTGCCCACTGTCACGACGCAAGGCGGTTACACCAACCAACAGTATCCGGCCTCCCAGACCTTTGGCACCGGCACCAGCCTCGATGAGCGCTACTACAACGCAGGCTTCGATGCGACCTGGGAGCTGGACCTGTTCGGTCGCGTGCGCCGCGGCGTGGAAGCCAGCCGCGCCGTGGTGGAGGGTCAGGAAGCGACACTGCGCGACGCGCAGGTCAGCGTCACGGCCGAGGTCGCCCGCACCTACTTCGAGCTGCGCGGCGAGCAGGCCGAGCTTGCCGTCCTGCAGCGCAATGCCGCCAATGAACAGCAGACGGTGGATTTGACGAATTCGCTGCTGGATGCGGGGCGTGGTACCGAGCTCGACACGGCGCGTGCAAAGGCGCAGCTGGATACCACGCTTGCGACCATTCCGCCGCTGCGTGCGAGCGTGGAGAAGTCCATCCACCGCTTAGGGGTGCTCACCGGTCGGGAGCCCGATGCATTGGCGGCCATTCTGTCGGCACCGGGCAACTTGCCCGAACTGCCCAAGATGGCCGCGGTCGGCGATCCCGCAGGGCTGCTACGCCGACGACCGGACATCCGCGTGGCCGAACGCCGGCTGGCCGCCTCCACCGCCCAGATCGGCGTCGCCGTGGGCGACCTGTTCCCCAAGGTCACGTTCACCGGCAACTTCGGTTTCGCAGCCGGTGACCTTGCTGCCCTGGGGTCGGCCGGCACGAAGACCTTTCTGATCGGCCCTTCGATCTCCTGGCCGGCCTTTGACTTAGGGCGCGTGCGGGCCCGGATCGCGGGCGCCCGGGCCGGGGCCGACGCGGATCTGGCCGCCTACCAGCAAACCGTGCTCAAGGCGCTGGAGGAGACCGAAAACGCCCTGGTGGCGCATGCCCGCGAGCGCGACCGGCTGGCACAACTGACGGCCGCCGCCGCCGAAAGCGACACCGCGGCGCAGATCGCCCGGGCGCGCTACGAGGGCGGCCTGGTCGGGTTCCTGGACGTGCTGGAAGCCGAGCGCGCGCAGCTTCAGGCTCAGGATCAGCTGGCGCAAAGCCGCACGGATGCGGCCACCAGCCTGATCGCGGTCTATAAGGCCCTCGGGGGCGGCTGGGAGGGGGCGCCCCTGCCCGTGGCGCGCATCACGACAGCCGCACCGCCGCGGCGGTAGACTGGCCATGGACGTCGGATTCAGAGGGGGCGAAATGAGCGTCGGGTTGACGGCCCGCGCCGCGGATTGCGGCCCGGATTGTGCTGATATCGCTGAGGAGGCGGCGCGGAACGATACCGCGAGCCCCTGCGCGGAGGAGTTCGCGCAGATCAGCGTATCCCTGCAGCATCGCGAAGGGCTGCTCGGCGCCTCCGCGCGCGCCAGCCGCATGCTGCTGGAAGCCACCGATGTCATGAATGCCATCCCCGCGGTCTTGCGCGAACTGGGCGCCGCCGCCGGGGCCGACCGCGTCAATCTCATCCGCTCCGAGACCGGGCCCGACGGGCAAACCTGGATGGTGGTCGCGGGGGAATGGACCGCCCCCGGCATCAGTGCCTATCTGGGCAATCCGAACAAAGGCGGCTGCCCCGAGAACACCATTTTCTCCACCTGCCAGGAGTTGCGCGCGGGTCGCAGTGTGCTGTTGAATCCGGCGCACCAGGGCAGCGGCGCGAGCGGCCCGGCCGATGGCAGCACGCTGACCAAGGCCGTGGTCCCTATTTTTGTAGACAATGGTTTTTTTGGCGCACTCACTTTTGACAATACCCGTCAGCGCCGCGCGATCGATCCGGCCGAAGTTGCCGCCCTCGAAACCGCGGCCGGTGTGATCGGTGCCGGACTGCACCGTGAGCGCCTGATCGAGGTGGTGCGCCGCGAGCGTGAGCAGGCGGCCGATCTGCGCATGAACGAGCTGGCCAAGGCCAACGCCGTCATCCGCGGCAATCTCGAGCGGCTGGCCACCGAGCCCGATGCGCGCAACTTCCTCGGGCATGTGCTGCTGGAGGCCACACGACAGTTCGATGCGGCCGCCGGCAGCGTGATCGTCCGCCACGATGCCCCGGCGATCTGGGAGATCGTCGCCCATGTCGATGCTGGTCAGCTGATGCCCCCCGCGTTCACCGCCAGCATCCCGGCCGATGGCGATGCCCTGGGCGAGAAACTGTCGCGCACCGAGCTGCCGATGTTCTGCAATCTGCTGGCCGGTGACGACGTCCCCTCGTGGCCGGGATTGCAGGAGTACCAGCGCAGCGCCGGCCACACCGGCATGGTCGCCTTCCCGCTGCTGTTCGGCGGCCGCAATGTCGGCTTCATCACTTTGTATTTCAAGAACGCCGAGGCGGCCAGGCTGGTCAACAGCGAGTTGCTGGTGGCGCTTGCGCAGCAGGCAACGCTCGCCATCGAGATCATGCGACTGGCGCATTCGGCCAAAGAGGCCGCCGTGCTCGTGGAACGCAATCGCATCGGCCGTGAAATCCACGATGGCCTCGCGCAGGCCTTCACCGGCATCCTCATGCAGCTGGCCGCGGCCGAGGATTTCGAAGGCGCCGAACAATGCGCCACCCAGGGGCTGATCGCCGAGCGGATCCGCGACCTCGCGCGCGAGGGGTTGGCCGAGGCACGCCGATCGGTCATGGCGCTGCGCCCGGATCAGACGCGCAGCGGCGGCCTTGAACTCGCCCTACGGCAGCTGGCCGAACGCTCCTCGGTGCCGGGCCGCACCGAGTGCAGCTTCGAGGGCCGAGCGCCGGCGACGGGCCTCGCGCCGGAACATGAACATGCGTTGCTGCGCATCGCCCAGGAAGCGGTCAGCAATGCCGTGCGTCATGGTCATCCCCAGCATGTGCGCATCAGCCTGATCGGTGAAGCTGCTCACTGGCTGCTCACCGTGGCCGATGATGGCGCGGGCATGGAAGGCTCTCCGGAGGACTGTGCGCAGCACGGGTTTGGCCTGAGCAACATGCAGGAGCGCGCCACCGCCATCGGCGGCACCTGGCAGATCGAGACCCACAGGGGTGTGGGCACGCGCGTGAGCGTGCGTCTGCCGCGCCGGAATATTCCGTGAGCCCTGCGCGCGCCGCAGTGGCGCCCGCGGCGGTGCCGGTGCACAAGATCCGCGTCATCCTCGCCGATGACCATCCCGTGGTCCGCGACGGCCTCGCCGCCATCCTCAATCGACAGCCCGACATGCAAGTCGTGGCCGAGGCCGCCGACGGCGAGGAAGCCACCGAACTGTACAACCGCCACCAGCCCGATGTCATGGTGCTGGACCTGCGCATGCCCAAGCGCGATGGCGTCGCCGTGGTCGAGATGGTACTGGCCGCGCATCCGCGTGCGCGCCTGCTCGTCATGACCACCTATGATGGCGACGAGGACATCTTCCGCTGCCTCAGCCAGGGCGCGAAGGGCTACCTGCTCAAAGACGCGCCGCGTACCGAGATCCTCTCCGCCATCCGCGCGGTCAGTGAAGATCGTCCCTACGCCTCCTCGTCCGTAGCCAGCAAGGCACTGCAGCGCATGGCAAAGCCCAGTCTCACGCAGCGCGAACTGGGTGTACTGCAGCTGCTGGCCGAAGGCCGCAGCAACAAAGACATTGCCCGACGGCTGAGCATCACCGAGGGCACAGCCAAGACGCACGTCAAAGCCATCCTCACCAAGCTCGATGCGATCAGTCGCACCGAAGCGGTGGCGGTCGCGCACAAGCGCGGCCTGGTGCGGTTGTAAGCGCACACTCCATGCCGAAGGCTGTGCGGCAAAGTGCTGATGCCAAGGCACAGGCCGCTTTGGATATTCTCAACGCCCTGGCCCCCGTGGCGCCACGGGCCGAGCAGCTTGCCATCCTGAAAACCGCTCTGGCGGATCGCCACTTCCTGGTGGTGGCGCGCGCCGCGGTGCTCTGTGGCGAGCGACTGCTGCACGAACTCATTCCTGACCTGCTCCGTGCCTACTCGCGGTTCTTGGCGGATGCCGTCAAGCGCGATCCACGGTGCAAGGCCAAGAGCGCCATCGCGCGCGCCGTGGTGGCGCTTGAGGCCCCAGACACCGCGTTCTATGAATCCGGCATCCGTTACCGGCAGCTCGAGCCCGTCTGGGGCGGACGCGCCGACACGGCCACGGATCTGCGCTGCAGCTGCGCGCTGGGACTGGCCAACAGCGGTCACCTGCGCGCCGTCGTGGAGCTGGCCGGATTGTTGAATGATCCTGAAGCGGCGGTGCGCTGCGGCGCCGCGCGCGCGATTTCCTGCGGCAATCCCTTCGAGGCCGAGGCCGTGCTGCGCCTGAAGGTGCACGTTGGGGATACCGAACCGCAGGTGATCGGTGAGTGCTTTGGCGCCCTGCTGGCCATCGCACCGGAGTATTCGCTGCCCTTTGTCGCGAGCTACCTGCACGCGAAGGACGAAGTCTTGCAGGAATACGCGGCACTGGCCCTGGGTGAATCGCGCCGGCCCGAGGCGCTGACACTGCTGCGGGATGCCTGGGCCGACATCGTGACCCCCGCGCGCGGTGCCCTGATCCGCGCGGCGGCGCTACATCGCAGCGAACCCGCCTTCGCGTGGTTGCTTGAAATCATTGAGACCGGCACACCGACGCTGGCCACGGTGGCCGTGGAAGCACTCTCGGTCTATGAACGCAACGCCAAACTGCTCGAGCAGGTCAATGCCGCGAAAGCGCGGCGCGACGCGCCACTCTGACACTAAAATGCCGGCATGAGCCACACCCCGACGACCGTGTATCTGATTCGCCACGGCCAGAGCCAGGCCAATGTGGGCGGCATCACTCTCGCCAACCCCATCGTTCCCCTGACCGAATTGGGCCAGCTGCAGGCGCAGGCCCTGGCAGCGCTCCTGCCGGCCACCTGCGTCAAAATCTGGGCATCGCCATTCAAGCGCGCGCTCGACACCGCCGCGCCTTATTGCGCCCGCATGGGTCGCAGCGCTGCAACCCATGATGATTTGCGTGAGTTTGAAACCGTGGACACCGCACAGATGACCGGCAGCTCTTCGGCCCAACGCGAGGCCGTGGTGGCGCGGTACTGGATCAAGTCCGATCCCGAGCAGCGCACGGGGCCGGCCGCCGAGACGTTTCGCGAGTTCCATGAGCGTGTCGCCCGGGCGCGCAACCAGTTCCTGCCGATACTGCCCGACGGCACGATGATCTTCGGTCACGGCATGTGGATGGCATTGCTGTTCTGGCAGATATGGGGCTTCGAGACCATCGACCATGTCGGCATGAGCCTGTTCCGCAGGTTCCAGCTTGGTTTTCCCACACCCAATACCGCGGTCTATCGTGTGACGCACGCCGCCGCCGGCAAATGGGCAGTAAGAGCCGATGAGGCCGCGATGCGCGCGATTGCCGCGATCGCCGCGGAAATCAAGCCGCGGTCAATTCAGCAAGAGCGTGTGGATGTTCACGACGACGCGGAACACAACGTCGAGATTGAACCCCCGCAGACACCGCGGGCCTGACCAATCGCACGAAAGCACGCGCACCATTACGCATATATTTCGCACCGGTCATGTGCCTGTCGCAATGCTGCGGCGCACCGCTCAACTTTGGCGCTGGACGCATGGAAGGAGACCCGCTGCGGCGAAGTAGCTGTATCATTACGTGCGAAGGATTGGGTCTCCTCACACCGCTGATTAGCCTGTCGGCCACGCCCGAAATGTAGGCGAAGGTCAGCCCCAACATATGGACACGGTGCCATAGTATGTATGTTCCAAAGCAGCACGAAGAACTTGATGTCGCAGTGCTGCAGGCGCTAATACGCGCGCATCCGCTTGGGGCATGGGTCACCCTCGATCATGGCGGCCTGGTCGCCAATCACATCCCATTTCTAATGGACGCAAATCGCGGCGATTGCGGCACGCTGATTGGTCACGTCGCCAGGGCCAATGACGCCTGGAAGCACCTATCCGCTACGGCCGAGTCGATGGTGATATTCCAGGGTGCCGAGAGCTACATAACGCCATCGTGGTATCCGAGCAAGCATGCCCATGGGAAGGCGGTTCCAACCTGGAACTATGCAGTCGTCCACGCCTACGGCGTTCCTGTCGCCATTGAGGAGCGCGAATGGCTATTGGCGCACGTCAATCAGCTAACCGACATTCATGAAGCCGGTCAGGCGCTCCCCTGGAAAGTATCCGATGCGCCAATGGAGTACGTCGATAAAATGCTTCAGGGAATAGTCGGAATCGAAATTCCAATTAAACGTCTCGTGGGAAAATGGAAAACTAGCCAGAACAGATCTGATTCCGACAGGCTCGGTGTAACGGCAGGCTTGATGAGTCGCTCCGAGGAGTCCGGCAGGGTGATGGCTTCCCTGGTTAGTCAATCCATTACGACTTCAAAGCGCAACTAACTTGCGCTGGAGCGGACGCGCGGTGAATATGGTATCCGTCGTGCCGCGGCACCGCGCCGCTCAACTTCGTTAGGCGCCGGAGGAGTGCGCAGGTGCTCAACTCAATCAGTCACATCGCCCTCGTCGTAGCCGACCCCGCGCGCACGGCTCTCCTTTTCGAAGACCTGTTCGAAGCCAAGACTGTCCGTCGCGTCGATGCCGATGGACACGATGAAACGTTCATCAACCTCGGAAATATCTGGGTCCTGCTCGCCAAAGCCGCTGTTGAGCGCAAGCGCACCGGCGACCACATCGCCTTCCGTGTCACAAAGGCGGAACTCTTGGCGACTGTGGAGAAACTGAAAGCAATGAACTTGGAGTTCATACTTGCCAGGGCGGATACCTCGTTGTACTTCTTTGACTATGACAATCACGTATTCGAACTGGACACGACCGATCTCGATAGCGAACTGCGCGGCGGGGCCTAGCGCCTGCGACGCGCGGGCCGACGGGCATACCCATCGTTTTCGGACATTGAGGATTCGCGTGCGCAACGGCGCGACGCAACCCCCGGGAGATCCAATGACCACCATGTCTGTTCGATGTGATTGCGGCGGCGTCGAGGCACAATTGACCGGCGAACCGATGGCGCAGTACGTGTGCCATTGCCGGGACTGCCAGGCCGTTCACGGGAGAGCCTATTCTGTTGCCCTTTACCCGACCTGCGCCGTGACTGTCACGCGCGGGGATACCGCCGTTTTTGCTCTGAAGACGACTCCTCGTACTCGGTGTAGCCGCTGCGGGACTTACCTCTTTGCCGAGGTGCCGGGTTATCCATTTCGCGGCGTAAACGGCGATCTGCTACCTCAAGGCCGGTTCAATCCTGAATTTCATGTTCATTGCCGATATGCGGCGACTCGAATAGATGACGAGTTGCCGCACTACAAAGACACGCCCGTCAAGTTCCGTGGTTCCGGCGAGACAATGGCCTGGTAGCAACGCACGTGGAACACGCCCAGTGGGATCGTCTGGTTCGCGGCACCGATTGCCCCTTCGACGTGCCTAGGCAGAACAGCAACGAGTACTGGGACCTCGTGGCACAGCTGGCCGTCTCATCGCTTTACCTCGCGGCGAACCAGATTTATCGCGGTCAGTGTCTGCTCATATTGGACATTCGCCACGCAACGCGACCCGAGGAGTTGTCCAAGGAAGAATGGGGTACGTTTTGCGCCGACCTGTACTGCGCCGAGGCGGCGATCGCGAAGGCAGTCCACCCGGATCACATAAACGTGGCCGCACTTGGCAATGTCATCCCCCACCTGCATTGGCACATTATCCCGCGCTACCGTGGCGACCCGCGATGGGGTGCGCCGATTTGGACCACGAACCTTGCGGACATTCCGGAGGCCAGGTTGGCCGACGCCGATCGCGCCGGATTGCTGCAGGAGATCCGAAATGGCCTCACTACCGAGCGTGACCAACTCGAACGTTAGACCAACGATGAGGCGTCACGGATCGGCTGGCTGCATGGCCTCGGCTATTCGCCCCAACCGCTCTTCGTGCCGTAGGGCAGCGATGCACCCATGGCCTCGATCCCGATAATTCGGCCATGGTTGATCTTGAAGATCTCTGCGGCCTGCAGGTTGGTCGTGGATCCGCCCAGCGGCAGGCTGTCCACCCCGGGCACGTTGTAGATCTTGATCGTGCCCGATCCACCACGGTGGTGGAACATCGGGAAAGCGAAGACCAGGCCCTTCTCCTCGTCGACAATCTCGAAGCGGCGCGGCCACAGCCGAGTGATGAAGTCCATCACGTGTGTATCCAACTGATCGCTGCAGCTGAGCGTGCCGATGTAGGCCATCGCATCGTCGGCCTGCTTGGAGCCGAGCGGAACCGGCCACGGCACCGGATGCGCATTGTGCGTCGTCTGGCCGCCATTCTCACGGCGTACACAATCGTCGGCAAAGGGCGCGAGTTTGCCGTTGGCATGCTCGATCGCCTCGAAATAGCTGTCGGCGATGTTGACCATCTGCTGACGTGGCAAGCGGTCGGCCGCGGCCAGGGTCGCCGTGAATTCCGGGCGGGGATTGGCCAGATTCTTCACGGCGTCGGCGCGCAAATTGCGCGCCAGCACGTGCTCGATTTCCGTGATTTCGCCGTTCTCCACCTTCAACCGCAACGCGATGATCAACGGCCGATCGCGTTCCTTCATTACACCGTAGAAACCGGCTTGCCCGGCGCCGACATCGACAGCGTAGATGCGGGGGCCCGTTGGCAGCGCCGATGCGCCCACCCACAGCCCTTCGCTCCCGACCTTGAGTCGTGCGGTGTTCTCCGTGAACTTGACGTCCCGGTTCAGCGGCAGGCCCGTCGGATCGTGGCGAACCAGCGCGGCGAGATACTGATCGACGATGCCGATCATGCAGGCCCGGTTACAGGGGGGCGTGACGGCCGCGCCAATTCGCGTGGTAGGCGGTGCGGCACCGAACGCGAGCGAAGCTGCGGCGATTGCGGCTGCGGCGAACAGGTAACGACGTGACATGCGCTATCCCCCCTTCTGTTGACGCGCATATTACCTCACCGCGCGGGTCCCTTGTTCCCGCACGGGGGCATATACTCTGCCCTGTGCCATTCCCCACCGCTGGTGGCATTGGGCGGGTATTCATGCATCGGCCGAGTAGGCATACCTGATGATCAACAGGCCATGAGAGTCCGCAACCGCTAGAGTGGACGCGCCATGAATAATGTTCCAGTCATCTTGGGTATCGTGTTCCTCGCCGTGATGTCTGTGGCCATCTACCTCATGGGCAGTACCCGCAGAGCCCGGCAGCGCAGGTCCCCGGGGGCAAGCCATCTTGGGTGGGCCTTGCTGTTTCTGACCTCGGGCAGGATGCCGCCGCCACCGCTTGAGACGCAGATCGAGGCTGAGGCGAATACGGAGAAGGACAGGAATGCCGCCGATCCCTTGCGCCAGTCAGCCAGCACTCGATCATGATTGAAGCGCGTGATGCCCGCAGTCCACGCCCGGTGCTTGCGCTTTGTGTTGGGTTACTCGTGACCACATTCGCTGCCGCGGAGGACGTCGGCTACAAGACTGTCGCCGAAGCGCTGGCATCGCTGAAGCACACGAAAGACGTGTCTTTTTCCGTAGTACGCGGCTGGACGATTGCTACCGATGAGACGCACCTGACCGTGTGGTCGTTTGCGCCAAAGACGGATCCGTCCTATCCCGCCGTCGTGAAACGCATGGTGATTTCAACCGGCGGCGGTTCAAAAGTGACCATGAGCGTTTTGTGTGAGGCGGATAAGGCCTCCTGTGCCAATCTCGTGCGCGAATTCCAAAAATGAGCCTTAGAGTCAGTCGTCGAGGCTCTGACAGGCGAGGGTGCGGAAGTCCTCATTGACGCGGGTCGGCCCCATGTTGTAGCGCTGGATCATCAGGATGGTGACGAGGTCCTCGACGCTGTCCGACACCCAGTCCGTGCCGTACACGCCGGACCAACCAAACTGGCCCGGGGCCATGGCGGTGCTGGCACGCCCCGTGATCACTGACAATCCCAGACCCCAGCCGCGATAATCCCAGAAGCCCGGCGAGAATGGCGAGGCGGCCTTCTGCGCGGACGTGATCTGATCGGTCAGCATCACCTCGACCGTCGCACGGGCGAGGATGCGCTCTGCGCCCAGGTTGCCCCTGTTCAACATCATGTGGCCAAAGGCGCAGTAGTCGTCGATGGTCGACACCAGGCCGCCTCCACCCGCCGCAAATGCCGGCGGACGACTCCACTTGGAACTCTGGCTATCATCGATGACTTCGAGCGCGCCATCAGACTCATTGACGGCATAGCAGCTTGTGAACCGGCCGAGCTTGCCCGGAGGCACGAAGAATCCCGTGTCGCGCATGCCCAGTGGCTCGAAAATACGTTCCTTGAGAAAGACTTCAAACGGCTGGCCGCACGCGCGCGCGATCAGGACGCCGAGCACATCCGAGCCGGTGTGGTACATCCAGCGTGTTCCGGGCTGGCACAGCAGCGGCAACGAGCCTAAGCGGCGCAGCCATTCATCCGGTCCGAGTGGCATGCTCGGATCGATGCCCGGCGGCACCGCCGCATTGATGGCTTGCTGGATCGGGTACTGCGCCTCAGGCCCCATCAGCATGCCCATGCCCCAACGGAAGCTGAGCAGATCGCGCAGCGTGAGCGGGCGATTTGCCGCTTCGGTCTGATCGATGGGTCCGTCGATGCGCTTCAACACGCGGCGATTTGCCAGCTCCGGCAGAAAGCCATCGAGGGGATCATCCAGGGTCAGCTTGCATTCCTCGACCAGGATCATCGCCGCGACGGCGGTAAGCGGCTTGGTCATGGAGGCGATGCGAAAAATCGAGTCGCGACGGATCGGATCCTTGTGGACCAGGTCCTGGCAGCCGATCGTGTCCACCACCGTCTCACCGCGGCGACTGAGCAAGGTGACCAGCCCGGCTACCCTACCCTGCTCGACATGCGCGGCCATCACCTGGTGCATGCGCGCCAGGCGCGGCTTCGAGAATCCACCGTGCGCCATTTTCGTCTCCTTGCGATTCGGAGCGTGCATCGTAGATCGTTGCGCCGGGTTATGCTTCGGATAAGGAGAAGTCCATGACCAAGACCGTACGCATCCATGAAACCGGTAGCCCCGAGGTGCTGCGCATCGAGGATTTGCCCGTCGGCAATCCCGGAGCGCACGAAATCCGCATCCGGGTCGAGAGCATCGGCCTGAACCGTTCCGAGGCGATGTATCGGGCCGGCCGGTATCTTGGCTCGCCCAAATTACCTTCACTCATGGGCTACGAGGCCTGCGGCATCGTCGAGGCGATCGGTCCGGGGGTGCATGGGCGCGCGCCCGGCGATCGTGTGTGCGTGATCCCCACTTACCGCCTCGGCGAGTATGGCGTATATGCGCAAAGCGCCATCGTGCCGGCCCGCAGTGTGTTTGCCGTACCGCCGGGACTCACCCCCGTGCAGGCCTGCTCCATCTGGATGGCCTTTCTCACCGCTTACGCAATCATCGAGGTGGCCAAGGTCGGAATCGGTGACCATGTGCTCATTCCGGCGGCCTCCAGCAGCGTGGGCCTTGCGGCCATCCAGCTCGCGAACTGGGCCGGCGCCGTGCCGATCGCCCTCACGCGCCACAGCACCAAGGCCGCCGCGCTGCGCGAGCACGGCGCACAGCACGTGATCGCCACCGAAGAGACCGACATGGTCGCCGAGGTCATGCGCATCACCCACGCCAAAGGTGCACGCACGGCTTTCGATCCGGTCGGCGGACCGTTCGTCGAGAAGCTGTGCAACGCGCTCGCCGAAGAAGGCATCCTGTTCATCTACGGCGGTTTGAGTGAACAGGCGACGCCCTATCCCCACTGGCCCGTCGCGTTGAAGGGACTGAGTATCCGCGGCTGGGTATTCTCCGCGATTTCAAACAAGCCCGAGCGCTTCGCGCGTGTGCGTGAAACCATCCAGGCCGGTCTTGCTGCCGGGAAACTAAAGCCGGTTATCGCCAGGACCTTCACGCTGGATCAGATCGCGCAGGCACATGCGTACCTGGAGTCGAATCAACAGGTGGGCAAGGTCGTCGTCACCGTCTGATGCCTAGCGAAAGCGCTTCGGCAGTTCGAACACCCAGATCGATGAGGCGTGCTGCTGGGGGTTCTGGATCTCCGGCACGATGGTCGGAAACGTCTGGGTCTCAATGCCCCCATTGCCGACGACGACGGCGATGTACTGGCGCCCCTTGACGCTGTAGGAGATCGGGCAGGAACTGGGCACATCGTTCATGCGCACCTGCCACAGCTGCTTGCCGGAGGTGTCATCGTATGCGCGCAGGAAACGATCCAGCGAACCGGAGAACACGACACCGCCGGCGGTCGCCAGCAGACACGTGGTCCCGGGCGCGCGCTGCCGGTCAGTCCACAGCACCTGATGCGTCTGAAGATTGACCGCTTCGGTGCGTCCGTACTTGCCATCCGTATCCGGCCGCGGACGGATGGTCCAGTTGTAGCCCGACGAGAGGTTGCCGCGCTCACCCGGACCTGCCGGAATCAGGTCCATGCAGGACTCGACCATCGGCACGTACAGGACTTTCGTGTCCGGGTTGTACGAGGTCGCATTCCAATTGCGGCCACCACCCGGGTGCGGACAGATCGTCACCGGCTTGCCCGCCCCGACCACGACCGCCGGATTGATGCTCTTCTCGCCGGTCTTCGGATCAATGGCGCTGATGACATTCTGGATGCCGAGGTCCTTCGAGAAAATGTACTGGCCCGTGGCCGCATCCAGCGCCTCGACGATGCCCATTTTTCCGGAGGTGACGATGAGCTTGCGCCGGGCGCCCGCGACCGGCAGCTCAATCACTTCCTGCTCGAACGCCCAGTCCAGGTCCCACTGGTCATTGTGCACGTGCTGGAAGTGCCACAGCAGCTTGCCCGTGTCCGGATCCAAGGCCAGCGTGGTGTCCGTGTACAGGCTGTCGGTGCTGATGCCCGGCTTGTTGATCGAATGCAGCAGCGGGCCCGTATCGTAGGTTTGACCGGTGCCAAAGTAGGCCAGGTTCAGCTGCGGGTCATAGCTGCCCGCGGTCCACACGGAGGCGCCACTGCGCCTCTCCAGCGGCAACCCGTTCCAGCTGTCGCCGCCGAACTGGCCGGGGCGGGCGATGGTGTGGAAGCGCCAGGCCTCCTTGCCGGTCTGCGCATCCAGCGCCACGACGGCGCCGCCGCCGGGGGACTGTCCGACCACGCCCACCAGCACCTTGCCTTTCGCCACCAGCGGACCGCCCGTGGTCTGCCACCCCTGCTGATAGTCCGCCACCGGCGCGTCCCACGCGACAGTGCCGGTTTTCACATCCAGTGCGACCAGATGATCATCCGAGGTCGGAACGAACAGCTTATCGCCATAGATCGCAAAATTGCGGTGCACCGACAACCGCGCATCGGTGGGCAGCACGCGCGAGTACTGCCACAACAGATCCCCGCTCGCCGCATCGAGGGCCTGGATGTTATCGCCCCAACTGGCCACAAACAGCACGCCGTCGTGCACCAGCGGTGTGGTCTCGTTGCGGCCGTTGGGCAAGGTCCACGCCCACGCGACCCGCAGTTCCTCGATGTTCTGGCGGGTGATCTGCCGCAGCGGGCTGAAGCCCGTATCGCTGTAGGTGCGACGCCACAACAACCAGTCACCCGGCGGCGGATTGCGCAGCATCGCGTCACTGACCGGTGTGATCACATCCAGCGGATTCGGCACGAATACTTTCGGTATCGGCGGCGACAGCGGCGACAGCGGCATCATCGGCGGCGCGGGCGAGACCGGATTGCGCGGCACGCGCAGCCCCGCGAGCGCCGTCGCATCGGTCGCGAGCGGCGCCTCGCCCGATTTGGCGCCGTTGACCTGCAGCAGGTATGCGACCAGGCCGGCGGTCGCCGCCGGGGTCAGGGAGCCGACGGCGGTCGGCGGCATGCGGGTGCGAATGAACGTGAACAATTCGCCGGCCGTCTTGCCGCCCCAGTTGAGACTGAAGGCATTGCCGTTCAGCGGCGTCGCAAACTCGCTGCCACTTAAGTTCTTGCCGTGACAGTTGCCGCATTGCTGCCCATAGACCGCCTTACCCTGGGCCGCCTGCTCGGCAGTGAAGGTCGCGAAGGGCCCCGTCGGGCCGCGCGGGGGTCGCTGTGCCTCGGCGGCCGCCGGGATGAGGACTGCGGCGAGCAGGCCAAGACCCAAGGAACTTCGCAGGAACTGCCAGTGCCGCACCTTCATTGCATCCCCCTGTTTTTGCGGCGGTCATATAAGCACCCAACGCTACGCCAAGGCAACGGTCCCTTGACGCGTCAACTGCCGTAGAATCGCCGGACGCCGGCCTCGGCGGTCAGGGGGAGTGCGTGTTGCAACAAGGTGCGAGCAGGCTGCGCGGCGCTTTGACGTGGGCACTCGTGGGCGCCGTGGGCATGCACGCAGCCCGTGCCGCCGACAGCAGCGCCCCCGAGCGGCGCGGAACCGAGCTCGGCTTTGCGGTCTTCCAGCAGCACTGCGTGTCCTGCCATGGCAACAAGGCGTACGAGCGGGCGCCCTCGCCGACCACCCTGCGGAGCATGTCCCCGGAGCGCATCTATACCGCCTTGACCACGGGCCTGATGAAGTCGGTGGGCGATACCCTGAGCGAGGCGGACCGGCGGCGCGTGGCCGAGTCACTGTCGGGCCAATTCCTGGGTTCGAAACAAGCCGGCGACTCCGCCTCAATGCCGAATCACTGCACCGCGAATCCGCCCCTGCACCTCGCGCCCGGCAGTGACTGGAACGGCTGGGGGAACGACATCGCGAACACCCGCTTTCAGTCCACCGCGGCGGCCGGCCTGACCGCTGCCACCGTTCCGAACCTGAAACTGAAATGGGCCTTCGGCTTTCCGGGTGGCACCTCGGCCTTCGCACAACCGGCGGTGGTCGGCGGGCGGGTATTCGTCGGCACGGACATCGGTTACGTCTATTCGCTGGACGCGGCCACGGGCTGCATCTACTGGTCCTTCCGCCCCGCTGCCGGCGTGCGCAACGCCATGACTGTGGGACCCATCACCACGCATGGCAAGCATCGTTACGCGGTGTTCTTCGGCGATCTTAAGGCCAATGCCTATGCCATCGATGCGCAAACCGGCGCTGCGATCTGGAAGACTCACGTCGAGAAGAATTACGCCACCCGCATCACCGCTGCGCCCGCGCTGTATCAGGGCAAGCTGTATGTGCCGATCTCGGCCTGGGAAGGCTTCCAGGCGCGCGTCCTCGATTTTCCCTGCTGCACCGCCACGGGCAGCGTGAGCGAGCTGGATGCGAACACGGGGCGGATCATCTGGAAAACCTACAGCATCGCCCAGCGGCCGCGGCCCACGCACAAGAACTCGCGAGGTGTCCAGCAGTGGGCGCCGGCCGGCGTGCCGATATGGAATACGCCCACCCTCGATCCCGCGCATCACGCCGTGTACGTCGGTACGGGCGACGCCTCGACCTACCCCGCGCCACCGACCACCGATGCCATCCTCGCCCTGGACATGAAGACGGGAAAACGGCTGTGGGTGCATCAAGTCTACCCGGGCGACTCCTTTATCGTGGGTTGCGCGGGTGCTGGCAGAACCGACAACTGCCCCAAAGTGGTCGGCCCCGACTGGGACGTTCCCATGTCGCCCATGCTCAGGCACCTGGCCGACGGTCGTACGCTGATCGTTTTCGAAACCAAGCCCGGGGATGTCCTGGCGCTGGATGTGAGCCGACGCGGTGCCACGGTCTGGCACATCGATCACCCCACATCCCCCCTCAGCGGCGGGGCCGTGTGGGGCGGGGCCATGGATGAGAGCACGGTCTATCTGCCCGGCGGCCGGCGCGGCATTGCGGCGTTCGCCATCGCCGACGGTCAGCGCAAATGGTCGGTAACCCCCGGCAGCGCACCGGATCCGAAGGTCGCCTACACCGCCGCGGTCACGGCCATACCCGGAGTGCTGTTCGTCGCCGCATCCGATGGTGGCGTGTGGGCGCTGTCCAGTGCAGATGGGCACCCGCTTTGGAGCTACCAATCCGCGCATGCATTCACGACGGTCAATGCCGTGCCCGCGCATGGCGGTTCGATTGCGTCGGCCGGCCCCACGGTCGCCGGGGGGCTGCTGCTCGTGGGGTCCGGATATGGCGTGGTCGCCGAATCACCGGGCAACGTGCTGCTCGCGTTCGGCGTGCAATAAATTCCTGAAATGGACAAGGGGGGCAAGATGTCGCGATATGCAAAGAGTGCCGCCGGCGGCCTCATGGCGATGACACTGGTGCTGGGACTTTCCGGCAAGGCCGCCGCGGCCAGTTGCGGGAGCCTGGACGCACCGCCCACGGCGCTGGTGCCGAGCACCGGCCAGGTGCTGCGTGCCGGACATCTCGGCCGTGAGATCGGTGAGACCGAACCGCTCATCCATTTCTACTCGGACCTGATCGGTCTGGAACTGGTGGGTCCGCGCACCGCGCCGCGACCCTTCTTCGTTGCCCGCGGACTGCAGGAGTTTGCCGAACTGGGCGAGGACGATGATGTCTACAAATCCGACAGCCGCGTCGCGCTGCTGCCCATTCCCGGGACTGCCGCCAAACCCGGCGAGCCGGAAATGACCATCGAGGCCATCGAGATCAAGGGCGTGAAGTCGCAGCCCTATCATCCGGCCCTGCGCGATCCGGGCGCGTCCTACCTGAAAATCATTGTCCGCGATCTCGATAAGACGCTGGCCGTGCTGAGGTCCGAGCGCGACACCGTGATCACGGAAGGCGGCGCGCCCGTTGAACTGAACAGTTGGCCGGGCATCAGCGGCAAAGTCCGCGCAGTCATGCTGCGCGATACCGATGGTTATCCGCTGCAGCTGCTGCAGATCACCCCGGCGCCGGCCTCCACCGCAGCGGCGGACTCGAAGGTGCTGGGTGCGCGGGTCGCCATCGTGGTCGACAACCTCGAAGCCTCCTGCAAGTTCTACCAGGACCTCGCCGGACCTGAGCTTAAGTTCTGGGTGAGTCCGAAGTTCATGGGAGACAAGGCCGACGCGCAGCTGACGCATACCGCGGGCCAGTTCCGGATGGCGCAGGCAATGGTGCCCGGCTCCCCGGTGGCGCTCGAATTGATCGAGTACAAGGACCACAACCACACGTTCAAGCGCGGCTTCATCCAGGACCCGGGCACTGCGCACTTCCTGTTCATGGTCAAGGATACTGACGCGATCCTCGCGCGCGTACATGCGATCAAAGCGCATACCTTGAGCAAGAAGAACGACGCGACGTTCATCAGTCCGACCGTGCGCTCCATGTTCGTGCCCGACCCGCAAGGATTCTGGCTGGAGTTCATGGACCGTGACGTGAAGAAACAGCCCGCGGCCCATTAATCGCAATCAGTTCCGTCAAGGAGTGGCCTCCATGTCCAAGAACCCCGAATCTCGCCGGGCCATGCTGAAATTGGCGATGCTGGGCGGTGGCGCCGCATTGGCCGGGCTCATGCAGGCCACGCAGGCAGCCGAGCCTTCCGCGAAGGAGCAGCGCGCGCACGCGGTCGTTGATCGTGCCACGCGTGGCATGCCGGCACCGAGGATCCGCGACATCCGCGTCTACGGGATTGGCGGCGGCGGTGTCAACGACTCGATGGTCGTGAAGGTTGAGACCGACCAGGCAGGCCTGTACGGCTGGGGTTGTGCCACCAACACCTTCCCGGGCGGACGCGCCAAACTGGTGGCGGCCGCGGTGGAGCAGTATCTGAAACCGATGCTCGTCGGACGAACCACCGACCGCATCGAGCAGATCTGGCAGGTCTGCTACATGAGTTCGTATTACAAGAACGACACCGTTCTGAACTGTGCCATCGCCGGGGTGTGCGATGCGCTGTGGGACATCAAGGGCCGGCAGGCAGGCATGCCCGTCTACCAGCTCGTGGGCGGCAAATGCCGCGAGGCGGCCGACTTCTATCTGCACGCCAATCTCGGCGCACAGGATCCCGGCAAGCAGCTGGTCGAGTCGGCCACCAAGCTGACGCAGGCCGGCTGTCGCTTCATCCTGGTCGCGATGTTCGGCCGCGACGGTGCGGTCAACAACCTGTATGGGCAGCCCAGGTTCGATGACGGCGCCATCGCCTTCGATCGCGACAAGGACATCCGCAAGATCCTCGATGCCTTCACGCAATTCCGCAAGGAAATGCCGGCGAACATCGGTTTGGGGCTGGATGCGCATTCCATCGTCGATCCGATCCGCGGCGTGCAATTCGCCAAGGACCTGGAGCAATTCCGCCTGTTCTACTGTGAGGATCTATTCTCACCCGAGGAGGCCGGTCACTACGCCATCGTGCGGCAGCAATGCGCCACGCCACTGGCCATTGGTGAGTTGTGGAACAATCCGCATGAGTGGCAGCCACTGGTTCAGGCACGGCAGATCGACTATGTCCGCCATCATGTCTCGCATATCGGCGGCTTCACCGCCGCGCGCAAGATCGCGGCCTTTTGCGAGAACTTCGAAGTGCGCTTCGCCTGGCATGGCGCACCGAACTCACCCGTGGGTCATATGTGCAATCTCACCCTCGATCTCACGCAGGAGAACTTCGGCATCCACGAACACTTCGACTACCCACCCATCGTGCAGGACATTTTCCAGGGTCGAGTGCAGATCAAGGATGGTTATGCCTGGATCAACGAGGCGCCGGGCTGGGGCATCGAGGTCGACGAGGCCCTCGCCGCCAAGCACCCGATCACTGACGAGCATCCGAACGAGTTCCGCACCCCCGATGGAAGCGTCATCGAGGGAACCGGCTAGGGCGAAGCCGCCAGCTGTTGTGGCGGCTTGAGCACCTGGGCGCGCAGGCCGACGCCCACTTTGGCGCAAACCTGCGTGGGGATGAGCTTCACATCTTTCGTGGAAAACAACGGCAGAATCTTGATTGTGGCGTACTTGAGGAAGGCGCAGTCCCCAAGCCCCACA
>DATDIL010000148.1:0-74477 GCA_036521075.1 Steroidobacteraceae bacterium | reverse complement strand
TCGGCCAGCAGCACGTCCCCGGGGGCAAGCGCCCCCAGCAATGTGCGCGAGAGTCCCAGTTCGCTATGCCCCGCTGCGCAATGGGCTGCCGTGGCCGCTGCAAGCACCGCGCCGCTGGCCAGATCGATCAGTGCGCACAGGCGCGCCAGAGGGGTGTGCGGCGGTTCCACGTGGCGCCAAGGGGGGCCCGCCCGCCCTCTTTAGAACTGGGTGGGCGGCCCGCCCTGGACGCGCTCTGCGATCAGCTGAGCGAACGGCCCAATGTCCTGATCCAGACTCGCACGGTCCAGCGCGGTAAGGTACCGAGCCCGGTCTTCCAGACGAATGACCGTCCAGGGGTATCCGCCCGAGGCGAGCATCACGTTCATGAGGAAGCGGGCGATGCGTCCATTGCCGTCCATGTACGGATGGATGTACCCGATGAGCCAGTGTCCGAGCATTGCCCGCACCGAGGCTTGAGGCTCCGCCGCCATCAAGTCGAACAGCGTCGGCATCGCATCCCGAACTGTCTCCCAGCGCGGGGGCACATAGCGGGAGGTCTTCAGGTAAACGAAGTCGTGCCGATAGCCTGCGAGCGCCGCAGGCGCCACGATGCCCGCTGCCACCGAAGGCTGGAAAAGCTCTCGATACCACTCCGGGTGCGATTCGCGAGCAAGCTCGGCGGCGGGCGCCCCTCCCAGCACGGCCGCAACCCCCCGCTTGACGGCGGTGAAGGCCTGCCAATAGCCGCGCGCGGCCATGGCATTGCGGCTCTTCTGGTCTTCCTCGTTGGTTTCCGGTCGCCACGCACCGGTGCGCACCCGCTCGATCAACTCCGCCGTCACCTGGTAGCCCTCGATCGATAGCGAGTGATAGGCGTCGGTGACGTAGATTTCATCGACCTGATGCAAGTAAGCATTCCGGTCACGGGGCAAGCCGGGTGCTTGCGGAAACGCCGCGATGACGGTCTCGCGCGTCAGCGCCCACAGTCCGTGAAGTCGCCCGATAATGGGTGCCTCGCCGGCCCCGACGCGTCGC
Organism: Steroidobacteraceae bacterium; assembly: GCA_036521075.1. GTDB lineage: Bacteria > Pseudomonadota > Gammaproteobacteria > Steroidobacterales > Steroidobacteraceae > DAIDKA01. The sequence continues at coordinate 73,460 of DATDIL010000148.1, read as the reverse complement.
CCGACCCAGGGAGCCGCCACGAAAGGGTCGCTCTCCGCGACGGTGTGTTCCGCCGCGCGCATGGCCGCCACGATCTCATCGGCGAGAGGGCCTCGGCCGATCCTGCGAAACGCCCCGGCGAGCCGCCCCGCTACAACGGAGTGTCCGCCGCGCAGGAGGATTCGCAGGATGCCCGATGCGTCGCGAACGCTATTGAGCGCGATTTGCGCTTCGAGCGGCTTCGCCGCAAAAAACGCATCGGGCACGCGCGTGAGCGCGGCCTCGAGGCTGAACACGCGCAGGGTGTCGAATACCGTCAGGTCTTCGGCTGGCGGCGGCTGCGTCTCTTTGATGTCGTAGAGAGAGGTCTCGTGCAACAGCTCAATCTTGTTGTTCTGAGACTTGCGGCTGTAAACGATGACCTGCTTCGGGATCACGGTGATGCCGAGTTGAAGCAGCAGCGACTGCTCGGCCGACAGATGCCAGTTGGTCCCGAAACGGGCCTCACAGTAGCGGCCGCAGAACTCCCAGAAGGCGGTCAGCCACGGCGTGCTCTCGCCAGGCTGTGAGGTGGGGCTGGCGCTGATGAGCCAGCCGTCGATGACCCGCTGCAGGTAGCCGTGCTTCACCAGGCGGTCGCGATGAACGCGGCTGAGTTCCTGGGCAGAGAAGACGCGCCGCCCGCCCGCCTGCAACTTGCGCAAGGCTTCCAGTGAGGTCGCAATCTTCTCGTTTGGGGTCGCCATGATGACTCAACTTAGTTTTAGGTGCATTACGCTATCTAGTATACATAGACTTGTATAACTTAGTTTATAAAGTATTATGTGACCTAGTTTATGATGATGTTTTGTTTATACATCAATAAGTTACGACTGACATAGTGTTAAGATGACGGCCGAAGGCCGTCATCGCTCGCCGCGCCCGGCATGCGGCCGTGGGAGTCGACGGATTAGAGCTCGATCATTCGGCTGCCGCTCGGATTCCGGTCCGACCGAAGAAGTCCTCGAGAAGATGTCCCTGCCCCGAGCATGCAAAGCGTCAAGCCACAGGTTCTAGGACTCGGATTTTTCTCCGAATAGTTCGAACTAATAGCGGTTTTACTACTTTGTTTTTGGCTCTGTCCCCGAATCGTGTTGGTGAGGATGCCCATTGGGATCGCCTGGACCCAGATATCCGGGCGCCACGTGACGCAGTTTTGTGTGATGCAAGAATGCGTCACCAACGATGGTGCCAGAAGCCGGGCTTTTCTAGGCGATTCGCATTAGGCTGGCCTGACGCAAGAGTTCCGGCCAACCGACTGCCTACGAGCCGAACGACCGCCCATCTAAACTGCGGCTCTGACGTTCTGCCTTCGATCACGTCGTCAGTCATCACAGACATCTGCGGATCAATGAACACAAACATCAGGATTGTAGCCGCGCCATTCACTACCGCCGACAGGGTACTGGAAGTTACTCGGAGCGCGGAGTTCCGGTAGCCGGCGTAAAGGGATCCAAAGACGCCCGTAGTCGCCGCAACATTGAGTACGATGACCCATGCCGAAATGCCATCAGCCGCTCGGATTCGCGCAACGTTGGCGGCGGTTGGCATGGTCGCAACGTCTTTGAGTTGTGCGAGCCCGCCCTTGAAGGAAATGCGAAGTAGCAATCGAGGAACCGAGCGATTGGCTTGAAAGTGCTGGACCGCACTGCTGACCATGCGTTGGAACGTGGGAATGAGCAGCGCTCCCAAGAATGTCGCCAAGGTCGCGCACCATAAAATCCAGCGGAAATAGGCTAGTAATCCATGCCCTTCTCGGTCAGACCTGGTCCGATTCGCAGCCGAGGCTCAGAGTAGTTCATTCACTTACTACTTAGGTAGTTGACATTTGGCTTCCGGGGACTACGATGTACTATGCTCGTAGTATCAGGTGCTTTCATGGATGTATCCCTTACAGACCGCGAAGCCGAGTTCATGCGGATTCTGTGGCGACAGGGACCTTCAACAGTTTCCGAGGTCCGCAAGCTGCTGGGTGACGAGCCCGCTTATACGACCGTATTGACCATCCTGCGTAACCTCGAAGCTAAGGGGTATGTCGGACACGTTGAAGAAGGCCGAGCGCACCGATACCAGTCACTTGTGGATTCCGATGTGGCCCGCACAAGCGCACTACAGGCGCTGCTACGCAAGCTTTTCGACGGATCGGCGGAGTTGTTACTCACTCACTTGGTTTCGGACAAACGCCTCAGCAGCGCGCAACTTCGGCGCATCCGGCGGTTGCTCGATGACCGACCCAAACGAGGAAGCGGATCATGATTGTGGAACTGATGGTCTATACGATTGCCGTTTCTCTATTGGTGGGGATGGCCGCTCTGGCGATCGACGGCGCCCTCACGTTGGCCGCGTGGCCCAGGCGGTGGGTGTGGGCAGGCGCCATGGTGCTATCCCTTGCCGGTGCCGCAACTATGGGGCTGAGAGGCCATACGCCGTCCGGATCCTCGAATAGTGTTCCGACAACTGTCACGACGATCACCGGAACCGCGATGCGGGGCATCCCGTTTCCGCCACTAAGTGTCGGCGCTCAAGCGCAGCGCGTTAGAGGCTCGACCGGCTTGCCGGCTTGGGCCTTGCTCGAGAGATATGCCAAGTGGTCGTGGCTTGCCGCATCGATCTCGCTATTGGGAGTATATTTTGTGGGCGCCTTACACATTATGCGGGCGCGACGGAACTGGCCGCGGCAATCGATTGGCAAGTATCAAGTGCTCGTGGCAGAAGACATCGGCCCCGCCGTATTCGGACTAGTTCGACCTGCGATCGTCGTGCCACGCTGGCTTCTGGACGAAGCGGTTGCCACCCGCGATGCAGCGATGAGTCACGAGAATCAGCACATTGCTGCGCGCGATCCGGTCTTGTTGCTTGTCGCACTATTGTTGCTGGCAGTGGCGCCCTGGAACTTGCCGCTGTGGTGGCAACTGCGCCGCCTGAAACTGGCGATTGAGGTGGACTGCGACACCCGGGTATTGGGCGCAGGAGTAGACCGACGACTCTATGCGGATACGCTACTGCGCATCAATCAGTATGTCGGTAAGATGCCACTCGGGGCGGTTGCGATAGTCGGTCGCGCCACACAGACCGAGAGCAGAATCCGCGCCATGATGACTAAGCGTCCTCGGCATTTGCGGCTTTGGATCCTGGGATTGGCCGCTACCTCGATACCGCTTCTGGTGGTTGCAGCAGAACTGAATCCGCCGTCGTCTGCTCCAGCGGCGCAGCGCGTCTACCTGGGCATTGGGCTCGCGGACTTGGATGTGAACGCCGGGGCCGCCTCAATCACTGCGGCCCGGCACGGCGCGATCGTGACATCGGTAAATCCGGGTAGCGTGGCCGACCAGACAGGGCTGAAAAGAGGCGACCTGATCATCCAGTTCGGAGACACCACGGTCATCAGTGCGCGCACCTTGGCCACGGCGGTTGCTCGCACCGCGCCGGACGCGCGAGTACCGTTGCTCATTCAGCGCGGAAGCGTGAATCAGAAGTTGATGGCGGATTTCTCCACCGCGCCGCCGCCCCAGCCGCCATCCGCGCAAATCGTGGACACATCGGATTGGGACTCGCTGCGGGACGCCAATCTGTCGATATCGCAGCCGCAACTGCGGGGCGAGTTGATTCGGATGGCCAAGCTCGATGAGCTGCAGAGCCTGTTTCAAAAGGCGACCACCGGAACGCGACTACCGCCGGACACATCCGCCAACAGCGTCGGTCCGCGGATGGAACCCGGAGCTAACGAGGCCAATGTTCGCCGGCTGCGGGAGATTATCGCGCAATACGGCTGGCCAACCGTTTCGATGGTGGGAGTGAGGGGAGCTACGGCGGCAGCCTGGATTGCAGTTGGAGCCCGGAACGATCCGGCCTTTCAAGCCCAAGCGCTCGGCCTGATGGAGCCATTGCTGCAGCGTGATGAAGTGCCCACGATGTACTACGCGTCACTCTTTGATGCCCTGCACACACCGCAGCGCTTCGGAATGATATTCGAATGTGTGAAGGGCGTGAATCAGCCGAGCAAGCCGGTCGAAGATCCGCAGCACCTGGAGGAACGGCGCGCAGCGCTTGGTCTGCCAAAGATGGCCAAGTTTTGCATATCGGCAACTGGCGCTAAGGGCACCGGCTGACATGGAGGCCGCGCTGCGGCGATGGATCCGTCAGTGACCATGCATATGAGTGCTGCGCGAGAAGATGCTTCGCGCGGGCCTACCGATATGAACCGTGGCAAACCATCATTGTTAGTCGCTCTTATTCCCTTATTTGCCGCTCAAAAGCCAAGAACTAGATAAGACTGCCCTCGGACAATACCGCCTGTATCACGAGCCGCATGTTCCTTACGTCTGGCGGCGAATCGCTGGCCTTCAGATACCCAGTGGCTACGTGGAGAAATATCCGTCTGGAACATGCCGCCACTCCTCCCGCGCCGGGGCCGCGAGGAGCCCAATGACGAATACTACTTTCGCATGCAGTCAAAGTAGCGAACGTCAGATACGTCAAAATTACCCCGGCTGGCCGCCGGCTCTGCGGTGCGTGGTTAAGGCAGCGAACCGATAAAAGTATTCATCTCCCTGAGAACGTCCGATGCGAGGCAATAGGCCCGGATCGCCTCCCCAATGGTCTTCAGGGGCCGGCTGTCCGCATGCTGGAGCCACATGGGCACTTCGTGACGGCCGAGCTGCCCGAGCGCCTGTGCACCGGCTCGCTCTGCGTCGAGGCGGGTGTCGAAAGTGCGGTACACGGGCTTCTTGAGGTGGGGGTGGGTCCCCCGCAGCTCGAACGTTCTTCCGCCGTTTCGGGATCGAATCAAGATTGGCATCTGCGTTTCCTTAAAGTGAAGGTTGAACGCAGGCCTGTAGGAGGCGCTTTTAAACAAAACAGATTGTTGGCCGCAAACCCGGTGGTTTTGTCACCAGGATGAGATCGAACGAGCCGAAATGCAATGGACTGCTTTGACGCAAGTCCCTGTATTTCAGAGGCTAGAAAAGTGGCGATGAAGGCTAGGGTCGGAATCGAACCGGCGTAGACGGCTTTGCAGGCCGCTGCATGACCACTCTGCCACCTAGCCGGTGACTACTCGAAAGTGCGCAAGGTTTTGGCGCAATCCCTGATCTAAGGGAGATTGCCATAAAAAACACATAACATATTGATTTTCATGTGTTCTATAGCACCCGTGGGGCCCCAAGTATACACGAGCACTCGGAGAAGAAAATCCCTTTGCGGCTGCTCATTGCGGCGGCCGAATGGCACGGATCTGGGAGCGCTGCGACTGAAAGCGGACCGTGACGATGTGATGCGCGGGGACCTTCAGCCGGAAGACGGGCCGACCATTCCTCGTTCCAAGCGGCCGGTCGGCGCGAATGATACGAGCTCCGTCCGCCAATCGTACCACCAGCTCGAAGTCGATGGCCGCGCTACGCGCATTGCTCACCTCAATGCGCCTTACTGAATTCAGCGAAGTGCGGCGCAGCGACACCACGCCGGGCAGCAGCGGGATCGTGCGCGCACGCCCTCGGTCGACGCTGGTTTGCTCGGACACGCACCTGACCTGCACGTCGCTGCTGCTGCCCAAGGCGATTTCCACCTCCTCATTCACCGCAAGGTCACGCACGTAATCCTGGTGCAAGAGCAGGCGCGCGCCGCCGCGCGCGGCGAACACGACCACCTGTCCAGAGGGCAATGGCAGACCCAAATGGTTCGCCGCGTCGTTTCGAGTCCGCAGCAATGCTTCCGCAGGCGCCACCCAATCCGCGCCGCCCCGCCCGTCGTCATCGTGTTCGTCTACCACCGCGACGAAAATGCGCCGCACCGGAATCCCCGCCCGATCGAGCAGCCGAACCTGTTTTGACTGGCGGCTGGCAACGGTCGTGCGCTCGGGTACGCGATACAGCTTCAGGTCGCCGAGTTGCTCCTGGCTGACGCGCCGCGCGCCGGTTACCGCAACTTCTTCGAGGACCGCGTTGGCAACCATGGTCGCGCGAGCCCGTTTTGCTGCAGCGAAACCCAACGGAATTGCGCCCGCAGCTTCGAGCAATTGCACGGGCTCGCTCGTCGACCCTTTGGGCCAACAGCCTGCCAACATCGCTCCCTCGTCAGCGACCGGCGGCGCGCCATTGGTCTCGCGGTTGAGTTGGCCCGCCACCACTTGCGTATGCGCGGAAGGGAAGCCGACCCCATTGCCGTTAGCGAGCGTTACCCATGCTCCCAGATCAATCATCTTGCCATCGGCAGATAGCGTCGCGGTGTAGTCCGCAAACCAGTCGAAGCCATAGGCAAGATACGAGAGTTGTATTTCCTCTGTGACCGCTCGGGTGGAGCGCACCACAGCCGAAAGTGTCGGACTTGCGCTAAGTCGCGTGGTGCCCGCGAAATTGAAGGTTTCGGGCAGGCCCGAGCAGCGCAGGGCCTCGATGCCGTCTTGCGTCTGGAACACGACACCATCCGCCTCGGGACCCGACCGGATCACGCCCGGCAGGCGCTCGATCTTGCCTGTCCTGGAATTGCCCCGAACCAGGGTCAGCGGCCTGCCCTGTGCGGCCGCTATCAGCGAAGCCGGACTGAGCAATTCGGCATCGAGATTCTTTTCGATCAGACCGTTGGGGAGCCCGGAAACAATCGCACTGACGGGTTCGATGCCATCGGCGACGCCCTCGAAGCGGACTCGGCTTTCCCCCGCAGGCACTCGGACCACCCGGGTTTCGCGAATCAATGCAAAGCCGCTGAGGTGATCGAGGTCCATCGCTCCGGAGCTACGCCCCGGGTCCCGATATACCGTCACCGACAGATCTGTCGGGGCATCCGCGAGAACCTGCGGCAAAGCAGCCGGTGCCTGGGCCGCCGCGGCAAAGGCCATCCAGGACCCCGCGGCCGCCGTCACCCAAACTGAGCCGCGGCCGCGCATTGCGTCGTGCCTAAAAGCGGGTATCGAAGCTTGCGGTTAGCGTGGCTTTGCCATTGGCGGGGACCGCGACGGCCCATTGCGCCGAGTCGGCATCGGGTCGCGTACTCTTGAGGCTCTCCGCCGTGATGCGCGAGTCGCGGACCAGGCCTTCCTGAAGGAGTTCAACGACAACGGGGCGTGGCAAGGCATTGGTCAGCTCGTAGCTCATGTCCGTCTGCCACTCAAACGTTCCCAGCCGGGTGCGCTTGGCGACGGTCGGCTTCACTTTGACATCGAACGCATCGCCGGTGTGCAGCGCAAGTGTCGACCCCATGGGAGTGTGATCGATGCGGCTTTCGCCGATGAACTGTGGATCGCCGCGCTGGTCCTTCGTATAGAAGCGCAGCACGCCTGCGGGCAGCTGATCGCCCAAGCCCGCATGGGCGCTCGTCGAGAAGCTGTAGACGCTGCGGGCGCTTTGGGGCTGCTCGGCACTTCCAAGCCAGCCATTGCGGAACTGGTAACCATGTTGCGCAGGCACGGCGTGAACATCGAGGAAACTGACCTGCTTGGTCTGCATGTTGGCTATTGTCGTTCGCTCCGCCAGCGGATAGAGGTAAAAGTCGCCCAGTCGCTCGCGACTGCCGCTTTCCGTGCCGGCCTGCTGCAGCGATCCGCGCTGCGGGCGCGGGCGAAAATTGATCTGGCGACCCTCACCACCATCCACTGTCGTTGGCGCACCCGCGACCAGCAGCGTCTGCGCGTTGTCGTATGTCGTGCCACTTGAGTTGGTGAGCGTCACCCAACCTTGAACATCGATCTTGCTGGCACGTTCATCGAACAGTGCCACGTAGTCCGCCCGCCAGCCCAGACCGGGAGTCAGATAACTCAATGTCGCGCGCCGCGTTCCAGGCTGACGGCTCGTAATCGTGACCGACAATGTCGGGCGTGCCCGCAGGTTCTCCGGCACCTTGCTGAAAATTACCCGTGCCGGCAGGCCATCGTCACGCAACACTTCGATGTGATCACCAATTTTCAATACCACCCCGCCATTCGTGGCGAGCACCTGCGCCTGCTCGCGCGTTTCGTCCCCGTTCGCGGGGTTGATGCGCACTAGCGTGATGTCTTCTCCTACGGCCTTTTCCATCAGCTTGGCGGGCGTGAGCAGATCGAAATCGAAATTCTGCTCGATGATGCTGATATCGGGTGCGGTCAGAGAGACGGTCTCCGGCCGGATCCTGGCCGAGACATCCGCGAACTCGATACGCTGGCGACCACCCTGGATCGCGATGTCACGCTGATCCTGCACCAACGCCAGGTCATCCGCATAAATCGTCACCGCAAGTGTTCTGTCGGCGGCTACGGCTGAGGCGGCAGCGAGCAGGCAGGAAAGAGACGCAATGAGCAGGAGGCGGACATGCATGGGTCACCGCAAACCTGGGCCGGCATGCCGATGCCGGCTTGAAATCTGGAGCGGGAAACGAGGCTCGAACTCGCGACCTCAACCTTGGCAAGGTTGCGCTCTACCAACTGAGCTATTCCCGCGTCGTACGTGCGGAGGCGGAATTGTAGGGGGTGCGGCCGCGAAGTCAAGGCGATTGAGGCACTTAACTGCGCAAATCCGGCCACGCCGCCCGCAGGTACGACAGCATCGAAACCAAGGTCAATACCGCGGCCAACACCGTCAGTCCCACACCAATCATGTAGATATCAAGCCCCCACAGCGGGCTGCGATAAAACATCATTGAGAGTCCCACCACCTGGAAAATTGTCTTGTACTTGCCAAGCAGCGACACCGCAACCTTGCGCCGCTGGCCCAGCTGCGCCATCCATTCGCGCAGCGCCGAAATCGCGATTTCGCGGCCGATGATCACGATGGCCATCAGGACTATCAGCACCCGCGGATCATGGGAGACCAGCAGCACCAGCGCCGTCGCCACGATGAGCTTGTCGGCCACCGGGTCAAGGAAGGCACCGAGCCGGGTGATCTGCCCGAGCTTGCGCGCCAGGTAGCCATCGAGGGTATCGGTAATGCCGGCCGCCGCGAACACGACACAGGCGGCGAGATCGTGCCAGCGATACGGGGCATAAAAGGCCACGATCACCAGTGGAATTGCCGCAATCCGGATCCAGGTCAGGATATTGGGCACGGTCCAGGGCGTTTGGCGCCCGTTGGCTTGGCCGTCAGTGTCTGGAACCGAGGGATCCGGCACGGAAACATCCACCTGTTGTATTCGACCCACGCCCGCCCGCGTCCGACGAACTACGCGCCGGGATGCAAGTGATCATAAATGCTACGGGCGAGTGATGCGCCGATACCTTCAACCTGCTCGAAATCGGCGGCCGCGGCTCGCAGCACCCCCTGCAGCCCCCCGAAGTGCTTCAACAGCGCCCGGCGCCGGGCCGGTCCCAGGCCCGGAATCGATTCCAGGACGGATTCGTTGAAGCGCCGTGCCCGGCGTTTGCGATGGCCGGTGATGGCAAACCGATGGGCCTCATCGCGTACGCGTTGGATCAGGCGCAAGGCCGGCGACTCCGGCGGCAACGTGCGCGGAACCTCCTCGCCCGGCACAAAGAGACGCTCCTGCCCGGGGCGGCGGTCCGGGCCCTTGGCCACTCCAACCAAGGCGAGGTGGGTAACGCCAAGATCGGCTAATGCACGGTGAACCGCAGCGATCTGGCCGGCTCCGCCGTCGATCAGCAGCAGATCGGGCCTTTCCAGCTCCCCGTCCCGGATGCGCGTGTAACGCCGCTGCAACGCCTGGTGCAGCGCCGCGTAATCGTCGCCCGGAGCGATACCGGCAATATTGAAGCGCCGATATTCCTTCTTCAGCGGCCCTTCGGGGCCGAAAACCACGCATGAAGCCACCGTGCCCTCGCCCGCCGTGTGGCTGATGTCGAAGCACTCGATACGGTTCGGCACCTGAGGTAGATCGAGCGCCTCGGCGAGGGCCACCATCATTTCGGCGGCATTGCGTCGCTGCGCCTGGCGCATGCGCAGTGACTGCACCGCATTCTCCTGGGCCATTTCAACCCAGCGGGCGGCAATGCCGCGCACCGGCTTGCGGACGCTGACGGCATGCGGCGCGCGCTCCCTAAGGACCTGGCCCATGGCATCACCGTCGGCCAGCGACACACCCAGCAGCACTTCGGCGGGCGGCTCCTGGCCGGTGTAGTACTGGAGGATGAAGGAGCCGAGGGCCTCGTCGCTTTGCGCCAGCGCGGCGCGGGGAAAGTAGCTGGTGGTACCGAGATTTCGCCCGCCGCGCACCAGCATGACGCTGATGGCGTACTCGCCGGGTTCACCGACGATGGCAATGGCATCCGCGTCCGCCGCCTCATCGGAGGTGACGATTTGCTGCGACTGGACATTCGCCAGCGCCGCCAGCTGATCGCGAATCTGCGCCGCGCGCTCGAATTGCAGGCGTTGCGCAGCCTCTTCCATCCGCTCGCGCAGCTGCGCGTTGACTTCCTGGCTGCGGCCTTCGAGCACCTTCACCGCCGCATCGACATCCTGCCCATAGGTCCGCGCGTCGATCAGCCCCACGCACGGCGCCGAACAGCGGCCGATCTGGTGCTGCAGGCAAGGCCGGCTGCGATTCGCGAAGAAGGAGTCCCGGCAATTGCGGATGCGAAACAGTTTCTGCAGCCCCTGCAACGTCTCCCGCACTGCGCCTGCGTTTGGAAAAGGTCCGAAGTAGCGCCCCGGCTGGCTGCGTGCGCCACGGTAGAAGGTCAGTTTCGGAAACTCATGGTCGGTGCGCAGATGCACATAGGGGAAACTCTTGTCATCGCGCAGCACCACGTTGAATCGGGGCCGGTGCTCCTTGATGAGGTTGTATTCCAGCAGCAGCGCTTCGACTTCCGAATGCGTCACCGTGACCTCGATGGCCGTGATCTGCTGCACCAGCGCGTGCACCTTCGGGGAGACATTGCTGGGATTGAAGTAGGTTCCCACCCGGTCGCGCAAATTGCGCGCCTTGCCGACGTACAGCAGAACGTGCTCTGCACCGTACATGCGGTATACGCCCGGCCGCTGGGGTAATGAGGCTACAAAATCCTTGGGGTCAAACGTGGCCAAGCGCCACCGCACGGCTGACGACATTGCGGAACATTTCCGGCGTCAGCCGCCGCGTCTGCGTGTTATAGCGGCTGCAGTGGTAGGAGTCGATGAGATGCACGCCAGCGATGAGGTGTTCAGTGGCATGACCGAACTTGTAGGCACCGGGTCGCTTGCCGAGCGCTATCAGCACCGCATCGTGGGCGATGCGGCCCAGTGCCAGGATGACCTTGATGCTCGGGAGCGCCGCTATCTCGGCGGCAATGAAGCGATTGCAGCGCCGGATCTCCGACAGCTCCGGCCTGTTCTCCGGCGGCACGCATTTCACGGAGTTCGTGATCCGCGCTCCTTTCAGCATCAGCCCGTCGTCGGGCGAGGTGCCATTTGGCTGGTTGGACAGTCCCAGCGCGAACAAGGTCTCATAGAGCAGCAGGCCCGCGAAGTCGCCCGTGAACGGTCGGCCGGTGCGATTCGCGCCATGCAGTCCGGGCGCCAGTCCCGCGATCAGCAGCCACGGCTGCGCATCGCCGAAGGCCGGCACCGGCCGGCAGAAATAATCGGGGAAACGGCGCCGCGATTCCGCAAGAAACTGTGCAAGACGCGGGCAAGCCGTGCAATTGCGATCATAGAGCACGGGCGGCGGGCTTTGAGCCTGCGATCGACTAGTCATCCATGTGCCGGATGACGGCCTGCGCGAATCCCGAGCAGCTCATCAGCGTGGCGCCGGGCACCAGCCGCTGCAGGTCCTCCTCGACATTGCGGCGCGCGGCCAGCTCACGCTTGGTGGCCTTCATGGCCTCGCGCAGGCGCGCGAGGTCGTAGGTGAGTTCCTTGTGCGCGATGGTATGCGTGACTCCCTTGATGATGAAATCGGCGGCCTCGGTCCACTTCAGGTAGCGCAGCATCATTTCGGCCGAGAGAATCAATGAGCCCGGGTTCACGCGATCCTTGCCGGCGAAGCCCGGCGCCGTGCCATGCGTCGCTTCGAACACCGCCGGTCCATCACCGATGTTGCCGCCCGGCGCTATACCGATACCGCCCACCTGCGCGGCCAGCGCGTCGGAGATGTAGTCGCCGTTGAGATTCAGCGTCGCGATCACGTCATACTCTTCGGGACGCATCAACGCCTGCTGCAGAAAATTGTCGGCGATCACATCCTTGATCACTATTTCCGAGCCACTGCGCGGATTGCGGAATGACAGCCACGGCCCCGCACCGATTTCCTGCGCACCGAACTCCTCCTTCGCCAACTGGTATCCCCAGTTGCGGAAGGCCCCTTCGGTGTACTTCATGATGTTGCCCTTGTGCACCAGGGTCACCGAGGTCCGGTCCGAGTCGATGGTGTACTGGATGGCCTTGCGCACGAGACGCTGACTGCCTTCCTTGGACACCGGCTTGATGCCGATTCCGGAACTTGCCGGAAAGCGGATTTCGCGCACGTGCAGCTGGCGCTGCAGAAAGTCAATGAGCTGGTGAACCTGTGGTGTGCCGGCCGCCCACTCGATACCGGCGTAGATGTCTTCGGTGTTCTCGCGGAATATCACCATGTCGGTGAGACTTGCATCGAGCATCGGGCTCACGACACCGGGAAAGTAGCGGATCGGACGCACACAGGCGTACAGGTCCAACCCCTGGCGCACCGCCACGTTCAAGGAGCGGATGCCATCGCCTACCGGGGTTTCAAGCGGCCCCTTGATCGACACCACGAAGTCGCGCAGCACCTGCAGCGTTTCATCGGGCAGCCAGTGGCCGTAGATCCGATTGGCCTTGGCACCGGCATAGATCTCCATCCAATGGATCGCGCGCCTGCCCCCATAGGCACGGGCGACGGCCGCATCCACCACCTTGACCATCGCCGGGGTGACATCGATGCCGATGCCGTCGCCCTCGATGAACGCAATGATGGGCTCGTCCGGCACACTGATCGAACCGTCCGTGTTGATACGGATCTTCGCACCCGCGGCCGGAACGACAATGTGTTCGTAGCGCATGCGAAGTTCAGCGGTTACGGTGGTTGTGGCTGCGCTCCGCAATCAGCAGGGCCAGTTCCAGGGCCTGCTCCTGATTCAATCGTGGATCGACCGTGGAGCGATAAGCCCGCTGCAGGTCAGCATCGGTCAGGCCCCGCGCTCCTCCGGTGCACTCGGTCACATCCTCGCCGGTCAGCTCGATATGTACGCCGCCCAGGTACGACCCCATTTCCCCGTGGATGCGGAATGCCAGGTCGATCTCCTTGAGGATGTTCTCGAAGCGACGGGTCTTCAGGCCCCCGCTGCTGGTCTCGGTATTGCCGTGCATGGGATCACACACCCACAGCACGCTCTGACCTGTCTCGCGAACCGCCTTGATCAGGCGTGGCAACGACTTGTCGATGTCCTTGGCGCCAAAGCGATGAATGAAGGTCAGACGGCCGGGCTGGTTCTGGGGATTCAAGGTCGCCACCAGGCCCTGTGCCCACGCATCATCCATGCCGCTGCTGACCTTGACGGCCACCGGGTTCGAAATGCCGCGAAAATATTCCACGTGCGCGCCCTCAAGCTGCGCCGTGCGCATGCCGATCCACGGATAGTGGGTCGAGAGGTTGTACCAGCGCTGCTGGCGTGGAATGAAGCGCGTCTGCGCCTGCTCGTACAGCAGATGCAGGCCCTCATGGCTGCAATAGAAGTTCGTCTGCGCCGCCTCATGGATGGGGCGACCACTGATGCCTTCGAAAAAATCGAGCGAATCGGCAATCGAATTGGCAATACGCTGGTATGCATCCTTCAACGGGCTGTGGTTGAGGAAGCCCAGATCCCAATATTCAGGATGATGCAGATCGGCAAAACCGCCATCGATGAGTGCTCGGACAAAATTCAAGGTGAGCGCCGCACGCTCATAGCCACGCAGCAGCAGCTGCGGATCCGGCGCGCGCGCCTCCAGGGTAAATTCCGGACGATTGACCAGATCGCCGCGATAGCTGGGCAAAGTCACCCCGTTCCGGGTCTCCATGTCGGCGGAGCGCGGCTTGGCGTACTGACCGGCCATACGACCGACCTGGATCACCGGCTTCTTCAGCCCGTGCAGCAGCACCAGGCTCATCTGCAGCAGGATCTTCAGTTTGCGGGCGATCTGGTCCGACTCGCAATCCTCGAACGTCTCGGCGCAGTCCCCGCCCTGCAGCAGGAACGCCTCGCCACGCTGGGCTGCCGCCAGACGCTCACGGGCGGCATCGACCTCCCACGACACGACGATGGGTGGCAGCCGCGACAGCTGCGCGACGACCTTCTCCAGTTGGACCGGATCATCGTAGCGCGGCTGCTGTTGCGCAGCCTTGGTGTGCCAGCTTGCGGGATGCCAGGAAGTCATGACAGGAGAGCGCATAGGGGCGCAAATCCTAACACGAAACCCTTTCGGGACCATGTTTTGGGGACGCGCGGGGGCCCGTTCAAGTCATCCGCTCGGACCGCGCTCCGCGTGCTTGGCTTCCAGCCACAATGCCTCCCAGTGCTCGAGCGTCAATTCGCCGAGCACCAGTGCACGCTCACGCGCCAGCGCCTCCATGCTGGCGAAGCGGCGCTCGAATTTCGCGTTGGCCGCGCGCAGCGCACCCTCCGCGTCCGCGCCGACATGCCGGCCCCAGTTGGCAATGGCAAACAGCAGGTCGCCCATCTCCTCCACCAGGTGTGCCGGCGGGCCGGCGCAATCCGTTTGGCTGGCCGCTTCGAGCACGGCCTCATCCAGTTCGGCAAGCTCTTCGGTGATCTTGGCGCGCACATCGCGCATGTCGGTCCAGTCGAAGCCCACCCGAGCGGCGCGCTTGCCCAACTTCTGCGCGCGCGTCAGCGCCGGCAAAGCCCGCGGCACATCGGCCAGCACCCCTACTGCAGCCCGTGGGTCCTTGGCGGTGGCGGCGGCCGAGCGTTCACGGGCCTTCAATTCCTCCCACGCCAGCGCCGGCGCGCCGAAAACATGGGGATGACGTCGCACCAGCTTGTCGTGGATGGCGCGCGCAATCCCGTCGAAATCGAACCAGCCGCGCTCCTGTGCCATCTGTGCGTAGAAGACCACCTGGAAGAGCAGATCACCGAGCTCATCGCGCAGCTTGGCCGGCGCTTCGCCGGATTGAATGGCGTCCACCAGCTCGTACGCCTCTTCGAGTGTGTGCGGAGCGATGCTCTCAAATGTCTGGGTGCGGTCCCAGGGACAGCCCTGCAACGGATCGCGCAGCTTCACCATCAGGGCCAGCAGCTCGATCATGGCGGACAGATCCGGCGCACCACTTCGGGACATGCTCACTCCTTGCACAATCGATACAGGCTCATCAGCATCCCGGCGGTCGCGCCCCAGATATTGCGCTCATTGAAGGGAATGTCGTTGAGCCGCGCGGGCGGCAGCTCCGGTACATACTGGCGCAGCCGCTGGCGGAAATTCGCCGGATCAAACAGATAGTCCAGCGGCACCTCGAAAGTCTCCTGCACTTCGCGCTCATCGGTCAGCAGGGTGAAGCCCGGGCGCACAAACGCCACCACCGGCGTCACGCGAAATCCCGATCCGATGATGTGATCGGGCAGAAAACCCACCACGGTGACGAACGCCGGATCCAGACCCACCTCTTCCCGGGCCTCGCGCAAGGCTGCCGCGATCGGATCGGCATCGGATACCTCCAGGCGCCCACCGGGAAAACTGATCTGGCCGGCATGATGCTTCAGGGCCGCCGAGCGCTGCGTGAACAGCACCGTGGCCGACGGCTCACGCAGTATGATCGGCATCAGTACCGCAGCCGGTATCAGGGATTTGGGCACGAAAGCGGCGAACGGGAGACTCTCCTGCGCCGTCAGCCCCGGCAATACCCAGTCGGCACGGTCGTGGCGCGCGGTGCTGCCGCGCAGCCGCTCGGCAATTCGTCGCTGCCAGAACTGCGGATCCAAGACAGGCTCAGCCACCGCCGCCGGTGCCGCCCTTGATGCCGCCGCGCGTCAATTCCAGAGGATCGAGCAGCCTGAGCAGTTCGGCCGAGTTCAGATCTGTCATCTGCTGTGCCACCTCGCGAATCGGCAAGCCTTGCGCATAGGCCTGCTTCGCGATGGCGGCGCCTTTCTCATAACCGATAATCGAATTCAGGGCTGTCACCAGAATCGGGTTGCGTTCGAGTGCTTCCTGCAGGCGCGGTTCGTTCACGGTGAACCCGGCGATAGCCCGATCGGCCAGCACGCGCAGAACATTCGCCAGCAGGCGGATGCTTTCGAGCAGGTTGTAGGCGATCAGCGGCAGCATCACGTTCAACTGGAAGTTGCCGGATTGGCCACCAAGGGTGATGGCCGCATCATTGCCAATGACTTCGGCAGCGACCATGGCCGCGGCCTCCGCAATCACCGGATTGACCTTGCCCGGCATGATGCTGCTGCCTGGCTGCAGCGCCGGCAGTGCGATCTCGCCAAGTCCCGCGAGTGGTCCGCTGTTCATCCAGCGCAGGTCATTGGCCATCTTCATCACGCTCACCGCGATGACCTTTAGCTGCCCCGACAATTCGACCGCCGTGTCCTGGGTGGACAGCGACTCGAAATAATTGCGGCTCGGCACGAACGCGAGACCCGTAATGGCCGCAAGTTCCACGCAGAACAGGCTGCCGAACTGCGGATGCGCATTGATGCCCGTACCGACGGCGGTGCCGCCCTGGGCCAGCGCCAGCAGCCGCGGTTCCACCGCCCGCAGGCGTGCCTGGCCGTTCTCAAGCTGGGTGCGCCAAGCCGACAGTTCCTGCCCGAGCGTGACGGGCATGGCATCCATGAGATGGGTGCGGCCGGTCTTCACGACCTGCGCGAGCTGCCGTTCACGGATGCGCAGCACGTCGCAGACATGCGCCAGGGCCGGCTGCAGCTGTGCCTGGTTCGCCAGCGCGGCGCCGACATGGATAGCCGTGGGTATGACGTCATTGCTGCTCTGGCCCATGTTGACATCATCGTTGGGATGCACCACACGACCCAGGCGCCCGGACGCAAGGTGCGCGATCACCTCGTTGGCGTTCATATTGGTGCTGGTGCCCGATCCGGTCTGGAAGATGTCAATCGGGAAATGCGCATCATGGGTGCCATCGGCCACTTCCGCGGCGCACACCGCAATGGCCTGGGCCACTTGCGGGTCGAGCAGACCGAGCTTGGCGTTAGCAAGGGCCGCGGCCTGCTTGATCACGCCCAGGGCGCGGATGAAGGCGCGCGGTAACGGGCGGCCGCTGATCGGAAAGTTCTGCACGGCGCGCTGTGTCTGCGCGCCCCACAGCGCATCGGCTGGCACCTGCAGCTCGCCCATGCTGTCGCGTTCGGTACGGAAAGAAGCTGTCATCTCAGGCACTCCGGCACGGTATCATTGCAAATCCTAACATCCTGTATTGCCCATTGCCGGATTGCGCATGTATGTCTGCGACTGACTGTTCCGCCCTCACCGCATTATCACCCCTGGACGGTCGATATCGCCGCGCCACCGAACCGCTGCGCGAACTGCTGTCGGAGGCCGGGCTGATCCGCGAGCGCATCCGTATCGAAGCGCAGTGGCTGCTGCACCTGGCACAGTCCGCACCCATGCTCGCCGGCGCCGCTCTGTCGGCCGGTGTCCGCCAGTGCGCCCAGACGCTCGCCGAATATCCACCGCAGGATGCGGCGCCCCTCGTCAAAGGCATCGAGGCGCGAACCAATCACGATGTGAAGGCCGTCGAGTATTACGTGCGCGAAGTGCTGCAGGCGGCCGGCGCCACCGCCGCCAATCTTGAGCTCGTGCACTTTGGCTGCACCTCGGAGGACATCAACAACTTGAGCTACGCGAAGTTGCTGGCTGCAGCGCGCATCGTGATGCTCGACACGGCCGACGAACTCACCGGTGCGCTGGGAACTCTGGCGGCACGCTATGCGCAGCTGCCGATGCTGGCCCGCACCCACGGTCAGCCCGCGAGCCCGACCACTTTGGGCAAGGAACTGGCCAATGTCGTGGCGCGCCTGCGGCGCGCGCGGCAACGGCTCACCGCTGTCGCGATTCTCGGCAAGTGGAATGGTGCGGTCGGGAATTTCAACGCGCACGTCGCGGCCCTGCCGCAATTGCCATGGCCGCAGATCTCGCAACACTTCGTCGAATCACTGGGCCTGGTCAATAATCCCTTCACGACCCAAATCGAGCCGCACGACTGGATCGGTGAGTACTGCGATGCGGTGGCTGCGATCAATGTCATCACGCTTGACCTATGCCGCGACATCTGGGGCTACATCTCCCTCGGCTATCTGCTGCAAAGATCGGTCGCCGGCGAGGTGGGTTCATCCACCATGCCGCACAAGATCAATCCAATAGATTTCGAAAATGCCGAGGGCAATCTCGGAGTCGCCAATGCCCTGTTGCGGCACTTCGCCGACAAGCTGCCGGTGTCGCGTTGGCAGCGCGATCTCACGGACTCGACCGTGCTGCGCAATGTGGGTGTCGCGCTGGGCCACACCCTGGTCGCGTGGCGCTCCGCGTTGCGCGGACTTGGCAAGATCGACGCCGATCCGGTGCGCATCAGCGCCGACATCACTGGGGCCTGGGAAGTTCTCGGGGAGGCGGTCCAGACCGTACTGCGCGCGCAGGGTGTCGCGAACGGCTATGAGCTGCTGAAGCAATTCACACGGGGGCGGGCCATCGACGGCGCGGCTCTTGCCGCCTTCATCGCAACGCTGCCGATTTCCGCGGCCGAGCAGCTGCGGCTGCAGCAATTGAAGCCCCAGGATTATGTCGGATTGGCGGCCGAGCTTGCGCGCAAACTCCCATGAACTCGCATTATTGAGTGATCTGCGCCACGAATTTGCCGCAACAGCGCGCTCGTACTGCATCAAAGCGTGATCGGATCGACAATCAACCTGCAGTAGCCTTCCTAAGATCCCTTCGTCTGCGCATTCGCAGGCGCAATCGTCGAGCGGTGCATCGTGGGATTCTCCGGGGATGGTGAGGATAACGGAATACTGGCGCCTCTGGCCCACGCCCGTTTCACGCCCGAAAAGTCCTCCGGCACCATCAGTCTCGCAACCCCCCAGCGCAGCGCCGAACCGATGTCGGTCATCACGAGCATAGCCGAGGCACGCGTCGCGGTGGACACCGCTGCGGCCTCCGCGACTCGGATGCTGTCCATCTATACGCAGGATCTTGAGCCGGAGGTCTACGACCAGACCCCCTTCCTCGAGATCATCAAGAGTTTTGTCCTGGCGCGCAGCTTCGCCAAGGTGCGCGTGCTGCTGGTGGACCCCACCCGGGTCATGACCGACACCAATCGCTTCATTGCCATGGGGCGGCGGCTCTCCAGCTACATTGATATCCGCTACGTGGCAAGCCACATGCCGCAGCAGCGCTCCTGTGCCTACCTCATCGCGGATGAACGCGCCATCGTTTACCGGTTGCGCGCCGACACCTGGGACGGCATCGCCGACTTCAACAATCCGGCCGTGGCGCGGCTGCACCTGGCCGAGTTTGATACCGTCTGGAATGCCAGCGCACCGGAGCGAGCGCTGAGGGTCGCCCGCCACAATTAATTGCCCATGGTTGGCTATAATGCGCCGCCATGCCAAGCCCCCCGGATGTCACCGTTGCCGCACTCGCCGAAAGGCAGGGACGATTCCTGCTGGTTGAGGAGCGCATCGCCCGGCGATTGGTGTTCAACCAGCCGGCCGGGCACGTCGAGCGGGGCGAAAGCCTGCTGCAGGCGGTCGCCCGGGAAACCCGCGAGGAAACGGCATGGCGCTTCAGCAGCGAGGCCTTTCTGGGCGCGTATCTGTGGCGCCATCCCCGCACGGGACGGGCGTCGCTGCGCTTCGCCTTCATCGGCAGCGTTGCCGATCATGATGCAACGCAGCCCCTGGACCATGGCATTCTGCGCACCCATTGGTTGACGCGTGACCAGCTCGTGGAGCGCGCGGCGCGCCTGCGCAGCCCGCTGGTGCTGCGCTGCATTGATGATTACCTGGCCGGACAGCGCCGTCCGCTGCTTGGCGTTGGTCAGCTGGACATGGACAGCGCGCGGGACGTTCCCGCGATTGAGATCACATGAGAGTGATCGTAGGTCTGTCGGGCGGTGTGGATTCGGCGGTTGCGGCCCTGCTGCTGGTGGAGCAGGGGCTGGAAGTGCACGGGCTGTTCATGAGCAACTGGGACGAGAATGATGCCTACTGTACCCAGGCACAGGATTATCAAGACGCCCGTGCGGTGGCGCGCGTCCTGGGCATTCCCCTGCATCGGGCCAACTTCGCGGCCGAGTATCGCAGCCGAGTGTTTGAGTATTTTCTGGCCGAGCATCGCGCCGGTCGTACCCCGAACCCCGATGTGCTGTGCAATCGCGAGGTGAAGTTTGGGGTGGCCCTGCGTCACGCGCGGCGCCTCGGTGCCAGGCGTTTCGCCACGGGACACTACGCGCGCCTTTATCAGGACGGCACCGTGCAGTTGCGCAAAGCGGTGGATACCGGGAAGGATCAGACCTATTTTCTGCACGCCGTGCACCGCACTGATCTGGGCCAGGCACTCATGCCCCTCGGCGATTACACGAAAACCCAGGTACGCGAGCGCGCGCGGCGCGCGGGTCTGCCGGTATTCGACAAGCCCGACAGTACCGGTATCTGCTTCATTGGCGAACGGCCGTTCCGGGAATTCCTGCGCCAATACATTCCGGAGACTCCCGGCCCGATTGAATCCCCGGACGGGCAACAGCTTGGGACTCACCATGGACTGGCGTTCTACACGCTTGGCCAGCGCGGCGGCTTGGGCATCGGCGGCCGCCACGATGGGGACGCGGCGCCCTGGTACGTGGCGGCCAAGGATGGGCCACGCAATCGGCTGATCGCCGTGCAGGGTCACGATCATCCGCTGCTGTGTGCGCGCGAACTTCACTGCGAGAACCTGCACTGGCTGGTCACCCCGCCTACCGCCCCCCGACGCTGCACGGTACGGGTGCGCCATCGCCACACCGACCAACCCGCCCTCCTGCAGCCCGGGGTGAATGGCACTTTGCGCGTCATCTTTGATCAACCGCAGCGCGCGCTCACGCCCGGTCAATTCGCGGTCGCCTATGACGGCGATCTGTGCCTGGGCGGCGGAACGATCAGCGCAGTGACTTCGGCTGCGACAGTCCCGCAGCGCGCGTTCTGAACCCCGAGCGGCGCTCAAGCAGCAACTCGTAGAGATTACGAGCTGCCGGTGACAGGACGGCCCCCTTGCGCGTGAGCAGATTAAAGGTTCTCGAGACCGTCGGGGCAACCAGGTCCACCACTCGCAGACTGGGATACGCGCCATTTTGCATGGCCAGACGCGGCACCACCGCTATACCCACCCCCTGCGCGACCAGGCCGACGGCTGTCGAACTGCGCTGCACCTCGTAGAAAATGGCCAGTGAGCGATGTTCTGCGCCCAAGGCCTGCTCAAGCAGCGGCTCGTTGCTGCTGCTCGCACCTGGAAATATGAGGCGATGACCTTTCAGCTGCTGCCATGACACCCGACGATGCTCCGCCAACGGGTGATCGCGCCTGCACACCAGCACGAAACTGTCTTGCAGCAGCGGGGTGCTGTCCAGGTCCGCATGACGGAGCCGGGCAACGTTAATGCCGAATTCGGCCTCACGGCTCAATACCGCCTCCGCGACGGCCGACGAAGCGTGATCGAGTAATCGGATTCGATTGTTCGGAAAGTGTTTTGCGTATTCGCGCAGCACCTCCGGCAGATAGTGAACCCCCATTGTCGGCACGCAGGCCAGGGTCACATCGCCTCGCATCGCATTACCCGTCTCGCGAATCTCATTCAAGGAAGCCGCAAGCTCGCCGAGCAGTCGGCGCGCCTGCGGCAGGAACCCTTCTCCGGATCGGGATAGGGCTACGGTCCGCGTCGTTCGCTCAATCAAACGAACGCCAAGGTCGCTCTCAAGTCCCCGCAAGCGACGACTCAAGGCACTTTGCGTGATGCTGAGCGCGGCCGCGGCCCGATTGAAGGACCCGCTCTCTGCAATGGCGACAAACGCCTGGACTCCGAGGGTGTCTATTTTCATGCAGAATATGCATCAATGAGGTAGTTAAAGTCATTTTACTCCTCACCGCCAATGACGCAAAATGCGCCTCATGCAAGACCGGAGAGATTCATGACCGACAGCTTCAAATCGCGCACGGCGCTCAAGGTGGGCGATCGCTCCTACGAGATTTTCAGCCTGGGGGTCCTGCCCCAGGATAAGGTCGCGCGCCTGCCCTTCTCACTGAAGATCCTGCTGGAGAACCTGCTGCGCTTCGAGGACGGCGTCAATGTCACCCGCAAGGACATCGCGGCGATTCTCGACTGGGACCCGCAGGCCGTGCCTGCGCATGAAATCGCCTTCACCCCGGCGCGCGTCATCCTGCAGGACTTCACCGGCGTCCCCTGCGTGGTGGATCTGGCCGCGATGCGTGAGGCCGTCGTGAAGCTCGGTGGTCAGGCCGAGAGCGTGAATCCGCTGGCCCCGGTGGAGCTGGTCATCGATCACTCCGTGCAGGTCGATGAGTACGGAACCAAGCAGGCGCTGGCCGATAACAACAAAATCGAATTTCAGCGCAACGGCGAGCGCTACTCGTTCCTGCGCTGGGGACAGAGCGCGTTCGATAATTTCAAAGTCGTGCCCCCGAATACCGGCATCGTTCATCAGGTCAATCTCGAGCACCTGGCGCGCGTGGTGTTTGATCATCCCGCCGGCAAGATCCATCAGGCCTATCCGGACACCCTGGTTGGCACCGACTCGCACACCACCATGATCAATGGCCTGGGCGTGCTCGGCTGGGGCGTCGGCGGCATCGAAGCCGAGGCGGCCATGCTCGGTCAGCCCATCACCATGCTGATACCGCAGGTGATCGGCGTGAAGCTCACCGGGAACCTGCCCGCGGGCGCCACGGCCACGGACCTTGTGCTCACGCTCACCGAAATGCTGCGCAAGAAAGGAGTGGTGGAGAAGTTCGTGGAATATTTTGGCGATGGCCTCGCGAATCTGCCGCTCGCGGATCGCGCCACCATCGCCAACATGGCGCCCGAGTACGGCAGTACCTGCGGTATTTTCCCCATCGATGAGGAGACCATTCACTACCTGGAAATGACGGGCCGCCCGAAGGAACAGGTCGAACTGGTCAGCGCCTACGCCAAGGCCCAGGGCCTGTGGCGGGTCTCAGGCGCGCCGGCCGCCAGCTACACCGCTACGCTGGAGCTGGATCTGGGAAGCGTGGAGCCGAGCATCGCAGGGCCCAAGCGCCCGCAGGATCGGGTGCCGCTAAAGGGTGCCAAGGCCGCGTATCGCAAGAGTGTGGCCGCGATGGCCGAGGAGCGCACCAAGCGCAACCCCACTGCCACCGGCACCGCGGCACTCACCACGGGCGGCAAGTCCGTGGAGCTGAAGGATGGTGCGGTGCTGATCGCGGCCATCACCAGCTGCACCAATACCTCCAATCCCTATGTGATGCTTGGCGCCGGTCTGCTCGCGCGCAACGCCCGCAAGCTGGGCCTCACCGCCAAGCCGTGGGTGAAAACCTCCCTCGCACCAGGTTCGCGGGTGGTGACGGACTACTATCGCAAGGCGGACCTGCTGGAGGATCTGGCCGCGGTGGGCTTTGACCTGGTCGGTTATGGCTGCACCACCTGTATCGGCAACTCCGGACCCTTGCGGCCGGAGATTTCGGCGGCCGTGAAGGCCGGCGATGTGATCGCCGGCGCGGTGCTGTCCGGCAATCGTAATTTCGAGGGCCGCGTGCATGCCGAAGTGCGCATGAATTTCCTCGCCTCCCCGCCCCTGGTGGTCGCGTACGCCCTGGCCGGCACCTTGGATGTGGACCTGGCCACGGAGCCACTGGGCTTCGGCAGCAAGGGCCAGCCGGTGTTCCTCAAGGACATCTGGCCCACCCAGAAGGAAGTCCAGGACACGGTGCTGCGCGCCGTCGATTCGAAGATGTTCCGTGACAGCTACGCCACGGTGTTCAAGGGGGATGAGAACTGGTCGAGCATCATGATCCCGCAGGGGAATGTCTATGCCTGGGATAAGGGTTCGACCTACGTGAAGAATCCGCCCTACTTTGAGGGCATGACCATGACGCCAGCGAAGGGCGCTGATGTGCATGGCGCACGCGCGCTGGCCGTGCTGGGTGATTCGGTCACCACCGACCACATCTCCCCGGCCGGAAACATCGCCAAGAGCAGTCCGGCCGCGCGCTACCTCATCGAGCAGGGCGTGCAGCCGGCTGACTTCAACTCCTATGGGGCGCGCCGCGGCAACCACGAGGTCATGATGCGCGGCACGTTCGCCAACATCCGGCTGCGCAATCTGCTCGCGCCGGGTACCGAAGGCGGTGTCACGGTGCACGTTCCCAGCGGCGAGCAGATGTCTATCTATGACGCCGCGATGCGCTACAAGGCCGAGGGCACGCCACTGGTGATCCTCGCGGGTCGCGAGTACGGCACGGGCTCATCGCGCGACTGGGCCGCCAAGGGCACCATGCTGCTGGGCGCGAAGGCCGTGATCGCCGAGAGCTTCGAGCGCATCCACCGCTCCAACCTGATCGGCATGGGCGTGTTGCCCCTGCAGTTCTTGCCCGGACAGAATGCGCAGAGCCTGGGTCTGACCGGCAAGGAGACTTTTGATCTTACCGGCCTTACCGCTGCGGGTGCCAAGACCGTGCAGGTCACGGCGACTGCCCCGGCAGGTGGCGAGCCGTTGCGCTTCGAAGTGCGACTGCGGATCGACACGCCCAAGGAGCACGAGTACTTCCGGCATGGCGGCATCCTGCAATACGTGTTGCGACAACTCGCCACAGCTCGCGCGGCTTAGACCTTAACCGGGCCGCACGTAACCCGATGCGGCTGGTCGTCTTCGATCTGGATGGCACCGTCACGAATCGTGACACGCTGCTGCCCTATGTGAGCGGTTACCTGACACGTTCCGGCCGCAGCCGCCTGCGGATGGCGCGGCTGCTGCCCACGCTTGCCGCCTTCGCCATCGGCGCTGCCGACCACGGCGAGGTCAAATCCGCGTTCTTGCGCGGCACCCTGGGCGGGGTCACTCGGGAACAGCTGGCGGCGTGGACGCGGGAGTTCGTGCCCTGGACCATCTCGGCAGGCAGCAGTCCGGGCGCACTGGCCATGATCAAGGCACACCGTGCGGCGGGTGATCTGCTGGTGCTCATGAGCGCCAGCACCGACTTGTACGTGCCGCAGATCGCCCAGGCGCTGCAGTTCAACGCAGTCATCTGCACCGGCGTGGCGTTCGATGCTTCCGGGCGCCTGACCGGCGCGCTCACGACCGCCAATTGCCGCGGGGCGGAGAAAGTGCGCCGCTTCGTGCAGCTCAAGCAGCAGCACCCGGGCCTGCAGAGCGTCGCTTATGGCAACGCGCGCAGCGATCTGGCGCACCTGCGGTTGGCCGACTTCCCACGTCTGGTCAATGCCTCGCCGCGTACGATTCGTCTTGCGCATGCCATGGGTATCACACCATTCGCCAACTGGCGCGCGCCGCCTTAGAATTTCGGCGCTCGAGCGCAGGTCAATGGAGAGTCGCAATGAAAGCAAGACAGCCCGCACGCCCCCGGTCATCGGAAATAACACCCCTGGACGCATTCCTGAACCGTCGCGAACTGCTGGCCGGTGCGATGGCCGGTACACTCAGCGCCGCCGCGCACAAGGCCCAGGCTGCGCCGGCCGCGCCCAAACCGGATCCGCACCTCCTCGTCACCCGCAACGCCCGCTATTCCGTGAAGGAAGCCCCGACCAGTTTCCAGGACATCACTCACTACAACAACTTTTACGAATTCGGCACCAGCAAGGAGGACCCTGCGCAAAACGCGCACAGCCTGCGGCCCCGGCCCTGGAGTGTCACGGTTGGCGGCGAATGCGCGGTGCGGGGTACGTTCGGTTTCGATGATCTGATCAAGGGCCTGCCGCTTGAGGAGCGCGTGTATCGCTTCCGCTGCGTGGAGGCCTGGTCCATGGTGATTCCGTGGCTGGGCTTTCAGTTCTCCGGGCTCATCCAGAAGTTGAAACCCAATTCCAACGCCAAGTACGTGCAGCTGGTGACACTCATGGATCCGAAGCAGATGCCCGGCGAGCGCGACGATGTACTGCAGTGGCCCTATGTCGAAGGTCTGCGCCTGGATGAGGCCATGAATCCCCTGGCGCTCATCGCCATCGGGCTCTACGGACAGATCCTTCCCAATCAAAATGGTGCGCCCTTGCGCCTGGTGACTCCCTGGAAGTACGGGTTCAAGGGCGTCAAGTCGCTCGTCAAGATAAATTTCGTCGCCACCCAGCCGGCCACAACCTGGGCCATCTCGGCGCCCAACGAATACGGCTTCTATGCGAATGTGAATCCGCACGTGGATCACCCGCGCTGGAGTCAGGCGACGGAACGGCCGATCGGCAAGGGACTGTTCGCGCCGCGCCAGAAGACCCTGATGTTCAACGGCTATGAAAACGAGGTCGGCTACCTCTACAAGGGGATGGATCTGCGCCGCAACTTCTGATGAGTGTCGAACAACGTTACCGCTATGTCTACAAACCCGGCGTCTTCATCGCGAGCCTGGTGCCGGCGGTGCTGCTCGTGGCGGGTGCCTTCGGGTGGCTTGGCCAGGACCTGGGAGCGGATCCGGTCGCCAAACTGCTGCATGCCTGTGGCAAGACTGGCCTTAACTTCCTGCTGCTGACCCTGCTCGTCACGCCGGCGCGTCGCCTGACGGGCTGGACGCACCTGGTGCGCCTGCGGCGGATGCTCGGATTGTTCGCTTTTTTCTACCTGGTCGCGCATTTCACGGTGTACCTGGTCCTGGACCAGCAGCTGGATTACCGCAATGTGCTGCAGGACATCGTCAAGCGACCCTATATCACGATCGGGTTTGCGGCCTTGCTGATGCTGATACCGCTGGCGGTCACCTCCACCCACCACATGATGCGACGCCTGGGTCGGCGCTGGCAGCGATTGCACAGCCTGATCTATGTAATCGCGATTCTGGGTGTGTGGCACTACTGGTGGCAGGTGAAAAAGGACATCCGCCAGCCATTGCTGTATGTGGCAATGCTGGCAGTGCTGCTGGGGTTTCGCGTCGTGGTGCGCGTGATGAATCGGGCGCGGGCGAGCCAGCCCGTCACATCGAGGTCCGCACCTGCCACAGCTCCGGGAAAAACCTAAGTTCCAGTGCCTTGGCCAGGTACGGCACGCCGCTGGTGCCGCCGGTTCCGCGCTTGTGGCCGATGATCCGTTCGACCGCCTTGAGGTGATGGAAGCGCCAGATCTGGAACTGGTGGTCGAGGTTGATGAGGCGTTCGGCGAGTTCGTACAGGTCCCATTCCTTTTCGGAGTTGTGATACACGCCCAGCCACGCCCCCGCCACCTGCTTGCTTGACTGGTACGGCTCGCTGAAATTCCGTGACAGATAATGCTCAGGAATGCCATAGCCACGGCGGCTGAGCAGCCGCAGCACCTCGTCATACAGTGAGGGCGCCGCCAGCACCTGCTGCAGTTTCTCGAAGCTCGCCGGATCATTGCGGTGGACGTTGATCACTTCGGCGTTCTTGTTGCCGATGGTGAACTCCAGGATACGGTACTGCACCGACTGGAATCCGGAGGAGCGTCCCAGCACGTTGCGGAATGCCGAGTAGTCGGCCGGCGTCATGGTCGCCAGTACGTCCCAGATTGCCGTGAGCTGCGTCTGCACGCGCGCCATGCGCTCCAGCATCCGGAACGACGGCCCGAGATTGTCCCGACGCACACAATCCAGCACGCCCGTCAGCTCATGCAGGAACAGCCGCATCCACAGCTCGGAAGTTTGATGCACGATGATGAACATCATCTCGTCGTGTTCGTAGGACAGCGGCCGCTGCGCGCCAAGGATCTGGTCCAGGCGCAAATACTCGCCATAACTTAACGAGGAACCCAGATCCCAGTGGACCGGCTCATTGGAAAGGTCCACCCGCTCGGACTTGTCGTAAGGGCGATTGGTCATGACAGCCACGATGGTACACGGCGCCAGCCGTCGAGCAATTGCCGATCGAGTTTGCGGTACTCCGGGCAGCACGCCGCCACGGTTGCCCAGAACGCCCGGGAATGATTCAGATGCCGGGTATGGGACAGTTCGTGAAGCAACAGATAGCGCAGCACCTCGGGAGGCTGGAACAGAATGCAGCAGTTCAGGCTGATGGTGCCACCGGCCGAACAGCTGCCCCAGCGGGTCTTCTGCCGGCGCACGCTCAAAGCGCGGTAGCTGAAGCCGAACTCGCGCGCACAGTCGGCCAGATGGTCGGCCAGGAGGGTTCGAGCCCGACCGATCAGCCAGCGGCGCAGGGCCTGCGCAAGCTGCTGCGGTGAGCCGATATTGCCGGCGATGACCAGCAGTTCATCCCCGCGGGCAGCCGACGGGCCCTGCGGCTCATCCATCTCCTGAGGCTCACGGATCCGCAGCCGCCCGGTCCCGCCGGCCAGATGAACGCGCCAGGATTCGTACACCCCCGGCAGCGCGATCCGCGTGGGTGGAAACGGGGTATCGGGCGGCTTCTGCCGCAATGCCGCCTGCCGGCGGGTCTCGATCCAATCCCGATACTGGCTCACGAAGGCGCTCACGGTCGCCCGGGAGGTACGCGGTGGCACGACGACCTCGACCCGCCCGGTCCGATGCACGCGGACCGCCAGACGCCGTGCGCGCCGGCTCTCGCGCACCACCCAGGGTTGCGTGTCAGTGTCGGACCAAAGGAAAAGCTGGTTCAATTCACTCCATGATAATCGACTCACCGGATGGCGCGCTGCTGCGGGTAGACAGCCTCGTCAAGCGCTACGCGGACAATACCGCCGTCGATGGCATCTCCTTCAGCGTGCCGGAGGGCTGCTGCTTCGGTCTGCTGGGGCCCAATGGGGCCGGCAAAACCACCACGATCGAGATCATGGAGGGCATCCTGGCGCCCACCGCGGGCGCGGTTCGTTACCGGGGCCTGCCGCTCGGGGAGCGCTTCCGCGCCGAGGCCGGCATCCTGTTCCAGAAAACCGCCCTGCAGGACTATCTGACGGTGCGCCAGACCCTGAACCTGTTTCGTGGCCTCTACGATCACGGCCTGCCGGTGCAGGAAATAATCCGCCTGTGCGCGCTGGAGAAGCTGCTCAAGCGCGACAACAAAAAGCTCTCCGGCGGACAGCTGCAGCGCCTGTTGCTGGGCGTTGCACTGGTCAATGACCCCTCCATCCTGTTCCTGGATGAACCCACCACCGGCCTTGATCCGCAGGCCCGGCGGCGCTTCTGGGAGCTCGTGCAGTCGATCAAGGCGCAGCGCAAGACCATCATCCTCACCACGCACTACATGGAGGAGGCCGAGCTGCTGTGCGATGAGATCGTGATCGTGGACCATGGCAAGATCATCGCGCAAGGCGCGCCGCAGGCGTTGCTGCGCCAGCATTTCAAGGCGGTGCTGCTGGAATTGCCCGCCGAGGACTGGACGCCGGCCGCACGGGCTCTGGGGCTTGCGTACTTCGAGGCCGGCGGGCGTGTCGAGCTCACGACCAATGACTTGGAGGGTACGTTGCGCACGTTGATGCAGTCCGCGGTTTCCCTGGCGCATCTGCGCATCCGGCCGCCCAATCTCGAAGATCTGTTCCTGGAACTGACCGGCAAGGACCTGCGCGCATGAGCGTGCTTACCGACCTGCGCCGCGCCTCCCGACGTCTCGCGGCCGTGTGGCACGCGCGCAATCTCGAATTCCTGCGGGACCGTACCTCGCTGATTTTCGCACTGGGCGTGCCGGTGGCGATTGTGGTAGCCATGGCATTGATTTTCGGGGGGCCGCCCCGACCGCTGTTCAAGGTGGGCGTGCTGTCGCCAATGCCCGCGACGGCCAGCTACCCCTTCCTCGGTGAGCGATATTTCCAGTTCGTGGAGCAGCCGCAGGAGGCTGCGGGTGTTCATCTGGTCTCGCGCAATGACCTCGACCTGCTGCTGGACCTGCGGCGCCGGCCGGTGCGCTTCTGGGCCATTGCGGACTCCCCCAAGGGATACATGGCCGAGAAGTTGTTGCTGCAGGCTGATCCGCAGGCCGTGCGCCAACCCATTACCGGCGCCGCCACGCGCTATATCGACTGGCTGTTTCCAGGTGTGCTCGGCATGAACATGATGTTCACCTGCCTGATGGGCGCCGGCTACGTGGTCGTGCGCTATCGCCGCAATGGCTTCTTGAAACGCCTGTCGGCCACCCCGGTGTCGGCGTTCGAGTTCCTCAGCGCGCAGGTCTTGAGCCGCCTAGGCCTCGCACTTGCCGTGACCCTCATTCTGTATATCGGCATCAGCCAGGTCATCCACTTCCACAACGCCGGCAGCAACGCGCTGCTGCTGCTGGTCGCGGTACTGGGCTCACTGAGCCTCATTGCCTTCGGCCTGATTGTCGCCGCGCGCTTTGCCAGCGAGGAGGTGGTCGGAGGCCTGTTGAACTTTCTGACCTGGCCGATGATGCTCCTGTCAGGGGTGTGGTTCTCACTGGAGGGTTCGCCACGCTGGATGCAGCTGCTCGCGCAGCTGTTCCCATTGACCCATATCCTGCAGGCAGTGCGCGCGATCACACTGGACGGGGCCGGACCGGCAACGATCAGGGTGGACCTGGCATACCTCGCCGGCACCACCCTGGTCTTCCTGGCCGTGGGCGCCTATTCCTTTCGCTGGAGGCCTGAATGACCGTGGCGTCCGCTACCCATGCGTTCTATAGCGACAACACCGCAAGCGTTGCCCCCGAACTGCTGGCCGCCCTCGCAGCCGCCAACGGGGGGCCGCAGAAGGCGTACGGCGATGATCCCTGGACCCGGCAGCTCGATGCGCTCTTCAGCGATTTCTTCGGCAAACCGGTACGCGCCTTCATTGTCAGCACTGGCACTGCGGCGAATGCATTGAGTCTGGCGACCCTGTCGCCGCCCTACGGGAATGTCTATGCGCATTCGGGTGCGCACGTGGTGGAGGATGAGTGCGGCGCCGTCGAGTTTTTCTCCGGCGGCGCGCGCCTGACGCTGATCGGGGGCGATCATGGCCGCATCGACTGCCCGGCGTTGGAGCAGGCCCTCGCGGCCCATCCGGCAAATGTCCACACGGTACAGCCTGCGGCCCTCACGCTGACCCAGGCCACGGAGCTGGGAACCACCTATCGTCCAGGCGCCATCGCAGCGCTGAGCGCCCTCGCACATCGCCATGGCCTGACAGTCCATATGGACGGCGCGCGCCTCGCCAATGCCATTGATTTTCTGGATTGCCACCCGGCCGAGGTGACCTGGCGCGCCGGGGTCGATGTGCTCTCGTTCGGGGCGACCAAGAACGGCGCCCTCGCCGCCGAGGCCGTCGTATTCTTCGATCCCGGGCTGGTGCGCGACTTCGAGCTGCGCCGCAAGCGCGCCGGTCACCTGTTGTCCAAGTCACGCTACGCCGCGGCGCAATTGCTGACCTATGTGCAAAGCGGTCTATGGCGCACCCATGCGCATCGCGCCAATCGCCTCGCCCAGCAAGTCGCGGCAGCAGCCGCGGCACGGCTGCTGCATCCGGTGGAGGCCAATGAGTTGTTCGTGGACCTTGGCGCGGCGGGCAAGACCGCCCTGCGCGCACAGGGATTCGGTTTCTACGATTGGGGACCGGCAGCCGGTGCCGCGGCGCGCTTTGTCGTCTCCTGGGATCAGACCCAGAGCAGCGTCGATGCCCTGTGCCAGGTGTTCAAGGCTGCTCCAACGGCGTGAAAATGCGCCAAGCCTGCGTCGGGTGCAGGATGGCCCAGGGGATGGCCTCCAACTGGTTGCCGGGCGCACCCGGAACGACCACCGTCTTGGTGCCTTTGACACTGACTTCAGCCGGTGAATCGGCGTCCGCGTCATCGTTCGCCAGGATGTACCGCAGTTGCGCGCTCGGCATGATGTGGTTGAGCGGCGGCGCGTGCAGATCCAAGGCTCCACGTGCGGCCGCGCCGGAGTTCTTGCGGGGGGCTATCGCCTTGGCGGATGCGGTGGCCGGGGCCGATGAAGTCACCCGCGCAGAGCTTTGCGCCTGCGCGTGGGCCATGCCCAGGGTAGCGATGGCCAGAACTGCGAATACGGGTGTGCAGGTTTTGGACATGGTGGGCTCCTGGAGATTGGACACAAGGGGCTTTGGAAAATTCATTGCACGGGATTGCGATCCGGCCAGGGCGCAAAGGGGAAAGGTAGCTTGTGGGTCAAAAAAGCAATAAATGCAGTAACTTGAAAAATATAGCTCGAAATTCCCTTGCTGAATTTGACGACGGTGAACACGAGCATCTACAGAACAGGGATCCCGATTGGCATGCCCGCCAAGGGGCTACCCCTTTACAATGTGATCCAGCAGCCGATGCGCGGATTTGTACTCCGGCATCAGCAGCAAAGCGTGCTCCAGCGCCGCGCGAGCCGCAATGGCGTCGGCGCGATCCAGGTAAACCTGGGCCAGCCCCTCCCACGCCTCGGCCGCGCCCCAGCCCGGAATGCGCTCCAAGCCCTGTCGTTCAAGTTCGAATGCGTCCACTGCGCTCTGGAAGGACGCCAACAGCTGCGTACGCTCCGGGGTCGACTTCGCCCCTAAATATGCAAGCTGGGCGGACAACAATCGCACGCGCGGATCCTGCGGGGCAAGCCGCAGCGCCATTTGCATCTGTGCACGGCTGCGTGAAGCCGCGAAAGGCACCCCCACGGTCCGTATGCGGCTACGCAAGTCCATACACAATGATTGCAGGGCGAGCACTTCAGCATCTGTCGGTCGCGCCGCCAAGGCGGCGTCAGCGGAACTGATACAGTCCGCGAGCGCGTGGCCTGCGGCCGCCGTCGCTGCACCGCTGCCCGGGTGCGCGAAGGTGAGTTGCGCCTGCCGCAAGTGTATCCATGCCAGATAGTAGCCGCGCCGTGGATCGGCGGCGGTCACTGCCGTGACGCGCTCCGCGATGGCGGCAAGATCACGCGCGTCCTCGGTATACCAGGCGTACTGCATGCGCGATTCAACATCGCGCCATTCGATGTCGGCGGCGAGCGTGATCGAGGTCATGCCGAACATCGCCGGCACCAGCAGCAGCGCAACCGCGGAACGAGGGAACATGCTCGGCATTGTGCCAGAATCGTGCATGACCTCCACCCCGACACTCATAGACATTGGTATCAATCTCGCCCACGACAGCTTCGATGCCGACCGCGAATCGGTCATCGCCCGCGCCTACGCGGCAGGCATAGTGCAGATGATCATTACCGGGGCGAGCGCGCCGGGCAGCCGGCAGGCCCTCGCGCTCGCGCGCGCGGCTCCCCACCGTCACTTTGCAACCGCCGGCATACATCCGCATCACGCCAGTGAACTCGACGAAGAACAGCTGGCTGAAATTGAAAGCCTGGCGGGACAACCGGAAGTGGTGGCCGTTGGCGAGTGTGGCCTGGACTACTTTCGCGACTTCTCACCGCGCGCGGTTCAGCAGCGCGCGTTTCATCAGCAACTGGAGCTGGCAGCACGGGTCGGCAAACCGGTGTTCCTCCATGAGCGCGATGCCCATGATGACTTTGTCAGCATTGTGCGTGAGCACCGCCGCTGCCTGGTGGGCGCGGTTGCGCATTGCTTTACCGGCACCGCTGCACAGCTGCACCGTTACCTGGATCTGGATCTGGCCATCGGTATCACAGGCTGGGTCTGCGACGAGCGTCGCGGGGCGCATCTGTTGCCCCTGCTGCGACAGATTCCGGCTGCGGCGCTGCATCTTGAAACCGATGCCCCCTACCTGCTGCCGCGGGATCTGAAGCCCCGTCCAGCCTCGCGTCGCAACGAACCGATGCACCTGCGGCACATAGCTTTGGTCGTCGCACAGGCGCGCGGCGAGACGCTGCACCAATTAGCGGCCACGACCGCGGCGGCAAGTCGCGCACTGTTCAAGTTGCCCCTGGGGTAAGGTTGCGGCGGCGCTCAGCTGCTGACGGGGCGGGCCTGCGCCATCAAACTGGGTCTGACCGCCTGTCGAATGTTGGCCCAGGGCTGGTCGAAGGGATCGATGCCTCCGGGCGTACCGCCCTCGATCAGCGGGAAGTCCCTGGCCAAGGAATCGAGCATCAGTGTCCACTTGGGCAGGCCCTTGGGAAAGCGTGCCCGCCGGGTGAAGACGATGCGCCCTTCGACCGGCATGTCATCCCCTGCAATCGCCTTGACCGCCGCAATGCGGTCATAGAGCGAGCTTTGCGGATTCACAAAAGTGTAACGATGCGGCCCGTCCATGACTGTCCACTCATTCATCTGGTCGCCGCCGAAGACATTGCCACGCACATCGCGCAAGTCCAGCACCACGGCACCGCGCGGCGTGCGCAGCACGAAGTCCACGTGGAAAGAGCTGCCCATCCCATCGGGCACCAGCACATCGACCAGGTGGTCCGAGCCCACCGAGGCCACGGCCGTAACCAGCGCGCGCCGGGCGCGACGCTGCCGATACCAGCGCCACAGCCAGGACAGCGCCCAGCCCAGCACTCCCGCGCCCGCAACCAGAGCCCAGGTGAGGGGTGGCAGTTCTGTCAGCAGATCCACATAGGCTCCCTAGTCCAATCCCTGGTTCATTCCCTGGCGCAAAGCGTCCAGGTCGGCCGCAATATCCAGCGTCCTCGCGGGCAGTTCAAACAGGCGTGCGAGCGCTGCCGGCGGCGTGACGCGGCGACCGATCAAGGGCTCGACAATCTCACGGAACTTGGCCGGATGCGCCGTCGCCACCAGCAACCAGCGGCCCTGTTGCCGCCGTTGCGCCGGCAGGCGCGCATAGACCTCCGCAGCCGTGGCCGTGTGCGGACACCAGATCTGGCCGTACTCCCCGAAACCGCTGCGGATGCGCGTGCGAATCTGCTCGTCGGTCACCACATCGGCGCTGATTGTAGCCCGCAATTCATTGACGTTCGGGTACAGCGAGCACAGGCGCTCCAGGTTGCTGGGATTGCCGACGTCCATGGCCGAGGCCAGCGTGGGGATACTCGCCCGGGGCGTAAACTTGCCGCTCTCCAGCAGATCCGGCACGGTGCGATTGACATTGTGCGCCAGCACGAACTCGCCGATGGGCATGCCGAGGCGCCGCGCCCACAGCCCCGCCACGGAATTACCCAAATTGCCACTGGGCACGACGAAGGACACAGGCTCGCCGTGTTCCAACCAGCCCTTGAGACTGGCGGCCGCGTAGTACACGGCCTGCGGCAGCAATCGTCCCAGGTTGATGCTGTTGGCGGATGACAGCTCGAAGCGCTGGTTCAGCTGCGCGTCCATGAACGCGGCCTTCACCATGCCCTGGCAATCATCAAACGAGCCGCGCACCCGGAAAGATCTGACGTTGTCTCCCCAACAGGTCAGCTGCTGCTCCTGGGTCGGAGAAACCAGCCCCTTGGGAAACAGCACCGATACAGCCACGCCCGGCAGGCGGTGAAAGGCAGCAGCGACGGCGCCCCCCGTGTCGCCGGAAGTGGCGACCAGAATATTCAGCGTACGCTGCCCCGGCGTGCGCAAACGTGCCATGCAGGCGGCCAGGAAGCGCGCACCAAAGTCCTTGAAGGCCGCGGTCGGGCCGTGGAACAGCTCGAGTACGCCGAGGCGACCCTGTGCATCCAGTGGCACAACCGGAGCGGGGAAGCTGAAGGCCTGCGCGCTGATCGCCGGCAGCTGGCTGGCCAGCTCGCTGCCGGCAACCAGGGGCGCGAGAAACAGCGCGCCGACGCGCGCCAGACCCGCAGCCGTCAGGTATTGCTCCGCTGGCAGTGCGATCCGCTCGCACAGCGCGGCGGCCTGGTGCAGCGGCCACTGCTGTGGCACATACAGTCCCCCATCGGGCGCCAGCCCCTTCAGCAGAGCCTGTGCGAAACCGGTGCCCGTCGTCAGCTCATGGAGGGGTTGGCGCGTACTGTGAAAAAGCATGGCGTTACGGCCCGATGACGCGGGCACCAGGGGAATTGATCTCAATGATCCATTCGTCGATGGGCACGTTATGGCGCCCGAATTCCACGCGCATGGCGGCCAGCACCGCCGCGGCTTGGTGCTCCAGCGCCCAGGCAAACACCGTCGGGCCCGCGCCGGAGATCGAGCAGCCCAGCGCCCCGCTTGCCATGGCCGCGCGGCGCACGTCCGCGAAGCCGGGGATCAGTGTCTGGCGCTGCGGCTCGATCACGACATCCTCAAGGGATGCACGGATCAGGTCGATGTCGTCGGTGTAGCACCCGGAGATGAAGCCGGCCAGGTGCGCGGTTTGCCACACGAAATCAGACATGGCCACGCTGCTGCGCAGAATCGAGCGTGCCTCCTTGGTGGACAGGAACAGGTGCGGATGGACCATCACCGCGCGCACGGCGCGCGGCACGGGAATCTGTTTGACATGTGGGTTGTCGATGCCCACGGTGAGCACCAGGCCGCCGAACAGCGACGGGGCGATATTGTCGACATGCATGGAGCCGGAGGCGACGGCCTCCCCGTGCATGGCAAACTTCAACAGCTCGAGCTTGGTGCAGGCAGTGGGCAGCAGTGCGTTCGCGGCAACCACGGCGGCAACGGCCGAGGCGGCCGAGCCCCCGAGACCGGATCCGAGCGGGATACCCTTTTCGATGCGCATATCAAAGCCAAACGGCAGATCCAGCGTCTCCTGCATGGCCATCACCGCGCGCCCCGCGGTATTGCCCTCGGGATTTCGCGGCAGGTCAACATTGATGCCGGTGATGCCTGAAATCGTCACGCCCCGCTGTGCCGTGCGCCTCACCGACACCTTGTCGCCCAGTGCATCGACCGCAAAGCCAAGGATGTCGAAGCCGATCGCCACATTGCCGGCAGACGCCGGCGCATAGGCCGTGGCTGATGTCGAAACGTTCAAATATGAGCTCCGAGATAGGCGGACAGCCGCAGCAGATCGGCAAACACGCCGCCGGCAGTCACCTCGGGACCTGCACCGGGACCCTGAACAATGAGCGCATTGGCATTGTACCGGCCGGTGGCAAAGCGCACGACATTATCGGTCAGCGCCATATTGGCAAAAGCATGGCCGCGATCCAGTTCGATCAGACCCACCGTCGCTTCGCCCTGGGAAGTGATCCGACCCACATAGCGCAGGACCTTGCCGCGACCCTGCGCCGCCTGCAAACGCTCGTTCATGCCCGCGTCGAACTTCGGCAGGCCGTTCATGAAGTCATCGATCGAGGATCCGGACAGTCCCGGTGGCACGAGGCTTTCGACTTGCACGTCCGCCATTTCCAGCGCCAGGCCCATCTCGCGGCCGAGAATGATCAGTTTGCGCGCTACGTCCATGCCGGACAGATCATCACGTGGGTCCGGCTCGGTATAACCGCGCTGCTTGGCGTCGCGCACGATGTCCGAGAAGGCCACGCTGCCATCGTAGATGTTGAAGAGATACGCCAAGGTCCCAGACAGGATGCCCTCGATGCTGTCAATCTCATCACCCGTCTCGCGCAAATCGCGCAGTGTCTGGATGATCGGCAGGCCCGCGCCGACCGTGGCTTCATACAGATAGTGCGCCCCACTGGTGCGGCCCGCGGCACGCACCTGGCGGTAGAATGCCAGCGGCGCACTGTTGGCCTTCTTGTTCGGGGTGACCACGTGGATGCCGCTGGCCAGCCATTGCGGATAGTTACGCGCCACCGATTCGCTGGCGGTGCAGTCGATCAGCACCGTGTGCGGCAGGTGATCGACATTCAGGTGCTCGACGAATCGGGCCAGATCCGCGGCGACCGCGCCGCTCTTGAAGGCGGTGCTCCAGTCGGCCAGGTCGATGCCCGAATCGCTGAGCAGCATGCGCTCGGAGGCGAGGATGCCACGCACGCGCAGATCGATCTGGAACTGCTCGCGCAGGCGGCTGCTCTGCGAGGCCAACTGGTCCAGCAGCACCCGACCCACCGTGCCGGGTCCGATCACGCCGATCGAAAGTGTATGCGGCGACAGGTAGAAACTGGAATGCACCGCGCGCAATGCGCGCGTGGCATCCTTGGCATCGATCACCACCGAGATATTGCGCTCGCTGGCACCCTGGGCGATGGCGCGCACATTGACCGCCGAACCGCCTAACGCCTCAAACACCTTGGCCGATACTCCGGGCATCCCCGCCATGCCATCGCCGACGACGGCGAGGATGGCCAGTCCGGTGTCCACATCCACACGCTGGATCTGGCCCTCGGTCAGTTCGCGATCAAACGCGTCGCGCACCACACGGGCTGCGCGTTCGGCCTGGTCCGCGGGTATCGCGCAGCAGATCGAGTGTTCGGAACTACCCTGGGAAATGAGGGTCACCGAGATGCCCTCTTCGCGCAGCGCGCCAAACAGACGATGCGCCGTGCCGGGCACACCGATCATGCCGGCGCCCTCGACGTTCACCAGTGCCACCCCATCGATGCTGGTGATGCCCTTCACCGGCAGCGTCGACTCCGGGGCCGCACAGATCAACGATCCGGGCTTGTGCGATGCGAAGGTATTGCGGATCCAGATTGGAATGTTGCGACGGATGGCCGGCGCCATGGTTTGCGGATGGATGACCTTGGCGCCGAAGTACGCCAGCTCCATCGCCTCGTTATAGGACAGGGAATCGATGACTTTCGCATCAGGCACGCGCCGCGGATCCGCCGACAGCACGCCATCCACGTCGGTCCAGATCTGGATCTCGGCCGCAGCAAGCAAGGCGCCGAAAATTGAGCCGGAGAAATCACTGCCGTTGCGGCCGAGAGTGGTCTGCAGCCCCTTGCGATCGGAGGCAATGAAACCGGTGATGATCAGTGTGCCCTGAAAATCGGCGCCGACGAGCCGCTTCAGGTTCTCCTGCGATTCGGTCCACTGGACGGCCGGCCCCAGCGAGCTCCATTCCACGATGACGATGCGGCGCGCATCCAGCCACAGCGTCTTGCCCGCACGCTTGGTGCGCGCTTCAAAGTACTTGTGGAACAGCCGGGTCGACCAGATCTCGCCGTACCCCGCGATGAGGTCGCGGACAGTGTCGGCGGCCGAGCGGGTCAGCTGGACGGTGTGCAGAATCCCCTCGATGTCATGACAGTCCCGGTCCATGGCCGACAGGTACAAGGAAGCGGCTTGCGCCGACAGCAGCGCCCGCGCAATGCCGGCGTGGCGATCGCGCAGCCCCTGCAGCTCGCTTTGGTAACGCTCGTCCTGTTGTTCGGCACATGCGACCAGGCGCAGCAGTGCATCGGTGACCCCGCGGCACGCGGACAGGACGACCCCGAGACGCCTGTGCGGCTGCGCCTCCAGAATGTCGGCCACGCGCTCGAAGCAGGCGGCGTCGGCGACGCTTGAGCCGCCGAATTTGTGCACCACCCAGCTGTCGATAGACTGGTTGTGCGGGGCCGAGGAGACGGCGAGGGAAGCCGGGGAACCCGTGATGCTTGAACTCATCTGAACGTCTGCTGCGCGCATGCCAAAAAAGGCCGCGTGACTCTACTGACGCCGTCGGATCGACGCAACTTCAAGCATAATTGGCGGATGGAAACCCTGATCGCGCCACTATTGCCGCTGTACGAGCGGGAGCGCCGTGCCGGGCGCGCCGTCGCGCTGGCCGTAGTGGTGCATACCACCGGTTCGACCTACCGCAAGCCCGGCGCCCTGATGCTGATTGCAGCGGACGGCCAGTATGCAGGGCTGCTGTCCGGCGGGTGCCTGGAGTCGGATCTGCGTGAGCACGCGCTGCAGGTCATGGCCAGCGGCAAGGCCAAGCTGATCACCTATGACACGCGCGGCACCGATGACCTGTTGTGGGGCCTCGGCGTGGGGTGCGAAGGCGCCATGCAGATCCTGCTGCTGCGGGTGGGCCCCGAGAGCGCCTGGCAGCCTCTTGATCGGTTCGTGTCGGCGCACCAGCGGCACGAGCGGGTGGCCGCCGCGGTGGTGGTGGCCTCGCCCGACGGCAGCCTGCCCGCCGGAAGCATCGTCCTCCCGGACGACCAGCCCGGGGGTCACCCGGTGCCACCGGGGATGCAGGATGCCATGCACGCGCTGCTGGCGCGCGCCCTGGAAACAGGCCGTCCCAGCATCCTCGGGTCCCAGTCCGATGCCTTGCGGGCGCTGGCCGTGCCCTTGTCGCTGCCGCCTCGGTTGCTGCTGCTGGGCGGGGGACCGGATGCCCAGCCGCTGGTTGATTTTGCGGCGCGCCTGGCGTGGCGGATTACGGTGTACGACCACCGCCCCGCCTACGCGCAGTCCGAGCGCTTTCCGGCGGCTGAACAAGTCACCCTGGGACGAGCCGAGAGTGTGGCGCAGACGGTGGCCATGGATCGTTATGATGCCGCGATCGTCATGAGTCACCACCTGCCATCCGATCTGCTCTACCTGCGTGCCCTGAGCAGCTCGTCCATCCCCTACGTGGGTTTGTTGGGCCCGGTGGCGCGCCGCGAGAAACTGCTCGGGGATCTGGGCAGCAATGCGGCCGGGCTCAACGGCCGGCTGCGCTCCCCCATCGGCCTGAATATCGGTGGCCGCGCGCCAGAATCCATCGCCCTATCGATCGTCGCCGAGATTCATGCGCGACTGCATGGGGCGCCCGGTGGCCCATTCTAGAGGGCCGCCGCAAAGCGATGAACGAGACCGAATTCATCCGCCAGCAGCTTGCCGCCGAGCGCGCTCACTTGCGCGAAATCCTGCTGGTTGTGCGTCAGGGGACCGACCCGGCAAAAATGGCTCGGCCCGTCGCCGCCTACGTCGAGTGGGCCAGCCAGCGGTTGCTCCAGCAGCTCAGCGCCCATCGCTCGGCGCTGCAGGCCGTACCCACGATTGCCGCCGCGACGCGTGCGCAACTGACCGACGTGTCGAGCATCGCCACGCACGCTGTCGAGGCGCCAGCGGCCCGCTCACGGAGGGTGCAGGCCCAGCGCCTGCTGGCGCTGCTCGAGGCCTGGAGCGATTCACTGGACGCGGTGGCGGGCGCAACGCTGCGGATCGGCCACTGGCGCCAGGTCGCCCACTTGAGCGCTGATACGATTCTCGAGGAGCGGCAGCTGTACGCCGCGGCGCGCGCGGCCGCCGGACTCACATGAACGAGCCCGTCATCCCCGCCGCGGACCCGGGCGTGAATCTGCACGTCATCGTACTCGCGGCGGGCGCTTCGACCCGGTTCGGCTCCCCGAAACAACTGGTGCGCCTGAACGGCCGCCCGCTGCTGCACCTGGCCGTCTCCCGGGCCGTGGAAATCGCCGGCCAGTCAGTCACCGTCGTCCTGGGAGCAAACGCCGCCGAGCTGGCACCGCTGTTACGGCACACGCCGGCGACCATCGTGATCAATCGCGATTGGGCCGAAGGCCTGGGCAGCTCCGTGCGTACGGGAATCGCCCGCGTGCCCGCCGCCGCCGATGCCGCCATGCTGATGCTGGCGGATCAACCCGCCATCACTGCGGAGGATCTGCGCCGCCTTGTCGGCAGCTGGCGTCGGCAACCCCAGTGCATCGTCGCCGCCCATTACGCGGGTACCGCGGGGGTGCCGGCCATCTTTCCACGCGAAGACTTCGCCGCGCTCAGCGCGCTGCGCGGCGATGCGGGCGCCCGCGCGCTGCTGAAGCGCGGGGGTGACCGCGTTATCAGGGTGCCGCTGCAAAGCGCGGCCATTGACATTGACACGCCGGAGGACTTGCTGAATCTTCAGCAGGTGTGATGCGCCACTGCGGGCAGATCCGCCGGCGCTACTGCCACTGCGGCAGCTCCATGCCCTCAAAAAGTTGCGCGACCTCGGCGGCGCTGGTCATGCGATGTGCGCGGTCGACCACCCGGCGATCAAGGTGGGGTGCCAGCAGGTGCACGAAGTCATACATGTACTTGCGCAGCAGCACGCCGCGCCGAAAACCGATCCAGGTCACGTGACTGGAGAACAGGTGCGAGGCGTCCATGAACACCAGGTCCGCATCTTCGTGGGCGTTGACGGCCATCTGCGCGACCAGCCCTACCCCCAGCCCCAAGCGAACGTAAGTCTTGATCACATCCGAGTCACGCGCAGTAATGGCCACATCCGGCGTCAGTCCGGCCTTGGTGAAAGCCTGATGCAGGGAGGACGGACCACTGAAGCTGAACGTGTACGTAATCAGCGGATAGGCCCCCAGCTGCTTCAGGGTTGGTTTGGCAACTTCAGCCAGCGGGTGATTGCGCGGCACCACGATCACGCGGTGCCACCGATAGCACGGCAGCAAGGTCAGATCACTGAACAGATGCTCCGAACCGGTGTTGATGGCGCAATCGATCCGATCCTGCGCAACCATTTCCGCGATCTGCTCCGAGGTGCCCTGGTGAAGATTCAGGCGCACGTCCGGATAGCTGGCGCGAAACTTCTGGATCACCTCGGGCAGCACGTAACGCGCCTGCGTGTGGGTGGTGCCAATGGCAAGACTGCCCCGACCCTCATCGCGCAGCTCTGTGGCCAGGTCGCGAATGGCCTGGGTTTCCTTGAGGATCTGCAAGGCCCGCTCGATGACCTGTTGGCCCGCGGGGGTGATGCGGGTGAGATTGCGGCCCTCGCGGGTGAAGATTTGAAAGCCCAGTTCATCCTCGAGCAACTTGATCTGTTTGCTGACTCCCGGCTGGGAGGTGTGCAGTTTCTGAGCGGCAGCCGTTATGTTAAGTCCACTCTGGGCCACGGCCGCCAGGTAGCGCAGCTGGTGCAACTTCATGAGAACCCGTCCCCTTCAGACCCTTCCGTAATGTCCGGGCAACCCCATTATAACCGCAGGGCATGTTCGCCACCCAGCCACATAACCGTGACGCAGCTCATCAGAAGCAATGATTCGTTCTGTTACCGGATTGTCACCCGTAAAGTCATCGCATATGGCGCAGATACTGACCCTGGAACTGGAATCGAAGGCGGCGCAGGTCCGCGACTTCCTGGCCGCGGCCGTACCCCAATACGGCCGACTCGTGTACGCGAACAGTCTTGGTGCCGAAGCCATGGTGCTGACGGACATCATCTGTAACAGCGTGCCGGAGATCGATATCGTCAGCATCGACACCGGACGGCTGCACGAGGAAACCTACGAGCTGCTCGCCAAGCTGCAGCGTCGCTACGACAACAAGATCCGGGTGATTTACCCGGATGGGCAGGATGTGTCCGACCTGGTGACGCGTCAGGGCATCAACGGTTTCTTTGACAGCACCGAGGCGCGTGGCGCCTGCTGCAGCGCGCGCAAGGTCGTCCCGTTCAAGAAGTTCGTGGGCGGGTACGCTGCGTGGGTGACCGGCGTGCGGCGCGAACAGTCCAAGACCCGTGCGGAAGGCGCAGCCATCGAGTGGGATGCGCAGAACGGTTTGTACAAGATAAGCCCCCTGCTCGACTGGACCGAGGAGCAGGTCTGGGCGTACATCCGTGCACGTAAACTGCCTTTCAACAGCCTCCATGAGAAGGGTTATCCGAGTATCGGCTGCGCGCCCTGCACCCGGGCGATCATGCCGGGCGAGGATCATCGCGCCGGTCGCTGGTGGTGGGAACAGCCCGAGCAGCGCGAGTGTGGTTTGCACCCCAAGGCCCATGCGACCGCGCGCATTGCGACCAGCGGTGTGGCGGCCCAGGGTTGACAAGGGTTGACAGAATCCAGGTCCTGAACCTGAATGACACCCCATGGACTACCTGCCGATATTTCTGCGGGTGCAGGACCGGCTTGCAGTCGTCATCGGCGGCGGAGCCGTCGCTGCACGCAAGGCCGAGCTGCTGCTGAAGTGCGGGGCGCGGGTGCGCCTCGTGGCCCCTGAGCTGGCCGCCGGCACTGCGGCGTTGCTGCAGCTGCACACCGGCGGCGAACAAATGTCCCACCAATGCGCCGCGTTTGCGGGCCACCACCTCGAGGGAGCAGCGCTGGTTATTGCAGCCACGGATTCGGATGAAACCAATGCGCAGGTGTCGCGGCTCGCCCGCGCCCGCGGCATACCCGTCAACGTGGCCGATGACGCCGACACTTCCGATTTCATCCTGCCGGCGATCGTCGACCGCTCACCGCTGATCGTGGCTGTGAGTTCGGCTGGCACGACCCCGGTGCTTGCCCGCCGGGTGCGCGAGCGGATCGAGTCGCTGCTGCCGGCACAATTGGGCGCCCTCGCCCGCTTCGCCGGCAGCCAGCGCGAGCAGGTCAACCGCGTGCTGCAACCGGCGCTGCGTCGTCCGTTCTGGGAGCGCTTCTTTGGTGCGGCATCGAATCTTGAAACGCTGACGGTCGATGGATCCGCCGCCCGCCGCGCGTTCAGTGCCGAACTGCAGGCCTTCGCCGCCTGCAAGGATGGCCTCCTCCCGGGCGAGGTCTATCTGATCGGCGCCGGCCCCGGGGATCCGGACCTGCTCACCCTGCGCGCCCTGCAGCTGCTGCAGCAGGCTGATGTACTGCTGTACGACCGGCTGGTGTCACCGGCGATACTTGAACGCGCGCGCCGCGAGGCCACGCGGATTTTCGTCGGCAAGGAGGTGGGTGATCCGGTGCTGGCGCAGGATCGGATCAACGCCATGCTGATCACTCATGCCCGGCGGGGACTGAAGGTGGCGCGCCTGAAGGGTGGGGACCCGCTGGTATTCGGACGTGGTGGCGAGGAGATCGCGGCCGTCGTGCGCGAGGGCATTCCCGTGACCGTGGTGCCGGGTATCACCTCCGCGCTGGGTGCCGCCGCCGCGGCCCAGATCCCCCTCACGTTACGCGAGGTCTCGCAGTCCGTCACCTTCGCACCCGGCCATGTCGCCGTCGCCGATACGCTGGACTGGCCGGCCCTGGCGCGCTGCGGGCATACCGTCGTCTTCTATATGGCGATGGCGCAGCTTTCCGGCCTGACCGAGCGGCTGCGCAAGGCCGGTGCCCCTTCCGACCGGCCGGTGGCGCTGATTGCCCAGGCGACCTTGCCGACACAACGCGTGG
Organism: Steroidobacteraceae bacterium; assembly: GCA_036521075.1. GTDB lineage: Bacteria > Pseudomonadota > Gammaproteobacteria > Steroidobacterales > Steroidobacteraceae > DAIDKA01. The sequence continues at coordinate 28,697 of DATDIL010000148.1, read as the reverse complement.
TGCGTGGCACACTTGCCGATATCGCCGAGACCGCGCGCACGGGGGGATTCGCAGCCCCGGCGCTACTATTCGTGGGTGAGGTCACCCGCCTCGTACAACAACAGGCGCTCGCAAGTCTCGAGCCCTGCCTGGAGGGTGTGGCATAGCCCACCCGGAGCAACACATTACTTATGGGCATCACACACGGCTTCGCCGGCACGGTCGGCAATACCCCGCTGATCCGCCTGCATGGAGTCAGCGAGGAGACCGGCTGCGAGATCCTCGCCAAGGCCGAATTCATGAATCCGGGTGGCTCGGTCAAGGACCGCGCGGCGCGCGCCATCGTCCTGGATGCCGAACAGCGCGGCGAGCTGAGCGCGGGCGGCAGTGTGGTGGAGGGTACTGCCGGCAATACCGGCATTGGCCTGGCGCATGTTTGCAACGAACGCGGCTATCGCTGCATCATCGTGATGCCGGACAACCAGTCCCCGGAAAAGTACCGCCTGCTGGAAATGCTGGGCGCTGAGCTTTACAAGGTTCCGGCCGTTCCCTACAGCAATCCGAATCAATACCAGAAAGTATCGCAGCGCCTCGCCGGCTCGCTGCGCAATGCCATCTGGGCCAATCAGTTCGACAACCCGATCAATCGCCACGCGCATTTCACGACCACCGGCCCGGAGATCTGGGAACAGACCAATGGCAAGGTCGATGCTTTCGTCGCCGCCTGCGGCACCGGCGGCACGCTGGCCGGCACGTCCGAATATCTGAAGGGCCGCAAGCGCGCGGTGCGCTGCGTGCTGGCCGATCCGCCCGGCAGCAGCCTGTACGAATTCGTGCGCAATGGCACGCTCAAATCCACTGGCAGCGGCTCCATCACCGAGGGCATCGGTATCGCGCGCATCACCGTCAACTTCAAGGACGCGCCGCTGGATGACGCCGTGCATATCGAGGACGGCGACACCGTGCATTACGTGTATCGCCTGCTGCGCGAAGAGGGTCTGTTCGTCGGTAGCACCAGCGGCATCAATGTCGCCGCCGCAGTTCGGGTCGCGCGCGATCTGGGCCCCGGCCACACCATCGTGACCGTGCTGTGCGATGGCGGCGCGAAGTATCAGTCACGTCTTTTCAATCGCGAATGGCTTGAGCTTAAAGGCCTGGCCGCACACGCCGTGCCGCCACGCAGGCACGAGCCCATACATATGGAGAATGTCCTTGTCGCTTGATCGAACCAAACTGGCCGTCGTCACGGACGTGGTCATCGTCGGTGCCGGCCCCTGCGGCCTGTTTCAGGTATTTGAGCTGGGTCTGCTGGGCCTGAAGGCCGAAATCGTCGACTCACTGCCGCAGGTTGGCGGGCAGTGCACCGAGCTGTATCCGGATAAGCCGATCTACGACATTCCGGCGATTCCGGTGTGCAGCGCGCGCGAACTGATTGAGCGCCTGCAAGAACAGATCAAACCCTTCAATCCCGGCTACCACCTTGGTCAGGAAGTCACGGAGGTGACGCCGCGTCCCGATGGCCGCTTCGATGTGGCCACCAGCCGCGGTACCCGCTTTGATGCCGGTGCGGTGGTGATCGCCGGCGGCGTGGGCTCGTTCCAGCCGCGGCGGCTGAGCGTGGAAGGCAGCGACCGGCACGAAGGTCGCAGCATTCATTACCGCGTCAAGGATGCGGCCCACTTTCACGACAAGGACCTGGTGATTTTCGGCGGCGGCGACTCCGCGCTCGACTGGACCATTGAGCTCGTCGAGCGCGCCCGCAGTGTCGTGCTGGTGCATCGCCGCTCTGAATTCCGCGGCGCGCCGGCCTCGGTCGAGCGCATGATGGCCCTGGTGGAAGAAGGTCGCCTCGACTTCATCGAAGGGCAGGTGCAGTCCCTCGTCGAGCAGGATGACAAGCTCACCGGCGTGCGCGTTACCGCGCGCGATGGGGTCACGCGCACCGTCGCCACCGAACAGTTACTGGTGTTCTGGGGTCTGTCACCGAAGCTCGGACCGATTGCCGAGTGGGGCCTGACGGTGCATCGGCGCACCATTGCGGTGGATACGCACCGTTTCCAGACCAACATTCCGGGCATCTATGCCGTCGGCGACATCAATGACTATCCTGGCAAGAAGAAGCTGATTCTTTCGGGCTTCCATGAGGCGGCCCTCGCCGCATTCGCGGTCAAGGAGCACATGCGTCCCGGCGAGAAAATCCACCTGCAGTACACGACGACCAGTCCGTTGCTACAGAAACGACTGGGCGTGACCGGGGAGGTCGCTGACGGTGCGAGCGGCGACTCTGGTGCACGTCACAGCGCCTGAACGCACGCACAACACCCAGCAGGCCGCACGTGAGCTCCCCGCAACGCGTCGCCTGTCCTGATTGCAGCCTCAGGCAGGCACTGCCGGGGCTTGCTGAAAATGAGGAGGCGCGCTGCGCGCGCTGCCGGCGTGTGCTCAAGGTGCCGGACGCCCAATCCGGCGCCGCCCTGGCCCTGATCCTGGCTGCCCTGCTTTTTTGGATCCCGGGGTGCCTGGCGCCGCTGCTGACGGTATTCGCCGCCGGGGCCAGCCACAGCGCCAACCTGGTGGGATGCGCACTCAGATTATGGAGTGCCGGTTACCCCCCCCTGTCCGTATTGTTGGTCGTGCTGATGCTCGCCGTTCCCAGTGCGTTCATGTTGCTGACGCTGGCGCAGGCCGTGCCGAACACCAGCAACGACGAGTTGCGCACGCTCGCGCACCACCTGCGGCCCTGGCTGATGCTGGAAGTCTTCGTGGTCGGCGGTTGCGTGGCCTATTCGCGCATCCAGACGGTTGCAACCGTGAACGTGGATATCGGCGGGTGGTGCCTGGCAGGCTCGGCGGTGTTATTGCTGGGATCCCTGGCATTGCGCGGTGACCCGCCGCCCCCCCTCCAAAGGATCCTGCGCCCGGGTAATCTCTCGGTGCAGACCACCACCGCGTTGGTGGTAACGGGCCTGGTGCTGTATATCCCTGCCAATGTCCTGCCGGTGTTGCAGATCGAGCGCTACGGCAGCATCGAGAGGGATACGATTCTGGGCGGTGTGCTGGAATTGGTGCACTATGACCTGTGGCCGCTCGCGCTCATCGTCTTCATGGCAAGCATCGTAGTGCCACTGGCCAAGCTGTTCGGACTTGCCTGGCTGCTGTGGCCGACCCGGCAGCGCTCAGCGCTGCAGTTGCGGCAACGCACACGGGTATATCGCTTGATCGACACCATTGGTCGCTGGTCCAATATTGATGTCTTCATGATTTCGATACTCGGTGCGCTCGTACAATTCGGAGCGCTGGAGCGGGTGCGACCCGAAAGCGGCGCGCTCGCTTTTGCCGGCGTGGTGCTGATCACCATGATCGCCGCGCGGTGCTTTGATCCGCGCCTCATGTGGCGGGATGCCGTGCCGCAAGCGGAAGCCGGTACATGAGCGAGGAGATGCCGGATCCCCCTGAATCGGCACCACAGGCGCAACGGGTGCCGCGCCGCCTGAGTGTGGTGTGGCTGGCACCGGCCTTTGCGCTGGCAGTGGTGGCATGGCTGAGCTGGCACACGCTGATGCAACGCGGCCCCGCAATCACCATCCGCTTCACCAGCGCCGAAGGCCTGACGGCCGGGGAGACCGAGATCCGCCACAAGGGCGTGCGCGTCGGCACCGTCGACTCCTTCGAACTGTCGCCGGACCTGTCCGAAGTGCTCGTGCATGCGCGCATGACGCGTGAGGTCAGCAAGAATCTGACTGGCAGCACGCGCTTCTGGATTGTCACCCCACGAGTCGGAACCAGTGGCATCTCCGGTCTCAATACCCTGGTATCCGGGGCCTATATCGAGATGTATCCGGGCGAAGGCGAACCACAACGCGATTTCGTGGGACTGGAGGATCCACCGCTGCTGCAACCGGACACCCCGGGGCGCGCCTTCACGCTGACTGAGGATGAGCTGGGCGCAATCGGGCCCGGCACGCCCGTCAACTTTCGGGGCGTTCAGGTGGGCCAGGTCGAAGGCTATGCGCTGGATGCCAACGGCCTTCACGTGAACGTCTATGCCTTCGTCCGAGCGCCCTACGACGCGCTCGTGCACAATGACACGCGCTTCTGGGATGCCAGTGCGATTGACGTAACCGCGGGCCCACAGGGCGTCCGTGTGCGCCTGAATTCCCTGCAGCAACTGGTGACCGGGGCCATCGGCTTCGACACGCCCTTGCCGCCCGGGGCTCCGCTGCCCACCCAATCGGTCGGCCAGGCCATCGCGCAGCAGGCGGCCGGAAAACAGGTGCCGCTCGCCTCGCGATCGGCTCCCGAGGCCGCCGCCGACCGGGTATTCCCCCTGTACGACAGCGAGGCGATCGCATTGCGCAATCACGCGGGCCCGCGCCTGGCCTACACCCTGCGCTTCGATGAAGCGGCCGCTGGCCTGCAGTCCGGCACTGCGGTACAGCTGCGCGGTGTAGAGATCGGCAACGTCACTGAGGCGAAGCTGATGTATGACCCGGCCAGCGGCAACTTGTATGAAGCGGCCAGCATGAGCCTCGACCCCAGCGTAGTGCAGCTGACCGGCGTCACACAGCTGTCTGCGGCCAACCAGGCCGCCGCGGTACGTGCGGGTCTGGCGCGACTGGTTACGCGCGGACTGCGAGCACAACTGATCACTGCGAACCTTCTGACCGGTCAGAAGGTGATCGCCCTGGACATCATGCACGATGCTGCAGCGGCAACTCTCGATCTGAACGCACCGATGCCGCAATTTCCGACCACGCACGGCGCGGATATCGACGCAATCCTGCAGAGCCTGCAAAGCACGCTGAAGCATATTGACCAGGCCACCGCGGGCCCCTCTTTGGGCAATGCGATCAGGAATCTGGATGCCACGCTTGGCCACCTGGAACAGATCACCCGCGACGTGCAGCCGCAACTGAAGCCATTGATCGCAAGCCTGCGGGCCACGGCCGATGCCGCACAGAACGCCGCGCAAGCTGCCGGCAGCACACTCGGACCCGATGGCGCACTCGCGACGCAGCTGCCGGCACTGCTGCAGCAGGTCAGCGATGCGGCCCGCTCCATCCGTGAATTGGCCGATTTCCTGGATCGGCATCCCGAGGCACTACTGCGCGGCCGGCACGAGGCTCCACCATGAAACGTCTGCCCTGCACTCCACGCGTGGCAATTGCCGCGGCAATCCTGCTCGCCGTGCCGCTGCTCTCCTGTCAGTCGCTGCCGGCGTTGCATTACTACTCACTGGCGCCGGTGAGCCCGGTGGCTGTGGCGAGTCAGCCTGCCCGGGCGATACTGATCCGCGTGCGTCACGTCAGCCTGCCGCGTGAAATGGACCATCTCGGACTGACTCATCAGCTGGGCCCGACGCAGCTTGCAATTTCGGACAATGATCAATGGACCGCCCCGCTGGGCGTCCTCATTCAGGGCACGATCACGCGTGACTTGGGCGAGCGCCTCGGCTACGCACAGGTCATCGGGGCCGACGCCCTGCCGGTGGCACGGCATCCGGATGCGCAGGCCACGAGCCAGGCCGCGCCGGATGTGTCCAACCTGGATCTGGATTTCGTGAGCCTCGCGGCCGATGGCTCCTGTGCGATCACCGCCCAGGTGAACTGGACGCTGGCGGGCCCTGCGGGTGAGATGCGGCGCGGCAGCGCACACCTGGCGGCACCGGCCCCCGCGGGCTGCCCCGCGGGCCTGCCCGCCGCGCTCAGCGCCGCACTGGGAGACCTGGCCGATCAGCTGATCCCGCAACTGACCGATTCCTGAACCACCCCGCCACACTCGGCGGATTGAGTCCTGCTTAAGCTGCTAAAGCCTTGACAATTATTGCCTCGGCAGTTATTGTCTGGGCTAGTGAAATGGCCCGACGGGGCTGGAGCATGGACTTGGCGGACGTATACAGTCTTGAGAACTACGAACCGTGCGGTGGCATGGGGAACCTCATCGGACGGGCGCGAGCGCAGCTGCTGGCCGTGCTCGATGCGGAGCTGGCGCGCGATGAGTTCTTGGGGCCTCTGGAAGTGACCTCCGCCCAGTTCATCGTCATCGTGAATCTGGCCGGCCGCCAGTGCGCCACGTCCGCCTCCGAACTGTGCAAGGGCATTTCCTACGATGCGGGTGCGATGACTCGCATGCTGGATCGCCTGGAGGCCAAAGGCCTGGTGCGGCGGACCCGGTCACCCGAGGACCGTCGACTCGTGAACCTTGAGCTTACCCAGGCGGGCAAGGCTGCCTACCCGCGCCTGCGAGAGATTTCGATGCAGGTGCTGAATCGATCAATGCGTGACTTCAGCCAGGATGAGGCCAAGACGCTGCAGAACCTGTTACAGCGCCTGACAAAAAACGTAGGAACATGATACGCATTGCAATTATTGCAGGGATCGCGACGGTGCTGCTCACCGGCTGCGCCAGCACGCATCAGCTGCGGCCCGAGGCCGCTTTCGTCCCGGCCAACCGCCTACAAACGCATCAGGCTCTCAGCGGCACTCCCATCGACGCCGCGGCGTGGCCCAAGGCGCAGTGGTGGATGGCGTACGGGGACACGCAGCTCAATGACCTGATCGGGGAAGCCCTCGCGGGCAACCCGGGGCTGCGCATTGCCGAGGCCCGCACGCGCTCGGCGCTCGCACAAGTTGCCGCGCTCGACAGCACGCGGGCCCCCAGTGCGGGTTCGAGTGGTCAGGCCGTGCGTGGGCGATTTTCCGAGCACGGCCTGTTTCCCCCACCCTATGCGGGCAATTGGGACACGCTGGCGCTGTTGACCGGCACCTTGTCGTGGCAGCTGGATTTCTGGGGCAAGAATCGCGCCGCGTATGAAAGTGCGGTCGGTGCCGAGCGGGCGGCCGAGGTCGATGCACAGGCCGCGCGCCTCACACTCGCGGCGAACGTTGCGCATGTGTATGCGCAGCTTGAGGAGCAAAGCCTGCAACTGCAAGTCGCCCGCGACACCCTCAAACAACGCGAACAGGTACTCACGCTCACCCGGGAGCGCAACGCGGCCGGTCTGGACTCACGCCTGGAGCTCACCCAGGCGCAAGCCGCGGTTCCCGCGGCCCGCGAGCAGATCGACGCGCTCGAAGAGTCTGCAGCCCGCACCCGCCACGTGCTGGCGGCGTTGACGGGCGCTGGCCCTGACCGCTCCTTGAACATCCACGACCCGACCGTGTCGGTGATGGTGCAACCCGAGTTGCCGAGCAGCGTGCCTGCCGAACTGCTCGGCCATCGTCCGGATCTGGTCGCACAGCGCTGGCGCGTGGAAGCCGCTTCGCAGGGTATTCGTGAAGCGACGGCCGAGTTCTACCCCAACGTGGATCTGCTGGCCTTCGTGGGTCTGCAGAACCTGGGCTCCACCAATCTGTTCAGCGCCGCCAATCGTCAATACGGCGTGGCACCGGCGTTCACCTTGCCCCTGTTCGATGCCGGCAAGCGCCGGGCGAAGCTTGCGGGCCAGGACGCGGCATACGATGTCGCGGTCGAGCAATACAACCAACTCATGACCAACGCTTTGCGTGAGGTTGTGGATGCGCTCACGTCCATGAACAGCCTGCGTCGGCAGCGTGGCGAAGAGCGTGACGCACTGGCCAATGCGCAGGAAGCCTACGACCTGTCAGTGCTGCGCTATCGCGAGGGCTTAGGCAACTACCTGCAGGTGTTGAGCGCCGAATCGCAGCTGCTCGCGCAGCGCAGCCTGCAGGCGCAGCTACAGGCCCGCTCCCTCGACCTATCTGTTGACCTGGTGCAGGCCCTTGGCGGCGGGTTCGTGCCGCAGGTGCTCACGCCGGCAGTCCCGGAGAATAAATTGTGAACGCCCAAACCGATACCCCCGCCGCGCCAGGAAATGCCCAGGGCAGTGGCCAAAGTAATGGCAAGCGCAACCGCATGCTGGTGCTGGTCTCCCTTGCGATACTCGTCGTTGCCATAGGCTATGGCGTGTACTGGCAAACCGTGCTGCGCCTGCGCGAGACAACGGACGATGCCTATGTAAATGGCAACATCGTCCAGATCACGCCGCAGATTGCTGGCACGGTGGTCGGCATCAATGCGGATGACACCCAGAATGTGGTCGCAGGCCAGACGCTGGTGCGCCTGGATCCGGCGGATGCCAAAGTGGCACTGGATGAATCCGAGGCCCATCTCGCCCTCACCGTGCGTTCGGTGCGCGGCCTGTTCGCCACCACCGCACAACTGGCCGCGGCACAGAGCATTCGCCAAACCGACCTCAACACCGCCGAGAAGGATCTGGCACGGCGTGAACGCCTGGCCGGCAGCGGCGCCATATCCGGTGAGGAACTGCAGCATGCGCGCGATGCGGTGTCGGCCGCCAAGTCCGCGCTGCTGGCGGCCGAGCAGCAGTCGGCCGCCAATCGCGCGCGCATCGACGGCACGCAGATTGCGGACCATCCGGAAGTGCAAGCCGCGGCCAGCGCGGTCCACAGTGCTTATCTGAACCTGGCGCGCACCCAACTGCCGGCGCCCATCGGCGGCTTCGTGGCGCATCGCAATGTTCAGCTGGGCCAACGGGTCAACCCGGGCTCCGTGCTGATGTCGGTCGTGCCCTTGAACCAGGTCTGGGTCGATGCCAATTTCAAAGAGCTGCAAATCGGCAATATCCGCATGGGGCAGCCGGCGACGCTGACCGCCGACCTGTATGGCAGCTCCGTGAAATATCACGGCACGGTCGTCGGCTTCAGTGCGGGCACCGGTGCCTCGTTCGCGCTCCTGCCCGCTCAGAATGCCACCGGAAACTGGATCAAAGTGGTACAGCGCCTGCCGGTGCGAATCCTGCTCGATCCGAAGGAGCTGGCTGCCCACCCCTTGCAGGTGGGATTGTCCATGCGCGTGCAGGTCTCCACGGTCGAGCGCAACGGGCCGCGTCTGCCGCAGGTCGCTGCCAATGCTCCACGCTATGCCACCAGCGTCTTCGATGACGCGGATCGGCAGGCCGGCGCGCGGGTCGAAGCCATCATCGCCGCTAATTTGGCCAACCCGGCGCGTGGCCGTGTCGCGCACCGTCTCGCCCAGGTACGCGCCCGCCCCGCCACATGAACCGCCCCGCCTCACTTGTGAAACCGGCCGCGGGAGTCGGCGCGCCGCTACCGCCATTGATGGGCGCCGCGCGGATTCTGGGCACGCTGGCCGTGTCGCTCGCGATCTTCATGAATGTGCTGGACACCTCCATTGCAAACGTGTCGATCCCGGCAATCTCCGGGGACCTGGGTGTATCCCCGGACCAGGGCACCTGGGTGATCACCTCCTTCGGTGTCGCGAATGCGATTTCAGTGCCATTGACCGGCTGGCTGACACGCCGATTTGGCCAGGTGCGATTATTCACCCTGTCCATTTTCCTGTTCGTTCTCGCCTCCTTCCTGTGTGGTCTGGCGCCCTCGATCGGGCTGCTGCTTTTCTTTCGTGTGATCCAGGGCGCTGTCGCCGGACCGATGATTCCGCTGTCGCAGTCGCTGCTCATGTCCAGCTATCCGCCCGCGAAACAAAGCACGGCGCTGGGACTGTGGTCGCTCACCAGCTTGACGGCTCCCGTTGCCGGGCCGCTGCTGGGTGGCTGGATCACGGACAATATTTCGTGGCCGTGGATCTTCTATATCAATGTGCCCATCGGTGTGTTCGCAGGCACGTTGACCTGGATTTTGTATCGCAAGCGTGAAACGGCGACGCAGCGCGTGCCCATCGATGCCGTCGGCTTGGCTTTGCTCATGACCTGGGTGGGCTCATTGCAGGTGATGCTCGATAAGGGTAAGGATCTGGACTGGTTCAATTCACCGCAAATCGTCGGCCTGGCGCTGCTGGCCGTGGCGGCCTTTGTGTACTTCCTGATCTGGGAGATCCACGCCGAGCACCCCATCGTGGACCTGTCCTTGTTCAAGCGGCGCAATTTCTGGGTCGGCACCCTGTGCATGCTGCTCGCCTACGGGGTGTTCTTCGGCAATCTGGTGCTGTTGCCGCTATGGCTGCAACAGTACCTGGGCTACACGGCCACCAATGCCGGGATCATTCTGGCCCCGGTCGGCCTGCTCGCCGTATTCGTCACCCCCGTCGTGGCCAAGCTCACCAACCGGGTGGATGTACGGGTGATCGTGACCGTGTCATTCACGATTTTCGCCACGGTGATGATCATGCGTTCGCATTTCAATACCGACGTGGATGTCAAGACGCTGTTGATCCCGACCATCCTCCAGGGGGCCGCCATGGCGAGCTTCTTCGTGCCGCTCGTGGCCTTGAGCGTCTCCGGTCTGTCACCGGACCGCATTCCAAACGCCTCGGGGCTGTTCAACTTTGCGCGTATTACCGCCGGCTCCTTCGGCACCTCCCTTTTCACGACCCTCTGGGATCGTCGTGCCACGCTGCACCACAGCCAGCTCATCGAGCACCTGGCGCGCGACAATCCCACCACGAGCGCCGCGCTGGCCGGCCTGCAGGCAAATGGAATGAGCGGCGAAGCAGGCACCGCCGCCTTGAACCGCATTGTCGACGTTCAGGCATTCATGCTCTCGGCCAATGATCTGTTCTACGTCTCCGGATTGATCTTCCTGGCTCTGATCCTGGTGATCTGGCTGGCCCGACCGGCCCGTCCCGGGGCGACGGGCGCGGCTGGCGCGCCGGCTGCGGCAGTCGCCGCGCATTAAAGCGCAGTGGGGTAAGGTGGTCGCTATAATGCGAGCGGCCCGACGTGGAGGAGATTCAACTTGGCCGGAACACTGTCACCGGGCGCGGTGCGCCGCCTCATCCTCTGGGGCGCGATCGCGGTGTTGGTGGTGGCCGTCTATGCAGGCTTCGGCTTCTACGGTGTGCCCGCTCTGATTCGCTCGCAGGGCAGCGCCTTCGTCACCCAGAAGTACCAGCGAACGCTGCAGCTGGGTGAGATTCGCTTCAATCCGTTCACGCTGGAACTGGATGTTCGCAATTTTGCCTTCCCCGACGTTGACGGCAAACCCATGCTGGCGGCGCAGCGTCTGTATGTGAACCTGCAGCTGGCGAGCCTGTGGAACCGCGGTGCGACATTCCAGGATATCCAACTGGAGCATCCGCAGGTCCACGCGCAGTTGCGTACCGATGGATCGCTCAATCTCGCCGATCTGGCCAAACCCTTCGCCAATGAGCCACCCACGCCTGCCGCCGCGCCCATCCGCCTGTTCCTGACTCGCCTGGCCGTCATCGGCGGGGAATTCACGTTCGTGGATCTGGGACATCCGACGACACTGCATGCCGAATTGCGACCCGTGAATTTTGAGTTGCGGGACTTCAACACCGTCGGGAACGGCGGCAATGGCTACACCTTGGCCGCCGCGACCCCCGCGGGCGAGCAATTCAACTGGTCGGGCACCCTCGAAGTCTCACCGGTGGCCTCGAAGGGACGGTTCAATATCAAGACCCTGCGTGTGACCACTCTCACCGGGCTGGCCGGAACGGCTGTGCCACTGACCGTATCCTCGGGGCTTCTATCCCTGGCGGGCGGCTACGACTTCGCGCTGCACAATGGCGTGGCAGGGCTTGATGTGAATTTGGATTCGCTCATCGTGAGCGACTTGGCCTTGCGTCCGATCAATGGCCAGTCCGACTTTGTCCTGCTGCCGCGAATCGAGATCGATGGCACACATATCGATCTGACCCACCGCAGCGTCCTGGTTGATGCCGTGAAGATTTCGGGCGGGCAGATTCATGGCTGGCGCAATGAAGACGGGAGCCTCAATCTGGCCGAGCTGGGCGGATCGCGGGGCAGTGCGACGACCGCGACACCCGCGCCGCCCGTCACCGCGACGAGCGCCAGTGCGCCGACATGGACCGTCAAAGTGCCGAGTGTCGATTTGCACGGCCTGGCCGTGGACTTCCAGGATCGCACATTGAAGCCCGCGCCCACCGTCAAGCTCGCGCCACTTGATGTCAGCGTGGCACAGTTCCAATGGCCTTTCGGGCCGGCGCTTGCGGTGCAGCTCAAAGCAGGCCTGGATAATTCCGGCAGCGTCACCGCCCAGGCCCAGGTCACCTTGCCGGATGTCGCGGTGAAGGCCCATGCGCAGCTGACCGGATTCAATCTGCCGGTGGTACAGCCCTATCTGGCGCGCTACACCGCACTCACGCTGCTGAGTGGACAATTGGGCGCCAAGGTCGATCTTGAACGCGATGCCAAGGGGCGGCTCACCGTTGCCGGGGAAACCGCCGTCACAGGCTTTCGCACCATCGATGATGAACTGCGCTTGGACTTCATCAAATGGGATCGGCTGACCATCGCCGGCATCAAGTATCGCAGTGACCCCGCCTCACTGAGCATCGGCACCGTCCGGGCCCAGGCGCCCTATGCCCGAGTGATCATTGATCGGAACCGTCATCTGAATATCACCGAAGCGCTCGAGCCGGCGGGCACCGCAACGGTCGCACCACCGCCGGAGGCGACCACACCGGCCGCATCGGCAACGACGCGCACCGTCGCATTGGCAGCCCCCGCCCATTCCACCAGCATGCCTCTGGCCATTCGCACGGTTGTCATCACGAACGGCTCAGCGAACTACGCCGACCAGTGGATCCAGCCGCACTTCGCCATCGGTATCCAGCAGCTCAACGGCAGCATCGACGGACTGTCCTCCGCCGCGGCATCCCGCGCCAAGATCGACCTGACCGGCTCGGTCGACCGCTACGCACCGGCCCATATCTGGGGTGAGACCAATCTGTTGTCGCAGAGTACCTATACCGACATCAGCATGAGCTATCGCGGCATCGAACTGACCGGTGTGACACCCTACTCCGGGCATTTCGCAGGCTACAAGATCGCGAAAGGCAAGTTGACCGCGGATCTGAAGTACCATATCGAGAACCGCAAACTCACCGCCAGTCACCACATTGTCGTGGACCAGCTGCAATTGGGTGACAAGGTAGAAAGCCCGGATGCCATCAATCTGCCGCTGAAACTGGCAATTTCACTGCTGAAGGATCGCAACGGCGTCATCGACCTCGACCTGCCCGTCACCGGCAGTCTCGATGATCCGCAGTTCCGGATCGGTCCGATCATCTGGAAGGTATTTGTGAACCTGCTCGAGAAGGCTGTGACCGCACCCTTTTCGCTGCTGGGTCATCTGTTTGGCGGAGGCGACCACGTCAATATTGTGGAGTTCGCTCCCGGCAGCGCAGCGCTGGATGCGACCGCGAAGGCCCGCCTGGACAGCATCACCAAGGCGCTCGATGCCCGCCCCGGTCTGGAATTGGATGTGCCCAACACTTTCTCGACCGTGACCGACACGCCGGCCCTGGCCCAAGGACGCCTGCACAGCCTGCTGCAGCAGCGCGCCGGTATCGCCGAGGACGCGCCGCTACCGACTGAACCGGCGGCGCAGTTCAATCTGCTGCTGACACAGTACCGCGCCGAGCTCGGCGCCAAGGCGCCACTGCCACCGCTGACGATGACGCTGACCAGTGCAAAAAAGGTCAAGGGCGAAACACCGGACTATGCGCCGGCCAGCGCCGAGCTGACGGCAGCTTTGCTGGGGCGTGTCAAAGTGGCTGACACCGAGCTGCAGAAACTCGGCAATGAACGGGCTCATGCCGTGCAGGACGCGTTGTTGCGGGGCACGGATATCGATCCCGCCCGCATATTTCTGATCAACGGTGCGGCGCAGCCGCCACCGGGGAGCACGGTACGTCTTGAGCTCGCCCTCAAGTAGCTTCGGGCGCACTCCAGGCAGCGGTACTGTGCAATGGCACCATGAATGTCTGCTAGCGCACAGAGGGCGGACCGACGGCGCGATATGCTATCGGCAATAAACCGACGGTCAGCGTTCGGAATGTAGTGACCTGGAGCGCACAGCATGGAGAAACCAATGAGCGTTAATAACCCAAGAGGGCATACGGGCGCCAATCGGTACCTCCCACTCGCAGCGATGGCGCTCACGCTCGGAGCATGCAGCATGCTGAAACCGAAGCCTGCGGTCGAGGTGAGCACCGCAGACCTGAATCTGAACAGCCGCTGGCATGCCAGCATCGCCAGCCCACAGGATTTGGCCGGTGCGGTCCAGATGATGGGCTCGGCATCAATGGCCCCCGGTACAAAGGAAGGAACGACACAGGTGGTGCTGAATCTCGGCAACACGGCGCCCGGCGGATTGCACCCCTGGGCCATTCATCGTGGACAGTGCAGTCAGGACGAGGGAGTCTTCGGAGAACCCCAGAACTATCCGCCGCTGCGCGTGAAGGCCAATGGTAACGGCCAAGCGAAGGCCACCGTGGCGATCAACACCCCCATTTCGGGCAGTTATTTCGTGAGCGTTCAAGCCTCACCGGAAAACACCGAGTTGACCGTTGCGTGCGGGAATCTCGCAGCACCTACAACCTGATGTAAATCTGTGCGATGAGGTGTGCCGGTCGGTCGAGCACCGTGACGCCGTCAGTAATCGGAAAGGAAGTGTCGCGTGAGTTTAATCGTGATCATTGTCGTGCTCGTCCTGCTGTTCGGCGGTGGCGGCGGCTACTATGGTTATAGGCGCTATGGCGGATCCGGTCTTGGGGGCGTCTTAGGGCTGGTTTTGGTTGTTTTGCTGGTGTTGTGGTTCTTCGGTGGCCTGCATTTCCAGCGCTGAAGGTGGCCTCGGGCAACGCCAACTTCAGCCGTGCCAGCGCTGCTCGGGTGGACGCGCCGCGGGCACGAGTGCCGGCCTAAGCGCAAAAAGGCGCAATACGAAAACTCCTGGACGAGCATGTCGAACAACTGAGATCCATGCAGCAGCTCCACTATTCGACCAACCGCCACGCGCTACTTGTTATTCTTCAGGCGATGGATGCCGCCGGAAAAGACGGTGTCATCCGGCACGTAATGTCGGGGGTCAACCCGCAGGGTTGCCAGGTGTTCAGCTTCAAACCTCCCAGCGCACAACGCCCGACTCATCGTTTCGGCAATCGTGCTCGGAGCGTTCAAACAACTCAGGATGAGTTACCCCAAGGTGAACGCAAAACGTCGCCAGGAATTGCTCGCGATCCGCAAGGAACTCGCAAAGTGAGCCGGGCCAAAAAAACGCGACAGGATGTCGCGTCAAATATCGGTGTCGGGGACATACGGATGTTGCTTGTAACCAGCTAGCCTCGACACCGTCTGGGCGGTACCGTACAGAATGGGTGAACACAGCACGCTAATTTGCGCAATGGGACCTAATCCGGGCGTCGTCCGTTAAGTCGGAGGGTAACGTTGTGCCACTGGCCGCCGAGCGCGTCGATCCGCCGGTCGAAGACCCCGTCAGTAATATCCTGAAGTGGGTGCTGCTGCTGGTCGCCGTCGCCACGTTCGGTCTGCTCGGCTGGGCGACCGTGGTCACCTATCGCGCGGCGCCGCCACAACCCGAGCGGTTCGTGTCGACAAATGGCGCCGTGCTGATGACGGATCGGGACATCGTGAGCGGCAAAGGTGGCTTTCAGAAAGCCGACCTGATGGACTATGGCAGCCTCTATGGTATGGGCTCCTACTACGGCGAGGACTACACCGCCGCGATTCTGGTGCACCTTGCTGCGGCGACGCAGAACAATATTGCGCTGGCCAGTTTCGGCAAGGAATTCACGGCGCTGGCGCTCGAGCAGCAGGCTTCAGCCACCACCGCCATGCGCACTGCGCTGCATGGTGTGGACCTGACGAAGCGGCAGGTGGTGCTCCCAGATCCCTTGGCGCGTGCCGTCATTGCGGTCCGCAACGAAGCTCAGGGTTCGCTGACCCGCGTCGATCCTGCCACGGGCGCCACGCCCGCATACAGTCTGAGCGATCCGCTTAAGCTTCAGACGGCTGATTTCCTGGTCTTCTCGGCGCTCACTACCGTGGCGTACCGGCCGGGTCAAACCTGGTCGTGGACGGAGAACTGGCCCTACGAGCCGTTGGTTGGCAACGCCCCGACCACGAACACCTTTCGCTGGACGTGGATCAGCTTCTGCTTCACGTTCTTCGCCTTCGGCTTGGTGCTGTTCATCTATGAGTTCTTCCTGAGCCACCCGGATGATGCGCCGATGGATCCGGTGTTGGCCATGTTCCGACCGCTGACGCCAAGCCAGCTACGCATCGGGAAGTACTTCCTCGCCGTCGCGGCGCTGCTGCTGCTGCAGATCGGCGCCGGCATCATCATGGCCCACTCCTACTACGATCGGAAGAGTTTCTATGGCGTCGCGCTCGGCGATTTCCTGCCCTTCAACTTCCTGCGCGACGTGCATATCCAGGCGCCGATCGTGTGGATCGGTCTGTCGTGGATTGGTGCGGCGCTGTTTCTTGCGCCCGCCATCGCCGGCGGTGAGGAAGCCAAAGGGCAGCGCTGGCTCGTGGATACCCTGTTCTGGGTGACGCTGCTGGTGGTCGCCGGTGCCTTGATAGGCGACTACCTCGGCATCATGGGCGTGATCGATCGCGACTGGTTCTGGTTCGGCAACCAGGGGCTCTCCTACATCCAGCTCGGCCGGTTCTGGCAGATCGGCTTTTTCATCGGACTCGCGCTCTGGAGCCTGCTGGTAATGCGCGCGTTGTGGCCGAACGCGATCCTGTGGCGACGAGCCGCTGGCCAGTTCTGGTCCGGTCGCATTCGCATGGAGCATCTGATCTGGGCCGCTACCGTCAACATTGCCGTCCTGTACGTCTTCGGCATGATCCCACTGACGGGCATCGAGAAGTCCTTTACGCTGACCGACTTCTGGCGCTGGTGGGTCGTCCACCTTTGGGTGGAACAGTCTTTTGAGTTTTTCGCGGCCACGATGACGGCCTACCTGTTGATGTCGGTCGGTCTCGTCTCCCGTAAGCTCGCCGAGCGGGCGACTTATTTCGAGATCATCCTGATCTTCCTCGGCGGCGTCATCGGCACGGGCCACCACCTCTACTGGGCGGGCGGCCCGAGCATGTGGGTGCCGATGGGCAGCATGTTTTCATTCATCGAGGTACTGCCGCTGGTGCTGCTGATCATCGAGGCGATCAACCACTATCGGCTGATCAAGGCGCACCACGAATTCAAATATCGCCTTGCCTACACTTATGTGATTGGCGCGGCATTCTGGAATTTTGTGGGTGCGGGTGTGTTCGGCGGCGGCACCCTCAACGCGCCGCTGGTGAACTATTACGAGCACGGCACTTTCCTCACGCTCAATCACGCACATACGGCCCTTTTCGGGGCGTTCGGGGAACTGGCGATCGGGTTGATCTATTTCTGCCTGCGCTACGCGGCTGCCGAGCGCTATCGCTTCGGGGAGAAACTTGGGCTCTGGGCCTTCTGGCTCTACAACACTGGCCTGGTACTTTGGATCGTGCTCAACTTCTTCCCTATAGGCTGGGCGCAGCTCGACGCCGTCTTCGAGCATGGACTCGCCTATGCCCGCAGCGAGGCCTTCTACGACACCACCCGCTTCTGGCAATGGATGCGCCTGCCGGGCGATGTCCTGTTCGCCGCAGCTGCGGCACTGATGGCCTGGGACTTCATCGTGAAGGCGCGACGTCGCCGGGTGGAATAGTAACAGCCGTCACGGGCCTCAGCCGCGCCCGCTTTTCTTGCGTCGGATGAGCGCACCGATGAACTTTTCCGGTTGCTCGGCGCACACACGCGGTACAGCGAGCCAAACTGAAGGAGCAAACGATGCCGCGCGGGATATCACGCCGTCACTTGATGATAAAGGTTCTTGCAACCAGCGCACTCCTCCCCGGCCTGTACTCTCTGGGAAAGGCATCGCAGTCAGGGGGTCTCACGCCCCTGGATACGAAGGATTCGACGGCGAGCGCATTGGGATTCGTCACGGATGCCTCCACTGCCAGTTCCAATGCGCTCTACAAGAAGGGTGCGCACTGCGCCTCGTGCGTGCATTATCTTGGCAAGCCGTCCGATGCGACAGCAGAGTGCAAGATTTATGCCGGCCACACGGTGCCTGCAAATGGCTGGTGCACCGTCTGGTCACAGCGACCCGGTTGAGGATCCGCGACTCAGCGCGGACAAGTCCTGATCATGCGCGACCAGCAGGACGATCTTGCCGATATGGGAACCCGACTCCATGAGCGCGTGCGCATCGGCGGCGGCATTCAGGGGGAAGCGGGCATGAATGGGTGGCGGTTGTAAGCGCCGATCCGCGAACAGCGGCCATACATCATTCAGCAGATCCTGGGCCAACCGCCCCTTGGCAGCGCTGGACTGCGGCCGCAGCGTCGCACCCATGATTTTCAGGCGCTTCACCATAACCTGGCGCAGATCAATCTCGGCGCGCGCGCCACCTTGGACCGCAATCAATGCAATGCGCCCGTCCATGGCGGCCGCGGTGATGTTTCGTTGCATGTACTCACCGCCGACCATGTCCAGGATCACATCGGCCCCACGACCTTGGGTCGCCTCGCGCACGGCGGCGACGAAATCCTCAGCGCGATAGTTGATGGCCCGCTCGGCCCCCAGCGCCTGACAGGCTGCACATTTCTCCGGGCTGCCCGCGGTGGTCAGCACCCTTGCGCCCAACGCTGATGCCAGCAGGATGGCGGTCGTGCCAATGCCGCTGGCGCCCCCATGCACCAGCACGGTCTCGCCGGGCTGCAGCCCCGCACGCCGGAAGAGGTTCAGCCACACGGTGAAAAACGTCTCAGGAAGGGTGGCCGCTTGCGGCAAAGTCAGCCCGGGAGGTACCGGCAGGCACTGCACGGCGGGCACACTCACGTACTGAGCGTAGCCACCTCCCGCAAGCAGCGCGCACACCAGATCACCAACCCGAAAGCCGCGCACTTCGGCGCCAACGTCAGCAATTTCACCCGCGACCTCGAGGCCCGGAATCGGCGATGCACCGGCCGGCGGTGGATAGCGTCCCTGGCGTTGCAGGACATCCGGTCGATTGATCCCCGCAGCGAATACCCGGATGAGCAGCTCCGTAGGACCCATTGCAGGTACTGGACACTGCACCGGCTCCAGAACCGACGGCGGCCCCGGCTCGCGGATCCGTATCGCCGTCATGGCTTGGGGAATGAGCATGGGTTGGCTCAGACGCTGATCTGGACGACGCGCTTCAGCCATTCCCTCAGCGCCATGCTGACTTCATCGGGTCGCTCCATCGTGCACATATGGCCACATTCCGCGACTGACACCAATGTGCTGTGCGCAATCAACTGCGCCATGACACGGTGGGTCGATAGTGGCGCCCAGGCATCATCTTTGCCACACAGCACCAGCGCCGGACAGGAAATCATGGGCAGCAATGGCGCCGCGTCCGGGCGTTGCAACAGGGCGCGGATCTGCGCGGCAAACTGCGGCGGCGTGCGTCGCTCAAACATCTGCAGAATTGCCTTCACGAGCCGGCGATCCTTCAGGCGCGCCTCATGGATCATCGGGATCCGCAACCAGCGCTCCCCCACTGCGCGCATTCCGGATTGACGCGCCAGTTCCAGCAACTCATTGCGGCCTGCCGCCTCCTTCGCGCCGGCGGCGCCCGGCGCCAAGGGGGTGTAGCCGGTATCGAGTAACGCCAGCCCGATCACGCGGCTTGCGGCACGACGCACGACTTCCAGGGCCACGCGTCCGCCCATGGAGTGTCCCGCCACGGCAAACTTTGCCGGTGCCTTCGCCAGGATCGCCTCCGCCATCGCGCCCAATGAATCCAGTTCGCCGTGATCGGCAACCTGGATATGCGCCAGCTTGTTCAGCGCCTTCATTTGGGGTTTCCACACTGCCGCGTCGCATAGCAGACCGGGCACGAGCACCAGATTCATCTCAGGCAAGGCGTATCGCTCCAGAGCAGTAAAAAACGATCACGACACTCCCCGCAGGCCACCAATGCCCGACAGTATCACCACCAACCGGTACCGCGGCGTCAGCAGTCCGACATAAGTCCAGCGGGTTGCCTCTTCCGGGACGGCCAGGGCAGCCGGATCCGCGTTGGCGAGGGGAGAAGTGGTCATTTGCGGTAGGATAAACCCCATGAACGGGCATTCCCACGCAGATGGCCACGGGCACTCTCACGGGCACGGTCATGGCCATGATCATGGCCATGGCACAGACCAGGCGAGCGAGCACCGCCTATGGGTGGCCTTTGGGCTGCTGATCTGCTTCACGCTGGTGGAGGCCGGTGGCGGAGTGTGGGCCAATTCGGTCGCGCTGTATGCCGAAGCCGCGCACATGCTTGCCGATTCGGCATCGCTGCTGCTGGCAATCGTGGCCATCCGCATGGCTCAACGCCCGGCGCGGGCCGACCGCACCTACGGACATCGGCGCTACCAGACCCTTGCCGCGTATACCAATGGCCTGGTGCTGCTGGGCCTGACGGCGGCGGTGGTCATCACGGCGACCCGGCGGCTGTTGCTGCCGCCGCATGTGGATGGCACGGTGATGCTGGTGACGGCCGCGGTGGGCGCCGCCGCCAACCTCGGCGCCTTTGTGTCACTCAGTGGCGCCACATCGCTCAACGAACGCGGCGCCCGACTGCATGTCCTCAGCGACCTGGCAGGATCGGCCGCGGCGATCAGTGCCTCAGCATTGATCCTGTGGCGTGGTTGGGAGATCGCCGATCCGCTGCTGTCACTGGCAGTCTCGGTACTGATCCTGCGTTCCGGCTGGCAGTTGACGCGCAACTCTGCGCATGTGCTGCTGGAGGGGGCACCCGCGGGCTTGGATTCGCATGCCGTCGAACACGATCTTGCCGGCGTGCCGGGCATCACGGGTGTCCACCACATTCATGCTTGGTCGCTGACCGGCGAGACGCCAATGCTGACACTGCACGCCACCTTGCAGGAGGGTGCGGATCGCCACGCAGCCCTCACCGCCGTCATGCAGCGCCTGCAGGAGCGGTTTGGCGTCGCGCATGCCACCGTCCAGATCGAAGAGGGTGAATGCGCGGGCGCCGACAGTGAAGATGACTGCCATCAGTCCCGCCAGGCCGGATGATTTCGCCCGACGGTGATACCCTGCCCTCGGGTGAGATTGAGACACTCGGCTACCCCGATCTTCCGGTTCCACAGCCGGGCCAGATGCTGCCGGTGCAGGAGGGGTTGTGGTGGCTGCGCATGCCGCTACCGATTTCCCTGGACCATATCAATCTGTGGTTGCTGGAGGAGCCGGGCGGGTATGCGCTGGTCGATACCGGCATGGCCACCGATGCCGCGCGCGCAATCTGGGACAAACTGTTCCAAACCGTGCTGGTTCACCGGCCACTGACCCGCATTCTGCTCACGCACCTGCATCCGGATCACGCCGGCCTCGCCGCCTGGTTGCAGCGGCGTTTCGCGGTGCCGGTATGCAGTTCGACGGCGACTCTCGATCTGCTGCGCATGCTGCTCATCGAGCCGAGCGCTCAGACCCTGGCCGAACGCATGGCCTTTTTTGCGGGTCACGGCGTGGAACCCATTGAAGAGATCGCCGCCAGCCTCGGCTCGAAGGGCTATCGGGACTCGGTGGACGGCGTGCCGGCGGCGGGCCCGCTCATCGTTGACAATGATCTGACGCAAATTGGCTCACGCGAATGGCGCTGGCTCGAAACCGGCGGTCATGCCCACGGGCACCTGTGTCTGTATGCCGCGCAACCGAGCCCGGTGCTGATTGCCGGGGATCAGGTGCTACCCACCATCTCACCGAATATCGGACTGACGCCGCTGACCCCTGACCCGAACCCGCTGGCGACTTACCTGCAGTCCCTCGAACGGCTCTGCACGCTGCACGCCACAACGCTGGTGCTGCCCTCGCACGGACGACCGTTCGTCGGGCTGGCCGCCCGGGCCACCGAGATTCGCCAACACCATGAGCGGCAATTTGCGAAATTATTCGCGGCGTGCCGTACGCCGCTGACGGCCTTCCAGTGCCTGCCCTTTCTGTACCGTCGGCAACAGCGCGGCTTTCACCTGTTCCTGGCGATGGGGGAGGCGCTCGCGCATCTGGAGTACCTCACCAGCAGCGGCCAAATGGAACGGCGGATCGAGAACCGCGTCACACGCTACCAGAGGCTGAACTAGCCGCTGGGCAACAGCGTCGGGGGCGGACCGCCACAGGCCCAGTCGAGCAATTCGACGGTGTGGACCACCGGCATTGAACTGCCCGATCGCAGTTGCATGATGCAGCCCACATTACCGGTCGCAACCACACCCGCGCCGGTGCGCTCGATGTTCGCAAGCTTACGATCCCGCAGCTGCGAGGCGATCTGCGGCTGCAGGATGTTGTAGCTGCCGGCGGACCCGCAGCACAAGTGGCCCTCACCGATCTCGCGCAGCTCGAACCCGGCCTCACGCAACAGGCGCCGTGGCAGCGCATCCAGTTTTTGACCATGTTGCATCGAGCAGGCGGAGTGATAGGCGACCACGGGCCGTTGCGACAGTGGCTGCACCGGCAGCGGCGACAGCGCCAGTACCTCGGTGATATCGCGCGCCAGATCACTGAAGCGGGCGGCAGCCGCTGCCAGTCGCGGATGGTTGCGGAGCATGAATCCATAGTCCTTCAACTGCGTGCCGCATCCGGAAGCGTTGACCACGATCGCAGCAAACTCGCCCGCTGCACTGGCAACACGCACAGCGTCGATCAGTCGCGCGGCAAAGCCCTCCGCCTCTTCGCGCCGGCCCAGATGATGTGTCAAGGCTCCACAACAACCCGGTATCGGTACTACCTCCCAGCCTGCGCGACTCAACACTCGCTGTGAGGCGGCGTGCGTCTGCGGCGTCAGTACGCCCTGCGCACATCCGAGCAGCAGCGCGACCCGACCGCGCGGGAGGTTCGGTTTCGGCGCCAACGGTAGTGCGCCACGCGGGGTGGCCACGTGCACCGCCGCCAGGTCCAACATGGCACGCAGCGGGGGCGCAAGCGCCGCGGATCTGCGCAGTCGCTGCGGCACCCGCCTCGCAAGCCCGAGTGCCACGCGCAGGCGCGCCGGGAATGGCAGAATCTTCGCCAGTGCCGCACGTAACCATCTTTCCCCCAGCGGCCTGCGGTAGGTGCGTTCCACATGTGCGCGCGCGTGATCGATGAGGTGCTGATAATGCACCCCGGACGGACAGGTGGTCATGCAACCCAGGCAGGACAGACACCGATCCAGATGGCGCACGACCGCCGCGGTCGCAGGGCGTGCCTGCTCCAGCATGTCCTTGATCAAGTAGATGCGCCCTCGTGGACTGTCAAGTTCATCGCCCAGCAGCACGTAGGTGGGACAGGTCGCCGTGCAGAACCCGCAATGCACGCACTTACGCAGCACCTTTTCCGCCTCGGCCGTGTCCGGATCGCGCAGGGCGGTGGCGTCAAATTGCGTCTGCATCAGTTCATCCGCCCGGGGTTCAGGCGATTTTGCGGATCAAATGCAGCCTTGAAGCGCGCGGCGATGGCCGCGATGCCGGGTGCTTGCGGCTCAAACACGCTGCTGATGCGACGCTCGGCCAGGGGCGCCCGGACCAACGTGGCATGGCCGCCGCGCAGCGCGCCACGGACGCGACGTACCTCAACCTGCTGCGCGCCGATCCAGATCAGTCCACCACCCCAGTCCAGCTGATAATCCTCCGGTTCGATTTCATGGAGGATGCGTGCGGCCTGCCGCGGCGGCACCGACAGTCGCCAGATCACCGGGAAGCGCGCCAGTGCCGTGGCCGCGCCGAGGTGCTGCCAGAAGGTTGCGGAATCCGCGCCATCCAGCACCGCAACGGGCGACCGACTCAAGGTCCTCAGCAATCCGGCCACCCGGGACTCCACCGAGGTGGCCAGCCCTTCCAGACGCAGCCCCACGCCGCGCCCGGGTACGAAGGCGGCCGAGGACACCTCGAACATCGAACCTAGCGCCTGCGCACACAGTGTGACGGCAGCCTCCGCACCGGTGGCTGCCAGCAACAGCGTGCGCTCGAATTCGGCCGCCGGGACCAGTCGTACCGTGATTTCGGTCAATACGGCCAGTGTTCCCCAGGACCCGGCCAGCGCCTTGGGAAGGTCGAAGCCGGTGACATTCTTGACAACGCGTCCGCCACCGACGAAAGCCTCGCCGCGTCCGTTCACGGCACGCAGGCCGATAAAATGATCGCGCGCAGATCCCGCGGTCACGCGGCGGGAGCCGGAACTGTTTGCCATCAGCACGCCACCCAGAGTCTGGGCGCCCGTCACCTCCCGAAGGGTCGCGGCCGGGGGTTCAAACGCGAGCCGCTGGCGCTGCAGCGTGAGCAACGCCTCAATCTCCGCAAGCGCGGTCGCCGGACGGGCCGTCAGCACCAGCTCACCGGGTTGATAATCCACGATGCCACGCAGCGCCGATAGATCCAGGATCGCGGCATCCACCGGCCGGCCGACGCCACGCTTGGTGCCACCGGCAACGAGTTCAAAGGCCGGACCCGGCTGGCGCAGCAGCTCCACCAGCTCAGCCTCGTTGCCGGGGCGCAGACCCACGCGCTGCTCATTCACGCCGGTCGCCCACTAGAATCGCGGCAGTCCGGCATGCCGCGAGGCACCCGTGTGCACATGCTCGCGACCCTGCTCGCTGCAGCGGGACAGAGTCGGAAACACCTTGCCGGGATTGAAGCGCAGCTGCGGATCAAAGACCCGCTTGATCCGATGCTGCACCTGAAGATCGGTCGGGCCGAACTGGTAGGTCATCAGATCGCGCTTCTCGATGCCCACCCCATGCTCGCCGGTGAGCACACCGCCCACGTCCACGCACAACTTGAGGATGTCGGCGCCGAAGGCTTCCGCGCGCTCCAGTTCACCCGGGATATTCGCGTCGTACAGGATCAGCGGATGCAGGTTGCCATCGCCTGCATGAAACACATTGGCCACGCGCAGGCGGTGGCGCACGGACAGTTGCGCAATCGACTGCAGCACCGGTGCGAGCTGGTGGCGGGGAATACTGCCGTCCATGCACAGATAGTCCGCACTGATGCGTCCCACGGCAGGAAAAGCCGCCTTGCGACCGGCCCAGAAGCGCAGGCGCTCGGATTCATCGGCCGAAATCCGGCAGGACGTCGCGCCATGCCGGTTGGCGATCGCATGCACGCGGGTGATCAGTTCGTCCACTTCGGCCTGCGGGCCATCAAGTTCGACAATCAGGATTGCATCGACATCAAGCGGATAGCCCGCCTGCACGAAGTCCTCGGCCGCACGGATCGCCGGGCCATCCATCATCTCAAGTCCCGCCGGAATGATGCCGGCCGCGATCACATCCGCAACGCAGGCGCTGGCGCCGGTGGTCGTAGTGAAGCCGATCAGGACCGCGCGCGCCGTCTGCGGCTTCGGCAGTATGCGCACCGTCACTTCGGTAACGATACCCAGCAGGCCCTCTGACCCTATCAGCAGCCCCAGCAGATCCAGCTGTCCTGCATCCAGATACTGTCCGCCAAGACGCACGACCTCGCCCGGCGGCGTGACCAATTCAATTCCTAGGACATTGTGCGTCGTGAGGCCGTACTTCAGGCAGTGCACGCCCCCGGAGTTCTCGGCCACGTTACCGCCGATGGTGCAGGCGATCTGGCTGGAAGGATCCGGTGCGTAGTAGAAACCTCGGGCGGCAACCGCCTGGCTGATCGCAAGATTCGTCACGCCGCTCTGGGCAACCACGCACCGATCCACGTAGTCGATCTCGAGAATGCGATTGAAGCGACCCAGGCCTACGACGATGGCGTCCGCAGCAGGTACGGCTCCGCCGGATAGCGAAGTCCCGGCACCGCGCGGCACAATGTTGACGCCCTCCCGGTGGGCGAAGCGCAGCACGGCGGCGACCTGCTCGGTGTCGTGCGGCAGCACCACGGCCAGTGGGCGCTGCCGGTACGCCGTCAGTGCATCGGTTTCGTAGGCGCGTACCAGCAGGTCGTCATCGATGACGTCGGCCGGTCCCAGAATGGTCCGTAGAGCGGCGAGAATCGCGGCCTTTCGGGCAATAATGGCCGCGTCCGGCTGCGGTAGGCAAATCATCGACCGGAGCATGACCGAAAGCCCGCGGCGGCAGCAAGCCCGGGAGCGGGTGTAGGATGCGCCGTGCTGCGCGCGCTCGAAGGGATGGCCGGATGACCCAGGCTCGAATGAACCGCCGGGAGGCAGTGCTGGCCGCGCTGGCGGTCGGCGCTGGCATGGCCATTTCCCGGACGGCCCGTGCGGCCGGTACGGGCAGCGCCCTCACCAAGGCGATCCCCTCCTCGGGACAGAGGCTTCCGGTCATCGGAGTCGGCACCAACAACTACAACGTGACCGATACCGATGAGGTGGCGGCACGCCGTGCGGTTCTCGAACAGCTGCCCATGCAAGGTGGCGCCGTCGTCGACACGGCGCCGCTTTACGGCCAGGCGGAGCAACTCATCGGTGATCTGGTGGCGGGCCTGCGCAACCGGGAACGACTGTTCCTGGCAACAAAAGTCATTGCTCGGGATGCAAGAGCGGGTGAGGCCTCCATGGAAGAATCGATGCGTCGGCTTAAAACCCAGCACATTGATTTGATGCAGGTGCATAACCTGATCGGCGTCGAGGCCATGATTCCCCTGTTGCGGGAGTGGAAAAAAGCCGGTCGCATCGGCTATTACGGCATTACCACGTCCAATCCCAACGAGCATGGTCGGATGATGGATTACATGCGGCGTCTGCCCATGGACTTCATCCAGGTCGATTACTCGCTGGCCAACCGCGACGCTGCACAGGCGGTGCTGCCGCTGGCAGTTCAGAAAGGAATTGCCGTCATCGCCAATTCGCCTTTTGGCGGTCGCCGGGCAGCCGCCAGCGTATTTGGTCAGGTGGCCGGCAAACCCCTCCCGGACTGGGCCGCGGGCATTCAGATCTCAAGCTGGAGCCAGCTGTTCCTGAAGTTCGTGATCTCCCACCCTGCGATCACCTGCACCGTTCCAGGTACCACCACTGTCGGTCACCTGGCCGACAACATGGCTGCCGCCCATGGCACCGTGCCGGATGCACAATTGCGGCAGAAGATGGCGGCGCTCTGGGACGCTCTTAAGGCCTGACGAGCGTGCCCCGTGCCAGCCGGGCGCCCACCCTGGCGCCGCTGCGATCCACACCGTGGCCATGGGCCGTCGGCGGGCAGCTGTGCCCGTGAGACTTGTCAACTCATGGGCTGCGGACAGGGAAATTGCGGGATTGTGCAGCCAATTTTGCAATGGGGCGTACTGGCGCGGACCCCGGTCACACGTGTATTGTGTCGCCGCGGTTCGCAAACAGCGCGCCCTTGATGTTCAGCTGTGAGTTAGGTGATATGACGAAAATCTACGTTGGAAATCTGCCCTTTTCCGCTGACGAGAGCCAGGTGCGTGCTCTGTTTGCGCAACATGGGACTGTTGAGTCCGTGAATGTAATCATGGACCGTGAAACGGGTCGTCCGCGCGGCTTTGCTTTTGTTGAAATGAGCAACGCCGACGCTTCCCGTGCCATCCAGGGCCTGAATGGCTATTCAATGGGCGGTCGCGCGCTGCGCGTCAATGAAGCCCAGGATCGCCCCCCGGGTGGCGGTGGTCGGGGTCCGGGCGGCGGTGGCGGCGGCGGCGGCCCGCGCCGTAGTGGTGGTGGCGGTGGCGGCGGCGGCGGCGGCCGGTACTGACCCCTCGTTCCGGAACGCGCTTCCGGAACTAGCGGACTGAAAGCCATGTGTCCCGCATTGCGGGATACATGTGCGCGGCGTTCCCACGGATCCTACAACGGCTCCCCCGCAGTGCGCGGCGGTTCAAATTGCCTGTTTGCAGCAGTTTGCGGCATTGCCGCAATCTTTACCCGCCGTCCATGCTGACTGCCCGGGATTTTCCGGGATCAACAGGAAGCCATCATGAACAAATCTGGCACTGCGGAGTACTTCAATGTCTTTACCGTCCGGGAGTTCGAAGGTTCGACCGGCCAGAAGGCCAAGAGCTGGACGAAGGTCGGGGTCGCCTTCCCGCATCGCGAGGGACCAGGATTCAACCTGGAGTTGTCCGCCCTGCCCCTGGACGGTCGCTTGGTTGCGCTCCTGCCCAATGACACCGAGGAGGGCCTCGCGGCGACCGGTTAACTCATTGCGTGGAACGGCCCAATCGTGAGCCCAATAAAAGAGGCCCGCCGAAGCGGGCCTCTTCATCGATCGAATCGATGACCGGTTGGTTACTTCGCCGCCGGAGCAGATGAAGTTGAAGAGCCCTTCTTCTTCTTGCTGTGGTGCTTCTTGGCATGCGTCGTAGTCGTCTTCGCGTCCGAGGACGGGGCAGTGGTAGAGGCAGGCGCATCAGCGGCAAGCACCGGACCGGCCAACAGAATCAAAGCGAGAGCAGGAACGAGTTTGCTAACCACGAGTCGTCTCCATTGAGGAATTATAAATACGCTAGCGTCACGGAATGCAGAGCCTACACGAGCGCCTTGGCACTGCAATATCTTCTCTATTAAGTTGTAGTAAGAATGGCAAGCCACCGTTTTTACGAGAGATTCTTCAGTCGCGCGCAGTACCAAAGCAGCGCATCAATTGACGCTACAACAGTTCCGCAAACCCTTGTGCGGCGTCTCGAAAAGGCCGCTTTTCGCTGCGGTCGGGCCGCCATCATTTTGGGTCTGCCGTGCGTGGGTTCAAGCATCTCGGCGCCAGTACAGGCCTGGAACGACTTCGGTCGCCGCGGTGGCTTGGCGGCAGCTTCACCTCGTAGCGCGCGACCGCGCCATCGATCTGTTGCGCCTGAACCCGGACTACGCGCGCTCGGTGAATGGCGTCGCGCCTGAGCCGCGCGATGTCATGGCGTTTCTGATAGCCGCCACCTGGGCGGATGCCATCAAGCATGAGCCGGGCGTCGACGATCGGGAGCGGCCCGAGGGTCCCGGCGCCAGCCTGAACGGCGGGTACGAGGATCT
>DATDIL010000147.1:0-131120 GCA_036521075.1 Steroidobacteraceae bacterium | reverse complement strand
GGCAGGCTGATGCGGGTCGTGCCCCGTGATAATGAGGCCATCAATGAAACCTGGATCGCGGATCGCGACCGCTTCAGTTATGAAGGGGTGTACAGCGCCGATCGCATCGGTGCACCGCTGGTGCGTGAGGGCGGCAGCTGGGCGCAGGTGAGTTGGGAGTCCGCACTCGCGGTCGCGGTGGAGGGACTGCGCCAGCACGCCGGGAGCCTCGGCGCGCTCAGCAGCGCGTCGGCAACGATCGAGGAGCTGTACCTGCTGAACCGCCTCAGTCGCGGCGTGGGGTCGGCGAACATCGATCACCGGCTGCGCCAACGCGACTTCAGTGATCAGGGGTCCGATGCGCTGTATCCGAACCTCGGCATGCGCATTGCGGAGGTGGATCAGCTGAACGGGCTGCTCATCATCGGTTCGAACCTGCGGCGCGAAGTGCCGGTGCTGGCGCACCGCGTGCGCAAGGCCTCCCTGGCCGGCGCAGCGGTGGCCTTCGTGAATCCCGCGCAATTTGACTACAAATTCAAGGTCACGGCCTTCCTCAAGTCCGCGCCGTCGGCGCAGGTGGCGGACCTCGCCGCGGTGCTGGCCGCCGTGGCCGCGAAGACCGGCAGCGCGGTTCCCGCGCATCTCACCACGGTGACGGGCAATGCCACCGTCAGCGATGCCCACCAGGCCGTGGCCGCGGCACTGCTGTCCGGTCCGAAGCGTGCCGTATGGCTCGGGGCCCTGGCGCTGCGTCATCCGCAATACGCCGACCTGCGGACTCTGGCGGGGGCCATCGCGCAGCTGGCCGGCGCCTCGCTGGCCGAGCTGGCGGAAGGCGGCAATGCCGCCGGCGCCTACCTCGCGGGGTGCGTGCCGCACCGCGAAGCCGGTGGCAAGGCGCTGGCCAGTGTTGGCAAGAACGCCGGCGAAATGCTGCAGGCGCCGTTGCGGGCCTACATCCTGTTCGGCGGGGTCGAGCCGGAAGCGGACTCGTTGAGCCCGGAATGCATGCAGGCGCTGGCGGCGGCAGAACTGGTGGTTGCCATCACGCCCTACATGACTGAGCAGTTGAAGCAGATTGCTCACGTGGTGCTGCCCATCGGCACCTTCGCGGAGACCTCGGGCACATTCGTGAACCTGGAAGGGGTGTGGCAGAGCTTCACCGCGGCCGCCCACGGTCACGGAGAGGCTCGCCCGGGCTGGAAGGTGCTGCGCGTGCTGGGCACGGAGCTGGGTATCGAGCGCTTCGAATACCAGAGTTCCGAGGAGATTCGCGATGAGCTGCGTCGCAGCTGCGCCGAGGGTCTGCCGCCGGCGTGGGTGGGATCGCGATCGGTGACTGTCACGGCAACGGCCGCCAGCACGGTCGATATTCCCATGTACCAGGTTGATGCCGTGGTGCGGCGCGCGCCGTCACTGCAGCGGACTGCCGAGGGGCGCAGTGCGCCCGCGACCTACTGAAGACTGAGGCGCGAGCGTGTTGAATAATCTCATGAGTGCCTGGAGTTCCTTACCGCCGATCGTGCGTTCCACGTCCATTTCCACATTGTGGATACTGGCGGTCACCATCTCATTGATCCTGCTGGTGGCCCTGACAACCTTGTGGGAACGCAAGGTCATCGGCTGGATGCAGCTGCGCCGCGGCCCGAATCGCGTGGCCATTCTCGGCATGATCCCGGGCCTGGGGCAGCCCTTCGCCGATGTCATCAAGCTGATCACCAAGGAAGTGATCATTCCGGCCCGGGCCAACAAGTTCCTGTTCGCGCTGGCACCGGTCATCACCCTGGTGACGGCATTCGCCGCCTGGTCGGTGATCCCGCTGTCGCCGGACCTGACCATTGCGAACGTCGATGCCGGGCTGCTGTTCTTGCTGGCGCTGACCTCGGCCGGCGTGTACGGGGTGATCCTGGCCGGTTGGGCGTCGAACTCCAAGTACGCGTTCCTCGGCGCCATGCGTTCGGCGGCGCAGATCGTAGCCTATGAGATTGCGATGGGCTTTGCGCTGGTCGGTGTACTGATGACCTCCGGCAGCCTGAACCTGGGCGCCATCGTGCGCCACCAGCAAGGCGGCATGTTCACCTGGAACTGGACCTGGCTGTTCCCGCTGTTCGTGGTCTATTTCATATCCGGGGTCGCCGAGACCAATCGCGCTCCCTTCGATGTGGCCGAAGGCGAATCGGAAATCGTCGCCGGCTTCCATGTCGAATATTCGGGCATGGCGTTCGCGCTGTTCTTCCTAGCCGAATACGCCAACATGATCCTGATCTCCTTTCTCACGGCGATCTTCTTCATGGGCGGGTGGTTGAGCCCGTTTGATGGTTGGCCAGTGCTGGGCCATGGCATTCTGGCGACATCGAGCTTCGGGTGGCTGTTTCTGAAGGCCTTCCTGTTCCTGTTCCTGTTCCTGTGGTTCCGCGCGACCTTCCCGCGCTATCGGTACGATCAGATCATGCGGCTGGGCTGGAAGGTGCTGATCCCGGTAACCATCGTCTGGATTTTCGTCGAGGGGGTTCTCTCCTGGGCTCACATCGGCCCCTGGCACACGACCTGAAGGCGCACCATGAGTCAATTGCTCAAAACCCTGCTGCTCCCCGAACTCCTCAAAGGTATGGCGGTGACGTGGCGGATGTTTCTGTCCCCGAAATACACCCTCAACTATCCGGAAGAGAAGACTCCGCAATCACCGCGTTTCCGGGGCCTGCATGCCCAGCGCCGCTATGCGAACGGCGAGGAACGCTGCATTGCCTGCAAGCTGTGCGAGGCGGTGTGCCCGGCCGTGTGCATCACGATCGATTCGGAAGTGGCCGAGGATGGCACACGCCGCACCAGCCGCTATGACATTGACCTGTTCAAGTGCATCTACTGCGGTTTTTGCGAGGAAGCCTGCCCGGTGGATGCCATCGTGCTCACGCGCATCCATGAGTACCACATGGAACATCGCGGCGAGAACATCATGTCCAAGGACAAGCTGCTCGCGGTCGGCGAGCGTTATGAGGCGATGATCGCGGCCGACAGGGCCGCGGATGCGCCGTTCCGGTAGCCGTCCATCCAAAGCGCAACAGATCCTCAAGGGGAGGCAGCGTGCTCGTTCAGATATTGTTCTACGCCTTTGCGGTGGTGCTGGTGGCATCGGCACTGGGGATGATCATCTCGCGCAACCCGGTGCACGCGGCGTTGGCGCTGGTCATGTGTTTTGTGACCAGCGCGGCCATCTGGCTGCTGATCGGCGCGGAGTTCCTGGCCGTGGTGCTGGTGCTGGTCTATGTCGGCGCGGTGATGGTGCTGTTCCTGTTCGTGGTCATGATGCTGGACATCAACCTGGAGGAACTGCGCGAGGGGTTTACGCGTTTCTGGCTGCTTGGAGTGATCACGGCGGGCGCGGTCATATTTGAAATCGTCGGGGTCATTCTCGCACGCACTCTCGGGCCGGATGTGACCCAGGGGCCGGCGGCGCTGCCGGCGACATACAGCAATACCACGCAGCTCGGCCAGACCCTGTACACCCGCTACGCCTATCCGCTGGAATTGGCGGCCGTGCTGTTGCTGGTGGCCATTGTCGCGGCGATTTCGCTGACCATGCGCAAGCGTCGGGGTCTGAAGGTGCAGGACGTGGACCGGCAGGTGGCCGCCCGCGCCGCGGATCGGGTACGCATCGTGAAGATGTCGGCGCAGAAGCGCTCATGATCACTCTGGGGCAATTGTTGACGCTGTCTGCGGTGCTGTTCGCGATCGCGGTGGCCGGGGTGTTCCTGAATCGCAAGAACGTGATCCTGCTGCTGATGTGCGTGGAGCTGCTGCTGCTGGCGGCGAATTTCAACTTCGTGGCCTTCTCGCGCTTCCTGGGTGACATCCACGGCCAGATTTTCGTGTTCTTCGTGCTGACGGTCGCGGCGGCCGAATCCGCCATCGGCCTGGCCATCCTGGTGGTTCTGTTCCGTGAGCGGCGCAGCATCAATGTCGAAGACCTGAGCACGCTGAAAGGTTGAGCTAAGACGATGAACCCGATTGTGCTGCTCGCCATCCCGATGCTGCCGCTGCTCGCCGCCGTCATTGCCGGTTTGTTCGGCAAGGTGGTCGGCCGCTCCGGCGCCCACACGATCACCATTGCGGCGGTGGCGATCTCCTGCGTCCTCTCGCTCGTCGTGTGGCGGGACCTGGTATGGGGCGGGGCGGCCATCTTCAACGGCCCGGTGTACACCTGGCTGGTCAGCGATGGCCTGCACTTCCAGGTCGGTTTCCTGATCGACCGGCTCTCGGCGCTGATGATGGTCGTGGTCACCTTCGTCTCGCTGTGCGTGCACGTCTACACCGTCGGCTACATGGCCGATGACCCGGGTTACCAGCGTTTCTTCAGCTACATCTCGCTGTTCACCTTCTCGATGCTGATGCTCGTGATGTCGAACAACTTCATGCAGCTGTTCTTCGGCTGGGAAGCGGTCGGCGTGGTCTCCTACCTGCTGATCGGCTTCTGGTACACGCGACCGTCGGCCATTTTTGCCAATTTCAAGGCCTTCATGGTCAACCGCATCGGTGACTTCGGCTTCGTGCTGGGGATTGCGGGGGTCGTCTATTACACCGGCTCGCTGGATTACCAGGCGGCCTTTGCCGCCGCCCCACATATTGCGGCCCAGAATTTGGCGCTCACCTCCAGCACGAGCGTGCCGGCAATGACACTGATCTGCATCTGCCTGTTCATCGGCGCCATGGGCAAGTCGGCCCAGGTGCCGCTGCACGTGTGGCTGCCGGACTCGATGGAAGGTCCGACGCCGATCTCGGCCCTGATCCACGCGGCCACCATGGTGACCGCCGGCATTTTCATGGTCGCGCGCATGTCGCCGCTGTTCGAGCAGTCGGAGCAGGCGCTGTCGTTCGTACTGGTGATCGGCGCGACGACCGCGTTGTTCATGGGCCTGCTGGGTGTGGTCGCCAATGACATCAAACGCGTGATCGCGTACTCGACGCTCTCGCAGCTGGGGTATATGACCGTCGCGCTGGGGGTGTCCGCGTACGGCGGCGCGATTTTCCACCTCATGACCCACGCCTTCTTCAAGGCGCTGCTGTTCCTTGCGGCCGGGTCCGTGATCATCGGCATGCACCACGAGCAGGATATGCGCAAGATGGGCGGCCTGGCGAAGTACATGCCGTGGACGGCGGCCACCAGCTGGATCGGCTCGCTGGCCCTGATCGGCACGCCGTTCTTCGCGGGCTTCTATTCCAAGGACGCGATCATCGAGGCGGTGGGTGAGTCGCATCGTTGGGGCGCAGGCTACGCGTACGCGTGCGTGCTGGGCGGCGTATTCATCACGGCGCTGTACACCTTCCGCATGCTGTTCATGACCTTCCACGGGCCCGAGCGTTTCCGCGACGCGACGGCGCACGGCCATGATGATCACGGGCATGGCGGGGTTCCGCACGAGACCCCCTGGGTGGTGCGTGGTCCGCTGGTGGCACTGGCGATCCCTTCTGTTGTCATCGGCGCGCTGTGCGTGAAGTCCGTACTGTTCGGCGGCTACTTTGGCCACTCCATCTTCGTACTGCCGGCCAATGATGTGATGGCCAGGGTAGGTGAGCAGCTGCACGGTCCGCTATGGCTCACCTTCGCCCTCAAAGGCTTCATGGCGCCGGCTTTCTGGCTGGCACTCGCGGGGGTGATCAGCGCCTGGGTGTTCTTCCTGAAAAGACCGGAATGGGCCGACGTGGCAGGCCGCGTGCTGGCGCCGCTGCGCACGCTGCTGGTCAACAAATTCTACTTCGACTGGTTCAACGAGAACATCGTATGCGTGCTGGCGCGTGGTCTGGGGAAGGGGTTGTGGCGCGCGGGGGATCAGATACTCATCGATGGCGGCATGGTGAACGGCACTGCCAATTCAGTGGGCTGGTTCGGTGGGCTGCTGCGGCACCTGCAGAGCGGCTTTCTGTACACCTACGCGTTCTGGACCATGATCGGACTTGCCCTGTTGCTGGGCTGGTTCCTGGTCCGCTAAGGCTAAGGGCGGTCTTTACATGCACGGTTTTGGTCTTCTGTCGGTTCTGATCTGGCTGCCCATCTGTTCCGGAGTGGTGGTGCTGGCGTTGGGGGAGCGCTGCATCGTCGTCGGCCGCTGGGTGGCGTTGCTCGCGGCCCTGGCCACCTTCCTGATATCGATCCCCGCCTATACCGGCTTCGATACCAGCACGGCGAGCATGCAGTTCGTCGAAAAGCTGTCCTGGATTCCCTCGCTCAACGCGTTCTACGGCATTGGCATTGATGGCATCTCGCTGCCGCTCGTGCTGCTGACGACGTTCATGACCATTCCGGTGATCATCGCCGCCTGGACCGTGATCGACCAGCGTCCCGCCCAGTACTACGCGGCCTTCCTGATCATGGAAGGGCTGATGATCGGGGTGTTCTGCGCCACTGACGCATTGCTGTTCTACTTCTTCTGGGAGGCGATGCTGATTCCGATGTTCCTGATCATCGGCATCTGGGGCGGTCCGCGTCGCGTCTACGCAACCATCAAGTTCTTCCTCTACACCTTCCTGGGTTCCGTGCTGATGCTGGCGGCGCTCATCTATATGTACGTGAAGGGACAGGACTACGCGATCGCCGCGCTGCAGTCCCTGCCGCTGAGCCTGATCGAGCAGCGCTGGATTTTCCTGGCCTTCCTGGTGGCCTTCGCCGTGAAGGTGCCGATGTGGCCGGTGCACACCTGGCTGCCGGATGCGCACGTGGAGGCGCCCACCGGCGGTTCGGTCATCCTGGCGGCCATCATGCTGAAGATGGGCGGATACGGATTTCTGCGCTTCAGCTTGCCCATCACCCCGGATGCGAGCCGGGAGCTGGTGATGCTGATCATCGCCCTGTCGCTGATCGCGGTGGTGTACATCGGTTTTGTCGCAATGGTGCAGCAGGACATGAAGAAGCTCATTGCTTATTCGTCCATCGCACACATGGGCTTCGTGACCCTGGGCACCTTCGGTATCTATGCGGTGGTTGCCAGTACCGGCGCGCTGAGCGGCGCGGTGCTCGGCGTGGACGGCGCCATCGTGCAGATGGTCTCGCACGGCCTGATCTCCGGAGCGCTGTTCCTGTGCGTGGGCGTCTTGTATGACCGGATGCACAGCCGCGAGATCGCAAGCTACGGTGGTGTCGTCAATGTGATGCCGTACTTCGCTGCCCTGATGGTTTTCTTTGGCATGGCAAACTCGGGGCTGCCGGGCACTTCGGGCTTTGTCGGGGAGTTCCTGGTCATCATCGCCGCCTTCAAAGCGAGCTTCTGGTACGCCTTTCTGGCAGCACTGACGCTGATCCTGGGCGCCGCGTACACCCTGTGGATGGTCAAACGCGTGGTGTTCGGACCGGTGACCAACAGTCATGTCGCTGCGCTCAAGGACCTGAACGGACGCGAATTCCTGGTGCTGGGCGTGCTCGCGGTGGCGGTGCTGCTGCTGGGCGTGTACCCGGCACCCCTCCTCCACATCATGGAAGTTTCGGTGCACCACCTGGTCCAGCAGGCCGTGCATTCCAAGCTGCCGCTTTGAGCTGATATGCCAGATACCACAATGACCTGGGCTGCGGTTGCTCCCGCCATCGGGGAGATCTTTTTAGCCTTCGCCATCTGCGCCGTGCTGATGATCGATGTCTTCGCGGGCCAGAAGCGGCGTGGCCTGGCACCGACGATCACGTTGCTTGCGCTGGCCATCACGGCAGCGCTGCTGGTGGGTGTGGGCCAGGTGAGCGGCCGCTTGGTGCTGTTCGATGGGTTGTATGTGGCCGATCCGGTCGGCTTCGTGCTGAAGCTGGCGGCGCTGCTGTTCGTCGCCGTCACCCTGCTGTATTCGCGCAGCCACATGGCCCAGCGCGGCACCGCTCGCGGCGAGTACTACGTGCTGGCCTTGACGGCCCTGTTGGGCATTTTCGTGCTCGCCTCGGCCAACAGCATGCTGACGGTGTACTTAGGTGTGGAGCTGCTGGCGCTCTCGGTGTACGCCATGGTGGCGTTTGACCGCGACAATGCGGTCGCGGCCGAAGCGGCCATGAAGTATTTCGTCCTGGGCGCCATCGCCTCGGGCATGTTGCTGTATGGCATGTCCATCCTCTACGGCATTACCGGTACCCTGGGATTGGATGACCTGGCGGCGCGTCTGGGTACGACGCACAGCGCCGGCGCGGTCCTTGGATTGACCTTCGTGGTCGTCGCCGTGGCCTTCAAGCTGGGCGCCGTCCCGTTCCATATGTGGCTGCCGGATGTGTACGAGGGCGCACCCACCAACGTCACGCTGTTCATCGCGACCGCGCCGAAGATTGCCTACTTTGCGCTCGCGCTGCGACTGCTCACGCACGGACTGACGGGTACCGAGCACGAATGGTCGCAGATGCTGGGAGCGCTGGCGGTCCTGAGCCTGATTCTGGGTAACGTCGTCGCCATTGCGCAGAGCAATCTGAAGCGCATGCTGGCGTACTCGGCCATCTCGAACGTCGGGTTCATCGTTTTGGGCTTTGTCTCCGGGACGCAGTCCGGTTATGCCGCCTCCCTGTTCTTTACCCTCGCGTACGTTCTGGCGACGCTGGGCACCTTCGGTGTCATGCTGCTGATGACCAGCAAGGGCTTCGAGGCGGATCGGCTGGATGACTATAAGGGTCTGTACCGCCGCGATCCGTTGCTGGCGCTGGTGATGATGTTCCTGATGTTCTCGACCGCCGGCGTGCCACCGTTCGTCGGCTTTTGGGCCAAGCTGTCGATATTGCAACAGCTGTGGATGAGCGGCCATCTGTGGCTGGTGATCATTGCCGTGGTGGTGTCGGTGATCGGCGCTTACTACTACCTGCGCATCGTGAAGCTCATGTACTTCGATCAGCCGGGTGTTGGGCAACCGCCGCCCGTATGGCAACCGGGCGTACGGCTGATGGTGGGGGTCAACGGTGTGGCGGTGTTGGCGCTGGGCATTCTTCCCGGGCCCTTGCTTTCACTGTGTGGGCGCCTGTTGCACTGATCAGAAGTCATAGCCCACGGCCAGCACGATGGCCCGCGGATTGAACTCCACATGTGAGGTGCGCAGGACCCCGGCAGTGTCCGTGGTCAGCCGCGAGTTCACCCAGGACGCGGACCCGGACAGGTTCACGACCATCCGATCGAGTACGTGCCACGACACCCCGACCGTGCCCACCGGCCCTTCTGATGCCGGAAGCGACAGCGATGTCGGTCCACCGCTGACCGCATCGCCGGCGGCGGTGACCTGGCGTGAATAGAATCGGGTGTAGTTCACTCCCACGCCCAGATACGGACGGAACATCGTGTCCGGGCGGAACAAGTAGTACTTGAACAACAGGCTGGGTGCCAACCACCGCGCGGTGGCGATTGTCTCACCGTTGTACGGCACGGATCCGACCTGCACGGGCCCCTTGGCCACGGTGCGGGTCAGCGGTGGCACGCCCAGCGCGAGTTCCACATCAAAATGCGGTGAGAGTCGGCGCATATAGGCCAGATAGAGGGTGTCGACGCTGGGATTGCGCACATTCAGGCCCGGTGGCACGTAGGGACCGGAAATGTCATCGGCGTGAACGTGAAAGCTGACCTGGTACACCCCGATCGCCACCAGGTTTGGATGATCGCCAGCACCGGTGTCATCGTCGGCACGCGCCACCCCGGCGGCGATTGCCACACCGATGCAAAGGGCAGTGGCGGCGTAATGACTGGCTTTCATCTTCAACCCCTAAAACTGCGCAAAAAACCCGCGAGCCACCGCGGTGCAGAACGGCGCTTCGGTTGCATGAATGGCCTGGACCTCCGCACTTTGGCCCTGGGCCGCAGCGATACCCGCAATGGTTGTCTGATAACCCACCTTGGCGGCGGCGAAGGGATCGTTGGGGTTGGTTACCGGCGCGTTGATGTCGACGACGGTGATGGCCCCGGCTGGCAGGGCGGCCCAGTACTGCTGCATGACCAGGGTGTTGACGCTGAAGAACACGGTTGGATCCGCATCACCACCGCACATCAGGATGGGGCGCTGCGGAATCCAGTTACGCAGATCATTCATCTTGAACGCCACGCGCAACGTGTTCTGTGGATTGACGGCCAGGGCGACGCTGGCCGTGGGCGTGGGCACGGCGCCGTCCGGACTGGCCACGGCATCCAGTACATAGGCTAAGCGGAAGTTGTTGGTCACCAGATTGTCGGTGCCAAAGCCTGCGGCAAACACGGGATTGGTCGGCACCGCCAGTGTTACATCGAGCGTGGCATTGCCGGTGACCGGAGTCGTGGCATTGAACAGCGCCGACTCGGGCAACGTGCCATGCATGAACAGGGTGGCAAGCGGCGTGGTGCTGGGGAGTACGTCGGCCATTTCTGGCGCGTAGTTGGCCTCGTATACATCTGTCAGATTCTGATAGATGTTCCCATAGGCATGCTGATAGCTGGTCACCAGCAGGGGGGTGAACACGGTGGACCCGACATCCACCTGCCCGTAGAAGACCGCATCGCCGAACGCCTCCAGTGCATAGGGACCGGACATGGGCGCGGAGGCGGTGACCGTCATGCCGGCCGCCTGCATGGCGCGATGGGTGGCCATGGCCACATACCCGCCCTGCGAATAGCCCGTAATGAACAGTTTGCCGCCATCGGTGCTCTGCGTCGTCATCGTGTGGGGTAGGGCGCTCCGCGCCGCCGTCAGGGCATCAATCATGTCCTTGGACTGCTGGTCCGCGTTCAAATAAGGGTGATAGGCCAGGCTCGAGGTGTCGTAGCCGGCGTAGTTCGGCGCCACCACGATGTAACCCTGGGCGGCGAACATCGCCGCAATCAACGCCCCCTCGGTGTTGCTCGTGTTGGTGATGTCGGCGATGTTGACAGTGCGGTCCGTGTCCGTGCCATGCCCATACAGGACGATTGGCCGTCCGCCACTGCACTGGGGGGCGGAGCCCGTGGGCACCATCAATGCCCCGGATGCGGTCGTTGGCTCACCCTTGCCACCCACGGTGTTGTACTGCAGGTAGTAGAAATCGACGCCGCAGGCAGGCTGGCCGGCAACCTCGAGCAGCTGCGCACCGGAGGGGCTGGCGCCCAGCTCGGCGCCAAAGGTTGCGGCATTCAGCGAGGCGATCCGCAAGGGCGGGTCCTCGATCAGGCTGCCGCGGGCCGTGCCGGCGGGCATCGCGCTGGTCATCGAATCACTGCCGCACCCGGCGAGCCCCAAGGCCAGCGCGCTGGTGAGGCACAGCGCCCAGGCGCCCTGCGGGCGATACCGTCGGGGCATTTGTGACATGGCGCTCTCCGATCGGCTTTTGAGTCGCCGGTAATTGCGCCCGGCGGTACGAGCTATTTTGCCGCCACTCTCTTGACCGTGATATTGACCGGCTGTCCCTGGAAATCCATCGTCAACGCGATGCTGTCTGCGGCCACGACGCCGGTATATTTCAAGGTCATGGCGGTCCCGCCGAAATCCACATCGACGGCGAATGAAATGTTGGCGCCATCGATCTTGCCATCCTTGATGACCAGCTTCGCGCCATCGGGGCCGGTCGTCGTGCCGGTCAGCATGGCGCCGTCCGCCTTGAACGTGTAGTTCATCTGCACGGGGCCGTTCGGCGAGTCGACCGGGCCCGACCAGTCACCGTCAACGCCGGCCGCAAAGGCCGGCGCGGACACCAGTAACAACGTCAGCAGTAATCCCCTGAGCATGATCCTCATACATCCCCCCGGCGATCATTTTTGGATATGTGCAGCAAACGATATCATAGTTGCGCGCCGCTGCCGCATCGCTGCGGTTGCGCAATCAACGCCGTGATCCATACTTGCGCTCACGCTGCGGCAGCGCGCCATCGGATGTCGGAACATGTTTGAGGGATTGCACGGCTGGACGGCCGTGGAGCGTAAGGTCGTCACGGCCAGTTTTCTGGGCTGGACGCTGGACGCGTTTGACTTCTTTTTGCTGGTATTCGTGCTGGACGATGTCGCCCGGGACTTCGGCACGACCCGCGGCGCGGTGGCCTGGGCCGTAACGCTGACGCTGGCATTGCGTCCGGTGGGCGCCTTCATTTTCGGCCGCCTGGCGGATCGCTTCGGGCGACGCCCCATCCTGATGCTGGATGTGGCGCTGTATTCGTTGATGGGGTTGGCCAGTGCCCTCGCGCCGAACCTGACCACCTTCCTGATCGTCCGCGCGCTGTTCGGGGTCGCAATGGGCGGGGAATGGGGCATCGGTGCCTCGCTGACCATGGAGACCGTCAAGCCCAAGGCACGCGGTCTGGTCTCGGGTCTGCTGCAGTCGGGGTACCCAACCGGCTATCTGGTGGCGTCGGTCGTGTTCGGATTGCTCTACACAACGATCGGCTGGCGCGGCATGTTCGTGGTCGGCTTCCTGCCCGCGCTGCTGGTGCTGTACATCCGCCGGCACGTGCCCGAGTCACCGACCTGGAAAGCCGAGCCCGCCCAGCGCGCGTCGCTGCTGAAGCTTCTGGGACGGCATTGGAAGCTTGCCATCTATGCCATCGTGCTGATGACCGCATTCAATTTCTTCAGCCATGGCACCCAGGACACCTATCCCACGTTTCTGCGGGCAACCCATCACTTCGATGCGCATATCACCAGCTTGATCGCCATCATCTACAACATAGGGGCGATCCTGGGCGGATGGTTCTTCGGCTCCTGGAGCCAGCGCATCGGACGTCGCCGCGCCATGATGATCGCCGCACTGCTGGCCATTCCGCTGACGTACCTGTGGGCGTTTTCGACCGGGGTCGCCGTGCTGGCCGCCGGCGCTTTCCTGATGCAGTTCTGCGTTCAGGGCGCCTGGGGTGCGGTACCGGCCTATCTGATGGAGGTCTCCCCACCCGAGGCACGCGCGATGTTTCCCGGCACCGTCTACCAGATCGGCAACTTCATCGCCTCATCGAACGCGGTGCTGCAGACCTGGTTCGCGACTCAATTGGACGGCAACTACCGTGTCCCGATGACCTGCGTGTGTCTGGCTGCCGCCGTCGCGATCGCCCTGTTGGCCTGGGTGGGGCGTGATGGGTTGACGGGGTCGCGGCGCGCGCAGTACAGTCAACTACAATAATAGTAGAGGTGCCATGGATATCTCACTCACCGACCGCGAAGCCGATGTCATGCGGATACTCTGGGACTTCGGTCCCGCCGTCGTCTCCGAGGTGCGCGAGCGGCTGGAGGATTCACTGGCCTACACGACGGTGCTGACGGTGCTGCGCACCCTTGAGCTCAAAGGCTATGTCAGTCACAAGGCCGAAGGGCGTGTCCATCGCTATTTCCCGGCCGTCCAGCAGCAGGCTGCGCAGCGCAGTGCCCTGCGGCACCTGACCGGAAAACTCTTCGCCGGCTCGGCGGAGCTGCTGTTCACCCATCTGGTATCGGATCACCGGCTGACGCCGGAGCAGATCGGCCGCATGCGCAAACTGCTGCGTGCCAAGACGGAAAAGGAATCAGACTGATGGTCCTGTGGGCCTTGTACGTGATTGCCGTCTCGGCATTGGTTGGCGCGGCGGCCTTGTGCGCGGAGCGTGCGGCGCGATTGCGTCGCGCACCGACGCGCTGGCACTGGCTGGCGGCGATCCTCGCCTCGCTCATGATGCCAATCCTCATCTCCTCAGTGTCGGTCCAGGCACCGGCCATCCCCGGGATCACGACCGCACGACCCGCCGCCAGGGCGGTCGCGCTGCGTAGCGTGACATCCATTCCACTGTCCCCGCAGGGATGGATCAGTGACAGCAATGCGCGCCAGAACAACTGGCGGTCGTTCGACAGCATTCTCGAGAATGTGTGGCGGTTTGGCTCCGCGGCGATGTTGCTGATCCTGCTTGTGCAGGCGGTGCTG
This sequence comes from Steroidobacteraceae bacterium, assembly GCA_036521075.1. Lineage (GTDB taxonomy): Bacteria > Pseudomonadota > Gammaproteobacteria > Steroidobacterales > Steroidobacteraceae > DAIDKA01. Next base: position 117,335 of record DATDIL010000147.1, on the reverse strand, counting down.
CTCGCGGCACGCAAGCGGCGGTGGCCACGCGAGCAGGTGCTCAGCCGCAATGTGCTGCTGTCGACCAATGTCGGGCCCGCGATCGTGGGTTTCCTGCGCCCCTGCGTCGTTATTCCGGCCTGGGTGAAGAGTGCACCACCTCAGATCCAGCGCGCGGTCATCGCCCATGAGTATGCACATCTGGAAGCCCGTGATCCGCTGCTGCTCACCGCTGCGCTCTTTGCACTGGTGCTCGTTCCCTGGAACCTGCCCTTGTGGTGGCAGTTGCATCGTCTGCGCCACGCCCTGGAGGTGGACTGTGATGCGCGGGTCGTCCGCAGTGGCCATGACGTGGTGCTCTACAGCGAGACCCTGATTGCGGTGGGTGAGCGCCAGTCGGCATACCTCGGGGCGATCGCCGCAATGTCCGAGTCGCCGTCGCTGCTCGAACAGAGAATCAAGATCATGCTGGGCGAACCTGCCCGGTGGTGGAAGGTGTCGGCAGCGTTGCTGGTGTGCCTGTCGCTGGTGTTTGTCGGCGCCGCGGCGCAGGTCAGCCCGCCCAACGCGCCAAGCGCAGGTGTGCCGCAGGAGATCACCCTGGACGCCGCGACGCTCAGGCGCTACGTCGGCTTCTACAAGATTGGCGAGCCAGAGATCGAGGCCGTCATGACAGTCGCCGTGTCGGGTACCCAGTTGAGCACGCAGATCACCGGGCAGCAGTCCGCCAACATCTACGCACAGACGCCGACGCATTTTTTCCCGAAGGCCGTCGAGGCCACCATTGACTTCGTTACGGATGGTAATGCCCCGGCCACTGCACTGACCCTGCATCAGAACGGTCGCGATTCCACCATGCCACGGCTGAATGACGCACTTGCCATCCGTTTCAATGCCGAACTGGCCGCTCGCATCCAGTCCAATACCCCGCGTGCCGGTTCGGAGCGTGCCGCACGCGATTTTTTCGCGCACATCACGCACGGACAGCCTCCGGACTATTCAAGGATGTCGCCCGAGATTGCCGCCTTGACCAGGCAGCAGGAGCCCCGGTTGGTCGACGCGGTCGGGAGCCTGGGGGCACTGCAGGGCATCACCTTCCAGGGCGTCGGTGCCGGGGGTGCCGATGCCTTCATCGTAAAGTTTCTGAGCGGCGCGCTGTTGGTGCATATCAAGCTGGATTCGAGGGGCATCATCAACGGCTTCGCATTGCAGCAGCCGCCGCCGTGAATTCGAATGACGACGCGGCCGCAGCCCGCCAGCTGCTGGACCTGATCAATGGCAGCTGGATCGCGCAAGCCTGCTATGTGACGGCCCGCTTGAGTCTCGCGGACCTGCTGGCCGCCGGCCCGCGCACTGCTGAGGATCTGGCCTCCGCGACCGGCACGAACGGGCCGGCGCTGCGGCGCCTGCTCGGCGCGCTGGGCAGCGTCGATATCTGCCATCAGCGCGCGGATGGTGCGTTCGAGATGACGCGCTTGGGATCATTGCTGCGTGCCGATGTGCCCTGTTCGATGCGCGCCTGGGCGCTGCAATGGGGCGGCGAAGCCTGGCAGGTGTGGGCGAACCTGCTTCACAGCGTCAAGACCGGCCAGAGCGCGCGCGCGCTCATCACCGGCGATACCGGGTTCAGCCACCTGGAGCGCGATCCGCAGGCGGCCGAGATCTTCAATCAGGCCATGGTCGATCTGACGCGTCTGGCGGCGCGGGACATCGCTCAGGCTTATGACTTTGCGGGCCAGCGGGTCATGGATGTGGGGGGCGGCTATGGTGAGCTGCTGGCCCATATTCTCACCACCTATCCCACTACCCACGGCGTGCTGTTCGACATGCCCCATGCCATATCGAGGGCGCGCGCGCACCTGGACGGTCGTGGCCTCGCCGGGCGCTGCGAATTGGCGACCGGGGATTTTTTCGCGAGCGTACCGTGCGGATCGGATATCTATGTTCTGAAGACCGTCATACACGATTGGCCCGATGACCAGGCGCGGGAGATTCTGCGCAACTGCCGGCGGGCGATGACGCCCGCAACCCGCATGCTGATCATCGAGCGCCTGATGCCCGAGCGACTTGAGCCGTCGGCGCAGAACCGGGCACTGGCGCGGGTTGATCTGCACATGCTGGTCGCGCTGGGCGCCCAGGAGCGTACTTTGAATGAAATGCTGGCGCTGCTCGCCGCGGTGGGATTCGGGAAGGTGCGGCGGATCGAAACCGGTTCGGAATTCCAGATTCTGGAGGTGCAGGTGTGAGCCACGCGCTGTCGGGACGGCCCTCAGTGCTGTGCGCTCAGCGACAGCCCCGGGATAGTCGCAAGGGAGGCTGAGATCTGCTGGCTGACATGCTGCAGCATCGCCAGTCTGCCGCGAATGAGCTTGGTGCGGGTCATTCGGCCCGAATGGCTGGAGGAGTTCAAGGCGGCGACCACACGACCATGATGATCGAACACCGGAACGGCGAGGGCAATCACGCCATAGGCAAGCTCGTCGGCCACCGCGGAGTAGCCATTGCGACGCGCCTCCTCGATCAGCTCACGCAGCTTGTGCGGGTCCGTGACCGTCCTGTCGGTGAGCGCGGTGAACTTGGCCACCTCGAAATACTGATTGAGCCGCTCCGGCCCGAGGCCCGCGAGCAGCACCCGGCCCATGGAGGTCGCGTGTGCCGGGAACCGGCTGCCGACATGCGCCTCGAGGCGCAGCAGCGTGCGCACCGAGGTGCGTGCGACGTAGGTAATCTCCGCGCCGTCCAGTACACACAATGCGGCCGAGTCTGAGGTCGCCCGTGCCAGCTCCTCCAGGTGGGTGCGCGTGATGTGCTCGATATTGATCGATTCCAGATAGGCCGCCCCGAGTTCGAGTACCTTGGGTCGCAGCAGGAAATTGCGTCCATTGCGGGTAACATAGCCCAGCTCCTCGAGAGTGAGCAGGCAGCGCCGCGCGGTGGCCGCGGGCATGCCGGCACTGCGGGCGATGTCACTGAGACTGAGTGCGGCGTGATCGCGACCGAAGGCGCGAATGACCGTGAGACCCTTGGCGAGGCCACCCATGACTTCACGGCGGACAGCGGCTACGCGCGGGGTTCCCACAGTCTTGACACTCTCCGGAGCACGGGTCCAGTATCGTTCGTATATCGACAATAATTTCGATATCCGAAAAATAGCATATCGAGGCGCAAAGTGAAAATCGGCCGTCAGGACCAGCGCAGCTCGGGAATTTCAACGTCCAACGCCGACACGATCGTGGTCCGCGGCCGTGATCTCGCCGCCTTGGTCGGGTCGATCACTTTCACCGAACACTTCTGGCTGTTGCTCACCGGCGCTTTGCCGACGCCGGCCCAATTGCGCATCCTCGATGCCACCTTGGTGGCAATCGCCGAGCATGGCCTGGTGCCCAGCGTCCAGGCGGCGCGCATGACCCTTGCCGCCGCGCCTGAGGCCCTGCAGGGCGCTGTGGCGGCCGGAATCCTCGGGTGCGGCTCGGTAGTGCTCGGATCGGCCGAGGCGGCCGGACGGCTGTTTGCCGAGATCCAGGCGCGCGCGCTCGGTCGCCCCTTGCGCGAAGCGTCCCTGGAGGTGGTGCGAGAATACCGCGCCGCCAAGCGGGCTATTCCCGGCTACGGCCATCCGCTGCACAAGGGTCGTGACCCGCGGTCACTACGCCTGTTCGCGGTGGCTGCCGAGACGCGCACCTCGGGGCCGCATGCTGAGATTGCCGGAATCGTCGAGGAATTGCTGCCGGAGGTGATCGGGCGGCCCCTGTCACTGAATGTGTCGGGCGCAATCCCCGCGGTGCTGCTCGATGCAGGCTATCCGCTGCTTGCCTTGAAAGGGGTGCCGTTGCTGGCGCGCACGGCAGGCCTCGTCGGACACCTGCTCGAGGAGCAGCAGCGCGCGATCGGTTTTGTGATGTCGCATGCCGCGGCGCGCGCCATCGAGTATGACGGGGACGTTCCGGCCGGATTCGTTCCCGATGACGCAGGTTGATGTTGCGGCTGCAACAGTAGGATGGGCATGGAACCAGCACTGACCGGAATCCGGATCGTCGAGCAGGGGACATTCATCACGGGCCCCTGCGCGGGAATGTTATTGGCCGACCTGGGCGCAGATGTCATCAAGATCGAGAGTCCCGATGGGGATCCGTACCGTGCCTACCATGGCAGCCAGTACTCGGCACACTTCCAGGCCTATAACCGCAACAAGCGCAGCCTTGCCCTGAACATGAAGCAGCCGGGTGACGGCGAGCTGTTCCAGAAGCTGATCCGCGCGGCGGACGTCTATATCCAGAACTTCCGCCCCGGCGCCGCCGAGCGCATCGGGGCCGGCCCACAGCAGCTGCTCAAGCTCAACCCGCGCCTGGTGTACTGCTCCATCAGCGGCTTTGGTGCCACCGGGCCCTACGCCGAACGGCCCAGCTATGACTCGGTCGCCCAGGCGCTGAGTGGCTTTCTCAGTGTCGTGGTGGATTATCGCCGACCCCAGTTCCTGGGGCCGGCGCTGGCCGATGCGATCACCGGCATGTATGCCTCACAGGGGGTCCTCGCGGCGCTGGTGCGCCGGGGTCGTACCGGTCAGGGCGGACATGTGGAGGTCTCCATGCTCGAGGCGATGGCCCACTTTGCCATTGAACCCTTTGCCGCATTCTTTGCAACAGGTACGGTGCCCACCTCCGCGGACCGGCCGCGATTGGCGCAGGCCTATATCCTGCGCACGGCTGATGACCGGCTGATCGCCATCCACCTGTCGTCGCTGGAGAAGTTCTGGACCGGACTGGTCGCGGCGCTGGATTCCCCGGAGCTCGGGACCGATCCACGCTTCAATCCCCGCGAGCACCGCATCGCCGAGTACGACACGCTGCGCGTGGAACTGGATGCGCGTTTCGCGCGCCGGCCGCTGGCGTACTGGGTGGAGCGCCTCTCCGCCGCTGATGTGCCGCACGCTGCGGTGAACCGCATAGATGAGGTTGTAAAGGACCCGCAGGCGCGGCACCTGGGCATTGTTGTGCCCATCGAGGCGCCGCATACTGCCACCGAGGCGGTGCGGCCGGCGGTCCGGTTCGAGGGCCATCGTGCCGGTTCGGTGCGGGCGGCGCCACTCCTGGACCAGCACGGCCGGGCGATCCGCGCCGCACTGGAACGTGATACGGCATGGCCGGACATTAGAGGTTAATCATCGTGAGCAAGCTTCCCGCGCGTCTTCACCACACCGCGTATGTGACCAAAGATCAGGAAAAGACTCGCCAGTTCTATGAGGAAGTCATCGGCCTGCCGTTGACCGCGACGTGGTGCGAAACCGACATGCTGTTCGGCAAGGAACGCACCTACGTGCACACGTTCTACGGCATCGGCGATGGCGGGGCACTGGCGTTCTTCCAGTTCGCCGATCCGTCGGATCAAGCCGAATTCGGGCCGCAAATGCCACAATCGCCGTTTCATCACATTGCGTTGTCGGTGGATGCGGAAACCCAGGCCGGCATCGAGGCACGCATCGCAAGGGCCGGCATCGAGCCGCCTCAGACCTACGTGCTCGAACACGGCTACTGCCGCTCGGTGTACGTCTGCGACCCCAACGGATTGATCCTGGAGTTCACACTGGATCCGCCCCATGTCGCTGACATCAACAAGGAGCGCCGCGCCGACGCCCACCAGTCACTGAAGCGTTGGCTTGCCGGCGATCATCATTCGAACAATACCTACCGTTCATGAGCAGCCGAATCGACCGGATCCCCACGACGCACGTGGGCAGCCTGCCGCGCAGCCAGGCGGTGACCGATGTGGTCTTCGCGCGCGCCGCTGCGGCAATCGATGCGCAGCGCGACAGCGCGCGCGATGATGCCGTGATCACCGCAGCGGTGGCCGAGGTCGTGAAGCTGCAGAGGACCGTGGGCATCGATCTCGTCAGCGACGGCGAAATGAGCAAGATCAGCTATGCCACCTATATCTCCGACCGCTTCTCCGGCTTCGGGGGTGATTCGCCCCGGCAGCCCGGACAGGACCTCGTCGACTTCCCGGCGCTGCTGCGCAAGCTCGCCGATCGCGGTGCAACGGCACAGTATCGGCGCCCACGCTGCATCGGACCGGTGGCCGTCAAGAACCTGCGGCCGCTGCAGATAGACATTGCGAACCTGAATCAGGCCGTTGCCGTCGCCAAGCCGCATGGCGCCTTCATGAACGCAGCCTCGCCGGGTGTGATTGCGCTGTTTCAGCCGAATGACTTCTATCCCACCCAGGACGCGTACCTTGAGGCGCTGGCCGACGCGCTGGCCGTTGAGTACGAGGCCATCGCGCGGGCCGGCATCATCCTGCAGATTGACGCCCCGGATCTGGCCATGGGCCGACATACCCTGTATCGCGACCGCAGCGTTGAAGAGTTCGAGCGGCTCGCGGCGCGGCATATCGAAGTGCTGAATCATGCATTGCGCAATGTTCCCGCCGACCGCGCGCGCATGCATGTGTGCTGGGGCAACTACGAAGGACCGCATCATCACGATGTGCCGCTGCAGCGGCTGTTGCCGATCGTGATCAAAGCCAAGCCGCAAGGGCTGTTATTCGAGGCCGCCAATCCGCGCCATGCGCATGAGTGGGCCGTGTTCCGCGACTTCAAGATCCCCGACGACAAGGTCATGATCCCGGGACTGCTATCGACGACCACCAACTATATCGAGCACCCCGAATTGGTGGCCGAGCGCATTGAGCGCTTCGCCCAGGTGGTGGGTCGCGAACGGGTTGTTGCGGGCACTGACTGCGGCTTTGGAACGTTCGCCGGCTTTGGTCCGGTGGAACCGGATATTGCGTACCTGAAACTGCGCTCGTTGGTGGAAGGGGCGCAGATCGCCTCGAGCCGGCTGTGGCGTTGAGATAGTGGCGAACTCAAGGAGACCAGAGCATGCGCGAGTTTGATCAGCAGAGCATCACCCAGGCGGTGATCGAGCGCCTGGCGCAATGTGACGATCCGCGCTTCAAGCGGGTCATGACCTCGCTGATCACCCACCTGCACGATTTCGTTCGGGACGTGCAGCTGACTGAAAGCGAGTGGATCGGCGCGATTCAATTCCTGACCGATGTGGGCCAGACCTGTACCGAGAAGCGCCAGGAATTCATCCTTTTGTCCGACACGCTCGGAGTATCGGTGCTGGTCATCACGATCAATCATCCCGCGGACAATGGCAGCGCCGAATCGACGGTTCTGGGACCCTTTTATTGGGAGGGCGCGCCGGATTTGCCGCGTGGCAGCAATCTGGCGGAAGGGGTCAAGGGAGAACCGACATTTTATTCTGGACGGGTGCTGAGTGCGGATGGCCGGCCGCTTGCAAATGCCTTGCTGGATATCTGGTCGGGCAATGGCGACGGCTACTACGATATGCAGCTGCCCGAGGAATCGGGCATGAAGGCGCGAGGCCGGATCAGGACGGATGCCGAAGGACGCTACTGGTTCCGCTCCATCCGACCGACGTTCTACCCGGTACCGACCGATGGTCCGGTGGGAGTCATGCTGCGCAAGATGGGACGCCATCCCAACCGGCCAGGGCATATCCATATGATTGTCTCCGCGCCGGGCCATCGGCCGGTGACCACCCACCTGTTCGTGGCGGGAAGCCAGTACCTGGATTCGGATGCCGTGTTCGGGATGAAGGAGTCGCTGGTGGCGCAGTTTGACCGGCATCCGGCGGGTACCGCCCCGGATGGCGAACGCGTGGACGTGCCGTTTTATACGGTTAAGTACGACTTTCGGCTGCGGCCTGCCGGCCCGCAGTAAGGCTTCCGCTCCCGTTGCCCGAACAACTGCTACTATCCTTGCACGTGACTAATGACGCCGAAACGTGATATCGCGCAGGTATTGGTGTGTACGCTATGTTACACTCCGCAACCGTAGCTCGGCGAAAGCAAGAATAAAGACGTACGCGCTATACGATCTGCCCTATAGATTCGCCACGGGGTACGCTCAATCACAACGCTGATCGAGTGCGTCAAGCAACAGAAACAGGGAATGATCGGACGCTACGGCAGGTCCGATAATGGGCAGGGATTCGTCCAGGTCCTGATGACCTTGGCGCCCTTGGGCCTTCTCTGGTGGATCGCTGTCACTTTCGGACGCACGAGCCTTTGGGTTGTGGCCGCCGTGCTGCCACTGCTCATTCTTTTCACCCTGCGCGTCTTCGCGCTGATGCATGAGTGTGGCCATCGCAGTCTGTTCCGCAGCGTTGCGCTGAATCGCTGGACTGGCTTCGCCCTTGGCGTGCTATCGGGCATGCCGCAGTACGTGTGGGCGCAACACCACAATTATCATCACGCGCATAATGGCAATTGGGACCGCTACCGTGGTCCATATGCAACATTGTCCGTGGACGAATACGCGGCGCTCAGCGCGACGCAACAGCGCTTTTACCGCCACAAATGCAGCATCGCCGCCGCGCCGCTGGCGGGGTGCATCTATCTGATCCTGAATCCGCGCTTCACCTGGATCAGCGGCACGCTTGGACTGTGGGCGCACATCCTCAGGGGCAGGGTCCGGGGTACCGGCCTATCCGTGCGTGAACTGGCGGCCAGCTACCAGACCCGCTACTGGAAGACCCCGAAGGAATACCACCACATGCTGTGGAATAACCTGGTGCTGCTGAGTGCCTGGGGGATCATGTGCTGGTGTTGCGGCGCGGCACTGTTCTTCGTCATCTATGTGCTCACCGTGTCGATCGCGGGCGGCCTGGGAATCGTGCTGTTTACCGTGCAGCACAACTTTGAGCATTCCTACGCGACCGGGTGCGAGTGCTGGGATTATGATATCGGCGCCATCGAGGGCACCAGTTTCCTGGTACTGCCTGGCTGGTTGAACTTCTTCACCGCAAACATTGGCTACCACCATATCCATCACCTGTCCTCGAGTATCCCCAGTTACCGCCTGGTTCAGTGCCACAACGAGTATCAGCATCTGTTCCCGAGTGTCGCGCGCGTGAAGCTGTCGGAAGTGTGCGCTGCCATGAAATGCATTCTGTGGGACATCCGTGCTCATCGCATCATCACGCTAGCCGAGTACCTGCGCCGGGCCTGAGGATCTCAGGGCCGCCCAGGGACTACCGCCATGGATATACATCTGTCCTCGATCGACCACATACGCCAGCAGATTACCGATCTGCTCATCCAGTTTGGTCCGCGACTGCTCACGGCGATTCTGATCGTCATCGCCGGGGTGATGGTCGGAGGTTGGGCAGAGCGCTGGCTGTCGCGGGCATTGCGACGCTTTGATCTGGAACCGCCGCTTCGTGTGTTGCTCTCGCGGGTCATCCGGGGGCTGGTACTGTTGTTGTTTCTGGTCATGGCGCTGCAGAATCTCGGAGTTCAATTACTGCCGTTGATCGCCGGACTGGGCGTGGCCGGGGCCGGCATCGCACTTGCCATGCAAGGAGTGCTCAGCAACATCGTCGCAGGCCTGTCGATAATCCTCACGAAACCGTTCCGGGTTGGCCAGTACATTCAGGTGGCGGGGGTTGAAGGGCGCGTGGAGCACGTCTCCTTGTTCAGCACCATTCTTACGCATGCCGACCGGTCCACGGTCGTGATTCCGAACCGCAAGATCGTGGGGGAGATCCTTCACAACTATGGCCACATTCGCCAGGTCAGCGTGCAGGTCGGCGTGGCGCCCGATACCGATGTCGCCGCGGCGCTGCAGGTCATCGAGGGGGTGGTCGTGGCCAATCCGCGCGTCCTGAAGGATGTACCGCCGGTCATCGGCGTATCGAGCCTTGCGCAATCCGTAGTGCAGATCAGCATCCAGCCCTGGGTGTCCGTTGATGACTATGGCTCGATGACTGCCGAGCTGTCGCGGACGATCCTCGAGGCGCTCCGAGCCAATCGCATCAATCTGGCGCTCGCGCAGCACGAAGTGCGCCTGCTGCCACCTCAGGCCACCGCAACGTGCGCGCAGTAAGGGGCGCTAGCGCACCGGTTTGCGAAAATCCTGATCCACATACGGATTGGTGCGCGGCACCCGAATAACGATTGGTGCATGGTCCTGACTCAAATGGCAGGCGTTGCATGCGATCGTCAGTCCCGCATACGCCGTCTTGAATTGGCGGGCGTCCTGGGCCCGCACTGCCTGCTCTACGGCCTGCAACGGTTCGGTGGTCAAGGCGCCGATGACCGCTGCCATATCGATTGATCGGTAGGTCGGAATGGTTCGGGCGACCCGGGCAAAGGCATTGCGCAGCTCACTCAATTCGTACTGTGCGTAAGGCCAATTTCCTTCCTGGCCCGCGAGTCCGAGTTTGGTGTGGCGCGGCTGAACCGCCATCGTCATCAGATCACCCAGACTCGGATGATAGTCCGGCGTCGCAGTCCCAGCCGGCGCGCTCGAGGCGGCCGTTCCCGGCACCGTCTGCGCCGTAACGGCAGTACTCAACACCAGTAGCACTGATGCGGCAACCGCAAGCGGTATCGTCGAGGTGGCACCTGTCGCATGTCGCAAGATAGCTCTCCTATTAAATCTCAATCGTTCAGGTCACGAGACAGAATCAGCTTGAGGACAAGGTGGTCGGTTGCACTGGTGAGCCCGACGCCGAGGCCGCCCTCGATCGACCATGGCTTGCCGTTATAATCGAACACGCCGAACAGTTGGTGTTGTTGCTGCGCGGCCGAATCAAAGGCGCGTAACGGGCCGAAGTCGGCGTATTCCTCGGCGGCAATCGCCCAGGTCTTCTCAAAGTTGTAGGCCAGCCGCGTTTCGGGAGCGAAATCCAGCCGTGAGAATCCCTTGTACGAATTGTCGAGAATCGGATTCACGATAATATCCACGGCACCGAGGTGCCAGCCGACGATCGGGCGGATTTCCTGGGTGTGGCGGCTTTGATCCCAATGGGCCGTGTTCCAGCTGAATTCGAAATTCACTCCGTAAAAGAAACGCTGATCAGCCGCATCCGGTTCGACGAACAGGGTGCGCACCTTGAACCCGTTATAGGTCAACGCGCCATTCCCACCGATGCTGTAGAGAGGCAGATAAAGCCCGGCTTCGAACCAGTCCGTGACACCGTAGGCCCATTCCGGAACGCCGTTGAGTGCGTGATTGGGAACGATGCCGCCGGGATAGCCCGCGCTGGTATGGCCGTCGGGCGTGTAATTGTTGTGCAATGTCAGGTTGAATACGCCAGGCGCGGCAATTTCGGCGTTATAGACTTGAATCTCGTCGGTTTGGGCGTGACTCGATACTGACCAGATGAGGCAGAGAACCGCGAAAGCCAGTAGCGCACGCATGACTCCCCCAGATGCTGTTCCGCTGCCGTCCTGCTTGGCAAAGCCACCATGACTTTGTCACGCAAAGCGCGATGGTAGCAAGAATGATGGCGCCGTGGCGCTTCGCGTGCGAGGAGGTATTGATAACGTGTCTCATTGCAAATCGCGCTCGCATTCTGGATGGCGTATTCTGGGTAGATAGAACTTTGCGAGGTAGAGTAGAGTCGCTGCCGCGGACATTAGCGGACAGCCGTCATGGAAATCACGCTTCGCGATGCAGTCACCGTCGTGCACGGAATGTTCTTCGGAGCGCTGCTGCTTCTGGCATTCACCGGCGCTGCCGTGGGTCTGTATGCGGTCTCGACGCCCGCGGGACGTTGGAACATCACGCCCGTGCAGCAGCGGTGGCTGTCGCTGTACGTCGCGCTGATGGCGCTGCTGGCGTGGCTGACCGTCCTGCTCGGCGCCTACGTGCTGTATCCCTGGTACCGCGCGCACCCGCCCGCCGGTCTCACGGACCTGAGCGGCTATCCGCAGCGTCTGCTCATGTCCAGTGCGGCCACCGCGCAATGGCATGACATCGGCATGGAGTGGAAGGAGCACATCGCCTGGTTCGCTCCGATGAGCCTCACCGGCGCTGCGTACCTCGTGGCGCGCTACGGTGCCCACCTGCACCGGCTGCGTTCGGTGCGTCGCGCGCTCCTCGGGCTCGTCGCACTGGCCTTCCTGTCCGCTGGAGTCGCGGGTTTCTTCGGTGCCATGCTCAACAAGTACGCCCCCGTCCGCGGTGGTACGCGCATCGTGCTGATGCACGGTGATGGCCATGACGAGTGAGCCCGGCGAGGCTCTGCCGGCGAACGGCGCCGCCGCCGCCGCGGTGCTCGCCGTCGCGATCGGCAGCTTGGTGCTGGGCGTGTGTGCGCTTGCCGGCGATGCCTCCCCGGCGGTGGCGCACCTATTGAATGTTTGGGACCCCACCGGCCCACTCGCGGGAGTCACGACGCTGGCCATCTTTGTGTGGCTGGTGACCTGGGTCGGGCTCGCGCGCGCCTGGCGCAGGCGCAACGTGGATCTGAAAACCATCAACCTGCTGGTGCTGGTGCTGATAAGCGTGGGTCTGTTGCTGACCTTCCCGCCCTTCATGGATCTGCTGCAGGGCAAGTAGTCTCATGCTGGGCGCACCAATCTCCCGCTGTTTCATCCTGCGCCTACTCGGCGCGGGGGCCGGCGCTGCGGCTCTGGTCGCTGCACCTGGCGCCGCACGGGCCGGACCCCCGTTCCAAACCGATGACCCCGAGCCCGTGGATCTCGGGCATTACGAGTTCTATGTGTTCGCCGCCAGCGACGGCACGCCGCTCGAGACGGACCCGCTGGGTCCGGCGTTCGAGTTCAACTGGGGCGCGCTGCCGAACACGCAGCTGCACGCGGTACTCAATTTCGGCGCCGTCGTGCCGACGAACAATCCGCTGTACGCGCCGCAAGGCAGCGGACCCAGCGCTTACGGGCTGCTCGACACCGAGTTGGGCGTGAAGTACCGCTTCATCCCGCAAAGTGCTTCGGTGCCGGAGGTGGGCGTATTTCCGATGATCGAGCTGCCCACCGGCAGCGCCGCGCGCGGCCTAGGCGTGGGCAAGACCTGGTACAAGCTGCCGCTGTGGGTACAGAAAGACTGGGGTCCGTGGACGACCTACGGTGGTGGCGGCTACGAAATCGTCCACCAGGACGGGTTCCGCGATTTTCGCTACGCGGGCTGGCTGCTGCAGCGGGACCTTGGTGAGAAGTGGACCCTGGGCGCCGAACTTTGGTATCACGGTCCGGAAGGCAACAGCACGCCGCAGACCCACTCGGCTACCATGCTTGACGTGGGTGGTTACTACTATTTCCGAAAACCAGCCTTCCAGCTGCTGTTCAGTGTCGGGCGCACTGCGGTCGGGCAGCCCGAGACCTATGGCTATCTCGGTCTGTACTGGACCTGGGGCGGCCCCGCGGATGCCGCCGCCAAAGGCGTGGCCTGGTCCCGGACTTCCGCGGCTCCCGGCAGCGCGCCGCCGCAAGCCTTTCCCTGAGCGCGAGTCAGCGTGGCCTTGCGCGTGATCTATTTCCAGACATCGCCGGCAATGTCACTGACCAGATTCAACTTTCGCCATTGGTCATCCTCTGATACCGCGTTGCCCTCGCACGTGCTGGCAAAGCCGCATTGGGGGCTCAATGCAAGCTGATCCAATGGGGCAAAACGGCTCGCCGCTTCAATGCGCCGTTTCACAGAGTCGGGAGTCTCGAGAGCCCCGGCCTTGCTGGTGATGAGACCAAGCGTGGCGAGCTTGCCCTTGGGCAGGTGACGCAGGGGCGAGAAATCCCCAGATCGCTCGTCATCGAACTCCAGAAAATAGCCGTCGACATCCACCGCATTGAAGAGCACTTCGGCGATGGGCTCATAGCCACCCTCTGCAGCCCAGGCACTGCGAAAGTTGCCCCGACACACATGCAGCATGACCTTCATGGCCGCGGGTCGATCCTTGATCGACTCATTGATCAGTTTCGCGTACAGCTGGCCAAGAGCATTTGGTTCCAATCCGTGTCGTGACCGCACCTGCTCGCGGATACCAAGGTCACAAAGGTACGCAAAGTTGGTGTCGTCGATTTGCAGATACTCGCAGCCGGCTTCGCCGAGATCATGGATTTCGGCCTGATAGACTTTGGCGAGATCGGAATAGAACCGATCCAGAGCCGGGTAGGAGACCGAATCTATGGCCGCACGGCCGCCACGAAAGTGGAGGATGGACGGTGATGGGATGGTGATCTTGGGTGTAACTTTCGCAACCTCTTTGAGGAAGCGGAAGTGATCGACAAAAATCGGCGTCGGACGTTCCAGCTTGCCCGTGACTTCAAGACCATGTGCCTCCATGTGGATGGGACCGTCGTGCGTGCGGAACTGCGCGACCAGGTTGGGTTTGGTCTGGCGCACACCGGAAAATGACGTCAGGAAATCCAGATGCCAGAAAGCGCGGCGGAACTCCCCGTCAGTCACCACCGGCATTCCGATGGCCTCCTGGCGTTTGACAGCATCGACGATCACGGAGTCCTCGATCGCGTGCAGTGAAGTCGCCTGAATCTGTCCGTGAGCGTGAGCCTCGCGAGCACGGGCCAGCTGCGCCGGACGAAGCAAGCTTCCGACATGGTCGGCGCGGAATGGGAACTTCTCAGTGGATGACATTGCCAGGTTTCTCCGTAAGTGATTGGCATACTGTGCCAAACAACCCGAACAATAAGGTTGCGTATTCGCGTAGTACTGTGGAATATTGCGCATGATTCCATCGAAATAGCGGAGCTGTGCGCATGAAACAATCGCAACGGAAGAAACAGCAGGACCAGTATCTTACGCAGGTGGATCAGCACCTGGACCAGTTTGACTGGCGCATACTGCGAGCATTGGCAACGAACGCGCGTCTGACGAACGTGGAAATGGCGCGGCATGTTGGCCTGTCAGAGGCGCCGTGCTCGCGGCGAATTGCCGGCATGGAGGAGCGAGGCGTCATTCAAGGCTACGGGGTGCGGGTCAATCCCGGTGCAATCGGAATCGGCATGATGGCTTTCATAACGCTGACGTTGGATGTCGTTTCGGCGCAAAGCGCGGATCGGTTTGCGGACCTGGTCCAGGAGTCACCCTATGTCCTGGAGTGCTATGTGGTTTCCGGGAACCAATATGCACTGTTGCATGTTGCCGCCCCGGATATGCGCACCTATTCGGAGTTTGTACTCGACCGCCTGCGGCGAATCCCGGGGGTGAAGGACATTAATTCAAATTTCGTCATGCGCCTGATTAAATCGGCCGGGGGATTGCCCGATCTGGCGGCGGCGGCGCGCGCTCCGGCATAGCCGCACGGGAAGTTATCGGGGCACCGCTTTGGCGAAGACCTCGATCTGGCCCACATCGGCCCAGCCGCCAGGCCCATGACCGCTGCCGGGCATCAGATCAACGAAGCCGATCTGGTCCACTTTCGACAGGTCAACATGCTCAAGCGGCGTTCCGGTCGTGACCGCTCGCGCGATGTCCAGTTTCATCCACTGCAGGTCGGCAAATGATATTTCGCTTACCAGCCAGTCACGGGGGGAGCCATCGCTGCGGTCACCTGCCAGCCAGGTGCCATCAGCCAGCCTTATGATGGGTCTGATCTGGTGGTACCCGGACATTTTTGTGGTCCAGCGGATGCGGGCCAGACCCGTCAGGTCGGCCAGGCTTTGCCGATTGCGCAGCGCGAGGCCGCACGGTGTGGTGCAAAGACCCTGCCATACGTGGACCGGGTTGCCCTCATCGCCGGCTGTGCCGGTCAGCAGGATCTGGCCGGCTGGTACGATGAGCGTCAGCTCGAGGTTTGGGTTCGCGAGGGCTGCTTCGGTGACGGGATGCTCGCCGCCGGCGGGTCCCTGTTTCCATTCTTCCCTGAAGAACAGCGGCGGCCGTTGCGGACCATGGTCCGGCGCGGGTTTCGCGCTGCTCGTGCCGCCCGGCGCCTGGGCGTAGGCGGGACAGAATGCCATCGCTTGGGATAGCACCAGCAGTACCACAGCCAGTCGACAAGTATTGGTCATAACCCCCCCCGTCCTTGCAGTTCAGCGAGGAGGGAGTTTACCTCTGCGTTGGGTTGACGCAGTGCGATATTGTCCCAGCGTCCTCACAGGAGAGTCGACGGCAGCGCGCGCTGCACCAACCATACCAGCGCGATGGCTGCGATCGCCGCGGAGCCCCACGGCAGCACCGCCCGGCGGTAGAGCAGGCTGGAACGGATGGCGTAAACGATGGGCATGACGGCCAGCACCACCGCCAGTTGGCCCGTTTCGATACCGAGATTGAACGACACGAGGGACAGCAGCCGCGCGCCTGAGGGCAGGCCCATGTCGGCCAGTACGGACGCAAAGCCGAATCCATGCAGAAGGCCAAAGGCGAAAGCAATTCGCGCGCGGCTATCCGTGACCACAGGGAAGATGTTGTTGACTGCGGCGACGATGATCGAAGCGGCGATGACCGATTCGGTAAGCCGGCTGGGCAGGCGTATCAGGTCCAAGGCGGCCAGCGTCAAGGTGATCGAGTGGGCAAGGGTGAAAGCCGTGACGACCTTGAGGATGCTGAACACTGCGGGGCGGGCCATCCGGACGGGCTCCCAGTGCTGCTTGCGGCGGATCAGCACCGCCGGCAGCAGTAACGACAGCAGGAACAGCAGATGATCGATGCCGCTCCAGATGTGCCAGATGCCCGCCTGCAGATATTCAACGAACGTGCGCCAGTTCGAGGGGGCATACACGGCGAATGCGGCTTGCGAATTGGGTCCCCCGAGCACACCGGATTGGGCTGCGTGACCGGCCGTCAGCGTCAGCAATCCGCGATGCGAGGGGTCGATGTCGTCCATCAGGGAATAGCGGATGCTCAGCCGCTGCACCGGATTCGGGCAGTGCGCGCTGAACGGCAGCCATGCGTAGCTTCCGTCCACGCGGTCGTTGATCTGGATCGCGCCAAGGTTCAGAAGACAGTTGCCGGCCTGCGCCGAAAAGAACAGGTGCTGTCCCACATATTGCAGCAACCGCGGTGCGTTCGAACGCAACTCGCCCCAGGTGACCTTGCCGTCTCGATTCGAGTCGATGCCTATCGCAAGTTCCACATCCCGCACGGCCAGTTCGACCGATCCGGAAATCTCCCGTCCCTGGACATTCGCAACCACAAAGCCATTGCTGGCAATGTGCGCCTGTGCCGCACCGGCGCAGGCGAGCAGCACCAACAGCCACGTGCGCTTCATTGCACCGCCTCGTAGGGCGCCAGGCGTGCATCCTGGAGTTTTTGTTGCTTCCGAAATGCACGGGCGGGGGCTGCGGCCTGCGGCGCGTGAGCCGCTTGTGCCGCGCGCATGAGAATCAGCAGATCCTCCGGTTCGCGCTGCACCTGCCAGTTCTCCTGGGCGGCCGTCAACGCGGCGGCCGGCTGCCAGGACACATCAAGCAGGAAGCGTGCCTGCTCGCGTCGATGAACGGCATCACCCCGTTGTTGCTCGACGCTAAACGCAGCGGACAGAAGCGCCTCGGAGCGGGAGCCGGCTGCGTCGTGCAGCATTCGATGTGCGATCGCAATCCGCAGCAACATCGGTTCGATTGCTTCGTACCCCGCCAGCAGCTGCAGTGTCGCGGGGGCACGTCCCTGTCGCAGCAACAGGTCCGCGCAGGCGGTGCGCATGTAAAAGTCGTCCGGTGCTATGGCCAAGCCTTCCCGCAACCAATGCTCGGCGTCCTTGTCATCGCCGAGGCGCTCGGCCATTTCTCCAAGCTCTGAGTAGCGCCAGGCGCGGGCCTCGGGCGGCAACGCCTGCAGGGGCAGGGCAGCGATCGTCGTGTATGCGCTTGCCAGTTGGCCCGTGAGGCCTTGCAGAGCCTGGACGCACAAGGTCGCAATGGCGGTGTCGGCAAAGACGGCAAGGCGCTGGCAGGACACCATGGCCTCCGCATAGCGGCCCAGCACTCGCAACACGGTCGCGCGCGTGAGCCAGGCCTGGGCATCATTCGGGTTTTTCGCCAACGCATGGTCCAGTTCTGCCAGCGAGGCACTAAAGAGGTGTCGACTCTGCAGGATCGTGGCGTGCAAAATCATGACCTGGGGCGACACCTCAGGCCGGTTCATCCACGGTGCCAGAATCGCTTCGGCATAACCCAGGAAGCGCAGATCCCCCGTGGCACGTGCGCGGGAGATGTAGAACTGCGCCAGCGGCAGCGCAATATCGATGCGGGTGCGGGTGAGCTCGCGGGTGGCGAGGCTCGAGTGCCGGGCACCCGCCGGCAGTTCCGCAAGCACCTGCGCATCGCTGCCAGGAATGTAGGGTGCGCTCCTGGCCCCCGCGAGGGGGGCCAGAGCGACCAACATCGCAACAACCAGTCGCCCGACGCTCACGTGCCGTTCGCGTTGATGGTGACGGGTGCGCTCGTGTCACTGGTGTCGGTGAGCGCCAGCAGTCCATCATCGACTGCATAGGGTGAACTGGTTTCCGAGCTTTTCTGCGCCTGCGCCAGAACACCCTCGGTATCCAGTGACTGCCGGGTCGCAGTGGTGCTGCCTGTACCTGATGGCCCTGATGGCCCTGATGAGCCTGATGACACCGGCGGCCCGTTGTCAGCGCCGCCGCAGCCACCGAGCAGCCCGAAGGCGACTCCGACGCTTGTCACGAGGGCAATATTGCGTTTCATAGACTTTTACCCTTAGTCGTTTGCGCTGGTGGGCGAGCCACTCAGAGCGGTGTTGAGATACGGGAAGGCCGGCATGTAGTTCGCCGCATTCGGCTCGGCTCCATCCGTGTAATGCAACTGCCGCGACCCATCCGACGTCGGGTCCGGATCCATTGCACTGTGATCGAATGGCGAGAGCAGCACGCCCATGGCGACCCGCAATTCGATATCCACCACGTCGTCGACTGGACGGCGCCCATTCGGGAAGCCGGACGTATCACCCCCGAGCACACCCAGATCATTCTGGCTGGCGAGCGGCGTGACGGCGATGCTGGTGTTCAAGCGCAATTCCTCGGCGGGGGTCGCCTTCACGGGCTGGTTCAGGCCCTTGATGCCCGTCAGGAACGCGGCCACCAGGTCGGTGCGCGGATAGACATTCGGCGCCAGCACACCGGCGGAGCCGAACAGCGCCTGCAGCAGCACCGGTAGCGACGGATTGGTTACGTAATCGGCGAACTGGGCATCGTCCCGCGGGGCGGAGGCATTGAAGCGATCCTTATCCGGCAGACCAATGATCAGCTCATTGACCAGGGGCATGCCCAGACGTGACACCTGGGTCCAGGCACCGCCTTCCACCGAAGCGCCCGTCGGCGCGCTGATCGCTCCGACGCTCCCCACGCTCTTGGCGTTCTGAGGCACCGGATTGATCACGGCCGATTGCCGGATGCTGGCGGTCGTCCAGGCGCCGATGACAGGATCCCCGGCAGTCGTCACGCAGGCGGCCGGCAGCTCCAGCGCGATGGAGGTCACGTTGTAGCCCGCCAGGGAATTGGGCGCGAGGTTGCGCGCATTCACACCGGCCGGGGCCAGCTCCTCGGCGGGGTACTTGATGTTCACCAAGTCGAAGGTTTCCCCGAGATTCACCACGAAGGGGTCCTGACGCTGGCCCACGAACACCTTGCCTGGCGTGCTGCAGCCCGGAATGGTGATGGTATGGATGAAGGCGGCCGCATAACCGGCATAGTCGGCAATCGACTTTGCGCCGATATTGTCGAGCGGCTTGGCGAAGGTCTTCGAACCGCTGAGCGCGTCCGTGACGGCTGCAATCGTCCCCATGCGCCGGTCCCCCGTGGCCAGGGACACCGTGTAGGTCTCAGCCACGTTTTGGGCTGCCATGTTGGTGGCGGTGACCGGCCCGATATTGGTCAGAGGCACGGGAATCGACTTCGTCCCCGCGGTGACCGCCGCACCGGAGTCCACGGTCGTGAAGCGGAACTGGAACGTCAGCGCCTCTTTGCCGGTGCCGGTATTGTCAAGGGAGATTTCATACAGGGCATTGGGGTCCATCGTGTAGAAGTTAGGACCGCCCTGGGGCTGCTCGTACGGTTGGTAATTGGCGATAATCGTCACGAAGCCGGCGCGGCCTGCCTCGTAGCTGTTGAACATGTACAGGTCAGTCGCATCGACCTTCGGACGGGTGGTGATGAATGGGGCCTCGCGGTGGCTGGAGGCGTTTGCCGCGAGCGGCAAAATAGCCGCGGCGACGAAAGCGGAAATGATCCGCCGGCGTTGAAAAGTCATAGAGCGTGATCCCCTGGATGGTGGTGGCTTGCAACATATCTACGGTGCGGCCGAAATTGCGGATGCAGGGGATATGAAAAAGTTTGATACAACCGTTACATGCGGAACTGAAGCTTGATCCGAAGTGTCCGGGGAATGCCGGGGTGCACCACATAGTCAGCGGCGGGAGCGCTTTCATTCTGCAGTCGCGACACGTAGTAGTACTCGATGTCGTTCCAGCGCGAGTTGAAGAGGTTGAACGCATCCAGCGCCACCAGCCAATGCGAGGCGGCCCTGAATCCCACCTGCGCATCAATCGTCGTGTACGGCGGTGATCTGGCGCTGTTGTCTTCCACCAGCGGCGACTCGCCGAAGTGACGGGCCCGCAGTGCACCGAACCAGCCGGCGGGGCGCTGCGCGGTCAGCCCCGCGTCAATGACATTGGTAGGACTGTTGGGGATGTAGCGCCCGGTGCTGGCAATGGGCTGTAGACACGGATGACTCGCTGCCGCATCGCCACATCCCAGGTCATCGGGCGGGGTGTTCTGATCAAATCGAGCGCGGGAAAGGGCGGCGTTGAAGTCCGCCGAGAGCCAGGGGCTGATGCGATAGCTGTTGCTCCATTCGACACCGGTGCGGGTGGTGGCGCCGCTGGGCGAGGTCACGCCGGCATCACCATCAAAAACCAGCTCGGACTTGAGTCTCAGCGCGAACACATCCAGGGACGCTCTCCAGTCCGGGACCCGCTGCGAGGAAACGCCGATCTCGGCACTGTTGGCGCGCGTGAGGGGCGTCACCGGCAAGTCCTCCGGATTTTGGCCGCTGCGGGTTACGCCGCGTGCATCGTTGCTGTGATAACCGCTCCCGAGGCTGACGAAAAACTGCGTCGCGGCCCACGGTCCGAGCACGATTCCCAGTTTCGGGCTCAGGATGGCGGCGTGGCGGTTGCCCGTGTCGCAGCCCAACGGATCGGTGGTGATGTCACATGCCCCGGCAGCCGTTTGCATCTTGTCGCGGACCTTGAAATCGAAGAGGTCATCACGCGCGCCGAGGATGGTGTGTACCTGGCGCAGCCACTGCAGACTGTTCTCGAAGTAAACCGCGGTGGCCGCCTCGCTCACCCCCGCATTCTGTACCGCATCCAGCAGGCGCCGCTGGTCGGTGTGGAAGATCCCCACGTCGCGGATGTCGTCAAGACGGGCCTGAAGGCCGACAACATTTGCCATGGGCATTCCCGCAAGCTGCCCGTCCCAGGTCTTGGAACCCTTCAGACCAAAGACGACGCGATCGTCATGTTGCAGCATCTGATCGCCATTCAGCGGATCGACCAGGTAGTAGGTAAAGGTGGACCACAGGTCCAGCCGGTAGCGAATCACGTAAGCCGACAGCTGATCCTGGCCGCCATCGTCCCGCCGTATCCAGTTGAATGAGAGGCTGTAGCGGGCGGTCACGCCCCCGTCGGTGGGGTTGAGACTGCCATAGCGATCAATCAAGCCGGCCGCGATGGCCCGTTGTGGTACCTGGTCCGTTGAGCTCCAACGTCCCGCATAGCCCATGGCGGTCACGGTCCAAGAGTCCCGATCGCTGCCTTGCCGGTAGCGTAGAACTTCATTGAGGCGGTTGTAGTCATCCGGCACATCGAACGGGCCGTCATTGCGATACAGCTCGCCCGCCGCAAGCAAGGTGCCGCTGCCCAGTGCCGTCGATCCCATCAGCAGCGCACGCCGGTAGCCGTCCTGGCCGAACCCCAGGCTCGCGCTCGGCGCGGCCTGATCCACAAGGCTCATGCGCACGGCGCCGGCCGTTGCAAAGTCACCCTCGTCGGCGTAGTAAGGCCCTTTCTTGTAGTGCAGGTCGCTCACCAGCTCCGGGATCAGGAAATTCAGGTCGGAATAGCCCTGACCATGCGCGTGTGTGGGCAGATTGACGGGCATATCGTCGACCTCGGTCGCCAGATCCGTGCCGTGATCGAGATTGAAGGCGCGCAGGAAGTACTGGTTGGCCTTGCCCTCGCCGGAATGCTGGGTGACGATAAGGCCGGGAACGTTTTCCAGGAGGGCACCGGCTCTGAGCAGCGGCTGGTCGGCGAGTTGTTCATGGCTCACATCGCCACTGGAGGCTGCAATCATGTTGCTGACGCCAGTCGCCGTCACCGTCACCGTCTGCAGCAGGTCAGCATCTTCATCGGCCTGGACGTCGACGCTGAGTCCGAGGGTCAGCGCCATTGCGATGACAGCGCGGTGTCGGCGCAGTTTCAATGGCGTCATGTCGATGCAATACGCACCAAACGTGCGCACGGATGCACCAACGCCTACACGGCGGTAAGGATTCCTACACGCACGGGTGGCAATTCTGCGCGATTTATCGGCGCAAGCCTTGCAGCATCGGCTTGGCTGTCGCTGCACAATGCCCCATCGGGATCAAATCACACGCTATTTAGGAAACCTCATGAAAGACGCAACGCGAATTGTAATCGGCAGCCTGATGCTCGCCCTTGCCGCCATAAATGCCGGATGCGTCGTGGCGGGGCCGGGCGGTTACCGCGAGGGATATTACGATCGTGATCACCACCGCTATTGGCACGAGCATGCCTGGGTCACCTGCGGTGAGCATGATGATCATTGCCGCTGATTTCCAAGCGCGATCGTGAAGTTGGCAGCCGAGGTTTGAACCGCTTGGGTTCACTCGTCGGTACCGGAATCCGCTTAGGGTTCTGGCAAGGTCGGCGCCCCGCTGGGAGGGGTGCCGACCGGTAGGACGCGATATATGGCCCCGTCCGGTAAATCCCGTGTTCGTGAAGGTAACTCCCAGGCTCATGGGGCGATCTGGGACGGCAAGGGCACAAACTTCACCCTCTATTCGGCCAATGCGACCAAGGTTGAGGTATGTCTGTTTGACGCGGCGGGCGGCACCGAGCAGGAACGGCTGGCGCTGCCCGAATACACCGACCAGATCTGGCATGGATATATTCCGGATGTGCATCCCGGCTCCGTATACGGGATGCGTGTCCATGGGCCGTATGAGCCCCTCGCGGGGCATCGCTTCAATCCCAACAAGCTGGTGCTCGATCCGTACGCGCGCGGTCACACGGGCGCACTTCAATGGGCGCCGGAAGTGTTTGGCTATACCATCGGCGACAAGGATGAGGACCTGAGCTTCGATACGCGCGACAGTGCCGCGTTCATGCCGAAATGCGTGGTGGTTGATCCGGACTTCGATTGGAAGGGGCAGCCGCGCAAGAGAGGGGTCCCGTGGGATCGGACCATCATCTATGAGACCCATGTCAGGGGCTTTACCAAATTGCATCCTGCCGTGCCTGAGAAACAGCGCGGCACCTTCGCGGGGATGGGAACCAAACAGGTCGTCGAGTACGTCAGGTCGCTTGGGGTGACCACGATCGAACTGTTGCCGATCCATACCTTCATCAATGACAATCACCTGCTTGAAAAAGGACTGACCAACTATTGGGGATACAACAGCATCGGTTTCTTTGCGCCCGACCCCCGGTATGCATCGGAACCTGAACAGTGCCTGCGCGAATTCAAGGAGATGGTCGCCAGCTTCCATGAGGCCGGCCTCGAGGTCGTACTCGATGTGGTGTACAACCATACGGCCGAAGGCAATGAGCGCGGCCCTACGCTGTCTTTCAAGGGCATCGACAACGCCTCCTACTACCGGCTGCTCCCCGAGAAGCGCTATTACATCAATGACACGGGCACCGGCAATACGGTGAATCTGTCCCATCCGAATGTCATTGAAATGGTCACCGACAGCCTGCGCTATTGGGTCAATGAACTGCATATCGATGGATTTCGTTTTGACCTCGGCACCATTCTTGCCCGCGAGCCTGATGGTTTTGACAGTCAAAGCGGCTTTCTGAAGGCCTGCCATCAGGATCCGGTGCTGCGCACCGTCAAGCTCATTGCAGAACCCTGGGATTGCGGTCCGGGCGGGTATCAGGTCGGACAGTTCCCGCCGGGCTGGGCGGAGTGGAATGACCGCTACCGCGACGAAGTGCGCAGTTACTGGAAGGGCGATGCCTCCGCGCGCGTGGTGGCGCAACGCCTGTGCGCCTCGGCGGATCTTTTCAATCGTCTGGGTCGCAGGCCCTCGGCGTGCGTCAACTTCGTGACTGCACATGACGGATTCACCCTGAACGATATTGTGTCGTACAACGACAAGCACAATGAAGCCAATGGTGAGGATAACCGCGACGGCAGCAGTGACAACCGATCCTGGAATTGCGGCGCCGAAGGGCCCACGGAGGATCCTGAGATCAACGCGCTGCGTGCGCAGCAGATGCGCAATATGCTGGCCACGCTGCTGCTCTCGCAGGGCACCCCGATGTTTGTGGCGGGCGATGAGTTTGCGCGAACACAAGACGGCAACAACAACGCCTA
Organism: Steroidobacteraceae bacterium; assembly: GCA_036521075.1. Classification (GTDB taxonomy): domain Bacteria; phylum Pseudomonadota; class Gammaproteobacteria; order Steroidobacterales; family Steroidobacteraceae; genus DAIDKA01. The sequence goes on along the minus strand of DATDIL010000147.1, from coordinate 92,988 downwards.
CTGCCAGGACAATCAGATCAGCTGGATCAACTGGAATCTGGCCGAGAAGGGCGAATCGTTGCGGCAGTTCGTGCAGCTGCTATGTGGGCTACGCGCAAAATATCCGATTCTGCGTCGCAATCGCTTCTTGACCGGTGCCTACGATGAAGAGCTTGAGATCAAAGATCTCATGTGGATCAACGCCAACGGGCGGGAGATGACCGGCGAGGAGTGGGGCGATGAGTTGATGAAGTGCTTCGGCATGCTGATGGACGGACGCGCCCGCCCTACAGGGGTGCGCCAGCGCGGCACGGAGGCGACCATGCTGATGGTCCTCAATTCGCACCATGACCTGGTCAATTTCACACTCCCGGAATATCCCGACGGGCAGGCCTGGGACCGGGTTGTGGATACTCACGTGACGAACGAAGATGTACCCTACAGGGGCAAGACCGGTGACGTGTATGGCGTGACGGGTCGATCCCTGGTGCTATTCGTACGGGCCAACTAGTCATGGCAGTAGTTTCGACTTCCCCGCGGTCCTGGGTTGCCACCTACCGCTTGCAGCTGCATCGGGGTTTCACCCTGGCGGATGCGGAAAAAGTGCTGCCGTATCTGGCGAGTTTGGGCATCAGCCACGTCTACCTTTCCCCGTGCCTGCAGGCGGCTGCGGGCAGCCGGCATGGCTACGATGTGATCGATCCGCGGCATGTCAGCCATGACCTGGGTGGCGATGAGGCTTGGACGCACTTCGTGGCCGCCGCGCATGCATGCTCGCTGGGCATTCTGCTCGATATCGTGCCAAACCACATGGCGGCTACCGAGCAGAATCCATGGTGGGACGATGTGCTGGCGCATGGGCCGTACAGCGAATATTCACGATATTTCGACATTCGGCAGCCGGCCGGGAACCGCTTTTGCGTGCATATCTGCAGCCTGGCCCGCTCCTATGGCGAGGTACTCGTGGCAGGGGAGCTGAAACTGGAGAGCCAGCACGGACAGCTGCGTCTGCGGCACTTCGACAATACCTGGCCGTTGTCACCGGTTTCCTGGGGACGGCTCTTGAATCGCTCCGAGCAGTGTTTTGCTGAACTGGAGCGGCTGTCGAGGATCGAAGCGCCGGGCGCCTCTGAACGTCAGGCCTGCCAGCAGGCTGTGCAAAATGCGGCCGCGATCCTGAAAGACGTGGCGCCGAGTGCCCTGGCCGAGAGGCTCAACGCGATCAACGGCGATGTGGAAAACCTCAATGCCGTGATCCAGAGCCAGTACTACGCCTTGCACAGCTGGAAACTTGCCGGGGAACTGGTCAATTACCGGCGCTTCTTCGACGTGTCGACGCTGGTTGGCCTCGCAACCGAGCGGCCCGAAGTCTTCAAGGCGATCCACAATCGCCTCAGAAAGATGATTGAACAGGGCGAAATCGACGGCCTGCGCGTCGATCATCCGGATGGTCTGCGCGATCCTCTCGAGTATCTCGAACGCCTGCGTCGACTGTTGCCGCAGGGGCGGATTTACGTTGAAAAGATTCTCGATAACGAGGAACGCCTGCCGAACTGGCCGATCGATGGAACAGTCGGCTATGATTTTCTCGCCAAGGTCAATCGGCTGTGGATGAGCGACCAGCACAGCGACAAGCTTACCTCGACCTATGCGGACTTCACCGGTCATTCAGTCGATCTGGGTGCGCTGATCCGGGAAAAGAAGGACTTCATAGTGGGCCACGCATTCGCGTACGACCACCAGCGCCTGTCTGCAATGGCAGTCAAAATTGCCCGCGAGTCTTACCTGACGCGGGATCTGAGCCCCCAGCAGATTCACGATGCGGTGGCCCAGGTAACCGCCTCGCTGGGCGTGTACCGTACGTATCGCACGGCCGCTGCCCTGAGCGAAGCCGACAAGGCGGTCATTGCCGAGGCGGTACGCAGTGCCCGCTTTGCCCGCCCCGGCATCGATGCCGCCGTATTCGATTTTCTTCTGGCGTTCCTGACCCGCGAGCAGCTCAGCGAAGCGCAGTTTGCGTTCGTCGGGCCGTGGCAGCAACTGACGCCGGCGGTGATGGCGAAAGGCGTCGAGGACACCACGTTTTATTGTTTCGACCGTCTGCTGTCATGCAACGAGGTCGGCGCCCAGGCTTCCCTGATCGGCATTTCTTCCGACAAGTTTCATGAATACTGTCTGTATTTAAGTGAACACTGGCCGCGCAACCAGCTGACCACCTCGACGCATGACAACAAGCGCAGTGAAGATGTTCGCACCCGAATTTCACTGCTGTCGGAAATCGCGGATCGCTGGGCCGAGGCTTTGCAGCAGTGGTCGATCATGAACGAGGGCGCCTGGAACAACCGGACCCAGGATCGGCACGCGGAATATCTGCTCTATCAGACCCTCGTGGGCGCGTGGCCCATTGATGCGGCGCGTTGCTGGCAGTACATGCTCAAAGCGTGCCGCGAGGCCAAATTGCGAACTTCCTGGCAGGAGCCCAATGTCGGTTATGAGCAGAACATCAAGGGATTCGTCGACCGCGTCTTGCAAAACGAGGACTTTCTGAAGAGTCTCATCGAGTTCGTCGAGCCGCTGGTGCTGCCGGGACGGATCAATAGTCTTGCGCAGACGCTGATCAAACTGGTCGTTCCGGGGGTGCCGGACCTGTACCAGGGGACGGAGCTGTGGGATCTGAGCCTGGTGGATCCGGACAATCGGCGTGCGGTCGACTATGCCCAACGGATGCAATTGCTCACCCGCTGCCGCTCGATGGGCGCCGCCGAGGCGACGGCCGACTGGGATTCGGGACTGCCGAAGCTCTGGTTGATCGATCGGGTGCTGAGCCTGCGCGTTGCCCAGCCCGAGGAATTCTCCGAAGGCAGTCGCTATCAACCGCTGGTGGCGCAGGGACCGCATCTGGGCAATCTATTTGCGTTTCGGCGCGGCGACAACCTTATCGCCGCGGTGCCGCGACTGATGTTGTCGATTGGAAACCGGTGGGAGGATACGCGACTGCCGCTGCCGAGCGGTACTTGGGAAAATATTTTCACCATGGAAACGGTGTCGGCCTCGGTCACTGCCACGGAGCTGTTCGGCAGCTTTCCGGTCGCGCTGCTGCGCAAGAAGCCGGCGTGACACGAGCGCTCGCTACTGCTGGCGCCGGTATATTCGTGTTTCAAACGCGCTGAGGGTCGCAGCACTCGAATTTTCGGACGCCGAGGTCAGCAACAAGGTCCAGCGGCCCGGCGGCATCGCGATGGTGAGCGCTCGGGAAGCGAAGTTGACCACGATGCACAGATCGCCCCGCACGAACCACAGCCAGCGCTCAGTCGCGTCATGGACGACATTTACGGGTAACGGCAGCGGATGCCGATCGCTGGCCCGCAGGGCAATGACCTGCCGATACCACGCAAGCAGATCCCGATGGGGGGGGCGACTGATCTCATCCCAGGCCAGTCGCGAGGCCGCGAAAGTCTGCGGCAACTGTGGGTTGGGTACCTCGTTTGCCCAACCGAAGGTCGCAAATTCCTGTCGCCGTCCTTCTGCCACGAGCGTTCCGAGTTCCTGGTTCTGGTGGTCCGTAAAGTAGAAGAATGGCGTGCGGGCGCCCCATTCTTCCCCCTGGAAGAGCAGGGGGACGAAGGGCGAGAGAATGGTCACTGCCGCGACGGCCTTCAGTTGTATGGGGGTGAGCAGCATGCTCAATCGCTCACCCTTGGCGCGATTGCCGACCTGATCATGATTCTGGGAGTTCACAATCAGCTGATCGGGCCTGACTGCGTCCGGGCTGCGTCCATGGCGGCGCTTGCGATGGATCGAATACTGGCCCTGATAGACGTAACCATCCCGCAGGACCCGCGCCAGGTCTTCGATACCGTTGAAGTCCATGTAGTAGCCCACCGTCTCACCGGTCATCTCGCTGTGCAGCGCGTGGTGGAAATCGTCGGCCCAGTGCGCATCCAGGCCGAAGCCGCCGCGTTGTGGGGGATACACGAGCCGGGGATCATTGAGGTCGCTTTCGGCAATCAGGACGACCTTGCGGTGGCTGGCGGCGGCGAAGGCGTGCACGGCGCTTGCCAGTTCCTCCAGCAGGTGCACGGCCTCGAAACTGTAAATCGCGCCGACGGCATCCAGTCGCAGCCCGTCGAAACCGTAGACATCCAGCCACATGCGCGCATTGTCGAGAACAAACTGCCTGACCCCATCACTGTGCGCGCCGTCATAGTTGATCGCATCGCCCCAAGCCGTCTTGACCAGGTCGGTGAAATACGGTGCGTAGTAATTCAAGTAGTTACCATCCGGGCCGAGGTGGTTGTAGACCACATCCAGCAGCACGGCGAGGCCGTGCGCATGGCAGGCCGCGACGAAACGGGCGAGATCTTCCGGAGTTCCGTAAGAGGGTTGCGGCGCAAAGAGATAGACACCGTCATAACCCCATCCGTGCCGGCCCGGAAAGCTCGCAAGCGGCATCACTTCGACATGGGTCACGCCAAGGGCGACCAGATGCGGGAGCTTCTGCGTGGCGCCGGCATAGGTTCCCTGGGGCGTGAAGGTGCCGATGTGCAGCTCATAAATAATCGCCTTCGCCAATGGCTGTTGCTGGAAGGCACTTCGACTGATTGCCCTCAGGGCGTCGGCATCGACTACGTATGAGGCGCCATGCACCCCATCTGGCTGCCAAGCGGATCTGGGATCGGGGACGGGAGGGGATCCATCAACCGAGTAACGGTAGCCGGCCGCGATTCCGGCCGGATCGCATTCCACCCGCCAATAGCCGGCCGTATCCGCGGACATCGCGAATCGTTGATCTGCGCAAACCAGTTCGACGGACTTGTTGGCAAGCGGTGCCCAAACACAAAACTTCATGCGTCCTGATTTCGGCTGTTTTGTTGCGTTGAATCAACCACTCGGTGATGCGCGGGCGTGTAGGCGCTTCCTGACCGACAGCAGCAGTGGCGAGGCGGGTGGCTACGAGCGCGCATGGGCAAAGTCGGGTGTCTTGCCGCCAGTGGCGCAATCAAGACGGGACTGCAGCGCCCCCAGGGCTGCCTCGGGCGTATCCGCGAATTCGAACAGCGCGAGGTCTTCAGCACTGATTACGCCGTGATTAAGTAGGGCTTTGAAGTTGATGATTTCGTTCCAGTATTCTGAACCGTAGAGAATCACGGGAATGCGTCGCTCAAGCTTGCCGGTCTGCGTCAGCGTCAGGATTTCCATGACCTCATCCAAGGTGCCGAACCCCCCGGGGAAGGCGACCAGACCGCGCGCGAGTTGCGCGAACCACAGCTTGCGCATGAAGAAGTAGTGAAATTCGAATCCGAGTTCCGGGGTGATATAGGGGTTTGCCATCTGCTCATGCGGCAGGCTGATGTTCAGTCCGATCGTCTTGCCGCCGGCCTCCGCGGCGCCGCGGTTCGCCGCCTCCATGATGCCGCCGCCGCCGCCCGAGCAGATGACATAGCGATGGGCATCTGTCGGCAGCGACATCGACCACTGGGTGATCCTGCGCGCCAGGATCCGGGCATCATGGTAGTAGCGGCCCATCGGGCCTGAGTCCGTGAGGCGTGCGGAGCCGAAGAACACGATGGTGTCATGGACGGCAGCCTGGCGGAATCGGCTCAGTGGCTCGAGGTACTCGGCGAGAATGCGCAGCGGGCGACCCTCATCGCTCGTAACGAATCCCTGGTTTTCGTAGGCGAGTTGCGCGGTACGCGGTCGATCCGTAGTCATGAGTGTGCCTCGCAGGCGAAATCGATGAAGCCGCGCGTGACATCGACGCTGAGCAAGCGCACGCGCACGGACTGCCCGACTTGCAGGCCCTGAAATCCGCGCACGATCCGACCCTCGACCGGCGGCACGGTGCTGCGCGCCCAGGTACCCTTGGCGGCAGCACCGGTGACGATGGCGTCGAACATCTGACCAATCCGCGGCCGCAACAGCAGTGCTGCCGCCGATTTGCTGACGCGTCGCTCCACCTTGGCGGCCGCATCCTCCTGCATCGTGCACTGGCTCGCCAAGTCTCCAAGTTCACGGGTCGTGTAGGGCGCCGGGGTGTTGGCGAGGGCCGACTTGATCAGGCGCTGGGCGAGGACGTCCGGAAAGCGCCGGTTCGGTGCCGTCGAGTGCATATAGTCGTTCACAGCCAGGCCAAAATGTCCCGCGACCGTCGCACCCGGCAATTCCAGCACGTATTCACCGCGGCCGAGCAACTTGATGACTGCCAGCGAAAGGTCCGCAAACTGTGCCGGGCTGTCGTGGCGGGATTTCGCGAGAAAGGCGTTCAGAGCCCCCGCATCGGCGCGCGCCGGCAAGTCTCCGCCATGCGCGGCCGCCAGGGCCACGATGCGATCCCAGTGCTCGGGGGTGCGCAGCACCCGTCGAATCGACGGCAGCCCCTTGCTTTGCAGCCAGCGCGCGGCCGCGCCGTTGGCAGCGACCATCACGTTCTCGATCAGTTCGTGGGCGCGGTTGTTACGGTACGGCAGCAGATCCCGCAGCGCGTTGCCGTCGAATACGGCACTCGTCTGAATCGTCTCCAATGTCAATGCGCCCTGCGCCTGGCGCACGCGGCCCAGCGACTGGGCGATCCGATCCTGAAGCCGCACCTGGTTCTGAAGGCCGGCGGCTTCGAGTCCTTTTGGCGCAGGCGTACGGCCATCAAGCCAGCCGGCCACGCTGTCGTAGGCCAGCTTCGCCTTGTTTACGACCGTGGCCCGATAGATATCAGAGGATACGATGTTGCCATCCGCGCTGATGACCAGTTCGATGATCATCGCCAGGCGTTCCTGGCCCGGTACCAGGGAGGTCAGGTCAGTCGATAGCCTCTCCGGTAGCATCGGGAATATGCGTGCCGCGGTATAGACCGAGGTGGTGTTGCGGCGGGCGTGATCATCGAGGGGCGAGTCCCGACTCACCGCCGCATCAACATCGGCAATGGCGACCAGCAGTTTGGTATTCGCGCCTGGCAAGGCTTGCGCCACGGAAAGCTGGTCCAGGTCGCGCGAATCATCATTGTCGATCGAAAGCCACTCTGCGGCGCGCAGATCACGGGCGAGGCGGTCTCGGGGCGGGGCAGTGAGGGAATCGGCCTGCGCCTGCGCCGCTGCGGAGAAATCCGGCAGCAGGCCGCGCTCCAGCATCGCCTGCCGTGCGATGGTATTGAGGATGTCCTTCTCGTTCGGATGCGCCGTACTCATCGCCTTGCAGCCGCGGTATGCGCGTGGCTGGCCGAAAGCTTTTTCATCAGGGGCAACATGGCGATTGCAATGACAGTGCAGCCAATTCCGGTAAAGCCGAGCTCGTTGAACAGCCGCGTATAGATGGTCAACGATTCCACGGGATTCTTCAGGTTCTCGGGGATGTGTGCGAAGTTCGCGACGACACTTCCCAGGTATTGGGACAGGCCGGACGCCAAAAAGTAGGCCCCCATCATGAAGCCACCCATTCGGTCCGGCACATACCGGGCGATCATGGCAAGTCCGAGGCCGCTGACCAATAATTCCCCGAGCGAATACAGGCCATAGCCCCACACCATCGTCCAGGACGACACCTGCCCGTTGACCGCCCAGCGAGCGCCGACGCCATAAATAAAGAAGCCGATGGCAACCGCCGCAAATCCCCACACGAACTTTGCCGATATCGATGGATCCTTGCCGAGGCGGCCGAGCCCGTTGTAGATGAACACCAGAACGGGACTGAGAACCACGATCCAGATCGAATTCAGATCCTGGTACTGTTCGGGAATCCAGGTGAAGAGATGTAGTCCGAAAAAGCTGAAATCAAGATTCACATTGCGCTGCGCGAACAGGTTAAGGGAGGTGGACATCTGTTGGTAGAAGATGAAGAAGAATACGGTTTGCACCACCAGCACGAACGCGGCAATCAGGCCGGCACGCTCGTCACGATTGCTGGCGACTATCAGTTTTATGAAAATGCCAAAAATGACCGCGCCGGCCAAATAGACGCAAACGCGCGCCACGGTCTCGCTTTGCAGTATGAGAACCGTGATGACCAGAACCGCAAGAGCCCCTGCCAGCAGGGCGGCCACGATTCCCGGCCTCGGCGGCTTGTTGTCCGGCGGCGATCCGTAGCGGGCCATCCCGCGGCTCATCAGCGCGTAGTTCACCATGCCGATGATCAGCCCGATCGAGCACACGCCGAAGGCGGTGTGCCAGCCGATCGTGTCTCCGTAGCGGGCGCCGATGAAGTCGCGCAACCACGGCGTCAGGGCCATCGAAATCATCGCGCCGATATTCACCGCCATGTAGTAATAGGTGAACGCGCTGTCAATTCGGGTGTCATCCCCTTCATAGATCTTGCGCACCAGCTGGCCGCAATTGGGTTTGAAGAATCCGTTGCCGATGACAATGACGCCGAGTGCGCAGTACAGGAACAGCGCGCTGTTCACCGGTATCCATAGCAGTGCATAACCGATCGCCAGCACGAATGCGCCGACCTTCATGGTGCGACGGGTGCCGAGCAGCTTGTCGCCGACCCAGCCGCCGATGGCGGGCGTCGCATAGATCAGCGCCGAGGCCGCGCCGAACGTCAGGTTGGAGCGGGTGTCGGCAAAGCCAAGCTTCTTGATCATGTAGGTGACCATGAGCGCCTGCATGCCGTAGAAGCCAAAGCGCTCCCACATCTCGATCAGGAAGATGGTGCTGAACGATCGTGTCTGGGAGATAGGTGCCGCCGGCAAGCTCATCACGTTGTTCATTTTTAATTCTTCAGGTAGTTCACCAGATACGGACGCGATCCGCTGCAGCGCGATACAGCGGCTGCCCCGGCTTGACCTTGAACGCATCGTAAAACGCAGGGATGTTCGACAGCGGCCCATTGACCCGCCACTTCGGTGGCGCGTGCACGTCGCTGAGCAGTTGCTTGCGCAGCAGTTCGGCGCGTTCCTCGTACAACCAACCCAATGCATAGCCGAGAAAATAGCGCTGCAAGGGCGTGAGTCCGGCGATTTTGCGACCCGCGCGGAATTGGGCGGTCTTGCGGAATGCATCCAGGCCGATCACCAGGCCGCCAAAGTCCGCGATGTTCTCGCCAAGGCTTGCTCGGCCATTGATGTGTATGCCCGGCAAGGGCTCGTAGGCATCAAATTGCCTGACCATGACTTCGGCGCGCTGTTTGAATCTGGCGGCGTCCTGTGCCGTCCACCAATCGACGAGATTGCCGGCGGCGTCAAATTGACGGCCCTCGTCATCGAAGCCGTGGGTGAGTTCATGGCCGATGGTGGAGGCGGCCGCGTAGCCGTAGATGACTGCATCATCGACGTCGGTGTCCTTGAAGCCCGGAATCGCGAATATTGCCGCAGGCAGGACAATTTCGTTGTTCGAGGTATTGTAATAGGCGTTATAGGTTTGTGGAGTGATGTCCCATTCGGTACGGTCCACCGGTTTGCCGAATTTCGACAAGGCATCGTTGAAAAGCCAGATCTGCGCATTGCGCGCGTTCTCGGCGTATGAATTGCGGGCGACAAGCAGCGCCGAGTAGTCCTTCCACTTGTCCGGATAGCCGACTTTCTTGGTCACTTTGGCGAGCTTTTCACGTGCTTTGGCCTTGGTCGCGGCACTCATCCAGTCCAGGTGATCGATGCGTTCGCCGTACGCGGTGCGGATCGCCTCGACCAGGTTGCTGTAACGTTGCTTGGTGCGCGCCGGAAAATACGCCTTAACGAATATGCGGCCGAGAACCATCCCCAAAGCTTCATTCTGCGCATCGAGTGCGCGTTTCCAGCGCGGGCGCTGTTCCTTCTGTCCGGACAGTACGCGGCCATAGAAATTGAAATGTTCGTCGTCGAAGGGCTTGCTCAGGTACGGCGCGTAGGCGTCGATCAGTCTTATGCGCAGGTAGTCGCGCAGCGTCGGCAGCGCGGTCGTTGCCAGTGCCGATTCGAGGCCCGCAAAGAATTCCGGTTGACCGACAATGAGGTAGCGAGGCACGAGATTCCAGCTCTTCATGCGTGCTGCCCAGGCGATGGACGGCGTGTACCGGCGTGTGAGCGTGGACGGGGACATCTTGTTGTAATTCTTCTGGGGATCGCGCAGATCCGCGAGCGGCCGCGAAATCTTCGCCAGGGCGCTCTCGAATGCCATGATGGCCCGTGCGCGAGTGTCCGCACTCGCGGCATCCGCGCCGAGCAGCTTCAGTACATTACCCATGTGCAGCACGTAGGCCTCACGCGCCTTGATGGTGCCCGCCTCAGTGCCGAAGTAGTAGTCACGATCCGGCAGACCCAGGCCGCCTTGCTGAAGGTACACCGCCATGACGTCGCTGGCCTTTTCATCCTGGGCGATGCCGAAACCAAAGAACGGCTGCAGATTCTGCCGTTGCAGTGCGAACGCCAGGTCGAGTACGCCGCCGCGGTCCTTGATGGCATCGATGCGCGCGAAATCCGCCTGTAGTGGCACGAGGCCGAGGCGGTCGGCCCGCGCCTGGTCCATCGCCATATCCCAGAAATCTCCGACCTTGCGTTCGTCACTGCCGGGGGCCGCGCTCTTGTTTGCCGCCGCCTGCTCACTGATGGAGCGCAACTTGGTGTACAGGTCCTCGTCGACCAGCTTGCCGACACCCCAGTTCGATTCCGATGGCGGAATGGGATTGGCCTTGAGCCATGCGCCATTCGCGTAGGCGAAGAAGTCATTCCCCGGATCGATGGATGCGTCAATGTTTGCGGCAACGACGTCCGCGACCGCCGGCAGCGTTGTTTGGACCGCAGGGGCCGCGTCCGCGGTGCTCACCAGGGCAATCATGAATGCCATCGGCGCCAAACGCCGCGCGCGGCGAGCCGTTGTTTGCATACCTTCAGGCTGACAGCCGGCGGGAGGCGATCTGTGCCCCCTGAACCAAGGACTGTAATTTCATGTAGGCGATGTCGGGCTCGACCGGCCCGAAGCCTGCAAAGGTGCCAAAGCCACAGTCGGTGCCGGCAATGACCCGGTCGGGTCCGACAATGCGGGCAAAGCGTTCGATGCGCTCGGCCACCAGCTCGGGATGTTCGACATAATTCGTGGTCGTTGAGAGGACGCCGGGTATCAGGATCTTCTCCTCAGGGATCCTGGTGTTCTTGAACGCCACCCATTCGTGGGCGTGGCGCGGGTTGGCCGCCTCGAACAGCAGGCCCTGTGGTTTCGCCTTGAGCACGATGGGCAGCAGACGTTCCATTGGCACGTCATGGTGATGTGGCCCTTCATAGTTGCCCCAGCACACGTGCATGCGCACCCGGTCCGCCGGCACATTGCGCAGCGCGTGGTTCAGGATCTCGATGTGCCGCGCCGCGAGCGTGTCAAACTCATCCAGCGTGCGGTCGCGATACATGGTGTGACGTCCCATCGCCAGATCCGGGGCATCGATCTGCAGAATGATCCCGGCCTGAACTATGCCTTCGTATTCGCTTTGCAGCGCGGCCGCGACGGCCTCCAGGTAATCATCCTGTGTGCGGTAATAGTCATTCGGCTGAAAGAAAGCGATGACGCCGGGCGAGGCCGCGTTCATGAATGCCGCCGTCGGTGCGGCCGCCGCAGCCGCGGCATTGAGATTGCGGACATCGATCTCAAGCGGGCGGGTGTCGCGCACCCGGATCTCGCCAACGCACCGGGGTCGGCGGTACTTGGCCGTGGCACCACGGTCGGCGAGCTTGCGCAGCAGGTTCGGAAATTCGACCAGATCCTGGCCCGCCTCGCGCGGGGTGTCTCCCGCGAAACCGGTGAAGCGCCCGGCGATGTAGGTGGCATAGCTGATCTTGCTCATCTCGCCGTCACTTACGATGTCAATGCCGATATCCACCTGCCGCCGCACCACCTCCGCCACCGCCTGAGCTATCACGGCGTCATCCTGGGCGGCGTTGCGCGCCTCACCCCGCTCGCGCGCGAAAATCACATCGGTCACCGTCTGACTGCGCGGCAGACTCCCCACATGTGTCGTCAGGATCCCACGGCCTGTGTTGTGCATAACCAGCCCTATTTTTGACAGTGCGGACTATACACCGCTGCCTGCCGGCCACCACGCAGCCAGGCGGGATCCCGGTCAGCTGGCCCGTCAACGCAGTCGTTTCCGACCTCCCCGGGGTTGGGGTAGACTTACCGGCCAGGCGCGGCAGTACGACTTTCTGGAGAGATCACCGATGAGCGTAAACAACCACATCAGGCGACATCATCACCTGACACTGAGTGTCGGCAATGCGCAGGAAGACTACGATTTCCACACCAAAGTGCTGGGTCTGAAGAGCGTCAAGAAAACCGCCCTGTACGATGGTGAAGAGCCCATCCTGCACCTGTATTACGGAAACGATACCGGCGATGTAAGCCGCCTGATCACCTGCTTTCCGATGAAGCATTCCGGGCGCAAGGCCCGCAAGGGAACCGGCCAGATCTGTACCGTCGAACTGTCGATTCCGGTGGGGTCCGCGGGTTTCTGGGAGAAGCATTTGCAAAGCCGTGGGTTCACGGTGCGCGTTCTGGAGCGTTTCGGCGAGCGGCTGGTGGCATTCGAGCACCCTTGTGGCATCGAATACGAACTGATTGAAGCCAAGCACGACACCCGTGAGCCGTACAGTAATGGCGTAGTGCCGAAAGAGCATGGGCTGCGTGGCACCCATGGGGTCGTCGTGTCGGTACGGGATGCAGAAAACTCAGAGGAATTCATGCAGGGTGGATGGAACGGGCGGCGTATCGCCTCCGACGGCCGGCACCTGCGATATGAGGTCGGCAACGGTGGCAGTGGCGCCGTCGTTGAATTTCGCGTCGAACCCAATGTGGCCGCGGGAAGCTGGACCTACGGCGAAGGTGTACCGCATCACGTCGCCTTTGAGGTCGCCGATCATGAGGCGCAGAGCAAGGTGAAATTCCATCTCGAGGGCCTCGGCTTCACGGATGTCTCGGAGATGAAGGATCGCGGCTATTTCGACTCGGTTTACGTGCGCACTCCGGGCGGAGCGTTGTTTGAAGCGACCGTGTCCAAGCCGCAGGGCTTCCTGGTCGATGAGCCCTACGAGAAGTTGGGCACGGCGATGCAGATTCCACCGTTCTTCGCCAATCGCCGCGAGGAGCTGCTGCAGAAGATCGAGCCGCTCAAGTACTGATGTGACGGCCTGTGGCCGAATGCCCGCATTCTGTTCTCTTTCCGAAGCCATCGCCGCGCATGTCCACGATGGGGACTGCGTGGCGATGGAGGGCTTCACCCACCTGATACCCTTTGCTGCTGCGCACGAAGTTCTGCGGCAGGGGCGCAGGCACCTCACGCTGGTGAGGATGACCCCGGATCTGATCTACGATCAACTGATCGGCATGGGGGTCGCGGACCGTCTCGTTTTCTCCTGGGGGGGCAATCCCGGGGTGGGTTCGCTGCATCGACTTCGCGATGCCGTCGAGAACGGCTGGCCCCGGCCCCTGCAGCTGGAGGAGCATTCCCACGCGGCGATGGCCAATGGCTACGAAGCCGGCGCGGCCAACCTGCCGTTCGCGGCATTCCGCGGCTATATCGGCGTCGACCTGCCGAAGGTGAATCCGAGAATCCGCCAGGTCGAGTGTCCCTTTACGGGGGAAAAGCTGGCGGCGGTGCCTGCCATTCGCCCGGACGTGACGCTCATTCATGCGCAGCGCGCGGATCGGGCGGGGAATGTGTTGCTCGACGGCATCATCGGCGTGCAGAAGCAGGCCGTGCTGGCCGCGCGCCGAGCTGTCGTGACGGTGGAGGAGATCGTCGCGGATCTTGGCGCGCCGGGCCTGAACGCGGTCGTACTGCCGTCATGGACGATTAGCGCCATCGTCGCAGTACCAGGTGGCGCCTACCCCTCATACGCGCAGGGTTACTATCGCCGTGCAAATGCCTTCTATACGGGCTGGGACGAGATCTCCCGCGACCGTGATCGGTTCACGGCCTGGGTCAGCGAGCACGTGCTGCAGCAAGGACCGGAGGCTTTCCAGAAGTACAGTTCGCGGGCCTCCTCAGCACCATGACTTCTACGCCGGCCACCGAGCCGTTCAGCGCCAATGAAATGATGACCATCGCGGCTGCGCGGGCCTTGCGCAACCAGGATGTGTGCTTTGTCGGCATTGGTGCGCCCTCGGCTGCCTGCAATCTCGCCCGTCTCACGCACGCCCCGGATATCACGCTGATCTATGAATCAGGAACGATTGGCGCCCGACCGACGGTGTTGCCGCTGTCGATCGGCGATGGTGAGTTGTGCGAGACGGCGCTCACCACGGTTGGCGTGCCGGAGATGTTCCGCTACTGGCTGCAGGGCGGTCGCATCACGGTGGGCTTTCTGTCGGGGGCGCAGATGGACCGCTACGCCAATCTCAACACGACGGTGGTGGGTAGTTACGAGCGGCCCAAGGTGCGCCTGCCGGGCGGTGGGGGGGCGCCGGAAATTGCCTCCAGCTGCCAGGAGATTTTCATCACCATCCCCATGTCGCGACGCACTTTTGTCGAACAACTGCCGTTCATCACTTCACTGGGTCACGGCACCGGCCGCGGCTCGCGCGAGGCGTTGGGCCTGCACACCCGCGGGCCCACTCGGGTCATGACCGACCTGTGCGTGCTGGAGCCGGACCCTGAAACCTGCGAGCTGGTGGTGACCTCGTTGCACCCCGGAGTTACCCCGGACGCCGCGCGTGCGGCCTGTGGCTGGACGTTGCGTTTTTCGGACCGGCTCGCCACGACGGCCAGTCCCGCGCCACGCGAACTGCAGGTGCTGCGCGACCTGCAGGCGCGTTCTGCCGCGGCGCATCGGGATGACGCCTGATGGGCGCAAGTGACTTGGCGGCGGCCTACCTGTGTGATGGTGTGCGCACCCCATTCGGGCGCTATGGCGGAGTGCTGTCGGGTGTGCGAACCGACGATCTGGCGGCCATGCCCCTGCGCGCCCTGCAGCAACGAAGTCCGGGCGTTGACTGGGCTCGTGTGGATGATGTCTATTTTGGCTGCGCTAACCAGGCCGGAGAAGACAATCGCAATGTTGCCCGCATGGCGGTGCTGCTGGCGGGGCTTTCCGAGAGCGTGCCCGCTGTCACCATTAATCGGCTGTGCGGCTCAAGTCTCGACGCCACGATTGCAGCCGCGCGCAGCATCCAAAGCGGTGCCTGCGAGCTGGTGATTGCCGGGGGCGTCGAGAGCATGTCACGTGCCCCTTACGTTCTGGCCAAGGCCGAGGGCGCGTTTGCGCGCGGGCCCAAACTTGAAGATTCGACACTGGGCTGGCGCTTCATCAATCCGCAGCTGCAATCGCGCTTTGGTTGTGATTCGATGGCGCAGACGGCAGAGAACCTGGTTGCGCAGTGGCAGATTAGCCGGGCTGATCAGGATGCGTTTGCCCTGCGCAGCCAGCAGCGCTATGCGCGTGCGCTGGCGCACGGCTTCTTTGGGCGGGAAATTTCCCCCCTTTCTATCACGCTGCCGAAACAGGCGACCATAACCGTGGAGCGCGACGAGCAGCCACGACCGGATACGACTCTGGAGGGGCTCGCGCGGCTGAAGGGCGTTGTCCGCCCGGACGGCTCGGTCACGGCCGGGAATTCCTCGGGAATCAACGATGGCGCGGCAGCCTTGCTCATGGCCAGTGAAGGCGCCGCGAAGCGCTACGGACTGACGCCCCGCGCGCGCGTGGTCGCGGGGGCCGTCGTCGGGGTGGCGCCGCGCGTCATGGGACGAGGTCCCGCACCGGCGACCGAGAAGTTGCTGGCCCAAACCGGCGTGAAGTTGTCGCAGATCGATGTGATCGAGCTCAATGAGGCCTTCGCCGCCCAGGCTCTCGCCGTGCTGCGCGAATTGAAGTTGCCCGATGACACCGAGCAGGTGAATCCGAACGGGGGCGCGATCGCTGTCGGGCATCCGCTGGGTGCAAGCGGGGCGCGATTGGTTCTGACGGCCCTCAACCAGCTGGAGAGCGGCGGCGGACGTTTGGCGGTGTGTACCATGTGTATCGGGGTAGGCCAGGGCATCGCGCTGCTGCTGCAGCGTGTATGAGCCGCAGCAGTGTGTGCTACTGGCCGATGAGCGGCGAGGCGGCCGTGGTGACATAGCCAAGAGCGCGGCCTCCGAGTCCGACCCCGAGCCACAACAGCAGCGATACCACCGCCGTCAGTCGCCGCAGGCCAACTGCGGTGCGTTGCGAGTCGATGACTTTGCGGTGAATCGTCAAGGTGAACAGTACTGCCAGCAGCAGCAAGGTCATCTTGATCTGAAAGGCCCAGTTCCCGTACATCTTGACCGCTTCGGTCGAGAACAGCAGGAAGCCCGATAACAGCATCACCCCGATGCTGCCGAGCATCCACGGCCGCAGTTCGCGTGCAAGCTGTGGTGTGGAAGCGCTGCCGAGCGGAATTCCGAGCAGGCTCAAATTCACGAGCACCAAGGTTCCACCCAGCAGCCCCAGGGCCAGCAGGTGAAAGATCTCCACGAACGGAAACAACCAGGCGGAGTCGCGAATGCCATGGCCGAAAAACGAGTCGTTGCACCAGCGGCAGAAGGCAAGAGTCAGGGCGGCAAGCTCGTGCATGGCGGCTTCTACGGCGGCGGCAGAACGTAGGCGATGCCGCGCCCGCAGACGACCACCGCAATCCACAGGACCAGGGAGAGCAATCCGGTGATCTTGGCTCCGCGTGGCGTCGCCGGCAGCACATCCCACTGCATCAGCGTGCGTCCGACGGTGAAGTTGAAGACCACGACGTTGAGCGCCGCGGCCAGCAGCATCAGCATTTTCAGTTTGAAGAAAATTGTTCCATAGAACAGCACCGGATCGCCGGCAAAGAGCGATAGCCCCGTGACAATCATAATGCCGAAGGAGCCGAACAGCCACGGATTGAGGTGTCTGAAGACGGTGGACACCGGCGTGCGTCGCAGCGCCAGATCAAGCAGCCGCAAGTCCAGCAGCATGACGAATCCGAGAAACACGCCCAGTGTCAGCACATGGATTGTCTCGATGATCGGTTCTGCCCAGACCGACTCGCGGATCACGGTGCCGAAGGAGGTGTCGTGCAGCCACACCAGGGCGCTGTCGAGGATCATCGCGGGCGTTGCCAGGGTGCGCCATGCACTCTTATCTGGCCTGACAAGGTGTCGGATTCCATTTGGCTGCGTCGGTCTTCTTGAACTGGGAGCTGGTGATGAACGGCTGATCCAGATATTCCGGATCGCTCACGATGCTGGTGACGATCAGCCAGGTGTCCCCATTCGGTTCGTGGAAGCTGTCGAAGTACTCCTCCACCGAAGTATTTGCGCCGTAGGGCACACCGTTCTTGCGCAGGTAGCCGGGGCGCAGCTGAGTAGTCACAACCTTCAGGTAGCCGTCCTGCGTCGGGGGTGGCGCACTGCCCCCCAGGCCCGCGGTGGTCGGCAACCCGGCAGTTACCCCGCCAAAGCCGCCGCGCGTCTTCAGGCCTTCCCACTGCGCCGTCGAGGAACCCTGCCAGCTGGGGGTCAGGTCATGGGCCGGTGAGCCCCCGAAATTCAACAGTCGCGTCTGCTCGCCGGCGTCCGTGTCCACCTTGAGGGTGTTCGCGTCAGCCCAAGTGATGTGCAATCGCGTCGGCGTGCGCATGATCGCCGCAGCCCCGTACGCGCGACACGCTTCGCCGCCTGCCTGGTCCTTTGCCGGATCCCATTTCTGCATGAGGGCACGGCCGGCGGCATTGAGGGCAACGCCTGTGAAGTCGCCCTTGTCAGGCGTCATCATCCGGTAGCGCCAGTCCTCGGTGACGACTGCGACCCAGTAGCCGCTCAGGTCGACCGGCGCGCGGCTGCGCGCATCTGCAGGCGCCGCGGCCCTCTGGGCGTGGGCGCCTGTCACCATGACGAGGCCTGCAAGCAGGCCCAGTGTTGCCAGCCTGCTCACATGATTACTCCTTCCCACGTCCAGCCATCGGAGGTGCGCACGATCTTGTGCAGGCGGATTCGATGTTCGTTCGGATCCCGGCCCGGATTACCCGTGACAATGACGTGATCCCCGGTCTTCAGGGTGTCGCGGGTCACGTGCTCCTGGGTCAGCTGTGCGCCACCGCCCCATTCGACGGACCAGACCTGCTCCTTTCCCGTCTTGTCCTTGACCATGACCTTCACGAAGGAGTGCGGATTGCGGAACATGAATTGGGTCAAGGTTCCGTCAATGCTGATTTCCTGGTCGACGAAGTAGGTCGCGGCAAAGGAATGATGGGCATGCACCGGCGGCCCGAGCAAGATTGCGGCGATGGCGAGCAGCGCCAGGTATTTGCGATTCATGAAGCGATACCTTCAGTGCTTTGGACTTAGACTCTGGTACACGGCAGTGACGAACTTGTCCGTGGTCCAGAATCCGGAATTCGAGCCGTAACGCGGATCGTAGTCGCGGGTTGGTCTTGCGGCTTTGACCTGATCCAAGGTCTTGCCCTTCTTGATCAGATCCTGGATGCGATCCCGGATGATCGTCACCATCTCCTGATAAAACACGACATCGGCCACGTCACACAGGCGCCCATGGCCGGGGATGATCAGTGTGCCGTCTTCCTGCTCGTCGGCCGGAATCGCCAGCTGCACGATGCGATTCAGGCCCGCTATCACGCCTTGGATGTTTCCGCCCCGCTCCAGATCGACAATCGGATAGCCATTGGTGACGAAGATGTCCCCGGTGCTGATCACATCGGAGCGGCGGAAGAAGACGATGGTGTCGCCGTCGGTGTGGGCGGCGGGTATGTGGATCAGTTCCACCCCTTCATTGTCGAAGAAGATCTTGCGCTCGGGAGTGGTGTACGTATCGGTGGGCAATGCGCCCTGCGGCGCTGGGGTCGAACCGGGCCCGGAGGCGCTCATGCGATCCAATACCGTCTGGAACGCCATGATCGTGGCCTGGTTCGAGGCGCTGCTGCCGATGTCCCCGACCACGTTCCCGCCCGCGATCGTGATGCCGGTTTTCGCGATGGCCTCATTGCCGCCGACATGGTCCGCATGCACGTGGGTGTTGATGATGTAGCGGATGGGCTTGTCCGAGAGGCTGCGCACGGCCTGCAGGACCTTGGCGCTCATCGGTGCCAGGCCGGTGTCCACCAGCAGCACGCCGTCGCTGCCGGTCTGGACGGTGATGTTGCCACCGGCGCCGACCAGCATCGAGATATTGCCCTGGACGGGCAGGATGTGCACCTCGGCAGGCGGTGGTGCCGGACTGGCTGGCGGCGGCGGCGCGGCCGAGACCATCGTGGTGGCTGCCGCCAGCCCCGTCAGCGTCATCAATCGCAGAATTTTCATCGCGGCGCGGCCTTCTTTGCGGGCCGCGGCAGCACCGGCATGGTTTTCATTTTCAGCATGTATTCCGGGTACATCGTCTCGGCACCGCCGCGTGTAGCCTGCACGGGTATGCCGTAATTCGCGGGGAATTCGTTGAGGAAGGTATTGGCACCGAGAAGATGACTCGGCACGACGCCGGGGGCCCGGTCGACTTCATCCACCGGCTCACAGGGCCAAGGGGCCATCTGTTGCTGCGGAGCGTAGACGAAGTCAGTGGTGCGGATGAAGGGTTCAGTCAGGTACACCGGGTCGTAGACAATCACCGCCACGGTCAGATAGTTCCCGTGCTTCATGATATGCACGCGCGCCGTGGCCAGGTCACTGCGCGGGATGCCATTGCGCCGGATCCAGTTCTCCTTCAGGTGCGTGGTGGTGATGACGAGGGTGTCACCATCCCATGCTCCCGTTGAAAAACCCTGCCAGGTGTGCCGGGCGTAGTCCGGTGGGTGCGGCCTGCCGTCCATCCAGATGGTCTGCTCGGCGCCGTAAGCCGACAGGTGGGTGTGATAGGCGATGACCTTCTGCGTGGCCCGATCGACCTCTTTCCAGATACTGAGGTTCGAGGGGCCACGCCAGCCGTAATCCGAGCCATGTTCGCGGCACTGGTTTTCCGGCAGTTCGATCAGGGCGGCATCCCAGCTGTCGCCGCGCAGCCTTGCCGCGTCGTTGATCGGCAGGCCCAGGTAGTCGCCGATTTCCGGGCCGGGTATGCGCTCGAATCGATCCTCATCGAAACGGGGTGCCCATTCTCCGGAGGGGTCCATCTGTGCCCGTGCCGCCCCGCCAAGCGTCAGGCCAAGCAGCAGAGCGATCGCTGTCCCGGCAGCTAGTCGGCTCCCGTATCTGGTGCGCATGCAGTCCCCCCGTTACATTGCGGTGCAGGATCGGATCCGTGCTCCGGTGGACGTTATTATCACAGATTCGCCCGGCGGCGAGTCCTGTGTGTCTTGGGATCCAATCCGGGCCGCGAGAGGCAGTTGTGATCTCAACGTCGCGAAAACCCTGGCAAGTTTGCACTACACTGCGCTCTGAACCAGTATTGCCGGCGCGCGCCCGCATGAATTCGTTTCCGCCGCGATACAGCGGTTTTGACGAAGCGGTCGGTGCCCGGGTGGCTTCAGTTTGAATAAGGGGTGGGGGATGATTGACCGGCGCAGTTTCATCGGGACTTCCGTGGCCGTCGGCGCGCTGGCGCCGTCGATGACGAATGTATGGGCGGCAGATGCCGCTGGCGCGGCCGCGACGGCCACCACCACCGCCGGAAAGATACGCGGCACCCAGGAGGCGGGCCTGTACGCCTTCAAGGGCGTGCCCTATGGCGCCACGACCGCCGGCGCAGCCCGCTTCCAGCCACCCGCGCAGGCGAAATCGTGGACTGGCGTGCGCGATTGCACCCAGCTCGGTCACCGTTCGCCGCAGTTGCTGTCATTGTTTCATGGCACCGTGCCGCCTGAAGTGGAGGCCATGGACCGCGACGAGCCCATGGGCGAGGACTGTCTGGTCCTGAACGTGTGGACCCCCACGCTCGCGCGCGATCGCAAGCTCCCCGTCATGGTGTGGCTGCATGGTGGCGGCTTCACCAGCGGCTCCGGCGGCTTTATCTGCTATGACGGCGCGCAGCTGGCCAAGAAGCATGAGGTTGTGGTCGTGACGGTCAACCACCGGCTCACGGCGCTGGGCTACCTGTATCTTGCGGGGTTAGGTTCCGAGCGCTATGCCAACAGCAGCAATGTCGGCAATCTCGATATCGTCGCGGCACTGGAGTGGGTGCGGGACAACATTGCCACTTTCGGCGCCGATCCCGGCAATGTCACCATCTTCGGCCAGTCCGGCGGCGGCGGTAAGGTCAGCTCCCTCATGGCCATGCCCGCCGCGCACGGGTTGTTCAAGCGGGCGATCGTGCAAAGCGGCGCCTCGATAAAAGGCATTTCGCGCGATACCGCCACCAAGAATGCCGAACGCTTCCTGGCGCGGTTGAATCTGCAGCCCAGCCAGTTGGACCAGCTGCAGACGGTCCCGATCGATCAGCTGCTGAAGGCCAGTAATGAGGGCAGCGGACCCCCGATCAACTGGGGCCCGGTAACGGATGGCCGATCGTTGCCGGTCGACCCCTTCGATCCGACGGCGCCGGAGCTGTCCGGGGACATCCCGCTGCTGATCGGGACCGTCGAGACGGAGGTGACTTTCTTCCCCGGCGAGCCGCTGGAGCCGATGGACGACGCCACGTTTCATGCCAAGGTAAAGCAGCTGCTGCGCTCCGCCAGCGATGCGGATGTAGACCGGGTGATAGCAGCCTATCGGCGCGGACGACCCGATCGGGCCAATACGGATCTGTACCTCATCATGGCATCCGATGCCACCTTCCGCGCAGCAGTCCTGCTCGAAGCCGAACGCAAGGCGGAACAGACGCAGTCGCCCGTGTACCAGTATTACTTCACCTGGCGTTCACCGGTCCGCGAGGGCAAGCTGCGCACGTTTCACACGCTGGAAATACCCTTCGTGTTCGACAACGTGGATGCGTGCAAATCCATGACCGGCTCGGGCGAGGATCGGTATCCGCTGGCACAAAAGATGAGCAGTGCCTGGGTCGCCTTTGCCCGTACCGGAAATCCGAATCACCCGACCTTGCCGGATGTGTGGGTGCCCTACGACAACACACGCCGCGCCACGATGATCTTCAACGACACGTGCCAACTGCTCAATGACCCCTATGGCAGTGAACAGCGGCTGCTACGCTCGCTCATGGGAACAGGCCCAGCAAGGGCCTGAGCTGAAAGCCCGGGCAGCGGTCCGCGTCCGCAGCTAGCTGATGACGGACGGGGCGCGATCCAGCGCCGAGACGTGTTCGAGCGGCGCATTGCGCATGCGCCGCGGCGCCGTCTCACGCAGGAACAGCGCCAGCAGCAACCCGACCAGCTGGCCACCCAGCGCGAAGTAAAGCGTGTACTGGATGCCTGAATGCTGCGCGATCGCCCCGGCGATCGAGGGCGCAGCGCCGCCGCCAAAGATTTCTCCCGCGCCGATGACCAGGCCCGCTGCGGTGGCCACCAGACCCACCGGCGCCGCCTCGGCGGGGATCGGGCCCGCCAGAATCGCCAACGCCCCGAAATTGAACATGGATGCCACAAATAACAGTGCGAAGAGCACCGGGGGGCTGGATCCGGCGTGGATGAACAGCCACAGAAACACCGCTGCAATGACGAAGGACAGTATGGTGGCGGTGCGGCGCCCGATGAAGTCCGACATCGTGAGCAGTCCGAACTGGCCCAGCGCGCCGCCGAAGCCGATCGCGGAGGTCACGATTCCCATCTGTGTCTGCGGCAGCTTCACGTAGTCGGTCAGGTAATTGGGCACCATGGCGGAAAGCACGAAGATGCCGGTCATGGCACACAGCAAGGTCAGCATCGCCAGGGGTACGTTGCGGTGCTTGAACAGCGTCCAGATGGAGGCGCGGGCTACAACGGCCGTGCCGCGCTGGGCGGCGAGCGTGGCCGGTTCGCGGATCACGAACCAGAGGATGGCCGCGATGACCAGGCCGGGAAGACCGACGATCCAGAACACATGTCGCCAGGTCGTGATCAGCAGCAGCTGGGTTGCGAGGATCGGTCCCACGCCGCTGCCAAACAGCGAGACGGTGCATTGGAAAATACCGTTGTTCATGCCGCGCCGCTTCGGATGCGACGCCTCGACGGCGACTGCGACGCCGGTGGAGGCGACGGGGCCTTCGAAGACGCCCATGACGATGCGGATGAGCAGCAGGCTCATGAGACCGGTCGCCATGCCGCTGAGCACCGAGAGCAACGAAAAGATCAGCACCGAGGGCACCATGATGCTGCGCCGACCCAGATGATCGGACAGGAGCCCGGTCAGGAAGGCCGAGGCCCCCCAAGCGACGGCCAGTGCGCCGACGAGGTTGCCCAGATCCTGATAGGTGAGATGCAGATCCTTCATCATGGTCGGAAAAAGCGGCGGCAGGATGAAGCGATCGATCCCCACCAGACCGAAGGCTAGGCTCATGACCAGCATGGCCTTCCATTCGTAGGACACATCCCAGCGCTGTTCGGTAGACATCATTCCCCCTCAAGACCCACGCGTACGATCTGTGTTGCGCCCGCAGCACGCCTGGCGGCGGGTACGACTTGTTATCCCGCGCATCATCGGCCCAAGTTCACTCACCGGTCAATGATTCACTGACCGGACCTGCGCGCATGCCGCAGAAGAAATGCCCGACACAGTTTGCTGTAGAGGGCAGGTTGGTCAAGATTGATCAGATGGCCCGCATCCGGAAGGATGACATGCTCGGCGGCGGGCAGTTGGGCGCGCAGCTTCTGTGCCGACTGTATGCGGCTCGGCAGGTCGTAGGCCCCGCTCAGCACCAGGGTCGGGGCCCGGATGAGCTTCAAGGACAGTGGCGCGGCGGCAGTCCCGGCCGCACCCGGATCCAACAACTCCCGCCCCGGATAACGGGCGATCATGGCGCGCACCTGTCTTTGCAGCGCGACCGCCTCCGTACACAGTTGCACCAGCGCATGGTTGCTCCATTCCCGGCGGAACGCCGCAAGGCCGCCGTCTCTCACCAGTTCGCGGAAGCGTTGCATGGGCACTTCCCCATCAATGGCGTCTTCGTCGAGGTTCGGCGGCCCGTCGAGGATCAGGGCCGTGACCTGTCCGGCAGTGCGGCTGGCGAACCGCAGCGCCGCACGGGCGCCCTGCGACATGCCGAGCAGCGCCACGGACCGCAGATTCAGATGACGACACAAGATCGTGATATCCGCAGCGTCCTGCTCGCTATCCGGAAGCCCACCGGATAGTCCATGACCGCGACGATCGATGCGCACCAGCCGAAATTCGCCACGCAGCGCGGCCACCTGCGGATCCCACATTTCAAGATCGAATGTCCAGCCGTGCAGCAGGATGATGGCCGGTCCGCGACCCTCGTCCCGGAAACGCAGCCGGATACCTGCCACATCAAGATAACGATCGGGCCCCCGACGGGTGGCTGCGGCACGGGACGGGCGTTCGGGCATGCTGGATTGCGAGGATCGCTGCGGTTGTTGTGAAGTCTACGTCCCTTTGCGCACCCGCACATTCGTGGCCATGTTCGATATCCGAAATCCCCGCAACGCAGCGCCGTCAGTGCTTGACGCTGGTACAAAGCAGAGGTCACTATGGTTTCGCATATCGACGCAGTTTTCGATATGCGAAATATCGGCTTGCAACCAACCGGGTCGCCATTGCGGCCCTCAAGTCAAAACCATCGGCTGGTAGGGGGTTATGTGTTTGCATCAATTCGCAGATTCTGTCCGCTTCTGGTCCTGGTGGCCGTGCCGGCTTTCCTGACAGTCACGCCACGCGCCATGGGGCAGGGCGCACCGGCCACGGAGCAGGCGGATACGTCGACAAAACTCGAGGAGGTCGTTGTGACGGCGCGCAAGCGCAGCGAGTCCTTTCAGGACGTCCCGATTGCGGTGGATGCCTTCACGGCCCAGGATATCCACGCCGCGGGCATCGAGAACCCCCGCGATTTCATTGCGATGGTGCCGAACATGTCGCTTGTGGAGGTGCAAAACGTCGGCAATGCCTTTATTACGATTCGCGGGATTTCGCAGGCGCGCAACAGCGAGCCATCAGTCGCGGTGGTGGTGGATGGGGTGGAGGAGACCAACCCCTACGAGTTCAATCAGGAACTGGTTGATATCAAGCAGATCGAGGTGTTGAAGGGGCCGCAGGGCGCGCTCTACGGTCGCGATGCCATCGGCGGCGCCATTATCATCACAACTGCGGACCTATCCGATCATTTCGAGGGCAATGCCCTCGCCGGTGTCGGCAATGGCGTATCCGAGAAGGGCCAAATTGCGGTCAGCGGTCCGATCGATAGCGCCGGGACGCTCAAGTTCCGCGCATCGGTGAACTACTACAATACGGATGGGTTTCTGAAGAATACGTATCTGGACAAGAAGGCCGATCCGGAAGAGGACTATTCGGCGCGCCTGCGGCTGTTGTTCAAGCCCGCTGATGCCTTCAGTGCGGACTTCCGCTTTCTGTACAACCAGGTGAACACGACCGCCTACTACTACGTCATTCCGCGCAGTGACGAGGCGAATGTCTTCACCAGCTTCACGACACCGCCGAACTCAAACGATGTCACCAGTCCGATCCAGACCAACAATCTGGGCATGGATCACCGCGCCATCACCGATGCCGCATTGAAGCTTGATTTCAATGCGGACTACGGGACGCTTACCGCAACGACGGATGTCAACCACACCCGGGAAATCGACACGGGTGATGCCTATGATTTCCGCCCGATCACCACCTCTATTGCCTATAACGACTTCTTTACTTTCGTGCCCGGTTCCCTGGGCGGGACGTTTGATGAGAGCCAGAGCCAGTTCATCGACGAGAAGACGTACAGCCAGGAGGTTCGGTTCACGTCCGTGAAGACCGACGGGTTCTCGTGGATAGCGGGCGCATATCTGGTGCACACCGACCGCTTCATCTCGACGGGCAATCTGGTGGATCGCGGTGCAGGGATTCCGGCTGTGTATTACACCCCGCTGGTCGATCCGACCAATCCATTCGCGACCAACACCAATGTCACCTTCCTTGCGGATTCCCAGAGCAACAACGCCTGGGCGGTATTCTCGGACTTGAATTGGGAGATCACCTCGCAGTGGGAGCTCGATGCGGCGATCCGTTACGACCGCGATGAGCGTCAGAACACTACCGACACGCCGCAGCAGTTCCTGCCCGATCCGACCGCCGTGAGCGGCGAGGTGCGCAATGCCACCTTTGGCGCCGCCGAGCCGAAAGCCACGTTGCGCTACAAGCCCACTGATGACCTCACGCTCTACGGAGGCTGGAGTCGTGGATTCCGCAGCGGCGGCTTCAACCAGACCGGTGTGGGCGCCGTTGCCGCAGCGGACGGACAAAAGGGCGTTCATGATCTGTTCCAGGCGGAAATTGACGATACCTCGGAAGTAGGTGTCAAGAGCGAGTTGCTGGATCACCGGTTGCGGGCAAATCTGAGTGTCTTCGACACCGATTCGCACAATGGCTATTTCTTCTTCTATGACTCGACCACCTCGACGCAGAATCTCGGCAATCTCGACGCCCGCTACAAGGGCGCCGAACTGGAATTGACGGCGAAGCCGACTGACCGGCTCGACCTGTATGCGAGCTTCGGCTACACCGACAGCCGGATCACCCATATGGAGGATCCGACCGTCGTGGGCAACCAGGCGCCGCTGGTGTCGCGCAATACGGTCAACGCCGGTGCGCAGTACCGTCAGCCGTTTCGCGACGGACTCAACGGCATCGTGCGTCTGGACTATCAGGAAATCGGTCGTACCTACTGGGACCCGTACAACGTGACCTCACGCAACCCGGTGAGCCTGGTCGATCTGCGCGCGGGCCTCGAGGCGGACAAGTGGTCGGTCACCGCCTGGTCCAAGAACCTGACCAACAAGATCTATAATGAGGAGTTCTCCACGGGCGGCTTCCTGTGGCGGGCGCTGCCGCGGCGTTACGGCGTCGACGTTGAATATCACTTCTGAACCGATGGTATAGGCATGACGGAGGAATCCTCGCCGCCGTTTCGTTTCTACGACAATCGCCAGAAGTATCTGGCCTTTGTCACCAGCTGCAATGAGAAATCGGCGATAGCGCATCGCGCGACGCACGAGGTCACCTTGCTGCGGCCGACGCCGCCGGCGGTGCGCATTTTCGATGCGGGAATGGGTGATGGCACGGTGATCACGCGGGTCATGCGTGCCACGCACTGGCTGTTTCCCACCATTCCCCAGTTCGTGGTTGCCAAGGAGATCAGCCTCGAGGACGTGCGTCTGGGCTTGGAGAAGCTCCCGGACCGGTTGTTCGAGCATCCCGCGACGGCCTTCGTGGTGACGAACCTCAACTATGCCGAGGCACCGCGGCTCATGCCGCGCGATGCGCAGGCGGCCGCGGCCCTCAACTGGCAGGAGGTGCGCCTGAGCGGAACCACGGCCCACGAATATGCCGAGCAGATCGAGGAACTGGGCGGCATCCTCGACAGTGGCTGGCAGACGACTCCCAGCATCAAGACCGGCAATCCCAAGGTCGTACGCCCGACGGTGCTCGTGATCTATCGGGAGGATCACAAGTTTCTGCTGGACTCGGTGATTCCGAAGCCGGGTCGGCTGTTTGAACATTACGATCTGGTTCTCGCCTCGCAACCCTGGCGGGCGCGGATGGGCGCCGAATTCAAGGTGCAGAAGATCCTGATGCCGCTGGCACGCAGTCTGGCGCCGGGCGGGCGACTGCTCGCTATCCAGTCCTGCGGACACGATCCGGGATTGGAAATCATCCAGCAATTGTGGCCCGAGGAGCGTCCCTTCGAGGTCGGCCGGCACGAGCTGTTGAGCACCCTGCGTCGTGAACTCGGGCGCGATGCCCGTGAGTTCAATTTCAGTGCGCTGCCCGACGAAAAGGCGGTATTTCGCTACGAAATGCACACGTTGCCCTCCGAAATCGGCGATCGGATCGGCACCTCGACGCTGTTTGCGGCCTGGAACGCGGCGATCTACGTCAATCAGATCGAGGACGAGCGCCTTGATGCGGTGGTCACCAATGGCGCCTACCTTGCGGCCACGCAAAAGGTGCTGCAGAAACATGGCGGGCTATGGTTCAATGACGAGGCGTTCGTAGTGACGCGGCGACGCGACTGAGTGCCCTCAATTGAACAATGATCCACCTCCGGCCCAGGTCATCCAGGACCTTGCGGTCGCATACTGGACGTCGCGCTGTTTGCACCTGGTCGCTGAACTGGGCGTCGCGGACCATTTGGGTGATACGCCCGCCACTGCGGATGCGCTGGCGCAGGCCTGCGGCCTGGAAGCGCAGGCGTTGAACCGGGTGCTTCGGGCGCTGGCGAACCACGGAGTTTTTGACTACGACGGTCAGCACTTCGCTCACAACGCACCCTCGCGGACACTTCGCTCCGATGCTTCCGGGTCGACACGATCACTGGCACGCATGATGGGGCTCAAGGTTCACTGGGATGCCTATCGTGAGCTTGATGTCACATTGCGGAGCGGTGCGCCGGCGATTGCGGCCGTCACCTCGGGAGGGTTGTTTCCGTACCTGCGGGCCCACCCTGAGGAGGGACTGCTGTTCCATGAAGCAATGGCTGGCAAATCTCATTCTCAGGTCCAGCCGGTGGTTCAGGCATACGATTTTCGCGCCTTCAGGACCATTGGCGACATTGGTGGCGGCCTGGGTCATCTGCTGCACGGCGTCCTCGAACACTCTCCGCTGTCGCGAGGAGTGCTTTTCGACTTACCGGAAGTGATTGAGCAGGCTCGTCAGCGTGCCGATCCGCGCATCACGTACGTGGGCGGGGATTTCTTCAAGGAGCGCATACCGCCGTGTGATGCGTATCTGATGATGACCGTGCTACATGACTGGTCCGATGCCGAAGCCATGGCGATCCTCGCCAACCTGAAATCCAATTGTCCGCGCTTCGCCAAATTGCTGCTTGTTGAGGGCATTGTTCGCGCGGAAACACAGAATGATTTTGTGAAGGATCTGGACATCGAGATGCTCGTGATGACAACCGGTCATGAGCGCACGCACAGTGAATGGAACGGCGTGTTGCAGGGCGCCGGCTTCCGGCTGGCGCGGGTGATACCGGCCGGCCCCTGGTCATCGATCCTCGAAGCGGAAATCGCCTAAGGCCAGCAGCGCGTCAATCCCGCGCGTGACTGGCGCCACGGCGTATGAACGGCTAACCTCCCTGCACAAATCGAACGAGGGGGCTGCCCATGAGAGTGTTAGCCATCGGACTTGCGACCGCGTTGGTAGTGGGCGCAACGGCCGCGCCTGCTGCCGAGCAGGGCTGCAACCGCGAGTGCCTTGTCGGCGTCATGAGCAGTTATCTGCAGGCCGTGGTCACTCATGACCCCGCGAAATTATCAGTCACCAAGAACGTAAAATACACGGAGAACGGCGTTAGGCTGAATCTGGGGGATGGGTTGTGGCAGACGGCTTCGGCAATGCCCACCTACCGACTGGACGTGATCGATGATGAGGCCGGGCAGGTAGGACTGCTGGGTCGCATCAGTGAGAACGGCAATAACAATTGGTTCGCGGTGCGGTTGAAAGTGGAGCAAAACCACAAAGTCTCCCAGATCGAAACCTTGATCAATCGCAGCATCAGCGCGGGCCCCGGCGCCGGACCGCCGGGAGGCGCCAAGGCAAATGCGGAGCCGAATCCGTTGATGAGCGAGACGATTGCGAAGGATGGACGCCTGAGCCGCGCTGAGCTGGCGCGGATCGGCAACAGCTATTTTACTGGCATGGCCGACGAGGACAGCAGTGCCCATGTGCCATTCTCGCCGCAGTGCCAGCGGCGCGAGAACGGCACCGTCACCGCAAACAATCCGGATGCCCCGAAGGGTTCGATGCAGTGGCTGGACTGCAAGTCGCAGTTCGACACCGGCTTCTCCGTCATCGTCACGAATATCCGCGAACGACGTTTTTCGATCGTGGACCGGACCAAGGGCCTGGCATTCGGCTGGGGTTATTTCGATCACGACGGCACGCACGCCAAGTTCTCGCGTACCTTGGATCACGCGCCGGCGGACGTGGCGCCGACCTTCCGACAGCCGATCACGTTCTACATTGCCGAAGTATTCAAGATTGAGGATGGCAAGATCCGCCAGATCGAAGCCGTGCTGACCACGGTGCCGTTCCGGATGGAGTCGGGCTGGTAACTTCGGGTCTTGGAAAGCGCCCACAGGCCCAGGCCAACCGCCAGAATGCTGGCGAGCAGAAGCAGGATGGCATGGCGTTTTTCGCGGCGAATGAGGTGCTCCCCATCAAGCGGAGCGATCATGAAGGGTTCGCCGTGAGTAGCCTGAGCGACCACGCCGACGCGCTCGATGGGTGAGTGCAACACGGCCGCCTCGGCCTCGGTATGAGCGGCGGCGCGTACCGTATTCCATTCCTCCGGACTGATCTGGCCATCGTGATTCCGATCGAACCGACGCAGCAGCGCGGGCTGGTCGCGTTTCCACTGGGTGAGAAGCTCTTGTGTCTTCTGATCAACTGCACCGAACTCGGTGCGCGAGCGCAGTTCGCCCAGCACTGACAGCGGCGTCCCCGCTGCAATGAGCCGTTCGTGGAAGCGATATTCGTCCTGTCCGACCAGGCCGAGTATCGCGTGAGATTGCGGCGGCCCGCCCGGATGCCGTGACATGCCAGACCATCGCTCATTGGATGTTGCCGTCACTTCAGCCCCGACTGGCCCGATCAGGCATTCGGCATCCGTGTCATTCAGCACGAAGGGGGTAACGCTCGTTGCCTTTTCGATGATGCGATACACCGCCTGGCCTTTGGCATTTTCCTCCCGGGCCTCGACCCGGTAGTCCCACCACACGCATGGCCGATTCGTCAGCGGCGAGCGCATGGTGTCACCCGGTGGCGATGCGGCGATTCCGGCGACGCGCACGTAGCCTTGTGCCGCAGACCGGAGCCGCACGAGCGGTGTGTCGGCGATAAAGCGGTCGCGGCGCAGCCGCGAGAAGCAGGCAAGCAGGGCCAGCAAGCCCAGCACGCCGCACAGCGCAGCGAAAATCCAATACCCTGCGGCCGGGTGAGCCATTGCTAGCCGCCGAAGATGGGTTTCAGATCGATATCGCCGGTCTGGCCCTCGCTGAATTTGAGCATCGGTGCTGCCGCGAAGGCAAAGGGCCGCGCAATCAGCACATCCGGAAATGATTCGAGACGTACATTCAGTGCGTTGACGGCGTCGTTGTATATTTCCCGACGGTCCGCGATCGCCGTCTCCAGCGCGCTGATGCGAGTCTGTAAAGTCCTGAACAGTTCGTTGGCTTTCAAGTCTGGATATCGCTCTGCAACAGCGTAAAGGCTCGACAGGCCGGAACGCAGCGCACCTTCCGCAGCGCTCACCGAGACGATATTGCCGGCGCTGCGCGCCCCTTCGACATTGGCGCGCGCGCGTGCGACACATTCCAGCGTCGCCCGCTCATGCTGCATATAACCCTTGCAGACTTCGATCAGTTTCGGCAATTCGTCGTGGCGCTGGACCAGCAGCACGTCGATATTCGACCATGCGAGCTTCACTCCGTTGCGCACGCGGATCAGGCCGTTGTAGATCGTGACGGCATAGCCCAGGATGATCATGACGACAAAAGTACAGACCACTAGCGGTGTCACGGTCGCTCTCCTTAGCGGAACCGGAAGTCTCGCAGCTTCGCCTGTCAGAACCCAGTTTCCACCTTGCAAACTGTGCGACTGCTAACACTTCGCCGTGATCCGAGCCGTGCACTCGTCGTTTTCCCAGTATTAGGACCATAGTTTAAATGGTGGTAGTGTGTAACTTTCTGAAACGAGGGGGGCGGTATGAGAGCGGTCACCTGTTTCATGATTCTCGTGGGTGCAGCGGCATCCGTCGTGTTTGCCGCGCAAGCTCCGGGAGTCTCGCCCGCGGCGGTGCAGGCCAGTTCGGCGCCAGTGCAAGTAACCTCCGGCGCGCTGCAGATTTCCTCCGCACCGATGCGTATTACATTGGCGCCACCGCGAGCTGCGCCGACTGCATCGCCAAGTAACACCTCGGCGACCCAAAACGTCCTGCCTGCAGCGCCAGTGGAGGACCATGGACCGCTGCGCGGCTATAGGCGCGTCGTAGCATATGGCAAGGAGCAGTACTGCCGGAACGACCTCGCCACGGGCTCGCACGTGGCGAGAAATCCGGCCTGCCTCACCTATGAGCAGTTGCAGGCTGAACAAGCCAGGGCCGAAAAGTTCGTTTGGGGCGTGCAGGATAAGCCAATAATCCCCACCCTATCCAACGGCGGGCTCATGAGGGGGCCATGAGATAGCCGGCCTCCTGGCATTTTTCACGGGTATCCCTGTGAGGACATTCATATTGTTGATTGGGCTGGGCGCGCTAAGGTTCGGTGCCGTATGCGCGCAGACCAATTACAACGACTATCTTCTCGCGCGCGAAAACCTTGCCATTTGCAATGATGGGAGTCAGCCGATCGCGAAGCGCACCTCCAGTTGCACTGTTTTGATACAACGCGGTGGCTTGGAAAAGAGCGAAGTCGCAAAAATCTATTTGTTATTGGGTCAGGCCTCGTTGGAAAGCGGCGATGACCAGGCCGCATTGCAGAATTTCAACGCAGCGATAAAAAGCGACTCAAACTATGAGCAGGTCTGGCTGGGCAGGGCGTACTTTTACGCATCGAAGTCCGATTATGTGCACGCCCTGGAGGATTATGACCAGGCATTAAAGATTAATCCCAATGACGCCGCTGTTTACGATAATCGCGGAATCATGCTGCATACCATCGGAGAGCGCGGCAAGGCCATCGCAGATTTCAGTCGCGCCATTGTGCTCGATCCACAGGATCGGATCGCATACTCGAATCGGGCGACGCTGTATCTGGCATCCGCTGAGATGCAGCTGGCCATTGCGGATCTGTCGGAAGTGATCCGCGCAGATCCCGCCAACGGCATGGCGGCCTACAATCGCGGCACGGCCTACGAGCGCAGTGGACAACTCGACAGGGCCCTGGAGGACTATCGCAGTGCAGTGCGCCTGCAGCCGTCATTTGCACCCGCCGTCGCGGCTCTGGGCAGGCTTCTCAAGGACAAGGACCCGGACGAGGCGATCGCCGACTTGAGCGCGGCGATCAGACTCGACTCGAAGTCGCCTGCGTTGCGAAGCCGCGCGATTCTGTATCTGGCGCTGGCCCGTTTTGATGATGCGCTCCAGGATTTCGACCGCGTCATTGCCAATGACGGCTCCGACAGCCTCGCGTTCCTGGACCGGGGCGTGGCGCAGGAGAAACTGGGGAATCTGCAAGCGGCTATCCACGACTATAGTCGCAGCATCGAGCTTGCGCCCGCCGCAGCGGCGTACGTCAATCGTGGTAACGCCTACGTGCACATGAAGCAATTGGAGCCGGCTCTGGCGGACTTCAATGCGGCTTTGGCGCTCGAACCGGCGAACCTGCCGGCTTTGATGGGACGCGCGCAGGCCAGCTACCTACGCAAGTCAACGGCCCAGACACTGGTCGACTACAGCCGGGTCATAGAGTTGGATCCGAAAAATGCCACCGCGTATTTCAAGCGGGGCAACGTGCATTTCGACCTGCGCGAGTATGTCACGGCAATCAGCGATTATTCCGCCAGTCTGAAGCTCGACCCGAATCAGCCGGTGGTCCTGTACAACAGATCACTCGCGGCTGCGCGCATCGGTCGGCCAAAGGAGGCCACCGAGGATCGGCAGCACGCAATTGCCCTTGATGCGTCGGTCGCAACTGGGGAAGATGTCTCTTCCAGGGCGAAATAAGCCCTCCGGGCACGGATATTCGTGCCGCAATCCTGAATTCCTGCTACAAATTATCAGTCGGTTCACTGAGATCATGAGAGTGCGTAGGATTTCCGAGGTGTGCGATCCTGTCCCGGGACAGAACCGGGTTCATTCTTCCGCAGCGGGAGGCTATCTGGCGCCTTGGGCCATTGAGCTCGGCAAGCGGATTCGCAAGGGCTTCTTCAGGACCACGATTTCGACCACTTTGCTTACGGGGCTGTTTTTCATCGCCTACTTCTGGGTACAGCGCCACCCTGCGTATACGCCCATCATGATGCCGCAAACGGCGCTCGACTTGAGCATTCCATTCCAGGCTCCGGCGCTGCTCGCCTATATCTCGGTATGGATTTACATCGGCTTCGGTCCGGGGCTCCAGCGGACGGTACGGGAGTTCACGGTTTACGGGCTGTGGCTGAGCGGGCTGTGTATCAGCGGCCTCGGGATATTCTATTTTTGGCCGACGCAAGTGCCCAGGGCGGTATTCGCCGCGACAAATTTCCCGGGCTTCGTGATGCTGCATCGAATCGATGAATCCAGCAATGCGTGCCCATCGATGCATGTGGCGGTCGCGGTCTTCACGGTGGTCCGCGTGGACGAAGTGCTGCGTTCATTGCGCGTACCAACGCAGCTGCGCCTCATCAACGCCGGTTGGTTCGGCGCGATCGTGTATTCGACGCTGGCCATCAAGCAACATCTGCTGATAGACGTGGCTGCAGGGGCGTGCCTGGGCCTGATCTTTGCGCTGATGTCTTTGCGCTGGCGTCCAAGTTTGGAGCACGAACCCCGTTTTGCGGCATTGGCGCTTCGGCCATAAAACGAAGGCCCGCACGATGGGGGCGCCTGGTGTCAGGAACCCAGGGGTTATTTCGAGTTTCGAGTGTAGGAGCCGGCCTCGTGAGAGGAGCATGCGGATCGATTCAGGGCACTGCGCGGGCGCCACATGCTGTAGACTGTAATTCGAGCCAGCCTCCTGCTCTTACTCCGTCTTGTTTCGCAGCTATCTTCGCGCGTCCTAAGCCGGCCCGTTCGTACACCTTACATGGGAGGTACGATGACTCCAGCCAGCCGGTTTGCCTTCATCGGCAATTCACTTCCGCGCCGCTGCGGCATTGCAACGTTCACCACGGACCTACAGCAGGCCATTGCGAATCTGCGCGCCGACATTCACACCGGAATCGTGGCGATGACCGATCATGGTCACGCCTACGAATATCCGTCTGCCGTCCAGTTGCAGATCAATGACGGCAAGCTTGAGGAATATGTGCAGGCTGCGGACTTTCTGAATACGCGCAAGTTCGAAGTGGTCAGTCTGCAGCATGAGTTCGGCATTTTTGGCGGTGACGCGGGCAGCCACATCCTGGCCTTGCTATGGCGATTGTGCATGCCGATTGTTACGACTCTGCACACGGTGCTTTCGGAACCCAAACCCAACCAGCGCGATGTGCTGATTCGGATCATCGATGCTTCTGCGAAGGTCGTGGTCATGGCCGAAAAGGCCAGGGAACTGCTGGGCACGGTATACGCAGTCCCTGGGAACAAGATTGAGGTCATTCCGCATGGAGTGCCCGACTTCGACTTCGTCGCGCCCGACTCGGCAAAGGCGAAATTGGGTTTCAGTGGCAAAGCTGTAATCCTGACATTCGGTCTGCTCTCGCCGAACAAGGGCATTGAAGTCATGATCGACGCGATGCCTGCAATTCTTGAACGACGACCGGACGCGGTTTACGTGGTCCTCGGTGCGACCCACCCGAACCTGGTGCGACAGGAAGGCGAGGGCTATCGCCAACGGTTGATGGCCCGGGTGCAGTCGCTGGGCCTGGGGGAACGGGTCGTGTTCCTGGACCAGTTTGTCGATCGGGCGAGGCTGCTCGACTTCATTGCGATGTGCGACGTCTATGTCACGCCGTATCTCAATGAAGCGCAGATGACCTCCGGTACGCTCGCCTACAGCTTCGGGCTTGGGAAGGCGGTCGTCTCAACGCCGTATTGGCACGCGCGCGAGCTGCTGGCGAATGGGCGCGGGATTCTGGTGCCATTTGGTGATGCCGCCAAAATCGGCACGGAAATCGCCGGCTTGCTGACCGATGATGTCCGGCGTGACGCAATGCGGGCGCGCTCCTATGCGGGCGGCCGTTCGATGACATGGGAGCGGACAGCCGAGCGGTATCTTTCCGTCTTCGACAGATCCAGGAATCGACCTGCACTGAAAGTCGTCGGTGGACAAGGCGCGGCGCCTCTTGAGATCGATGGCTCCGCGGTGCCGCAGATGCAGGTCGGGCATTTTCTGGCAATGTGCGATGACACTGGCCTTT
Organism: Steroidobacteraceae bacterium; assembly: GCA_036521075.1. Classification (GTDB taxonomy): domain Bacteria; phylum Pseudomonadota; class Gammaproteobacteria; order Steroidobacterales; family Steroidobacteraceae; genus DAIDKA01. The sequence goes on along the minus strand of DATDIL010000147.1, from coordinate 57,078 downwards.
TCCAGCATGCCGTTCACTCCGTTCCCAACCGTTCGCATGGATACTGTGTGGATGACAATGCCCGGGCGCTGCTCGTGGCGTGCATGCTCGACATGCCGGGCGAGCAACGCCTGCCCGAGGTGCTTACTGCGCACCTGGCGGCCTTTGTGCAGCATGCCTGGAATCCGGACACCGGGAGATTCCGCAATTTCATGAGCTTTGATCGGCGTTGGCTCGAAGAGATCGGTTCGGAAGACAGCCACGGGCGCGCCTTGTGGGCCTTGGGTGAATGCGCGCGCGCTGATGCAAGTACGTCGCGTCAGAGCTGGGCGCGGGCCTTGTTCGCACAGTCCGTCGCGGCGGTCGAGCACTTTGATTCGCCGCGGGCCTGGGCCTTCGCGCTGCTGGGGCTGGAGGGCTACTGTGCGGCAGTCCCGGCGGATTCAGATGCCACCGGTCTGCAGATTGTGCTCGCCGATCGGCTGATGGGGCTACTTTCCGCTATCGAGACGCGGGACTGGGTGTGGTTCGAGGCGGGACTCTCCTACGACAACGCCCGGCTGCCGCATGCGTTGATCGTAGCGGGCCTGTCCACGGGTGTTGCGGCCTACGTCGCGTCCGGTCTGAGGTCCTTGAGATGGCTCATGGGGGTGCAAACGTCGGAATCGGGTTTCTTTCGACCGGTTGGATCGGAGAGTTTCGGTGACACGCGCCGGCAGCCGCGGGCATTCGATCAGCAGCCGCTCGAAGCTGCCGCTGCGATCTCAGCCTGCCGTGCGGCCTGGCGCGCGGATGGCGATCCGCAGTGGAAAACCGAGGCAACACGGGCATTTGCGTGGTTCTTCGGTAAGAACGATCTGTCGGCATGCCTGGTTGATCGGGAAACGGGCAGCTGTCGCGACGGACTGCATCCGGACAGGGCCAATGAGAATCGCGGCGGTGAATCTGTTGTTTCCTACCTGCTGAGTGTTGGGGAAATTCGCAGGCTGGTCCGAGTCGAGGGAGTCAGTGCCAGACCATCGCCAATTCGTACCTTGCGCAGCTGATTGCGCATTCTCATATCCATTCCAGTCGAGGTTGCCCTTGTCGCCGGCCAAGTTTCTTAACCGCCAGAGTCTTTATCTACGCCCGGATCCAGCGCGAGTCGTGGTCCGCCCGTTCAATCCGGCAGTGGAGCCACGTGATCTCAATGTCACGGATAAAAATCGCGCGAACCACATCGTTGACCGTGCTTTGGCGCTTGACGCGGGTATGGCCGCGACTTTGTTAGCCGAGGTGCTGGAGAATTTCCAGGGGCGGCACCGGAATCTGTTGGAGATATTTGAGGCTCGCGCCGACGAAATGGAGAACGCCTTTGCTGCGCATTCGACCTTCACGGTAGAGCAGCGGCGATTGATCGGCGCTTATTTCCTCAATGAATACTCTTTTGAAGCGGCGGCACTGTTCAATCCCAGCATCGTCGCTCACCTGGATCAGGCGGGCGTCCCAGCCGGCGCGCGGCGCTTCATTTTGAGTTTGCGTGCGGTCGGGGAGGGACATATTTCGTCGCTCACATTCCGCTCAGGCCTCGTAGCCGCGGATGGCGCCGTTTCGGTGGACCCATCAGCGCGCCTCGCATCCGTCCCGAAGATTGTCACGCGCAATCCCGGTCCGGACGGGGACGATGTGGAATTGGCATTTAGTGCCGAGCAGGACTTGAGCGAGCGGGTGATCTTTCCGGTGACGCACTCGCAATCGAATGGTATCGAGGATGCTCGCTTCGTGGAGTTCAATGAAGACGGACAGCGGACCTATTACGCAACCTATACTGCCTACAACGGTAAGGCAATAAGATCCGAATTGCTCGAGACACGTGACTTCCTGAAGTTCCGCATGTCACCCCTGCGCGGGGCAGCAACGAGGAACAAGGGTATGGCCCTGTTTCCGCGGCGGATCAATGGTCGGTATGCCATGATCGCGCGGCAGGACAATGAGAATCTGTATCTGATCTACTCGGATGACAAGTACACGTGGAACGACGGCGGTGTTGCCGTGTTGAAGCCGCAGTTTCCATGGGAGTTCGTGCAGATCGGCAATTGTGGTTCTCCGATCGAGATTGACGAGGGCTGGCTGTTATTGACTCATGGGGTCGGTCCGGTACGCAAATACTCGATCGGCGCCGTGCTGCTCGACAAGAATGATCCGTCAAAGGTGCTCGGCCGTGCACGGGAACCGTTGGTCAAACCCGAACCATCCGAACGCGAAGGGTACGTACCCAATGTCGTATACACGTGCGGGGCGATGCGACACAACGACCAGATAGTGTTGCCTTACGCCGTGTCAGACACATTTTCGAACTTCGCCACAATTGAGATCGCGGCGTTGATGAAGCTCATTGGGTGCTAGTGCCGGCGTCGAGGCGGGAAAGTGCTACACGGGCAGCCGGCTGGTAGCGGCCGCCAATGCTGCCGCCAACTGTTTGTCGTCATAGGGCTTTTGCAGGAATATCGCCCATTCAAGCTCACTCTGAGCAGCCGCCTTGGGCGAGGAGGCGTGTCCGGAAGCGAACACGATCCGCAGTCCGGGACGTAACCTGAGCGCACGAATCGCCAATTCGTGGCCCGGAATATCGGGCAACGTCAGGTCGGTAACGAGCACATCAAACGTGCGCGCCGCCAATTGTTCAAGTGCCGCGCCGCCGGTCCGCGTTTCGGTCGCGTGGTGGCCGAGAGCCGACAACATCACGGCTGTCACTTCGCGGATATCCGCGTCGTCCTCGACCAGAAGAATCTGCAGCTTGCGTGAACCGGAGGCGCGCTCCTGCTGAGCGATTGGCACGCCCGCACTTTGCGCAGAGCGAGCCTGTGCGAGTAATCGTTGCTCCTGATTATGCAGGACATGGCGAATCTTACGGGCCAGGGCTTCGCGACTGTAGGGTTTGCTCAGCAGGTCTATGCCCTCATCGACTCGGCCTCCGTGCACGATGGCATTTTGCGTGTAACCGGATGTGAACAGCACCGCGATATTTGGCCGCCTCTCCCGTGCCTTGCGCGCCAGCTCCGGACTACGCAGCGCTCCGGGCATCACGACGTCGGTAAACAGCAGGTCGATGGGCGCCCCGCCTTCGATTACTGTCAGGGCGCTCTGTGCATCCTTCGCCTGCAAAACGCGATAGCCAAGCTCCGAGAGCATGTCCACAACAGTGGCGCGTACCGCCGCGTCGTCCTCGGCGACCAGCACCGTTTCCATCCCGCCCGCCGCCGGACCCGTCGCGACGTTCGTCTCGAGATCCTCCGGTTGCCGCACGCGCGGCAGGTACAGGCGCATGGTCGTGCCTTGAGCGGGCTCGCTGTAGATTTTGATATGTCCCCCGGATTGCTTCACAAAGCCATAAACCATGCTCAGGCCCAGTCCCGTTCCCTGACCCTCGGGTTTCGTGGTGAAGAACGGTTCGATCACGCGATCGATCAGTTCGGCTGGTATGCCACAACCGGTATCGCTGACCGCGAGCATCACATACTGCCCGGCCGCCACTTCGGAGTGATTTGCGGCATAGCTATCGTCCAGAAACGCATTGCCGGCCTCGATGGTCAGCCGGCCATGGCCATCCATCGCGTCACGTGAATTGATCGCAAGATTGAGCAGCGCGTTTTCGACCTGAACGGTGTCGACCAATGTGTTCCAAAGTCCGCCGGCAACGATTGTTTCGATTTCGACGCCTTCACCCAGAGCGCGCCGCAGCATGTCGTCCATTCCGCGAACCAGTCGACCCAGGTTGACGACTTTCGGGGCCAAGGGCTGCCTGCGGCCGAAGGCCAGTAGCTGTGAAGCCAGTTTGGAGCCGCGATGCACCGCCGCGACGGCAATTTGGACCCGCTGCTCGGCAGTTGGTTCTCCGGCAACGTCACGCCGGAGAAGTTGGAGATTGCCACCAATCACCTGCAGCACATTATTGAAATCGTGCGCGACGCCGCCGGTCAGCCGCCCCAGGGACTCCATTTTCTGCGCCTGTCGCAGTTGCGCTTCAGCGTTGGCGCGTTCCGTGATGGCCGCGGCGACCCGGGCCTCGAGAATTTCATTCGCCTGTTCGAGCACCTGCTCGGCTTCCTTGCGCTCGGTGATGTCGATAACCGATCCGATGTAACCCAGAAATTCAGCATTGTCCCCGAACCGTGGCGCGGCCGCGCTTAAGGCCCATCGATACACTCCGTCGGCACGACGCAGACGGTATTCGATCCGGAATGCCCGCCGCGCATCGTTGGCATCAAGAAAGATCTTTTCGGAGCTGGCCCGATCCGCCGGGTGCAGCGCGTCCCACGCGCCGCGGCCCAGCGCCGCATCGGGGGTCTGCCCCGTGAACTCGGCCCAGCCACGATTCAGATAGGTGAGTGAACCGGTTGGATCGGTCACCCATGTCATCATCGGTGCATGATCGGCCATATTGCGGAAGCGGGATTCGCTTTCGCGCAAGTCGCTGGTGGCCTCTCGGCGAATGCGGGCCGTTTCAAGCGTTGAATTGACACGGGCGACGAGCTCGCGTGCGGAAAAAGGCTTGGTCAGGTAATCGTCAGCGCCGGCATCCAGACCTTCGACTTGTGCGTCTTCGCCCGCGCGTGCCGACAGCAAAATCACGGGCAGGTCGCGCAACTGCGGGTCAGCCCGCAATTGACGCAACAGGCTGAATCCATCGAGTTCCGGCATCATGACATCTGATATCAGCAGATCCGGTTTGTGCGCCCGGATGGCTCGCAACGCCGCCGCCCCGTCCGGGACTGCCTCGACGTGCCAATGCGTCCCGAGCAGGCGTCGCAGGTAGTGGCGCATGTCCGCGTTGTCTTCGGCGATGAGGACGCGGGCGCCACCCATCTTTGCGGGAAACTGCAGCACGACGGTTTCGTCGCTGCGGCCGGTGGGCGCATCGCTATTCGCAACAACTTCGGGGAGCCAACGTAGCGCCTCTTCGACATAGGCTTCCGCGCGCTTGGCGTGCGGCTCCTGCGCCCGTCCGCCACTGATGCGGCGCTCGGCCAGGTGCGCCGTCCCGAATGGCATCGAGACGGTAAATTCGGTCCCGGATCCCACTTCGCTATGGACGCGAATGGTACCGCTGTGAAGCCTGACGAGCTCCTGCACCAGCGCAAGGCCGATACCGGATCCTTCGAAGGATCGGCTGCTTTGCCCTTCAACTCGATGGAAACGCTCGAACAGCCTGGGTAGCTCCGCCTCGGGAATCCCCACGCCGGTGTCACGGACGAGCAGTTCGGCGGCCCGTCCGTCGGCGGATGCCCGCATCTGCACGGTGATCGAGCCGCGAAATGTGAACTTGAATGCATTGGAGAGGAGATTGAGAACGATCTTTTCCCACATGTCCCGATCGACGTGAACCATCTGCGGCAATTGCGGGCAGGTAATGTTCAGTGCCAGGCCGGCTTTCTCGGTGGCCGAGTGGAAATTGGAAGCCAGCTCGCCGGTGTACTTCTCCAGTTGTGTCGGTTCATAACTTGCCTCGAGGCGCCCGGATTCGATGCGCGAGAAATCAAGCAGAGAATTCACCAGCTTCAGCAGGCGCAGACTGTTTCGATGTGCGGTTTCGAGACGCAGCCTCTGAACCGGCGGCAGCGCCGCCGCCGTGTCGTTCAGTGCGTCTTCAACGGGACCGAGCATGAGCGTCAGGGGTGTGCGGAACTCGTGGCTTACATTGGAGAAGAATGTCGTCTTGGCCAGATCGATCTGCGCCAACGCTTCCGCCCGCCGACGTTCCTCCTCATAAGCTTGGGCGTTCGCCAGCGCCGCGGCAATCTGGCCTGCGGCCAGATTAAGGAAGCTGCGATAATTTTCATCGAACAGGCGAAATGGGTTGATGCCTACTACGAGCGCGCCGGCGCGTCCGGTCTCACCCGTTGGCAGGATGGGCAGAACGACTGCATGCTGGGGTGGTTCGGACCAGGGACCCGTAGGTAGTGTGGTGCCGATCCGTGTGCTCAGATCCAGTACCTCCTGCATGCGTTGCCGGCGAATGGTCGCTCCGATTGGCCACACCGAGCCGTCATCAAGAGCAACGGTTTGCGGGGCGGCACGGTGCCCGCGCGTAACGCCGGATGCACCGGTGAGCATTGCGCTCGACGTGCCGGGCTCAGCCAGATACATCATGGCGAATGGGAGGTCGTGCGCCGCGTTACCCAAGGCCTCCATGGCCCGGTCGCAGACTTCCTGGCGGCTGCGAGCGTGTGCGGTGCCGGCGGCCAAGTCACCCAGAAGCGACAGCTGTCGTTCGCCAAACACACGCTGTGTGTCTTCGCTGTTGGCGCAGAAGATCCCCCCGACGCTGCCATCGTCGTTCGGAATCGGACTGTACGAAAACGTGTAGTAGGTTTCCTCGGGGTAGCCGTTGCGTTCCATGATCAGGAGTTGCGATTTGACGTAGGTTCCCTGGCCGCCTCGCGTCGCAGTGTCGAGCATCGGCCCAATGTCGCTCCACAACTCCCGCCAAACCTCGGCTGTCGGTCGTCCGAGTGCCCATGGGTGTTTGCCGCCGACGATCGACTTGTAAGGATCATTGTAAAAGTAGATCAGCTCCTTGCCCCAGCCGATCCATATCGGCTGCAGGGAGGTCAGCATGATCCGCAGCGCCATCCGCAGGTTCTGCGGCCAGGTTTCGGGGACACCCAGAGGCGATTCCCGCCAGTCGAAATTGCGTATCAGCTGTCCGAGTTCCCCTCCGCCCGAGAGGAAGTCCCGGTCGTTGGTATCAGCGCAGCTTGCCCGTTCGATTGCCAATTCGCTCACGCCGAGGTTTTCCGTATGTGTATGGCGCGTGGCAGTTGCAAGCTGCCACCGCGACTGCGCAGTGAAGTCTTGGTTCTTTGCCTGCAGGCTTTGGTCGGCGCCATCGCGCTGAAAGTGAAGGGAATTCTAGCCGCTGCCGGGGGGCCTTGGGGTATGCTCCCCATGTAGGCATTCTCCTACGCGGGCGGGCCTGGCCGGGTCTGCCAATTGTTGCCAGCACAATTGAACAAGACAATCGCGACGATCCTGACGCTGATTGCGCTGATGGCGGCGGTCGCGATTCCGGTGTTGCTCGCCATTCAGCTTGCGGACCGACAGGCTCGTGACACCGAATTGAGCCTGGTGACGGGCTATGCCAAAGATGTATTACACCGCTCGGAAACCACGTCTGACCAGGCTGTTGCGGCCGCGGACAGCCTCATTGCGGCGCATGCCGCGGACCCGTGTTCGGACGCGAACATTGCGATCATGCGCAAGTTCGATCTGTCATCCAGCTACCTGCAGGCGATCGGGTATGTGATGGACGGAAGACTGGTGTGCTCCTCCCAGGGGCGCGACGCCGGGGGATTCGCCCTCGGACCCCTGGATTGGGTGACGCCGATGGAATACCGCATCCGCCTTAACGTCAAATTTCCATTTGACCCAGTGACAACCTATCTGGTGTTGGCGACGCCCGAAGGCTATGCGGCGATCGTCAACAAGGATCTGCCGCTTGATGCCACCACGAACGAGAAGGATGTCTCATTGTCTGCGTTTGCGACCTTCAACGGACGCGTTATGGCCTCACGCGGCTTCATCGATCCGAAGTGGGTGGGTCGCAGATGGACGAGTTTGCCGCCCGAGCGCTACGTACACGCCTTCGTGGCCGATGGCTATGCGGTGGCGGTCGTGGTGTCGAACCGTTACTACGTGGGCGCCATCGCGGCGCTGCCGTTTTCCTACGTGCGCGCACAAACGCGCGCCACTGCGGCCGTACTATTGCCCGTAGGCGTGCTCGCCGGAATCGTGCTGGCCATCGCAGCGCTGCACATGGGGCGGCTACAGCTTGCGATGCCCGCGGTGCTGAAGACGGCACTGAAACGCCACGAATTCTTCCTGCTCTACCAGCCCATCGTCGATCTGCGCACGCAGCAGTGGGTCGGCGCCGAGGCGCTGATCCGTTGGCGGCGACGCGGTGGTGAGATGGTCCGTCCGGACCTGTTCATTCCGGTTGCCGAGGATGCCGGTCTCATGCAACGCATCACTCAACGCGTCGTCGAGCTGGTGCGTCGGGACATCGAGGACCTGTTTGTCCGGCATCCGCAGATGCACATAGCCATCAATCTCACTTCGGCCGACCTGCACGCCCCGAGCACCGTCGGATTGCTCGGCCGCCTTGTCAAGGACACGCGTGCCGCCGCGGGCAATCTGATCGTCGAGGTCAGTGAACGCGGTTTCGTGAAGCCGGAGCCCGCGCAGCGGATCATCAAGGAACTTCGCGCCAACGGGATTCGAATCGCGGTTGATGACTTTGGCACGGGCTACTCCAGTTTGGCGTTTCTGGAGAGCTTCGAGCTGGATTTCCTTAAGATCGACAAGTCCTTCGTAGATACGATGAACTTGGCTACTCCGACCAGCCAGGTGGCATTGCATATCATTGAGATGGCGAAATCCTTGAATCTGGAAATGATTGCCGAGGGCGTGGAGACCGAGGCGCAGGCACAGTTGCTGCGCGAGCGCGGCGTCCAGTATGCGCAGGGGTGGCTTTTCGGCAAACCGATGCCGATCAATGAGCTGATGGCCCGGCTCGTGAAATCGCGCCACAGACCCTAGTATCCTAAGCGGCGTGCATTGACAGGTAAGATGCGAGCTGGGGGATTCGGCCAAGGAAGAGGGGGGATTACGGCATTGAATATCGGCGGATTGCTTGTCATCGGCGCCTTGCTGTCACTGGACTGTGTGGCCGCCCGGTCGCAGTCGGTTCCCGTGGCGATCCCGCCAGCCGCATCCGCACCGGCAGCGACCGTTACACAGCGCCGCGGACCACCGCGGACCTTTGTCCAGATCAAGGGCGACCTGTGGCGTGCAGGTAACGGGAACTGGTGGAGCCTGATCTATGTGACACCGGATGGCATTTTGCTGGTCGATCCGATCAACGCGGACTTCGCAACCTGGGTGAAAGGTCAGCTCGCCACACGGTTTCCGGGAAAAGCGGTGCGCTATATCGTCTATAGCCACAGTCACTGGGACCATGTGGGAGGTGCGGGTGTCTTTGCCGACAGCCACCCGCATATCGTTGGACAGGAGCGCATCCTCAAGAATATGGATGGCCGCTTCCCGCACATGCCCGGGAACATGATCGATCTGAATCATGATGGCATGATTGAGTCCGAAGAGATCGCCATTCCAACCCTGGAACATCCCGGCATTTGTGGGATGGGTCGCGGGTATTTCGAGAGCATCGACCACGACCACACGGGACACATCACCCCCGCGCAATGGTGGGTGGCACAGGCGGTGGTGCCACCTGACATCGTCTATTCGGACCGGATGACGCTGGTATTCGGCGGGCGCACCATCCAGCTCATCTTTCCAGGTCTCAATCACGCTGATGATGGGACGGTCGTCTACTTCCCCGCGGAGCGCGTGGTGTTTTCGGCAGATTTTCCGGCTGACGCGCTGGTCACGACATCAATGCGCTCGCTGCCCAGCGGCTGCGGCATGTTCGACCGCCATCCTCTGGCCGAATGGATCCGATCCTACAAGACCATCGAGGGTCTGGATTTCGACATCCTCGCGCAGGGGCATGGAGCGGTTACGTTCACCAAAGCCGATGTCAGCGAGGGACGGCAGTATTTTGAGGACCTGCGCGCGGGGGTAGTGCGGGGAATGGAGCAGGGCGAGAGCCTGACTGAGTTGAAAAAGACGCTGCTGCTCGAGAAATACGAGGATTGGGCTTACTACGACATGCTGCGCGAAGTAGACATCGAGGCGGCGTACCTGAATCTCGAGAACTACCCATGAAGCGCTTGCTGGCCGGCATGGCGATATTCTGCACATGGGGGTCGGGCATTGCGGATGAAAAGCCAGCGCCGGCGCCCCCGGTGGCCGCCATCAAAGCCTGCATCCGGCAAATGGATATCGGCAACAGATGGAGCTTCGCCTGGAAGGTGGTGGAGATAGGGGCTGCGCGCCATCCGCGCAATAGCTACGAAGCGCTATATGCACCATCCGGAGCCGGTTGGGCCAACTCCTACGGCTACCCGATTCACGTGGTGTACAGCGTGAACGGGCGCGCCAACATTGACGCGGTCTACTGGCTGATTCGGGACGCCAGCGGCCATTGGCAGATTCCAGCCATCTGTACAGTGCGGTGACAGCGCCTGTGCACCCCGGGGGGTTACTGCAGCAGGTTCGGCTCGTAGCTGGAGGCTTCCCGAAAGTCCGTCGGCCCACGTACACTGGTGTACGGTGCCAGCGGGTCGACCTCAGTTCGATCGTATAGCTGGTCCCCCAGGATTCCGTCGTCGGCCTCAGCGCTGTGCGGATGCGGCTTCAGATTCCGGGCCCGTAATTTTTCCCTTACGGTGGCGAGCGGGATGTTCCATTCAGCGGCCAGGCGCTCGGCGGTCGGTTGCGCGAAGGACAGGTAGAGGTTCTCCGCGTTGGTGTGATCCTGAGTTTTCCTGAAATCCACTTTGGATCGCAGCGTCTTTCGATAGCTGGCAACGGTGCGCATATCGCTTGCAACAAGGTCACGGAACTGCTGCGTGCTGTAGTAACCGGGCAAATCGGTCACGTTCTGAAAGGGCGGGTTCAGGTTGATTTCGTGACACCACAGGCACTTGCTGGGCTTGCCGGCCTTGGTGAGCTCGGGTGTCGCCGCTGTCTTCAAGTGGCCTGACAGATCGTACAGGCCGAAGTGCAATTGCCCGTTCGGCATGAACTCCAAAGTCTCCATATCCTGCTTGTGGAAGGACCCGTCTTTCAGCGCGCCATGTCCCTCGTAGGCGACAAAGGCGATTGCCCCGATCCCGTCGCCAGTTCCGACATCAATGAGGCGATTGCCGCGGGCAACCCCGGACTCGACCACCGCGATCTGGCGGGGTCCGAAGCTGTGCCTGGCCACGAACTGCGAGAAGGTCCGGCTCGTCCCGGTGAGCGCATAGTAGTGATTGGCGCTGCACAGGCTCAGGAACACGAATCGACCGATATCGATTGCGCCCATTTTGCGATATTCATCGCTGGATTTGAGCAGTCGAAGCAGCTTCTTCCAGGCCGCTTGTGAACCGGGCTGCACCTGCGCGGCGCCCAGGTCGACCGTTACAACCTGGCCGTGCCACTTGAGGATGTTCGCTGAGGCCGGCAGCTTCGCGCCCAGAAAGGACAGCGCCCAGTACAGTCCGGTGTCGACATTGCTCTTGCGTTCTGCCGGATAGTTTCGAACCCATCGCAGGTCGATCACCAGCGCCGGATCCTTGGGCGGTGATGGTCTGCAGCCTGAGAGTCCTGCAGTGCCGAGCACTGCGAGCACGGCCGACATCCATATCGCCATTGCTGGGGGCCTAAAATGGCGAACGTTCCAGGGTTGCACGGCAAAATCGTACGTGCTGTGTTCGGGGATGTCCAACCGCGAATGAAGAATGAACCTTTTGATTCGTTCCCGGAACTTACCGCCAATCGATGGGTCACTCGGCAACGAAGCCGCGCGCGCGATGAGGTTTCGTCGTATATCGATGGCGGGCGCCGTGTTCGTCGAGCCGGCATTGGAGCCGGTTTTTACTGATAGCTCATGGTGAAAGTCGCCTGGGCGTGAACGCTGCCTGCCGACAATACGGCCGAACCGGTGCCCGAGGGGTTGGTGTCGTCGCGATAGTACTGCACTGTGAGGGGAATGCCGTTAATGCTGCTCGAGGCACCCAGAAACCATTGATGCGTCGTGCCCGCCGCAGCCGAATCAGGCCCGAAATTGACCGGACCGGCGCTGTTCAGAATTCGCAGCTTGATCCCCTGAGCCGTTGAGCCCGAGTCAAGCGTGAGGAGCGAGGTGGTGTTGGTGGGCGTGGTTGCGTCGCTCAGGGTGATATACACATTGGCACCCGCGGCGCAACTCAGGCCGATCGGGAAGGAGGTGTCGCCGGCGGTTTTTCCGACGGCACCCAGTGTGCTCAGCGCGACGACCGGCAGATTCACACTCACCGTGGGGGTCGTCACGGTGCAGGTGATCGGTACGACGGCACTGTTGCTCGCGCTCGTGGCGAGAGTATTGGCAATGCCCGTACTCCAGCTGCAGCTGCCCGTCGCAGTAAATGTCACGGTCACACTCGGCAGGCTGGTGAGCGAGAAGCCCGAAACCACCGGCCCGGTGACGACCAGGTTCGCCTGCACGCCGGGGAGCGTACCGTTGCCCGGCGCGCCGATGGTTCCGGAGGTGTAGCCCCCGCCCGTTGACGTGATCAGCGTCTGGCTGGCGCCGTTCACGATATAAAAGCTGACGCCGATGCCGCTTACGCTGGTCTGATAGACGCCGCTGCCGGCCGAGATTTCCGTGCCATTGACGGCAGCAGCCTGGATCAACGCACAGTTGATACCCGAGGCAGTGGCCGCAGCAATGGCCCTCGCCACCTGACTGCCCACGGCAGCGTCCCTGGGGACCGAGTAGGGCCCCGCGGGCGAAAACGCCAAGGTAGCGGGTGAATAATTCACAGTCTGGGCAATGGCAGGTGCGCCGCCCAGCAGCAGGCCGGTGACGCCCAGCATGAGCAGGCCTTGCCACCGACGTGTCGCGCGCTTCATCACTAACGCTGTCCTATGATGCGGTTGAGTTCAGAGTTGCCGCTGCCGTTATGCGTGTCTAGCGATGCTGGATCGACCGCGCAGGCGGCGTCGATCCGAACGAAGGGGCCATCGCCCTTATGCTTCGGGGGGAGTTGGTACTTGAAGGAGCATTTCTGATCGGGCGCATCGCCCCAGCGGGCGGTCAAGGTCCCGGACTCCGAAATTCCGCGCAGGTAAATGCCACCATCCTGTCCGGCCAATCCCACCTCACCGCCCTGGCCATCGTAGACGCTGGCACCGAAGGGAACCATCGACCCGTTCGCCAGATGGGCAGTGATCAGGATAGCCCGCCCACCCACGGTCTGGAAGCGAATCATGACCACGGAATTGAGCCGGGGCGCGACGGACTCGCTGGTACTTTTGAATTCCACATCCGGCGAGACGGTGTCGCCCGGGTCAATGTTGACGCTGTTCATCCGGTACGGCATCAGAAACGGCAGCACGGCGTAGCCGGAAGCATTAATTGTGGTGCCGATGCTGTTGGTCACGCGCGCCCCCTCGGCGCCGATAGCCTCCACCACGCCGATGGTGTCGGTCATCTCGTTCGCCAGGGTGATGCCCCCCGGATGTACCACCACCCCGCCCGTCGCGCCCAGAGATTGCTGGGAATATCCGCTGCCCTCGCTCGCACTGGCGGACATACTGGCGTAGGCACTGCGGTATTCGGCGCTGGCAGAGTAGGAATCGCCCCCCGACTGGGTGGCGGTGGCGCTGTAGCTCAACTGGTTGTTCTCGCCCCAGGTGCCATTGATCGATTCCTGTGCGCCGCGGTTGCGCACGGCGCCGGTGGTGTCCTGGTTGAAACTGGTGGAAAGCAGGGGCGCGTGTGCAGAGCGTCCCAGAGGCAGCGAGAAGCTCGCCTGCACGCGGCTGTCGGGCTTTCCTGTCAATAGATCTTTCTGGCGGGCGGCGGAGATGCTGTAGCTGAGGCTCGTGCCGCCGATTCGCACGTGATTGGTGTAGCCGCTCTGAAACTCGGTCGTGGTGCCCGGCGAGTGCCAGTAGTTGAGTACCGAGGCCGTCAGATAGAAGTTACCCCACCGGCCGGGCAAGGACTGATTGATATTGATCTGCCATTGGCTGCGCGCGCGCTCGACCGTGTCGGGACTTGAGCCGGCGACCGCCGATTGCTCGGCGGATTGCGCATCGCTGAAGGAATAGTAGCCACTGGAGGAGTAGCGGTAAGTGGAGACCACGAAACTGGTCTGGGTTTGGTGGACCAGCTTGCTGTAGCTGATGCGCAGGCTTTGGCCGCTGGAGGAATAGGCATCCGTGAGGCTGGCTTGCGCCTCGGTGATGTCGGCCGCCATGGCTCCCAGCACCGTGTTGAGGGCAATACCGAGAAGCCCGGCGCGGTAATGCTGTGCGCCCACGCCTCCGGTGTAGGCCGTCAGATAGTTGTTGAAGCCATGCTGCAGCGTGCCCTGCACGAACCGCTCTGTGCCACTGAGGGAGGGTTGCTGCACTTCCCCGGCGGTCAGCGAGTAGCGCCACACTCCGGGGCGCAGCAGCTGCACCACGGATGCGTACGGAACCGTGAAGCTGTTCTGAGTACCGTCGGCCTCATAGACCGTGACATGCAGGTCGCCCCCGTAGCCCGTGGCATACAGGTCGTTGATCTCAAACGCCCCGGGTGACACCGTGGTTTCCAGAATTGTGTTGCCGTTCTGGGTGATGACGACGCGCGCGTTGGTTTGCGCGATGCCGTGAACGACCGGTGCGTATTCGAGTTGCGAGTCCGGCAGCATCTGATCATCACTCGCCAGGGACACGCCGCGGAATCCGAAGCTGTCGAAGACGGCGCCATCCGTGAAGCTGTCGCCCACTGTCAGATCGCTGCGGATCGCGGGGATATCGTGGGCGAGATAGGTGGCAACATTCTGGTAGGTCGTAGGCCCCACTGAGGTCACATCGATGGCGGACCTCTGGCGCAGGTGCCAGCTGCCGAAGTTGAGCCCCGTCGTCAGGTCGAGGTGAGCGTCAGTCGTGGTCACATATGACGTCGCGGAGCGATAAGCGTTCAGGTCGTAGCCCAACGTGGCCGATGGCACCCCGCTGTCCCAGAACTCCGGGCCGACATAGCCGCGGGGTTTGCGCAGCATCGAAGCCTGTGGAACCGTGATATCGAGCCGCAGCTGGGACAAATCGAAGGATACGACGGACTGCGGAATCATGGCCTTCAGATCCACGCAGCCGTCGGACAGGGTCTTGCGCAGCTCAACCTGTGCAGAGGCAGACAGCTTCTCGAAGTCAAGCCCGATCCGACCAACCAGCGCGCGGTCAATGCACGGCAGGGCCATGTCGCTGTTGGGCTGGGCGATGAAGCGCACCGAGGAATGGCCCACCCACTTGCTGTTGACCTGTACGTCGACCGAGTAGTCGCCGGGCAGCACCGGATTGCCCCGTGAGAAGCGGGAAACGTCGACCTTGGTGCCACCCTGCAAAAAGGCGGGGTTGAATTCCACCGGTGCCGATGCAGTCTCCGCTGCCGTTGATAACGCCGGGAACAGCACGAGCAGCGCGAGCATCCCGCCCTGAACGGATTGGCTCAGCAGGTTATGAAAAATTGGCCGGGAAATCCCGTCGCAAATGGCCACGGGGCATCATTCGGATCAGGGCGCCGCCGACGCGGATGCAGTGCCGGATACGTTGCCGCCGTAGTCGTTGACGAACCAGTACTCGATCGTCACGGCGCCATTGGCTGCGCTGGCCGGATCTGGCAGATTGAAGCTGCGGCTGGCGAAGGGGTCGACCATATCCGCCTTAATGGTGACTGGCTGGCCAGCCACGGTCGCGGTGAGCTGGGTCAGCGAGACATGGTAGGCCGTTGGGTTGCTCGCCTGGATGCCGGTGAGCCTGCCGTCCTTTGATAACAGCTTCCATGTCATCCGTGCCGGCGCATCCGCGGCCGAGCCCGTAAGACCCGGTGGCCGGAAGAACACCTTCATACGATGCTTGAAGGCGAGGTCAAGCTGATTGGGCAGATCCGGGTTGGCGGCGGCGCGGGGCGGTATGTCCAGGACGTTGAGCCAAAACAGCGACTCACGGTCCTGGGGCAGCGGATCGTGGGTGTAGACCAGCCTCAAGCTCTGCACCTTGGTGGGATCGAGCCTGAACAACGGCGGAGTCAGTACGAACGGAACCTTTGATTCACCCGGCTTTGAATGTATATCCCCCGAATCAAGCCACGCCTGTACCAGTGAGGGGGTCTGACCGGCGTTTTGGAGGCTGATGGTCACCTCGCGTCTGGCCGCTGGATATACCACGCGCGTGCCGTTGACGACGACTCCCGCTGCAGCCTGTGGCAATGCGGTGAGCGATGTTATGGCAATAAGCGCCGCGGCAATGGCCGGTGCTGTGCGAAATCCAAACATGGCCAGATGGTTCCAAGTCGCAATTCTTCAGATCAAAGGCGCGATGCAGCCGCCGTGGCGGCGGCTGCATCTTGGTTTGATCATGAAGGCGTTCTGGTACACACCGGCCATCTGACCGTCTCAATATCTCTTACTGGTAGATCAGGGAGTAGGTGACCGATGTGCTCACAGCACCGGCGGTTGCGGCAGCGCCCGCGAGACCATTGGTGCCTGCCGTCGAATATCCGGCATAGAACCACTGCGTACCGGGAGTGGCCATGAGCTGAGCCAAAGGCTGATGCCCTGGCGAGCCTTGCACGCCCGGCAGGATCTGGGAGCCAACGATGGCGGCTGCCGACGCATTGTAGAGGTTCACCTCGACATTGCTGCCTGTTACGGTGTTGACGAGGCCACCGGTCACCTCGTCGACATTCGGGCCTGCTTCGAAATAGATTTCCACCGTGGTGGGAGCGTGAGCAGCGCCATAGTCATTGAGTGGCGTCGCCGTGCAGGCACTTACGGCCATCTTGAAGAAGGTTCCGGCCGCCGTGGTTTTCGCCAACGTGTTGTCCAGGGCTACCGTGCTCACGGTGGGCAACGCCACTGTTGCGTTGGCACCGCTTGCATTGACACTGACCGTACAGGTATTTGCCGTCACGGCGCCTGTAAAGATGATTGTTCCATCCGAAGCCTGACTCGACAGCGGCAGCGCCAGGGCTGTCGCAATGCCGGCAGCCGCCATTGCTCGCTTGATCCGAATATCCATGCCATCCTCCAAGATAAGAAACTAGCCTGCGGTGTGACCATAATCCGTATCGGCTGAATCACCGACCACTTGAGCACGCACCCGGCGCCCGACAATGTGTGATTCAAGTCTCAACGTTCATTTGAAAGCGAAATGATCAAGACCGGTTGGCCTCGTCGAACGAACGTCAGCGTCGATCGACTTGCCGTGTTGCAGGCAGTTTGGCCGAGCGGTATTGCATAAAGCGGGTGGTAGCGCACAAATACTCAAGGCGACTTTGTGCGCCATTAGTATTTTCAAGATCTTCCCTGTCTCAAACAGAAATAGTTGCAGCAAATGAAGTGATAGTTCGAAGAAGGGTCGCTCAAGGCTGACTTCGTTCCCCGCCGTCCTGGCGAGTGTCCGGGCTGCGCCGCACCGGATCGAAGCCTTCGAGAGTTGGCCGCTGGGCGGCAGGTTGCTTCGGGAATGCGGCAGTGCGGCAATGCAATCCACCTGTATGTCCACACCTTGGTCATCGGGGGCACGAGTCTACGGTTCCCGCATATTCGTTGCGTTGTCAACGTGGCTGAGCGGCACTTGCCAGCGTCCACCAGCTTCGGGGCATCAGTCATGTCATTGCCGCCCTTGCGAAATTCGGGAGACTGCGACTATTCTGGTTGGCAGGTCCGATTCGACTGACTACAAGAATACTGGGGGGGTACCATGACTATTCATTGGTCCGGAATTCGTGGTTTGGGTCTGACGGGGATGCTGCTGGGGTCCGTGCGGATTGCGGCCCTGGCGGTGATGCTGAGCATCCCGCGGATCGCATCTGCACAGGATGCACCGGAGCCGCCAAAAGACACTTCGAAGGACACGGCCCTTCAGGAAGTTGTGGTCACCGGTTCGCGCCTCGCGCGCTCGACCTTTACGACGCCCAATCCCGTCACGGTGCTGGACGCCAAGGACATTCAGAATCTCGGCCTCGTCAACGTGGGTGATGTGCTGGCCGAGCTGCCGCAGAATTCCAACTTCTTCTCCGCCGCCAACGTCGGTTTGGGTAATTTCAACGTGGGGGCGCAGCTCGCGAACCTGCGTGGCCTGAATCCCTTTTTCGGCACGCGCACCCTGACCCTGATTGACACCGAGCGCGTGGTGCCGCAGGCCACAGGCGGTGGCGTGGACGTGACGCTCATCCCGTCGATGCTGGTCGCGAGGACTGAGGTGGTGACAGGTGGCGCGTCCGCCATTTACGGGTCTGACGCCGTTGCCGGCGTGGTCAACATCATCCTCGACAAAAAACTCGATGGCTTCAAGGGCCAGGCCGACTATGGCGAAACCAAGTACGGGGATGGCGGGACATCGCACTTCTCCGTTGGTTATGGCAGTGACCTGGCTGATGGCCGCGCGCATTTCATCGTTGGCGGGGAGTACCAGAATTCCGATGCCATCGGCATCTGCTCGGAAGTGCGCCCCTGGTGCCAGTCCCAGGAAGCGCTGTTCACCAACAGTTTGTATGCCGGCGCTCCGGCGGGCCCGGGCCCTGCGATTGCGCCGAATGGGCTGCCGCATTACATCATCGGACCCAATGGAACGATCGCCAACCAAAGCCGGACCGGTGTCCTGACACCGTGCAATGTACCCGCTCCTGGCGTCTGCATCCCGACCGGGCCGCAGTATATTTTCAATTCCGCAGGCAGCGCCGCCACGCCCTTCAATCCCGGCAATTTCCCCGATGGGGCAGGCGCCTTTGGGGACAGTCAGGCCGCCGGAGCCACGGGTGTGGGCGCCTATGACGCCACTACGCTGCGGCCGGCGGTCAAGCGCTATACGGGTCTGGCGGACATCGATTTCAAAGTCAACGATAGCGTGAACGCCTTTCTGCAGTTCTCCTACGCGCGCAGTGAGGCGATCAACCCCGTTGCCAACGGCGCATTCGGTGCCCAATCCCTCGAGGTGGCCAATGGCGTCTTTGTGCCCCTAATTCCCGGGGCTGTCATCGCGCCCAATAACGCCTATCTGCCCACCCAATTCCAGCCCGGCGGAGCGAACGCACTGCCGGCCGGCGGAGCGCTCCTGGGCTACGACATTGACGGCATCGATCCGGCCCGCAACGCCACCAACAACGACACCGTGCGCATCACGGGCGGGCTGAAGGGCGCGCTAGCCTCGAACTGGACCTGGGATACGTACTTCGAGTACGGCGTCAACCAGAACAACCAGCACCTGTACAACAGCACCGTCAACACCTTTCTGGCATTCGCGGTGAATGCCGTCACGAATCCAGCCACGGGCCAGATCGTTTGCGCGGCGACGCTACCCGGACCCAATTTCAACCCGGCGGCTGCCGGCTGCGTGCCACTGAACCTGTTCGGTGCCAACAATGCCAGTCCGGCGGCTTTGGCGTATGCCTTGCGCACACTGCAGGAGTACTCCACGCTCACGGAGGAAGTGGTGTCGGGCAACGTTGGCGGCGACCTGTTCAGCGGTTTCGGTGCCGGACCGGTGAAGGCCTCATTCGGTCTGGAAGGGCGCCGGGATTCCGCCGAGGTGTCCCACGACCTGGCAGATCAAGGGTCCTTTTATGATGCGTACTTTCTGAGCTACGGTCTGGACTACTCCGGATTGATCTCCGTGGTGGAAGGCTACGGAGAGGTGGACATTCCGGTGCTCAAGGACCTGCCGCTCGCCAAGTACCTGGAGTTCGACGGTGCGATCCGCGAGACCCGGAACGAGAACGAGGATCTCACCGCCAGCTCCGCAACCGATGGTCAGGAAAGAACCCATGACATCGACAGCTGGAAGCTCAGCGCAATCTGGGATTTGACCGACTGGTTGCGCCTGCGCGGCACGCGTTCGCTCGATGTCCGCGCGGCAGGCTTCCGCGAGCTGTACGAGTCCTACGCCGTGACGGCCGGCGGGGCCTTCGGCTCCTTCGTCAATCCTGTCAACAATCAAAGTCAGATCGTTACGGCCCTCACCGGCGGCAACATCAATCTCGAGCCGGAAAAAGGCGATACCACGACAGTCGGATTCGTAATTGCACCAAAGTCCGGTCCCCTGGAGCGCCTCCAGTTCTCCGCAGACTGGTACCGGATCGATCTTCATGATCCGATTACGGGTCCGCCGTTTGGCCTGGGTGTACAGAACATCGTGAACCTGTGCCACTCAGGCAACCAGGCGTTCTGCGATCGCATTACCTTCGGCACGCCCGATGATTTCAGTACGATCACGACCATCAACAACACGGCCGTAAACCTGGGTGATTACGAGACACGGGGCGTGGACTTCGAGACCAGCTACGCGCTGCCGCTGCCCGAGCTCAACAGCCACCTGAACGGCAACCTCAATTTCCGGCTCCTGACTTCGCTGCTTTACAACATGACCATCGACGCCGGACTCGGTGCCACGCCGGTGAATTACGCAGGTCAGTCCGGTCCGACCGGGGCGTTCGGCGGATTCAACACCTCACCGCGCTGGCAGTCCAATTTCTTCGCGACCTATGCCAATGGGCCATTCGCGGGGACGCTGCAGGTCAGGTGGATCGGGCCGGGCACGTTCGAGAGCGTTACCGGTGTCGGAGGGGTACCGATCGCACCGGGTGAACCAGGCTATTCATCGACCAACGCGAACAGCATCAACAACAACTCGGTCGCCTCTGCCACCTACCTGAACCTGTCGGGGTCCTACGACATAGGGTCCCACTTCACGGTGTTTGCATCGCTGGACAATCTGCTTAATAAGAGCCCGCCGGTCGCGCCCGGGGGTAACGGCTATCCGACCAACCCGGTGTACTTCGACACCTACGGCATGACCTGGAAAGTCGGCTTCCGCGCCAAATTCTGACAAGTGCTTTACGGACAATTGGCCTGCACGCAATCACGCGCTTCGTGCAGGCCTTTGCCGGGCGTCAGTTCTTGCGGGCGGCATGGACCCAGGCCAGGCCATCCGGTTGGCCCATGGGGAAGATCTGCCCGCTGAGGGCGAACGTGCGCAGATCAATTACGGCCAGCTTGCCGCGGCCGCTCCCCCGCCCAGATCCAACGATCGGACCGTTTTGTGAGAACCGACATCGATGACCACGAGGTTGGCGTGATCCGGCTGCGCACTCCTGAACCGTCCGAGCGCCGAAATCAGTACATGTTTGCCATCAGGGGTGAATTTCAGCCGATTGGCGCCCTGCAAGCGCACATTACCCGTTCAGCCCTAGCCTCGATCGCCATGGCGCTGCCCTACGTGCCCAATCCAGTACCGGCTAAGTCAACGGCAGCGCCACAGCATCTCGGCGTCTGCGCCTCAGTGCGCAGCGATCGAGGCGGCTATCACCGATGCGATCACGCCGGTGGCCACGGCTGCGAGAACGTAGTTGCCATCCACCTCCCGCCATTCGTACCCCCGCGGCGGCGCTCGGAGGTGATGCTGGCGATAATCCACCCGCTCCCCGCGCTTCCAATCTTCGTCACGCATTTTTGCGCCCTTCTTCCACTCCCCGTGATGGACGTATTGGTGACTATCGTGGTCGTGTTCGTCCGCGAACGCTTGGGTGTTGGCCGCAACCACGGCCATTGCGAGTACGAGCGAAGCGATTAAAGGTGCTCTCATGGAGACTCCTGATGATGTCACTGGCGTTTGCCAAGTGTTGTTGGGATCCGGGCAGCAGGAAAATATCAAGTGAACAGCCAGGCCCAAGCACGCTGCCACATGACCGCAACCTTACAGCACCTACCATCCCGCCGCTGTCGGGCAGGAGACGCACAGCGATAGGTAATATTGAGATTTCCGCGACAGAATAGTCCGACACGGCATAGCCGTAGCCCGGCGTGCGCTGTTGCAGAATGCGAAGGATTCCTGCCGATAAGACTGAATGTGCCGGGAAATAATACTGATTGATTCAGACCATTGCCGCTTGCGCAGTGTGGTCAAAGAATATTGATCAGTCCAAGCTGATCTCGTTCTCGCGCAAAAAATATAGGACGAAAATGCAACGAAACAATTGAAACGGCGGAATAGGCGAATTAGATTAGCGTCTTATTGAATGCGGGCCAGAGCCAGGTGTATGGCTCCCGCACAACACATCACGGGGCGACCAAGTCATGCCGATTCGGATGCACAGCGCTCGACTCGCGAATGCCTCTTGCTTTGCGCCGGCCACCGGTTCGGCAACGGACACGGTGCGTAACATCGCTCCTGCTGCCTGGCTGTAGCCAGCCTTTCTCTTCAATCGCTATACGGGGAGTCTCGATGATCTCAATCAAACGCGCCATCGCCGCCACCCTGTGCGCCGTCGGCGCCTCGGTCATCTGTTCCGCCGACGCTCTTGCCCAAGAGGCGCCGGCAAGCAGTGCCCCCGCGGCAGCTGCGCAGCCGCTTCAGGAAGTCACCGTTACCGGCACCCGCATCAAGCGCAACACTGATTTCACTGCTTCAACACCGACAACGGTGATCGATGCCTCCACCATGCAGAACGCGGGCCTGGTGAACGTGGGCCAGGCCTTGGCGTTGACGCCGGCGAACGTGTCGACCTTCACGCCCGCCAACACGGGCAACGCTAATTTCTTTACCGGTTCGTACATTCCGGATCTGCGCGGTCTCAACCCGTATTTTGGCAGCCGCACGTTGGTCTTGATCAATGGGGAGCGTGTCGTCAACAGTAATCAGGGAGACAGCTTTGACCTGAATTTGATTCCGCAGATTCTTGTCAGCCGTATTGACACGGTGACGGGCGGTGCGTCTGCGGCCTACGGCTCCGGCGCCATTGCCGGCGTGGAGAACATCATCATCGACAACAAGCTGGAGGGTGGCAAGGTTGACGGTGATTTTTCCGAAACCAGTCGCAGCGACGGGCGCGACCGACACTTCGGTGCCGCATATGGCCATGGTCTCTTCGATAACCGCATCCACGTCATGATCGGCGGGGAATACGAGGCCTCCGATGCCGTCGGCTGTGAACAGGTCCGCAGCTGGTGCGCACAGAACCAGGGTGAGTATCAGTTGCCGCCGGGATCCACGCCTCCCGCGAGCGGATCCGCCGGCATTCTGGGCTACGGCTCGAACCTGCGCTCCAATTTCAACAGTGGCACAGGGGTGCTCTTCCCCCTGGGCGCCTTCGGAGGCTATCAGCCGGGCGGCCCGGCTCCGGTGGTGGTGACCCCGGATGGCCTGGCCACGCAGCCGTACATCACCGGATCCCCGCAGGTCTCATTCGCCGATACGGTGCAGGGTGGCCAGGGGATACCGATCTACCAGTATGCGAATCTGCAGGCGCCCGTGAACCGGGGCACTGGCATGCTCGCCATCAGCGGAGCGATTACGGATTACGTCAACTTCAAGACGGACCTGCTGCTGGCACGTGAGCAGACCACCAATTACAACGGCGGCCCGGGAAGTCTGGCCGAATATCTCAGTCCGCAGAACGCGTATGGTTGCCCGGGAACTGCCAATGTCAATGCGCCCGGCGGAGTCTTCGGTGCGACCTGCGTCAATGCGGGCTCGCCGAGTATTGCCGCGGCGCTCAATCAGGATGAGTTCGGTCCGGGCGGCGACGGTGCCTACCTGAACAAGGACTGGACTGACCAGACCAACTCGCTGACCCGGTTCACCACCAACGTGACTCGCGTTACTTTCGGGCTTGACGGCAAATTTTGGGATTCCTCCTGGACCTGGGACGCGAACTACGAATACGGGCTGACCCAGCATGACCAGCTCGTGCAACAGACCCTCAGCCTCTATCGCGTCCTGATGGGGCTCGATTCGGTGAATACCCCCAATGGGCCCGAGTGTCGCGTCACGGCCGACGGCTTCGCCGGCGCAATCGTCGCGAATCCGTTCGGCGGTTATGGGAACGCCAATCCATTGCTCGCGACAGGCTGCGTGCCGCTCAATCCCTTCGGCAGTCAGCCGCTGCCGCAGAACGCCGTCAGTTACGCTTTCGGAAATCTGGAGGAGGATCTGCGCGAAGAACAGACCGATGTAAACCTCAACGCCACGGGCAACATTTGGAGCGGCGTCGGCGCCGGACCCTTCTCACTGGCCGTCGGCTACGAATGGCGCCAGGAGCGTGGCGATAATATCGATCAACCGGGCCAGCCGGCGTACCTCGCCGATGACTACGAGATCCAGTACGGCTCCTCCTTTGGTGGCGTCATGAGCGTGAACGAGGAGTATCTGGAATCCAGCATTCCGCTTCTGAAGGATAAGCCCTTTGCGCATCTGCTCTCTTTCGATATCGCCGGCCGTGAGTCTCAATACGCAAATTCCGCGCTGTACGGCGTCGATGTGTGCACCACTCCGGGAACGAATGGCTGTCCGCTGAGCAATGCGCCTCCTGGGACGGTATTCAATCACAGCTTTCTGACCTGGAAGGCTTCCGGGCTCTACGAACCGATTGAGGGCATCCGCTTCCGGGCCAGCCAGTCCCGGGATCAGCGGGCACCCAACCTGCGCGAGCTGTATTACAACCAGGTCATCGGCGCCGGCGGACTTTTTGGCCAGTGTGGACCGTTCGGCACCACGGTGGATCCTTGCACCTGGAACCTACTCGGAAATCCGAACCTGGAACCGGAAAGCTCTGATACCACGACGTTGGGAATCGTCCTTACGCCAACCTTTGCGCCCGGATTTCAGTTCTCGGCGGATTGGTTCCATATCAAGATCAACAACGCCATTGAGCAGGCGAACCCGACTTTGCTTGAGCAGAACTGCATGAAGTACGCTCAGTGCGCCGGAGTCACATTCAACGATACCCCCATGACTGCGGCTGGTCAGCCGTGCGGGGGCGGGCTCGAGGGACAAGCGGCCTACGCCCTGGGCTGCTACAACCTCGCCGAAATCGCGCCGACTTCCTATAACGGCGCATTCTACGAGGTGCGGGGCGTCGACTTCTCCTTGAACTACCTTCAGGATATCGGCAGGTTCGGCTCGATCAATACGCGGCTGCTGACTACCTGGATGGACCAACAGGACTTCCAGTCCTACCCCGGTGGTCCGGTGTACAGCATTCTAGGCCAGACGGGCACGGGTAATGGCTTCCTGAACGATTACACGCCTGCGGCCCGCTGGCGCGGCAGCCTATTCATTACCTGGGCGCAGGGACCGATAAGCATCACTCCCAACATGAGCTTCGTGAGCCACGGGGTGATGGACTACCTTGGGGTTACGCCGGCCCAGGGAGCGCTGTATACCGAAACGCTCAACGGCACTCTGCCATCTGCACTAGCCGTGTACGGTTTCCATCCCATGCCTTCTAACTACGTGCCCAGTTACTTTCTTTTCGGTTTGAATGCCACGTACAGCGTCGACAGTGTCCAGTCGTCGTTGAAGGGCCTGCAGTTGTTCGTACAGGTGAACAACCTGCTGAACAAGACCCCGCCATTCACCGGCGGCGAGAACGCCTTCGGGCCTGCCAATAGCTATGGCGGCACGAACCCGATTTTCTTCGACGTGCTCGGACTGTCTTATCGGGCGGGCTTCCGCCTGTCCTTCTAGTTCACGGGCCGCGCGCCGCGGGGAGCGCGGCCCGACCCGCTGCGGGGACTGGCGCCCAGAGGCGTTCATTGACTATGTAGACACATGAGGCTACATTGTCCGGATGAGGACGGTGGGCATCCGCGAGCTGAAGAACAGCCTCAGTGAATACATCCGACGCATCCGCGCCGGTGAGACGGTGCTGGTGACGGACCGCGGCGAGATCGTTGCGGAACTGTCGGCCCCGGGAGCGAGCCGCTCGGACCCGGCGGTGCCTGCTGGACTGGCGGCACTGGCAAGACGCGGCCTGGCCACCGTTGGTTCGGGCAGCAATTCCGATATTTATCGGCCACTGCCACGCAAGCGGCGGGGCACCGCGAGCGCTGCTCGGCTCCTCGATGAGGAGCGCGGGTCACGGTGAGCCTGTACGCGGAGTCAAGTGCCGTTCTGGCATGGCTTTTTGATGAAGAGCCCGCGGCGAGCGTTCGAGAGCTGCTCGCTGCCCAGCAAATAGTCGTCGCTTCGGATTTGACTCTGATGGAGTGCGACCGGGTTCTGCATAGGGCAGTGGCATTGGGCGAGCTCTCCGAGGCGGAAGCCGCGGATCGGCGCGCGCACCTGGCCACTGCTGCTGCGCACTGGACAGTCCTACGCATCGGTCCGGAGGTGATCGAGCGCGCCCGTCAATCCTTTCCGGGGCCCCCGGTCCGAACTGTTGACGCCATACACTTGGCATCACTGCTGGTCGCGCGCTCGGCGATTTCAGGGTTGGCGCTGCTGAGTGTGGACATTCGGGTTCGAAGTACGGCAGCGGGTCTGGGGATTCAGCTGCAACCCGACATGCACGCGCCGAAGGATACCTGATGTCTGACTACGCGGTTTACGCAGCGAGCATTGCGATTGTCGTAGCGATCGGCCTGGTGGGGTATCTGTTTGCCCGCAAATGGCAGGCCCGGAAAATTGCCGCCGCCAATGAAGGGGCGATGCTGAGAACACTGGTCGATAATCTCCCCGATCTGATTTACGTGAAGGATGTCAATGGCCGCTTCCTCTTAGCCAATGTCGCGGAAGCGCGCATCATGGGCGCAAGGATGCCGAGCGAGCTGCTGGGGAAGAATGACTTTGACTTCCATTCCAAGGAGCTTGCGACTCGCTATCACGAGGACGAGCAGGCCGTGATCCGCTCTGGCAAGCCATTGTTGGCGCGCGAGGAGGAATGCCGGCATCCGGCGGGCAATCTGGTTCGCTTGGAGACGACCAAAATACCACTACGCGATGCGGCCGGTACGGTGACAGGCCTGGTGGGGATCGGGCGCGATGTGACGCTGCGTGTCACCGAGGCGCGGGCCTTGGATGACGCCGTGCGCGAATCCCGGGAGGTTATCCAAGCGGTGCTCGGTGGCGCGAGCGACCGGCGGATCACGATGGATGGCAAGACCGGCAATCTGCACCTACTTGCCCAGAGCGTCAACGAGCTGATCGACAGCGTTTCGATGACTGTTGCGGAGACCGGGCAGGTGATGAGGCGTGCTGTCGACGGTGATCTCACGTCGCGAATGAACGTCAACGACAAGTTCGGCGACTTCAAAGCCCTCGCCACGTCGGTAAATTCCCTGATTCAGGCCATGATGGAAGTCGTCGCCAGTTTGACGACGACCTCGCGCGCGGTGCAGGTCGGGGCCGAGGAGATTTCCCGCGGTAACCTCGCTTTGAGCAGTCGCACCGAGGAGCAGGCGTCCAGCTTGGTGGAGACGACCGCCACGATGGAGCAGATGACGTCGATGGTGAAGAACAACGCGAATAACGCGGCGCAGGCTAACCAGCTGGCTGTGGCAGCACGCGAGAAGGCCGAAGGCGGCGGCCGGGTGGTTGGTGCAGCCGTGGCGGCAATGAGCCAAATACATACGGCGAGCAACAAGATCGTCGAAGTCATCGGTGTGATCGATGAGATCGCGTTCCAGACGAATTTACTGGCGCTGAACGCTGCGGTAGAAGCGGCACGGGCGGGTGAACAGGGGCAAAGCTTCGCGGTAGTCGCCTCCGAGGTGCGCAACCTCGCCTCGCGAAGCGCGGAGGCGGCCAAGGAGATCAAGGCACTCATTCAGGATTCGGTGCGCAAGGTGAATGAGGGGACAAAGCTTGTCGACGAGTCCGGCGAAGTGCTCGGCGAGATCGTGATGCGAGTGAAGACGGTGACGGACGTTATGGCCAGTATGGCGAACTCCAGCCGCGAGCAGGCCTCGGGCATCGAGCAGGTCAACCGGGCAGTGACTGCGATGGAGGCGATGACGCAGCAAAATGCAGCGTTGGTCGAACAGGCTGCAGCAGCGGCGGCGGCGCTGAATGAGCAGGCGACGAGCCTGATGAAAAAGATCGGACACTATCGACTCGCGTAAGGTTTTCCCCGAGCGATTGGCCCGCGTCGTAGCCTGCGCCGCCCGCACACCAAGGCCACCCGGTTCGTGATTCGTCCGGGGCCGACTGGCCAAGCCTACGGTTGACATAATCTAGGCGCGGACGTAAATTCCTCAAAAGAACAAGAAGAAGCAGGGGTTTCCGAGCAAACCACTAGAGATCGACCTGACACCTTTCAGCTGTCATCCGCACAGCAAGTGCATCAGAAAACTCCCGGAGAGGTTAGTCGTGAAAGAAACAAATGCGCACATCAGCACAGTCCGAACGATCCGATCCGACATGCGAATCGCGCCGCCGGAATCCAACGGGATCCAGGTTCAAGAAGAGGAACTGAGCGTAGCTGTCGCGCAATGCATGTACCGAATGCGCTGCGGCTGCGGTCGATCGTGGTTCGAGCTTGAACTCAAGATACTGGTCAAGTGCCCGGCCTGCTCGAAAGTCAATCGCGTTCATATTGACTGAGACGCACTGATGGCGTGCGGCCGTGGTATCGAACCGCCCGGTCAGGGGCCATGTGCTACGCTTGCCGCGGCGCACCACGGCGGCGCGCGCAGGCCATGGAGCGGTCATTTATGATCATTGAACGCGAAGACCAAGTGACCGAGGCGGTGCTGGGGGAGACTCAGCGCATTGAGGATCCGCGCCTCAAGCAGATCGTCCAGGCGCTGATCAAACACCTGCACGGATTTGCACGCGAGCTGCGGCTTACGGAAGAGGAATTCAATACTGCAATCAATCTCGTTACGGCCCTGGGAAGGCTCACGACCGATAGCCACAACGAGACACGGCTGATTGCTGGCTCTCTCGGGCTATCGACGCTGGTGTGCATGATGAACAATGCAGGCACCACGGCCAACCTGCTCGGTCCGTTCTGGCGCAAGGATGCACCACGCGTCGAGAACGGCGGCTCGATCGTGCGCTCGCCAACGCCCGGCGCCCCGCTGTTTTTTACCGGGTATGTGGTCGACATCGAGGGCAAGCCTATCGTTGGCGCGCACGTGGATGTGTGGCATGCCTCCACCAAGGGATTGTATGAGAATCAGGATCCAGGCCAGGCAGACTGGAATCTGCGGGGGCGCTTCACCACCGATGCGACGGGCAGCTTCAGCTATCGCACCATCAAGCCCTGCGGCTACCCCGTGCCCGCCGGCGGACCCACCGAAAAGCTGCTGAATGTACAACACCGCCATCCGTTCCGACCTGCGCATCTGCACGCGCTCGTCTATAAGGAGGGTTTCAAGACCATTGCGTCCCAGGTGTACGCCGATGACGATGAGCATCTGGCTTCCGACGCGCAGTTCGGTGTGACCACGAACGC
The DNA here is from genome assembly GCA_036521075.1 of Steroidobacteraceae bacterium. Classification (GTDB taxonomy): domain Bacteria; phylum Pseudomonadota; class Gammaproteobacteria; order Steroidobacterales; family Steroidobacteraceae; genus DAIDKA01. Next base: position 28,241 of record DATDIL010000147.1, on the reverse strand, counting down.
TATCGGGCACTACATTCGGCACGACCGGGAGCCGGCTCCGGATACCGACATTCACGGCCCGTGGTACAGCATGGCATACACCTTCGTCCTCAAGCCGGGTGAGTCCTGGCTGCCCACGCCACCCGTTTCGGCCAAAAGCAATGTGGCGGCGGCAATGATGACGGGGGCTGCGTAATGACTGCGACTGAGGCTGCCGGGGAGCTGAGTTGGGAGCTGATGGAATCGCGAATTCGATGCTATTTCGATGATTGCAATTCAGGCGACATTGAGCGAGTAGCCTCCAACTTCGAACCGCATGGTGTTCATTATTTTCCCCCGGGCACTTATGCGGGGCCCTTCAGAGGTGCCCGCACGATCGGTGCGAAGTGGAGTGCTGCGGTTAAGAACTTAGGCTCGTATTGGACGGTGGATCAAGTGCTGTGTGATCCACGCTCGCGTCGCGCGGTCATCGAGTGGACTCATTTCAAGCGTGTGCCCGGGATCGTGCTGCGCGGGGATGAGTGGTACGTATTCAGCGCCCGGGGGCTCATTGAAGAAATTCGGGCCTATTACGCCTCTCCGCAGGACCCCTCCCTGAAGCATCTCGAGTTGGGTGGGTTCGACTATGCCGGCCGCGGCTATCCGCTCACGGCACCGTAGCGTATGACGGTCTCGGAAACCCGTCGCATCGTGCTCGACGGCGGCATCGTGGAAATGCAGCGCCAAGGGCATATGTTGGTCGCCCAGGATGGTCGGCAAATCGAGTGCGAAAAAGCCGTGCACTTGCCGCCGGTTGAGCCGAGCAAGATCATCTGCGCGCACCTGAATTACCGCAACCGTGTGGAGGAACTGAAGACCACCGCCGGTCCGGCGCCGAACTACTTCTACAAGCCACCCTCGTGCCTGGTCGGGCATCGTAGCGCCGTGATACGACCGCCGGGGTGTCGGTTTCTGAACTATGAAGGCGAAGTGGCCATCGTCGTCGGGCGCACGGCCCGCAACATACGTCGGGCCGAGGCGCAGGATTACATCGCCGGTTACACCTTGGCGAATGATTACGCGCTGCATGACTTTCGCGATGCGGACCGTGGGTCGATGGTCAGGGTCAAGGGCGCGGATACTCTGGGATTGGTCGGGCCTGGGTTGGTGCGCGGTTGGCGACCGGCTGCGCAGATGATCCGGACATACGTCAACGGGCACGTCGTACAGGAGTCGAGCCTGGACGGAATGATTTGGGATATGAGCTATTTGCTCACGGATCTGGCCCGAATGATGACGCTGATTCCAGGCGATTTGATCCTAACCGGTACGCCGGCGAATTCACGACCGGTCAAGCCCGGAGATGTCGTAGTGGTGCAGGTTGATGGGCTCGGCCGCCTTGAGAACACAATTGTGGAAGGCGAATCGCTCGTCTCGGAGGAGGCGGGATGGCCCCCCGGGGCGTCTGAGAAAGTGCTGGGTGTGGCTTTGGGTGAGGCACTAAGAGAGTAGCGGAGGTGGGCGGCGGTGCGCGGCGCAACGGCGGCTGCACTACCTGTTGCGCTGCGATTTACCTCCTCACCAAGCGTTCGGGAGCTATGATGTCGCGTCTGCGTCGAGCCATGCCAAAACCCGATCGACGACGAAAGGAACGCATATGCGAATCAGATTGGGCCTCGTCGTTGCCATCGTAGCGGCGTCCGGCGGACTTGCAGCCGCGGATGAATTCAAACCGCCTCCGATGAAGGATGGCCTGTGGGAAACCCACACCGTGCAAACCCAGGCGGGAAAGAACGTGGCAGATATGTCGATCAAGATGTGTCAATCAAAGGAACACACGCAGTCGACCCAGACCCTCAGCGCTGAGATGAGGAAGAGGAACCAATGCTCCTCGGTAGTTTCTCAGCGGTCCGGCGGTACCACGGTGGAGGAGACACGCTGCGCGAAGGGTCCAAGCGCCGGCATGCTGATCAAGGCCATCTATTCTCACGTGGGAGATACCGCCGCCCACATCGAAATGCACGAACAGAAGGGCAGCACTGACGACGTGACGGTCATGGATTTGAAGTACCTGGGTAGCTGTCCGGCCGGGATGCAAGCCGGTGATATGATCATGTCTGATGGCAAAGTACTCTCCGGGGGAGGCAAGTAGCGCCGGCTTGAGCACTTTATTCCGCGCCAGGCTCACCCCGCCGAATCACGCACGCCGGCGTAGTAGGCGTATCCACATCCCAATGAAGGTAAGTGTCCAGGCCAATAGCGCGACCCAGAACAGGCTCCGGGGGATGGAGTTCAAAAACGACAAGTGAGTGATGCCGGCGTACTCGTGCGTAGCCACGACGTACATTCCCAGCGGAAACACCGCTGACCAGAGACCGGGGTCGTACCCATGGGGTCCGCGTTGCATTTCCTTCCACGTGAAAAGGATCACCAGCAGCGGGATCCAGAACGTGCTGGTGCTCCATAGCAGCACCGTGAATGGCGCGACAAAGCTCAACAGCGGCGCGAGCGCGGCGGACTGGCTGGGAAGCGCCAACAGTTGTGCCCCAGCGAGGGTTGCGATGGCCACGGCGCCCATGTTGATCCACCACGAGGCGCCCATCTCTGCCGGATGCATCGGGCGGAACACCCAGCGGAAGAAGATAAGCGCCGAGAGCACCAAATACAACATTGACCCAAGTAGATAGAAGGCAAGCGACATGAACACCAGGGGTGCAGACGCGCCCATGTGTTGCGCGAGCAGGCTGCCCAGGACTGACAGCGATTCGGTGGCGACCACCAGGAGCAGCCAGGCACCGTTCAATCCGTGCTCCAGATCCGGTTTGGTGATGCCGATTGTCACGATGCTGAGGAAGCCGTAAATCAACACGCACCACAGGAACAGGCTGAACCAGAACAACAGGGGCAAGAGGTCCGTGAATACATGGAACTCGTCGAATTGGCTGCCCAGAACACCGTTGGCAGCGACGACGGTCAGAAAGGTAGGTCCGCGATCATGGCTGGCGAAATCCGCGATGACGGCGTGCGGGAAGCGGATGATGCGCACGAGCATGATGATCCACAGCACGGCGTATGACACCAGCGCGACCGCGAAAAGCGCCCAACCGAGCTGCCGGTAGCGCAAGAGATGTGCTGCCACCGCGATGATGCCGGTTCCCATTACGAGCGCGAAGTAACCCGGGAAGAAGTCCTTGAGCCAATTGGTAGTGGACGCGCCGGTCATGATCGGACCCGAAAGCCACACAACATTCGTTGTGCGTAGAATTGTGTCACGACGGTCAGGCCATGCTCTGGCTATAGCTACCGAATCTTGTGTCGAATAAGGAGCATCACGGCCCGTGATTCAGTGAGGACCGTCATGCAAGGCTACTACGGGAAGCCGCGGGGCCATATGGCATGCCAAGATTGACTTGCGGGGCACGCGTACGTTATGGGGGGCCACGTTCATCGGCAAGGAGTTAAACCCCATGGCCTCCCCGTGCTTTACATGGTTTTCGAACAGTGGCTGCACGCCCGATGGATCGGAGTCCATTTGACCTGGTTGCGCCTCCCGCAGGTGTACCCTGCAGCAGTGGCCTTAAGGAGAACTTGATATGAACCTGCACTTATCCATCGGTCCTCTGGCGGCGCTGATCGCCGGCATCCTGATTCTGGTGGCCCCCAAGTTACTGAACTACATTGTGGCGCTGTATCTGATAATCGTCGGTCTCGTCGGACTGTTCGGCACGGGTAACCTGCACCTTCACTAGCACGGTTTCTCGGCACCCGGTTAGGGTGCCCATTCTTCGGGGGCACTCAGGAAGCGATTTGTTCCAATGACAGCGCGCGGGTGCGCGGGCCGAACGCGCCGATGCAGACACACACCACGCCCATGCTCGCGGCAATGAAGGTGAACACGCCGCCGCTGCCGAAATGTCCGAGCACGAAGCCGATCATCAAACTGGTGAACACGGTCGACAGGCGACTCCAGGCATAGACGAAGCCGACGGCGCGAGCCCTTACTCGCGTGGGATACAGTTCGCTCTGGTAGGCGTGATAGGCGTAGGAAAGCAGGTTGTTGCATAGCGTGATCAGCACGCCGCAGAGGATCAAGGGTATTGCGCCGTGCTGGCGCACGAAGAGCAGCCCGGTGGCGGCGGTGCCCAAGGCCGCGGCGACGATCTGCCATTTGCGTTCGAAGCGGTCGGCAAAGAGCAGGCACAGCAACGGTCCTGCCGGGTAGGCGACCGCAATCGCCACGGCGTAATTGAGGCTCTGCACGACGCTTGAGCCGCCGGACTCGATCAGCTTGGGCACCCAATTGCCGAAGCCATAGAAGCCCACGGTCTGGAAAAAGTTGAACACCGACAGCATCACTGTGATGCCGAGCAGCGGGCGGCGGAAGATCTCGGCGAGCCGGCCCGTGTCTGTGTAAGAGGGTGGTTGACTCTCGAGTGGCTCCGCCGTGGCGGGGGTGATGCCGCTGCGGCGTTCCAGATTTCGGACCACCGCCCATGCTTCCTCGGCGCGACCCTGTTGTAGCAGCCAACGGGGAGATTCCGGCAGCCCGCGGCGCAGCTGCCAGATGCACAGTGCCCCGCTGGCGCCGATCAGCACGACCCAGCGCCAGCCCGCCAGTCCGAGCAAATGGGTGTTCAGCAGCAGCGCGCACAGCAGTGCGACGATCGGCACGGCCGTAAACTGAATGGCCTGGTTGAACGCGAAGGCGCGACCGCGCACGCGGCGCGGCAGCAGCTCTGCCAGGTAGGTGTCGATCGTCACCAGCTCCACGCCAATACCGACACCGGCCATGAATCGCCACACATCAATTCCGGCAGCAGTGTTCTGCAGCGCCATCAGGAACGTCATTGCCGAGTACCACAACAGCGAGGCGGCGAAGATCGCGCGTCGCCCGTAACGGTCGGCAACCTGACTGAAGGCGATGGTGCCGACGAACAGACCGGCGAAGGTGACCGCCGCAAAACCTGCCTGATCCGAAAGGCCCAGCAGTACCCCGTGAGCGTGGAAGATTCCTGCCCGCTCAAGGCCCGGCGAGAGGTAGGCGGTCAGGAACAGATCGTAGAATTCGAAGCAGCCGCCCAAGGACAAAAGCACCACCAGACGCCAGATGCCTGCGCGACCGGTGAGCGCATCGAGTCGCTCGCCTAAGCTGCGGCTGGCAAGGCTGCCCGCAGGAATTGGGTGGGCTTGGGCAGTGTCCATAGGTGCTGGGTCAGGAGCTGCAGAAGGTCGCGCTGCGCGCAGTGCCTACCGGGCAATGAGTACGCGGTAGGAGTGGCCAGGCACTCGTATCCGAAAGCGCCTTCTCGGTGCGAGAGCCGGGTCTCTTGCCTTCGCGTTTTTCCAGAATCTACGACTTGCCATCGCTCCGCCTCATTGTCTGAAAGGGTCTACGGTACCTGCTCTGCAATGGGAGCGGTACCTTGAGGCGAACCCGAAGTGCTCGGGTGCCGTGTTCAACCTGGCGCTGCCATGCTGGAGGTGACAATGGCATCATGGGCAGGGAGTGGAGGATGGTAAAGCGGGCAAATTACGGTATCGACGCACCGGGCCAAGTACGGGGTCTGGCGCTGTTCGGCGCGCTCGCGACTCTGGCGGGCCTGTGCAGCTGGTTCGTGAGGTGGCGAATGGGTGTTGGGCCGGGCCGTGATCTCCTGTGGCCTCTACTGTCGATAGGCGCGGCCTTCTTCGCATCCTCGCTGCTGATGGTCTGGGCCAGCAAGGTCGGCAAGTTTCGCGTCCGGGACCGCCTGCTGGATGCCGTCGCGCTTGAGGGCAATGAGCATGTGCTCGATGTTGGTTGCGGGCGCGGCCTGGCACTGATCGGCGCTGCCAAATGCCTGACCACCGGTCGAGCGACCGGAATAGATCTATGGAGCAGCAAGGATCTGAGTGTCAACACGCCTGCGGCGGCGCTGGCCAACGCGGCGCTCGAAGGCGTTGCGGAGAGGGTTGTGATCGATACCGGTGACATGTGCGCCATGCCCTATGCGGACGATACGTTCGACGCCGTTGTGTCGATGACCGCGATTCACAATGTGCCGACGCGCGCGAGGCGTGATCTGGCACTCAAGGAAATCCTGCGGGTCCTCAAGCCGGGCGGTCGGCTGGCGATTTTCGATATCTTTCATCCGTTCCGCTACCTGAATGTTCTGCGCGGGTGTGGCGCGACGCAGGTGAAAGGCTCCAGGCTTATTTTTCTGTGGGCTCTGCCAGGTCGCTGCCTCTTTGCGCGCAAGCCGTGCCCCACAATAGCGGGGGCTGCCCGAGCCGGAGCCAGTATCGAGCGGAGCCGTTGAGCCTCGTCAGACAGCTCGGACCGGCAGCTCGCCGACCAATTTTGGCGCCGTCTCGCGCAGGCCAAACGTCACCACGATGGCCAGCACGGCGAATCCGGTCAGCACCCATGGGAGGATGCCAAGACCCGCCTTGTCTGCTGCCCAGCCGATCACCACCGGCATCGCGCCCGCGCCAAGCATCTCGCCGAACGCAGCGTTGAATCCCATCGCGGTGGCCTTCAGATGCACTGGGGCGGATTCCCCCGGGATAACGTTCATGATCAGGATCGCGGACCCGGCAGAACCGCCCGCCAGAATGCCGCCGGCAAAGACCAGTGGCAACGCGCCACCGCTGAAGGCAAGGACAAGCCAGCCGAGCGCGGTGAGCACGAAGCTGCCGATAATCGCCCGTTTCCGCCCGAAATGGTCGGACAGCATTGGTCCAAAGAAGCCGAAGGCGACCAGTACTGCCCCCTGGGCGGTTACCACCACGCCCATCATCGGATTGCTCAGGCCCAGCACATTGACCAGATAGAGTGGCAGGAAGCCGGTGACTCCAACGTAGACGGTCATGTTAAGTGCGGCCAAGGTCATCGTGAAGCGGATGTTGCGAAGCTTCAGCAACGGAAGGACGCTGCCCTTGGGCACATTGTCCGTGGGTGCATGCTTAGGATTGCGGACGAGCCGCCACATCAGAAGAGCCATGACCAGGCCCGGTCCGCCGGCAATCCAGAAGGCATGCCGCCAGCCCCAGAGTGTCCCGATGCCGACGATCACCAGCGGCCCCAATAGCGGTATGGCGAAAAGCCCGATGGTTGAGAGCATCCCGATCGCCAGCCCGCGACGCTCGGGAGTGACCTCGCTGGTGACGATGTGCGTGCTGATCGGCGGTAAGCCGCCTTCGGCCATGCCCATCAGGGCACGTGCTGCGAGCAGCGTCAGGAAACCGACCGCCAGCCCCGAGCTGATCGACGCAACCGAGAAAATCACCGTGCCCGCGACCAGCAGCAGTTTGCTGCGGCCGGTCAGGTCGGCGGCTCGGGCGAGCCCGAAGCTCGACAGGGCCCAGGTGGCCGCAAGGATACCGGTGATCATCCCAACCTGAGTGTTGCTGAGGGAGAATTCAGGCTGGATCATCGGCGCGAGCAGCCCGAAGGCGCTCCGGTCGAGGAACACAATACCCATGTTCACGCCGAGCAGGCCGACGAGCAGCGTTTGATAGGCCGAACCGGTTTGTGCGCCGGATGTATGCGCGGCTGTAATCGATGGCATTGTTCTTATCCCCTGACGAGACGGGCCGACCGACCCGCGCCGGCCCGGCGTATAGCTCACTTTCAGTCGCAAGGTTCGGCTCGTCGACTTTGCATGCTGCTTTGCACAAACGTGTCCCGGGGCAGTAAGGTGTCTGCTGCGCAGGAGGCGACAGCATCACCCATTTCTTCTTCCGCCGCCTTGGCGTTGGCCCACGGTGCGCCGAAATGCGTGGCCACGCAATGCGGGGCGGACTCCCATCCGGTCCTATCCGGGGGTTGCAGTGGATCCGGCCAACAGACCACCGTCGATGTTCAGCTCGGTCCCGGTGATGTAAGTGGCCTCATCGGAAGCCAGGAGTATCGCCACTGCGGCCACCTCTTCGGCGTTGCCAAAACGATGCAGCGGCGTGTCCTTTACCAGTGCTGCCATACGTGTCTGGCGCTGCGCTCCAGAACCGAGCATCGGTTCCCAAATTGGCGTAAGGATCGCAGCTGGGTGAATGGAATTGCATCGGATTGCGAGGCCTTGTTGCGCACACCAAAGCGCAACGGATTTGGTGTGATTGCGCACTGCCGCCTTCGATGACGCGTAAGCTGCGGCTCCCGGAATCCCAACCAGGCCGGAACGAGATGAGATATTGATGATCGATCCGGTCTTCATCGGACGCATCGCGCGGAGCCCATATTTACAGCCGAGGAAAACACCGTCCAAGTTGGTGCGATGTACTGTCCGCCACTCCTCAAGACTGGCGTTTTCTGGATCGTGTGCAACGAATCCAGACTCTAAACCTGTGATCCCCGCGTTATTCACCAAAACATCAAGCCTCCCCTGCATTGCAACTGCCTCGGTGGTGACTACTGACCAATGCTCCTCCTCGCGGACATCAAGAAGCCTGAAGACTGCGCGCGCGCCAAGATCACGTACCACAGCTTCGCCTGCACCACGCTCGATATCCGTCACGTAGACATATGCGCCTTCGTGGACGAAGGCACGGGCCATGGCCTCCCCAATGCCACGAGCAGCGCCGGTGATTAGTGCGATCTTGCCGCTTAATCTTGCCAAGAGAACCCCACGAAAGTCATCCTCGTCTGTTCCCCTCAAGGCGCATCCGAGCGCACCATGACAGTCGCCGTGAATGCCGGCGTCGGGCCAGCGTTGCTGGATAGCGCCGCGCGATCTCAGCGTCGGCACTCGGGGGGGGGCGCAGGGATCGTCGAGGCGATCAAGGACACTCCCCTCAGGTGTCCCGCGAAATGGAGGTGGCCGTCGGCAATCCGCGCCCGTTGATCCCAATCCGGGTCGCGGACGACCTGCCCACCTACGCCGAGCCTCTACAAGCCTATCTTCCCGATATCGTCGCAGCGGTCAAGAACATCGCGACGCGCCAGAGGAACCCATGGGCCAACATCACCCGCCGCATGCCGCGCTCGCGGAGTACGCCATGATCTCGCCGATAGCCGGATGCTGGCGGACCAAGATCTCGAGCGGGGTCGGCACCGGCGGGTGCGTGATGGACGTGCCCAGGTCGGGACCCTCGGTTATGGCCACCTTCAGCGATGGCTGCCCGCGCCCGGCGAGCTGGCATGCAGGACAAAGATTTCGCCGAAGTGCAGTTGCAATGGGGGGCGGCAATGCCTGCGCGACGGGAATCTTCCGCATCGACACTCCGCCGCGGACGAACGTTACTACGTGCCCGCCGCGCGATAGCCGCCCGTTCAGCGAAACAACACTGGCATGTGAGTTGGTTGCGGAACATCACGCGCCCAGCAATGGAATGACAGCCGGCGAACGGCGCTCAACCGAATGTGGCCACGCGGAGCATTCTTTCAGGAGTTTTAATAAGAATTAACAGGACATCCAAAGAATATTCAGCCGGTTTGCGTCATACGTTGGACGAGATCGCTGCCAAAGCGCTCTTGGCAACATCGATCCGCAAAACCGCGCTACGTTTTACGGACCCATACGGTGCCATCGGAAATCGCACTGCAACGCAACAAAATTACCCAGAGGATCACTTCATGAAAACGACTCTCATCGGGATCGCTGCTACCGCGGCCTTATCGCTGTTCGGACTGTCTGCGCATGCCAACTGCGCGTTTCCGGGCGCCGGGAATCAGCAGCATATCCAACTTCCTGCGCATCGCCTGCATTTCGCGGACCATGAGGGCATCGTAGGAACCTGGCTTGTGAACTATGGCCCTGTTGGCGAAGCTTTCATTCAATGGCACAACGATGGCACGGAGTGGGAAAACATCACTCACCCAAGCATAGGCGGAAACATCTGTATGGGATCTTGGGTCGCGGCAGGTCCATGGACTTATTCGCGCAACCACTTCGGTTGGGTCTTTGATTCGGCGACGGGATTGGTCGCCGGATATTTTAATGAGACCGAGACTGACACCCTGTCGAGGGATGGCAACTCATATTCCGGTACCAACGTTACAATTTTCTATGACATGACCGGCACCGTGGTGCCAGCACCGGGCGCACCGTCACCGGCACCGGCGGCTGGATACCTTGGTACATCATCGGCAACTCGAATCGCTCCGTAGTATCCATTCATCCACAGAGCTCATGCTCCCGTCGTCGCGAACTCTGCGACGGCGGGAGCCTTGCCGGGGGGCACGATGTCTGTCTTGCCGGCACAATCCATAATAATTGCTAAGTTAACGCTTAAGGTACTGAATATCGAGTCTGGGGGTCGGTTGAACCAACAGCCTGAAATCGCGCCGCATTAACCACCGCTAATCCATCATTAATCATTCCAGTTCGAACCGAGCGTTAATATGCAATTGGAGTGCCTTGAGGAAGCAGTGGAGATCGCCATGAAAATGATCCGGAGCTTCGTTTTTGTTGGAGTCGCAGCGGTGTGCGCGGCCTGTGCAACTCAGCCACCCCGCACTGTGTCCGCACTGCCGCAGCCACCAACCGCGCGTCAGATTCTGCAGCCGCTCGCGAAGAGTCCGAGCGGTGATTATCCTGGCTATCAGCGCATTGTGGTCGATGGCCAGACGCGTTACTGCCGCCAGAATCCCACGACGGACCCCGAAACCGGGAGCAGGGTGGTTTGCCTGACCGACGCCCAGCTGCGGACCGAACATTTGCTGGCGCAGCAGCAGTTACGGCTCCAAGAGGCGCAAAGCCGGCAAGATTGGACCAGGTCGCCCACCCCCAACCTTGACTCCCAGGCGGCCGCTGTACAACTGCAGCAAAGCGCTGCTAACCTTCCCTCCTACGTCGGCCCACGGTGAGGGTGGGCGCACGCCCGCATTGCCTCAGGGGCGCCACGCCCGGCGCGCAGACGGGGTAGGGGCTCGGCGATAATCGCCTCGCGGGCCTGGTCGCGACTGGATGGCACGGCGGGGTATATGGCGCTTCGCGATAATGTCATCGTCGGCTTTGCCGAGGCGAAGAACGTCTGGCGAAGCGGGCGCGACGTGTGGGAATTTGCCGCAGAGGTTCTGGAGCAGCTCCTGGAGCAGGCGCGCCTCACCCGCGACGAAGTCGACGGACTGATCCTGGGTCCCTCACTCACCGGGGCGAGCACGGCTTTCTGGCAGCAGTCCACGCTGGATTACCTGGGCCTGGAACCGCAGTTTGCGGATACCACTGATCTTGGGGGTTGTTCGGCAGTCGGAAGCATCGCGCGCGCGGCCGCGGCATTGGACGCGGGTTTGTGCGAGACCGTGATACTCATCAATGCCGATACCCCCTCCACCGAGGACCGGCTTCGGCATCGTTCGTTCGTCGAGGAATGGGCTCAGCCCTACGGCTACACCGGACCCCCGGCAGCCTTCGGGCTGTTGTCGCGCCGATACGAGCACCAGTACGGGTTGGACATTCGGGCACTGGCAAAGCTGGCCGTGACCCAGCGCGCCCACGCGATGCTCAATCCGAACGCGGTCGATAAACTGCGTAAACCGATTACGGAGTCCGACTACCTCAATTCAAGACTCGTCGCCGACCCGATACGGTTGCTGGACTGCGTGATGCCCTGTGATGGGGCGAACGGGTTCGTGATGATGAGTCGAACGCGCGCGGTGACGAAGGGTTACTCCGCCTTCGTCGTCCCTCTGGGCTATGGGGAGCAATCCAACTACCAGGCAATGGATAATTGCCCGGACATTACGCGCGTGGGACATCAGCTTGCGGGACGCAGAGCCTTTGCGCGGGCGGGAATTCGCCCGCGCGACATCGCATCCTTGCACCCGTACGACGATTTTCTCATTGCCATCCTGCTGTGCCTGGAGAGCCTCGGATTTTGCAAACCCGGAGAAGGAGCGGCATTTGTGCGCGAGACGAACCTCATGTTCAACGGCGATCTACCGCTCAACACGAGCGGCGGACAGATTTCGGCGGGTCAGGCCGGTTTGGCGGGCGGCGGCACGAACCTCGTTGAAGCGGTGCGTCAGCTGCTTAACGCAGGCGGCGAACGACAGATTGCAAACCGCGGTCCTGCCTTGGTGACCGGCATCGGATGGCTGGCTTACGCTCGCAATTGGGGCACCAGCGTGGCGCTCATACTGGCGGCGGACGCGTAGCGGGCAAAGATGATGAACACGCGACCCTCACAACTGCCCGAATTTGTACCCGCCAAATTCGGTCAGCCGTTCTGGGAAGCGACCCGCGAAAAACGTCTGGTGCTTCAGTACTGCCCACGGACCGCTCACTATCAGTTTTTCCCGCGACCGCTCAGCATCTTTACCGCAAAGCGCGATCTGCAGTGGCGTGAGGTGTCGGGGCGCGCGACGCTATACAGCTATACCCTCATTCCAGAGGGTTCAATTGCGACGAACGAACACCCCGTCAGGATTCTCGCCATTGTGGAACTTATGGAAGGCGTGCGCATGCTGAGCAACATCGGCAATGTGGCTGTCGCCGCACTTCGTATTGGCATGCCGCTGATCCCGCTGTGGGAGCCGCTGCCCAATGGCATGCATCTGTTGAAGTTCCAGCCCGAAGAGGGCTCCTCCGCAACGGCCGTCAATTGCTGATGAGAAGTCCGACCTGCGCCTTACCGGGCGGCTTCATTTGACTCCAAACCGACTGGTTGGTATGTTATGCATTATGCCGCTCAAGACAAGTGCGAAGACAAAACTATTGGACGCGGCCGTAGTTGTGATCCGCGCCAAGGGCTATTCGGCAACCACGGTGGATGAGGTCTGCCAGACGGCAGGGGTTACCAAGGGGGCATTCTTTCATCACTTCGATAGCAAGGAAGAGCTGGCGGTATTGGCAGCCCGGCATTTTTCGACGCTGGCGGACCGGTTGTTCAGCGGCGCTGCCTATCGGGAGCTGGCCGACCCAGTCGACCGTCTCTTAGGCTATGTGGAGTTTCGCAAGGTGCTCCTGCGAGGTGAACTGCCCGAATTCACCTGTCTGCTCGGCACCATGGTGCAGGAGGCTTACCAAACGCATCCTGCAATCCGGGAAGCGTGCGCGAAAAGTCTCAGCGAGCATTTCGCCATACTCGAATCCGACATCGCTGAAGCGCTGCGCACTTACGGCGGCGCTGGACAATGGAGCGCCGAGAGCCTCGCCATATATATGCAAGCGGTGATCCAGGGAGCCTTCATTTTCGCGAAGGCTCAGCAGGGACCTGTGGTTGCGGTTGCCTGCCTGGATCATCTGCGCCGGTACATTCAATTGCTTTTCGGCCATACGAAGAAAGGGAAACAGCATGTTTGCCAAGACGATCGCAGTTCAGGCGCTGGCGGTCAGCGTCGTGGTCAGCGCGGCGGGGCTGGGATACGCACAGGAGTCAAAAACAACTTATCCCCGTATGGCTCCGACGGCTCAGTACCTGATGAACGATCAACAAGCCGAGATCGCCCTGGCTCGTAGTGCAGCGCCGGCGGTCGTATCCGGTGATGCAACGATCCTGGTGCTCAAGGAGCACGGGTACGAAACAGTGGTGAAAGGCAAGAATGGTTTTGTGTGCGTCGTGGAGCGCTCATGGATGGGTCCGATTGACAGTCCCGAGTTCTGGAATCCAAAAATGCGGGGTCCGATTTGCTTTAATCCACCCGCCGTCCGCTCGGTTCTGCCGATTACCTATAAGAGGACAGAACTTGTTCTCACTGGTCTGTCCAGGACCCAGCTCATTGCCAGGATGCAGGAGATGGTAAGGAAAAAAGAACTGCCGGCACTGGAACCCGGCGCGATGTCCTACATGATGTCGAAGGAAGGCCAACTTGGCGATGCAGTCGGACATTGGCACCCACACCTGATGTTTTATTCTGCGAAGTCAGATGGCGCGGATTGGGGCGCGGACGTGCCGGGCTCCCCGGTCTTGCTCAATCCACAGTTTCAGGGCGCTCCCGAACCGCTGGCGACTTTCATCATTCGAGTGCCCGCTTGGTCGGACGGAACGCCTGGTTCGGGGCACATTCACTGACGAGCCAGGGAGTGCGACCGACCACTTCGCCACAGTTGATGGCAGACCGACAACTCAAGCTTTTCAAGAACGGACGAAACCAAGCCGTTCGAAATCCGCGCGAGTTCGAACTGCCGCCAATTCCGAGGGGAGGGCAGCACTTCTGGATGCGCATCAAGGTCCCACGGGATCCACAGGCCAGATGACAGCGTCGTAGACGGCAGTGCCGACGGCAGCGCCCTGCGGGGGCCAGTTCGGCGTCCTGTCCAGTTCCACTTTCGCACCCCAGCTACGCAGGAGGTCGGCGAGATTCTTGCGCGGGTCCTGTGGCAATTGCAGAAACGGCACATAGCCGCGACCCATCGCGTAGTCGAGCGCGGTCAGTCCGTCTTCATCCTTTGCATTGACGTCGATGCCGAGGTCGACCAGAGCCGCCATCGCTTCTTTGTTCCCGGCTCGGGTGGCGTAGTGAAGTGCCGAGCCGCCGCGCGTGCGCTGCAGGAAGTGGCGCTTCGACATGAGATTCACATCCGCACCGCTGGCGGCCAGCAGCCTGATGAGTTCGACCGTGGGATTGACGCGCGGACCTTTGCCGTCTCCGTGTCCTTCTGCGGCGTCCTCGATCACCTCGCGCGGCGGCGCCGCCACGCCTGCCATGCGCGCATTCGGAAAGCCGGTGCCCCCGGTGCGCGCGGCGGTCGCGAGGATGATGGGCCCCTGACCATCGGATGTGGCGAGCCTCGGATTGGCGCCGTGGGCGAGCAGCAGTTTTACGATCTCGATGTCACCGCTGGCGCAGGCAGTGAGGAACGGGGTGGTGCCACGACCTGTGTCAGCGCCTAGGATCGTGCGCGCCGCCGCGTGGTAGTAGAGCTGCTGATTCGGATTCGCGCCGCGTTCCACGAGCATCTTCACCACTTCGCGGGCGGTAGTGCGGTCCGGTACATCCCGGTCGAGCGGGTTGTTGTCGCGCACAGTCAGGTTTGCGATAGCCACATTCAGCGGCCCCTGCCCGAAGATGTCCCACTGATTGACGTCGGAGCCCGCTTCGATCAGGCGCTTGGCGATGTCCCAGTTGCCGTTCATCATGGCGATGAACAACGGCGGCATGCCGGCGGGATCGGGCAAAGACACATCGGCGTGGTGCTTCAGCAGGATCGGCACGCACTCGCGGCAGTTCTCGCGCGCCGCGTACATCAGCGGCGTGAAGCCGCCCCGGTCGAGATGCTTGGCGCGGCTCTCGGCCGTGGCGACGCGAAGGTAGTCGCGTACGGCCGAGCGCGCATTCACGTCCGCTCCTTTCGAGGCGAGGAACTGCACGAGGTCGGGATGGCGCCGGGCGGTCGCCCACATCAGGGGGGTCTGCCCGCCGAAGCGCTCGCGCGCATCGACCTGCGCGCCGGCCTTCACAAGCAGCTTTGCGGCATCGAGATTGCCGCTGCGCGCCACCAGGTGCAGCACGGTCTCGCCGTCCGGATTCACAGAGTTGGGATTGGCGCCGGCCTTCAGCAGCAGCCGAAGAAGCTCGGTGTTGCTCGCGTCCGCAGCAAGCTGCATCGCGTCGACGCCGTAGTCGTTTACCACGCTGGGATCGGCACCGGCGGCGAGCAGGCGCTTCATCTCGGCGATGTTGCCTTCGAACACCGCCCACTGCAGCGGCGTGCTGCCGTCCGGGCGCGATGCCGGTGCGCCCGCTTCGGCGGCCGCGCCAGTCGACATGAGCACAACTGCGGCCATGATGGTGGCTGCGAGCTTGCGATTCAGGACCATGACCTCATTCCTGGATGCTCCGTATACGTTGTCTGAGCGAATAATGCCGAGTGCCTCGACCTCGGTGGAGGCTACGTGGCTGATCGCGGTTCCTAGCTTACGCGAACACGCGGCTAAGCTGAGGTGGGGTAGCCTGCCAGGGTTTCTGGGCGAAGTGAAAATGATACCGGAAGAGAAATTCGGCGAGCGGATTGCCGAAGCCTCATCAATGGCGAGGCTCATATACGTGAATGCAGCCCGTGACGCGGCCCGTGCCACCCCGTCGCCCTGAGACGAGGCCGTTTCCCGGTCGTGCTACGTTTCGGCGCAGCGGCTCGCGGTCGCCCACAGAAAGCGGGAGAGGGAGCTTCGCTGCGATCAGGCGTACAAGATCCGTGACGCGGTGTTGGCGGACGCTGGTTCCGGTGCATTCGAACGGCTGGATCTGACGCCGTCAGTGCACCGTGAAGCAGAGCGCTTGCTGCTCGGGACCGAGTCACTGCCGCTACGCATGTCCTGACATACGACCGGCGAGTGCGCGCAGCGCCTCAACAAGCCGGGCTGAAAGTGATTGAGGTGCAAAGCGGCACGAGCTGCCATTTAAATTGGGAGCGGGGCCTGCACTTATGGCAACCAAACCTAACCGCTCCAAGAGCAAGGGGGCACGATACGATTCCGCGATTTACCTGAACACCGGAAACCGGCATTCCACGGGCGGGCCCTTTCCTGCGCCCTGGACAAAAGGTGTAACCAATAGGTGACTTTTGAGAACCTTTCGGTTACATTGGCTCCTGGTGGCTCCCACCCCTCAGGAACGGCACATCGTGAAATCCGAAGCAAGCATTCCATCCGAGTTGTTCGTTAAGTTCTCGCGCCGCAGCCTTTGGATCGCATTAGCGCTAATACTGGCACTCGGCGGCTATGCCATCGTCATCAACGTGTTTCCCAACAGCATCGCTGCGTCCTCGGCGCATCGGCTCGCAAACATCTTACCGCTGGCAATCACTATCGCGGTGGCGTGGGCGTACCTGTCGCTGCAGGGCTCAGCTGCGGACAAACGCGGTGCGCTGATGACCGGGATGCTCAATGATGAGTTGCGGCAGCACAGCCTGAACCGTGCGTACCGGAACGGCCTCGTCGCTGTGTTAGTCGGACAGCCGGCGCTGGCGCTTCTCGTCGCGTGGGCGGCCCGACCATTCCCCGAACTATTGATGGCGAGCGCCACGGCGCTGATCGGCACGAGTGTGGTCCTGTGCACCATGCTCATCTACGACCGCTGAGAGCGTTGATGGAAGAGCGCCTAAAGACAACGATGAAGGTCCAGCGCGCCCTGCGCGACTTGACTCAGGCCGAACTGGCGCAGCTCGCCAATGTCACACGCAAATCGATCAACGCGATTGAGATGGGCCACATGGTGCCCTCGACCTTTCTCGCATTGAAACTGGCACGCGCGCTGAACGTAAGCGTAGAGACGCTGTTCAGCATCGAGAGCGTTGCCGACTGAGCCTGAAGGAATACCTCCTCTCCGCGGCGCGGGTCTGCGTTGCGGGTCAAACGCTCCAAAGACGGTCCGCGCAAATTCGATCTGTGAATTCTCTGAACTGGGGCGGCCGATCGGAACAATGAATGCGTTCATCGCGGCGAGCGCTAAAGTCCGCCGTCGCTGTAGTTCGTCCAGCGATGATCACCACGATTGAAGCCGCGGAGGCGACCAGGTTGGGAAGCATCAGTGACACCCAAGCCAGCAGGCGCAGGCTTTCAGCTTAGTTGGATCCCGCAACCACCCGACCCTTAAACATCCTGCCGTCAGGCCACTGCTCGATCCAGGTATCGCCCACCTTCATGCCGTCCTGCTCCTTCCAGGTGCCCGTGGTCATGGTGGTCTTGAATCCACCGCTGGCCGATGACTGATACGTTCCGTCGGCATAGAGTTGGACCTTGACCACGAACTGGGGGCTTTGACGGTCGTATTCAACCACCGTGTTACCAATCAATCCGGACACGTCCGCATGGGCAATGGATTGATCACTGTGCTGCGGGAGCGCCGCGCAGGCGGTGAGCAACGATGCCGCGACCGCGACCAATATGACTTGTTTCATCACAAATTTCAGGGCCCCGGCGCCCGGGCGCTGTGGCGCCGATCGTAAGTGAGATTTGAAGCGTGTTCAACATTGAGGTTTCCTCCTCGTTTCAGCGCTACGACCAGATCCGGTATCCCAGAGCCGCCGCGTATCGTTATCCAATCCGGACGGTTCGGGAATTGGTGCAAGCCTGCGCACCCGTGGCAGCGCGTCATATGGGCATCCCCGACGGAGGAGAAGGTTCTCC
Organism: Steroidobacteraceae bacterium; assembly: GCA_036521075.1. Taxonomy (GTDB): domain Bacteria; phylum Pseudomonadota; class Gammaproteobacteria; order Steroidobacterales; family Steroidobacteraceae; genus DAIDKA01. The sequence goes on along the minus strand of DATDIL010000147.1, from coordinate 10,298 downwards.
TAAAACGCGCCACTGGAGGTTTATCCAGTAGCTCAAGTTACCGAGGCTGAATACGAGCGCTTCTGCGGTTGTCACGCGGCGCAATAGCCGCGGTACACGTGGTCGGAATGGTGGGCGAGCAGGGATATGGCAAGGGCCCGATCCTCGACGAGCGATGGATCGAGGTCATGGACACAAGGGAGAGTTCGGGAATGGTGCCGCCCGGTTTGCTACTATCCGTTGTCATGTACGGTGGCGCAGGCCGGCTAGGTGCTCGGTGCGTAGCATCGGCCAGGAAACGTTCACGACAGCAACGGCGCCTGCGCCTTCTTCTGCGACGAGATCGTCCGGGTGCTCGAGGCGCTTGGAACCTGGCTCCTCGCGGCCATCATGGCCCAACGGCTACCTGACCCTCACGATGAGCGCCAATCCCGCCGTTATGCAATGACTGGGTTTGGTCGATCTGGCTTTCACCCAGGATTTCTCGAGTTTCCCAAAAATTGTGTTGGGGCAAACGGCGAAAAGAGCGAACCATGGATCTCAGAAGATTCGATCTCAACTTGCTAAAGACGCTCGACGCGCTTCTCGAGGAGCGGAACGTCACCCATGCGGCACAACGTCTCTTCATCACACAGCAAGCTGCCAGTGGGGCGCTACAGCGCTTGCGCGAGCACTTCGAAGACCAGTTGCTAACGGCTGTTGGGCGGCACCTTGAACTGACACCGCTTGCAGTGTCTCTGATTCATCCAGTGAGAGATGCGCTGCTCGCGGCCAAGGCGGCGCTCGACACCCGGCCATCATTCGATCCTGGAACCGCCAAAAGGAATTGCAGGATCGCGATGTCTGATTACGGCCTGATCGTCGTACTGCCGGGGTTCCTTCGCCGCCTTGCAGAGGAGGCGCCAGGAATACGCTGCACCGTCAAGCTGCTGTCGAACCAGTCGTTCAATCACCTGGACATGGGCGAGCTGGACTTCTGCGTTGCCAGCGATGAGCTTCGTCTTTGGGGAACCCACCGGCCCGGCGAATTCATTCGCTCCGAGCCGATGTTCGAAGACGACTTCGTGTGCGTGGTCGATCCACGGGTGGTGGACGTCTCACAGGGGATATCGCTGAGCACCTATCAGCAGCTTCGCCACAACTCGGTTGCCTTTGGCGAAGGTGCCAAGACACTCGTGGAGGAGACGTGGATTGCTTCAAAGATCGAAATCGACGTGGCTGTGACCGCCTTCAGCTTCTCAGCGCTCCTCTTCATGCTGCCGGGCACGCCCCTGATCGCAACCGCCCAACGACGCCTGGCGAACATCCTGGCGCCAAGGCTTGGCCTCGTCGTCTTGGAAAGCCCGCTCGAAATGCCCAGGCTTCGGGAGAATCTCATGTGGCACGAGCGCTCAGAGGCTGACCCGGCCCACATCTACTTGCGCCAAACGATGGAGGCCGCCGTGGCCGATCTCTACACCGCGGCCGCCCCGGCTTGATCGAGAGAGTCCAGGCGAAGCAGAAGAAGCATGCGACCCAGTCGAAGATGGCGAGGGTTATCACTGCAGTGAATGTTTCCAACCGCGACACGTAAGACCAAGGTCAACAGTTCGCGTGTGGCGCGCCTGCAAGATCACGCACGGCGTGCGCTTTGCGTCGAGGGCCGCGTCAAGAACTTCCTGGACAGCACAATCAGCCGCGAGACAACGAAAAGTTGATCGGCCGCAACGGCACGCTGGTGCGGCCGACATCGCGACGGCCACGCTCGATCTCGGCTCGCGCGGCAATAATTGCGCAGACGCGGGGCCTGCCCCGGCGCGAACTTTGAAACGCCGTTCCCAAGCGGTCACAGGTTCCGCTGCCAGCCACAACCGAACCTTTTGGCTGGTATCCATCGATACCGTTTCCGCAGAAAAGCTCAGTCGGTCATGCTCCCGGCTGGGTGCCAGATCCGAAAGGGGGCTGGCCGCACCCAGTCCGAGTACTGAAAAAGGAGAAGTTTCATGGGCTATGCAATCATCGGTTTCGGCGCAGTGGGCCAGGCCCTCGCCCGCGCCTTTGCTCGCAAGAACATCGAAGTCACCGTCGCCAGTCGGCGACCGCCGCAGGTGTTGGCGCCCCAGGCGCAGGCAATCGGGTCCGCGGTCGTTGCCAAGACGCTGCGGGAAGCGATCGAAGCGGACACGATTTTTCTGGCCGTGCCATTCTGGGAGCATCCCGAGGTCGCCAAAAATCTGGCGAGCTGGCAGGGCAAGACGATCATCGACGCGATGAATACGTTTGCCGATCCCGTCGAGGATCTCTCCGGCCTTCCGTCCTCTGCCGTCGTCGCCAAGGCCTTCGCCGGCGCCCGGTTCGTGAAGGGCTTCAATCATCTCCCTGCGGGGACCCTGGCCGCCGACCCGAGCATCAAGGGCGGCCGGCGGGTCGTGTTCCTGTCGAGCGACGACGAAGGTGCCGCGGCGCTGGTGGCGACCCTCGCCGAACAACTCGGTTTCGCGCCCGTCAATCTCGGGAAGCTCGAAGAGGGTGGCGTGCTCGTGCACGCGCGGGGCAAGAGCTGGGGGCCTCTGATCTTCCAGGACCTGTTCAAGAAGGAGCCGTGAGCGATGTACGAGCATCACGACAAGATGGAAAGTTAACCTCACTGCGAAGGAACAGCTCATGTCCAACAAACTTGATTTCTCGAAGGAACTTACCGGCCACCGTGCCCTGGTCACCGGGGGGTCGCGCGGCATTGGCGCGGCCATCGCGCAGCGCCTTCTCGATGCCGGGGCCAAGGTCGTGGTCGCGGCGCGTACGCGCAGCGACGCCACTCCCGCGGCGGCGACGTTCGTCTCCGGCGACGTCACCACAAGCGAAGGCGTGGAGGTAATCGCGACGAAGGCGCTCGCGGCGCTCGGCGGCCTCGACATTCTCGTGAACAACGCGGGCGGTGGGCGCGCGTTCCTGGGAGGATCATGGACGATTCCCGACATGGAGTGGCATGACAACTTCGCGCTCAACCTCTTCGCCGCGATCCGCCTCACGAACGCGGTCCTCCCGGCGCTCCGAGCGTCGAAGGCCGCAGCCGTCGTCAACTTATCCTCGGCGGCAGCAACGATGCCGTTTGGTGCCTTTGCGCACTATGGGGCCGCAAAGGCGGCGCTCAACTACTACTCGCGCACGCTCGCGGTGGAACTCGCGCCGAGCGGCATCCGTGTAAACGTCGTGTCGCCCGGCCTCATCTCCACGCCGGGTTCCGAGGAGTTTAGCAAGGCGAATCCCGGATTTTCCCGTGCTGATTGGCTCCGGAATATTCCGCTGGGTCGCATGGGCACCACCGCGGACATCGCCGAGGTCGTCGCGCTGCTCGTGTCAGATCGCGGGAAGTTCCTCACCGGCACGAATTACGGTGTCGATGGGGGAATGACGGCGCGCTGACGAATGTGCGCTTCCAGCATGGATCAGAGAATTGATTGTAGCGGGGGCAGGATTATCGAGGCGGCTATTGTCGTTCGGTTGTGCTTGTCAGCTTGAATATTCAAGCACTTAAGCGAGGTTCCGGGCAAAACCATATCCCGCCTTCTACTAGCCTGGATTTCCACGGCGCACTGATTGACTAATCGTTACCTCGCGCCGGGCGGTCGTCCCCGCGCCCCGCGCCCCGCGATTCCGCGGCATGCCTGATTTCCCCCGTCCACGTCTTCGGCTCGAGTAGCCGGTACCGGGATTTCCATCGGCCGCGCCTTATTAGTGATGGTTCGCCGTATTTCTAGTCTGCACTTTACTTTCTGGCTTGCGCACGAGAACGGGCGTAGGGCGGCGCAGCAGGACGACTGCTTAGAGAACCCTGGTTTGTGTGGATTATGCGGGACACAGGAGATGGGATGCGACAGAGTGTTGACCACAATATATGGTAGTAGTAAAGCAAATGCGTGCACGAGAAAGTACCGAAAGACCTAAGCGACTGCCGGCGCTTCTTCCTCGAGCCCGCCTCGGCGAGGCACCGCCAGTACGAGGCCCTGCGGGCCTACTTCGTCGAGCAGCACCCCTCACAGGAGGTCGCCCGCGCCTTCGGCTACAGTCCCGGGGCCTTCCAGGTGCTCTGCCACCACTTCCGTCGCGAGCCCGATCCGCTCTTCTTCGTCACCCCCAAGCGCGGCCCACGCGAGCAGCCGAAGAAGTCCGCCGCGCGCGATCTGATCGTCGAGCTGCGCAAGCGCAACTATTCCGTCTACGAGATCAGCGAGAGTCTGAAGGAGCGTGGCCAACCGTTGAGCGCCACCGCGGTGCGCGAGGTGCTCAAGGCCGAGGGCTTCGCCCCACTGCCGCGACGGCGCGATGAAGAGCGCCCGCAGCGACCGCGCGCCACGATCGAGCCGGTGGCCGATGCGCGGCGCTTCGTGCTCACTCCCGGCCAGTTTCACACCCGCTGCGGGGGCCTGTTCCTGTTCGTGCCGCAGCTGCTTGGGCTCTCCCTCGATACCCTGGCCTCAAGCGCACGCCTGCCGGGCTCAAAGATGATTCCGGCGGCCTATGCCCTGCGAGCAGCGCTGGCGCTGAAGTTGTGGTCGATCGAGCGCAAACGCCACGTGATGGCACTCATCGCCGACGAGGGACTGGCCCTGTTTGCAGGGCTAAACGCCTTCCCGAAGAAGAGCTATCTCTCGGAGTATTCCTCGCGCGTCACCCATGCGCAGACGCTCTCGCTCCTTGCCACCTACCACAAGCAACTCGGCGGCGAGGACTCCTTGCCGGTCACTCCTTCAACCTCGATTTCCACTCCGTCCCGTACTATGGCGAGCATCCGGTGATCGAGCGGCATTACGTCTCGATGCGCTCGCGCCGCCAGCCGAGCATTCTCGCTTTCCTCGCGCAGGATGCCGATGGGCGGGCCTTCTGTTATGCCAACGCCGACCTGCGCAAGGGTGAGGAAGCCGAGGAGATCTTCCGCTTCATCGAGTTCTGGAAGAAGCTGCGCGGCGCGCTCCCGCGCCACCTGGTGTTCGACTCGCGACTGACCACCTACGGCAATCTGGCGCGACTCGAGGAGATGGGGATCACCTTCATCACGCTGCGCCGCCGCTCGGCAGCCCTGCTGAAGGAGATCGCCTTACTACCGCGTTCGGCTTGGCGCACCGTGGAGCTGGATGTGCCGACGCGCAAGTACCGTACTGCGCGGGTGTACGAACAGACCGTTCCACTCGAGGGCAAGAAGTTCCGCCAACTGTTCATCCTCGACCTCGGGCACGAGGAGCCCACCATCCTGCTCACCAACGACCGACACGGCTCCGCCGCGAAGCTCATCACCCGCTACGCCCAGCGCATGCTGATCGAGAACGCGCTCTGCGATGCCGTGCGCTTCTTGCACGTCGATGCGCTGTCCTCAGCCGTCGGCCTGAAGATCGACTTCGACATGGCTCTCCTGGTCATCGCCAGTGGCCTGTACCGACTGCTCGCCCGCACGATGCGCGGTTACGCCGATGCACAGGCCCGGGTCATCTTCCGCGACCTCATCGACATGCCCGCTACCGTGGATGTCACCGAAAAGGAGGTCCAGGTGCGTTTCGATCGTCGCGCGCATCTGCCGATCGTGCTGGCCTCAGGGCTCCTCGATACCGCCGTCGACGTACCCTGGTGGAACGGGACGCGCCTGCGTCTAACAGCTTGATGAATCAGTAACCGGGTGGCGAGAACAATCTACATTGCGGTACTGGCGAGTTTTTTGCTCGTATCCGGACTTTGCCACCCCGCCGCGCCGAGCTCGACGGCCCATTGGATGGGAAACACCCGCACAGTTCGATGGGTGGGAGCCGTGCTGCTGGTGTTGGCTACTCCATGCGTCCTCTGGCGCGGCTGGTATTTCTGGATGCTGCTTTTAGCATTGGCAGTGTCCGGCACCTGGAGACTCTGCTTTCCTCAAAACTCGATTCGAGTGCAACGAACGATTTATCCGCGTCGAGTACACGGACTTCTGCTGATCGGAGGTGCGTTCTTGGTCTGGGCGCTGCGTCCATAGTTCCGCAGAACTTCGTCGGCCCGTCGCGACAGGCCATTAGCGAAACTGCGGCGCGTGGAAATCCAGTCTAGCGGCCGTGGGCCTTACTATCTACGGGAACCCGAAATGGCCAGAGCCGGGCAGTCACGCTCGCGGATCATTTGAACTCCACTCAATAATTCCAATTCTCCTTTCGACTGCAGGCACAAGGGCTCGCGGGCATGACGGCTGATACCGGCGCTTTAGCGCCACCACTCTCCAGAACGCGAACACGCGAGGCCTTCCTGTTTGGGGGGGTTCTGCTGACCTTGATCAATTTTGCTCATCCGGCGGGAGGAATGGTCGACATTCCCGTCACTTTCTTTCTAAAGAACCGGATGCACGTCCACGCCAACGAGCTAGCCATTTTCAAACTTTGGATCGGTGCTCCGCTTATGCTCGGTTTTGTGTTTGGCTTCGTGAGGGACCATTGGAGCCCTTTCGGGAGGGGCGATAGGGCACACCTCGTCCTTTTCGGAATCACGACTGCGCTGATCTATGGCGCCATGTCCCTGATCAACCCCAATTACACGGTGCTCCTGATTGGCCTCTTCGTCGCGACCATGGCTTTCCGGATGGTCGGCAGCGCAGCCTACGGAATAACGAATACGATCGCACAGAAGCACGCCGTCTCTGGACAGATGAGCGCCATCGTCAATATATCGGACTCTCTGTCAGACCTGCTTTCCTTCATCGGCGGCGGGTTGCTGAGCCAGACGTTGGAAGGTGCGGGCGCAGGTAGCGCTGCCCGCTTGCTGTTTTTGTGCGCCGCAGGGCTCATGTTAGCGATCGCCGTGATGGGCCTCGTCGGACCGAAGTGGGTGTATGCGGAGGCGCGACAAGAGGTTGCGGAGGTTAAGGTCCTCCAGGACCTCAAGCGGACTGTTCGGCACTGGCCGATCTATCCGGCGTTGCTCATCCAGTTACTGTGGCAGTTTTCGCCTGCGACCGGTACGGTGCTTCAGTATCACATTGTCGACCACCTGCATGCCACCGACACTCAGTGGGGACTTTGGCAGGGCATCTTCTATGGTTCGTTCATTCCAATTTACGCCGCCTACGGATATCTCAGCCGCCGGTTCGCTCTGCGCCAGTTGCTTTGGTTCGGGTTCACACTTGCGGTTTTCCAGGCGTGCCCGCTGGTGCTCGTGGATAATGCCGTTGGGGCGATCATTGCGGCTGCGCCAATGGGAATCATCGGCGGTCTGGCGGCGGCTTCGCTCGTCGATCTTGTAATCCGGTCTGCCCCCCGTGGCAGCCATGGCACGATGATGATGCTGTTCTGGGCCATCTACTTTTTCTCTGTTCGCGTTGGAGACCTAATCGGAACCTGGATATATGACAAGCACGGCGGGTTCATCCCAACCGTCGTCGTTACCACTTTCGTCTACGCGCTGATCCTGCCGGTCATCCTGCTCGTGCCGACGCGCCTGACCGTCACGAAGGACGGCGAGGCGATCGAGGTTTGAGCGCCTACACGATGCAGGGGAGTGAGCGATGGCCGTCGGAAGTAGACGGATCGCGCATCAGTATCTCTCACGTGACGTATCGAGTCAGGCATCCAAAGGTCGCTTGCAATTCCCGAAATCTGCCGTTTACGCGATGGGAGCGAGTCCTTGGCGAATTACCGATGCTTGTCGAGCAGGATGCGCGCTCAGCGGCACGTAATGCCGCTCATTTATATGCGCGGTGTCGCTGGTCGGGGATATCGCCACGATCCGCAAATGATTGTCTGATCGCCGCAGCCGCGATCGGGGCTTCTATGCCGATTCTGCACCGCGACCGGGATTTCATCTCGATTGCCAAAGCCGAGCCGAAACTGATGTTGCTGCCGGTCGGTCGATGACCGAGGTGCATCAAATCTTTTGGAGGAGCTGAGGATCCTTAACCGGACCTGTTTAAATGGGTAGCGGGGGCCTGCTACGGATCCAAGCAAGTGCGATGTGTCACGTCGTTGTCCTGAAGTGACCAGCGCTTAGGCCGGAACGGTTGGCTTGCGGTTTTGTGCTACATGTAGCACAATAAAGTCATGAAAGAAGCGGGCATACGTGAAGCCAGGCAAAACCTTACTGCCCTGATTGAAGAGGTACGCAAGGGCCACGAGGTGACTATTACTGATCGTGGCAGGCCAGTTGCGCGGCTCGTGCCGCCCCGGCCAGAGCGAGCCAAGCCCTTTTCGGGCCGCGCCGATTTCCGCCGCAGGATGCCGGTGCTGCCGGTGCCCCTTGCCGAAACCATCATTGACGAGCGAGCCGAGCGCGGCTGAAACCGTGATGGTTCAGGACGCGGGCGGCGCCGACACCGGCATCTATCTCGATTCCAGCGCACTGGCGAAGCTATACCTGCCGGAACTCGAAAGCGACAGTCTCGATGCCTTTCTCCGCGGCAGACGAGATTTGTTGCTATCGGAGCTCGCCATAACCGAAGTATTGTCCGCGGTCGCCCGCAAACGACGCGAGGGCGTGCTCAATGCGTCTCAGGCATACGAGATTCGCGACGCCGTCTTGGCAGACGCCGACTCAGGTTCGTTCTGCCGTCTCGACTTGAGTCCCCTGATTCACCGTCAGGCCGAACGCCTATTGCTGCATGTCGAGTCGGTAGCATTGCGGACGCTCGATGCATTGCATGTTGCACTGGCGCTTCACGGGTCGGCCACGTACATCGTGACATACGACACACGCATGCGCGCGGCCGCCTTGCACGCGGGGCTCAAACCAGTTGATCTATAAACTGGAGGCTGGAGTCACTACGGCCTGCGCATAACAAGATGCACGCTGGCGTTTTGGGCACATAGGTTCAAGTTGGTAGCGGGGGACCGCTCCACGAATATCCGACTGTCACTGGCCACCCGAGCAATCAATCACTTAGGAGGGCAGTGCAATGAAGCATAGAGACAGCGACTTGTGGTTCTGGGCTTGCATATGCGGAGACGCCAATACAGCAGACTTCGCTTCAGGCGTGCCCAACGGGACGGCGTGAGGGTGGATCGTGGCGTTGGTATGGCGCCGTTGGCTAAGGCTCGCTACTGGCGCTTGAAGGGCCGCTTGTCGCGAAAGTGCGGGATGAAGCAAATGATGACGGCGAATGCCCAATGCACCATCAGCACGAGGCTGTACCACCAGCTGAATTGATAAACGCCACGGGTTACTTCGGTGTAGCGGGCATGCTCGCGCAGGAAATAGTGGCCGGCCGCGCTGTAGCCATTCCAAGCGTCCCCGTGAAGGTAGAACGCAATTGCGACGTATGCCGCGAAGTTGATTATCGCGAGCACCACAACCAAAGCCCCCAAAGTGCGCAGAGTGGGCATGTCGTTTCCGATCTTTGGCGATGTTGGCTAACCGATTGAGTTTACTTGAAATGCGGTAGGACGCGAAGCTGCGCGACCGATTGAAGGTGGGCGATCCTGATCTGGACGCCCACGAACTGCGGGCCGCCGTCGATCGCGCTGAGGCTCGGCGACGGGAGCTGATGCAGAAGCAGCCCGAAGGGCGAATCTCAGCCCAGGTCCGCGCGATGCTGCCCAAGGCAGCGGAGCTGTACCGCCGGCAGATTGCCAAGCGCCTTGAGGGCGATGAGTGGGAGGCGCTGAAGGTGCGCGTGTTCCTGCGTGAGGCGTTCGGAGGGGCGATTCAGCATGAGCCACTGCCGGGTGGAGACCTGATGGCCCACTGGAACGAAAACGCCGCGGCCCTTTTGAAGGCGGCGGCGTCATCTCAACCCCTAGGAACGTTTGGTAGCGGGGGACCGCTTCGGTAATATCCGACTGTCATTAACTCCTGGGCTTCACGCACTTAGGTTGGCTCTGGATTTTGTGTAACCGTCGCCTTTTCGGCCTGTCGCAGATCAGGCTGCTTACTGGAGCCCCACGAGGCAGCTGGCATCGGCCAGAAGCGGTCTGTGATGGCGTCGAAATGGTCATTCAGAAGCGCTCGCCCTAAGTCAGCCACCGTTTGCGTAGGCGAAAGGGGCGCGGGGCCAAAATCTAGATTTGCCGGAGATCTTACCCCGCCCACCCCCACGCTCGAACCAGCCCGGCCATAACCGCCTTCCACCCAGGCTGGAAATAGAGCGCCGAGACGATCGCTTCGCCACCAAACAGCAGCGCCGCACCCAATGCGGTAGCGCGGAGCACGCGGCGATGTCGGACCAGGTCCCAGGACAGCATGCCGATCAGCACCAGCGCGGTGCCCCAATAGTAGGTTGCCCAGACCGCCAGCGGACTGCCAGGAGACGCGTTGACCAGGTTCGTCGCGATGCGTCCAGGGCCGACGTCCATCAGCGCCACCGCCGCGAGCACCATGAAGCGGCTGTGCGAAGCGCG
>DATDIL010000146.1:0-18104 GCA_036521075.1 Steroidobacteraceae bacterium | reverse complement strand
ACACGCGGCATCAATTTCACCGCCAGCCTGCTGGGCGCGGTGCTGTTCTGGGATTTCTTCACCCGTGTGATGCAGGGCGTGACCATGGCTTTCTTCGAGGACGTCTGGTCACGCAACTTCATCAACGTATTCGCCTCCCCGGTGCGGATATCGCAGTATCTGAGTGGCCTCATCCTGACCGCAATCATGACCAGCCTGGTCGGTCTGCTGGTCATGCTGCTCATCGCCACCTCGATCTTCGGCCTGCAGTTCGCCGCGTTGGGGCTGCTGCTGATCCCGTTCCTGCTGGTCCTGTTCCTGTTCGGCATCGCCCTGGGCGTATTCGCCAGCGCCATGGTGCTGCGCCTCGGGCCGGCCTCGGAATGGCTCGTGTGGCCGATACCGGCGCTGCTCTCGCCGTTCGTCGGCGTGTTCTACCCGCTCTCGACGCTGCCGCAGTGGATGCGGGGCGTGGGCCATCTGCTGCCGCCCTCATACGTCTTCGAGGCCATGCGCGCGTTCGTCGCCGGCGGTGTCGCCCGTCGCGATGAGCTGCCGATGGCGATTGTGCTGGCGGTCGCCTACGTGCTGCTGGCCGCCTGGGCCTTCGCCGCCGTTCACCGCCACGCCGTGCGCAGCGGCCTGCTGGCGCGCTACAGCGCCGAGAGCGCGAACTGACGGCGCGCTCCCACTCCATGGACAACCTCTCGCTCTACCTGGTCACGGTGCTGATCTGGGGCTCCACCTGGCTGGTCATCAAGTTCCAGCTCGGGCTGATCTCACCGGTGGTGTCCGTCGCCTGGCGCTTCGCGCTGGCCTCGCTGATACTGTTGCTGTATGCGCTGTGCCGGCGCAAACCACTGCGCTTCCCGGCTTGCGATCACGGCTGGCTCGCGCTGCAGGGCATACTGATGTTCGGCCTCAACTACATCGGCGTCTATCTCTCGGAGCAGTACCTCACCTCCGGCCTAGTGGCGGTGGTGTTCTCGCTGGCCGTGTTCATGAACGCCGTGGGCATGCGGCTGTTCTTCGCCGTGCCCATACGTGCTACTGCCGCGCTCGCCGCGACACTCGGCGTGACCGGCGTCGCCCTGATCTTCGGCCGCGAGCTGCTGGCCGCCGCCAACGCCGGGGTCGAGCTGCGCGGCGTGCTGCTGGCCCTGGCGGCCACCGCCTTCGCCTCCCTCGGCAACATGGTGGCAACGCGCAATCACCGCGCCGCGCTGCCGGTGCTGCAGGCCAATGCCTGGTCGATGCTGTACGGGGCGGCGTTCGTGGCGGCGGTGGCGCTCGTGAGCGGGCAGCGCTTCCGCTTCGATGGCTCGTGGCCCTACATCACTTCGCTGCTCTTCCTGGCCATATTCGGCTCGGCAGTGGCCTTCGGCGCCTACCTGACGCTGCTGGGTCGAATCGGCGCCCACCGCGCCGCCTATACGGCGGTGATCATTCCAATCGTTGCGCTGTTGCTGTCCACGGCGTTCGAGCATCTGCGCTGGCACGTCCAGACCTTCGGCGGCGTGGCGGCGTGCATTGCCGGCACCACCCTGGCGCTGTGGCGCCGTGACGCCTGAGCGGGAGCGCCGTCCGTGGCTGCAGCGGTGATTCTCGGACTGATCGTGGTGACCAGCCTCACGGGCTTGTGGGCTGCGCCGCAACTGATCGAGTGGAATCTGTTCCGCCCCTACTGGTTCCTGCCGCGTCGGCAGTACTGGACGGCCGTCGGCAGCGCCTTCGTGCACGCCAGCCTGTCGCATCTGCTGTTCAATTGCCTGACCTTCTGGTTCTTCGCTTTCCCGCTCGAGCGCATCATCGGCACCTCCCGCTTCCTCGCCCTCTATGCCGCCGGGCTCGCCGCGAGCAATGTCGGCACCTACTTCAGGCACCGCCGGGAGCCGGACTACGCCTGCCTCGGCGCATCCGGCGCCATCCTCGCCGTGCTGTTCGCCTCGATCGTGTACTTCCCGCGCCAATCGATCTACATCCTGCCGATTCCGCTGCCCATTCCCGCGCCCCTGTTCGCCGTCGGCTATCTGCTCTACAGCTACTACGCCGGCCGCCATCCCCTGGGTCGCATCAACCACGAGGCGCACTTCAACGGTGCGCTGGCCGGGCTGGCGTTCGTCGCACTCACCGATCCGGCGGCCTGGCAGCGCGCGTGGCAGGCCTTCTCCTGAGTCACGGATTGCCCCGCGGCGAAACCGGCATTAACTTGTGATGACGACGTCGCAGGCGGCTCGCTGCATGGATGCGACGGACTGAACAACGATTTCGACCTGGGAGATGCCATGCGACGCGCTCGACGTCCCCGCTTATTGTCTGCGCCCCCGTGCCTCCCGGTGATCGGCCGCATCGCCATGTCCTTGCTGCTCGGCGTGGCCGCCCTCTGCGCGCAGGCCCAGGCCGACCCGCCGCCGCAAGCAGAGCCGCAAGCACAGCCGCAGGACCAGGCGCAGGCACAGGACCAGCCGAATGCCGCTGCAGAGACCGGCGCATCGGTGCTCGAGGAAGTCACGGTCACGGCGACGCGCCAGGAGGAATCGCTCAACCGGGTTCCCCTGAGCGTCAGCGTGGAGACGCGGGAGGCCATGGACCTCAAGGGCATCAAGGACTTCTCGGATGTGGTGCGCTTCACGCCCGGCGTGTCCTTCGACGCCGACGAAACCAACGCCATCGCCATTCGCGGCATTGCCTCCTCGGGCGGCTCGGGCACTACCGGCATCTACATCGACGATGTACCGGTGCAGATGCGCGCCCTGGGATTCAATCCCGACGACACGCTGCTCAAGATATTCGATCTTGACCGCATCGAAGTCCTTCGCGGCCCACAGGGCACGCTGTTCGGCGCCGGCTCCGAGGGCGGCACCGTGCGCTACATCACCACCCAGCCGAGCCTCACGAATTCGGACCTGTACGCGCGCGCCGAGACCGGCTTTACCGTGGGCGGCGCGCCCAGCTACGAGGCGGGTGTGTCCGGCGGCGTACCGCTCATCGATGGCACGCTCGGAATCAGGGCCAGTGCCTATTATCGCCGCGACGGTGGCTGGATCGATCGCATCGACCCGAGCAGCCTCGCGCTCGTGGATGCGAATGCCAATCACGATGACACCACCGCGCTGCGTCTGGCCGCGCTGTGGAAACCCGCCGATGCGGTCACGATCGCACCGAGCCTCTACTACCAGAACCGCCAACGCAACGATGTCACGATCTACTGGCCGCTGTATTCGAACCCGGGCGGCAACCGCTTCGTGAGCGCCGATCCTACGGCAAGCCCGGAGCCGGACGTTTTCTTTCTGCCGGCGCTTAACGTGCAGGTCGAGATGGGAGCGATGCGGCTGATTTCCACCACGTCGTATTTCCACCGCGACGATCAGAGCGAGTATGAGGGCACGCTCTATAACTTGAGCTACTACCAGACCTATGGTCCCCTGGATTTCCCGCTCATCGACGCCAGCGGCATACACCTGCCGCCGGGCCTGGTCGATTACCGCTCGCCCAACACGATTACCAACCAGCAGCGCAACTTGACCGAGGAACTGCGCCTGCAATCGACCGACAAGAGCGCGCGCGTGAACTGGACCGTCGGCCTATTCGCTTCGATCGAGCGCCAGCTCAGCTTCGAGCAAATCCACGATCCGATGGCGGACACGTTCTTCTTCCGGGAATATGGCGAGAGCGCAGCCGAGTTCTTCGATGACACCACCGACATGAACCCGGACGGCACCTCGATCCTGCCGTACGGCGATTCATACTTCGATCGCCTGATAAGCCACGACCGACAGCTCGCGGGCTTCGGCGAGGCCGACATCAACCTCACGGACAAGCTCAAGCTGCTCGCCGGCGCGCGCGTGGCGTACACGCAGTTCTCGATACAGAGCGAATCGGGTGGTCCGCAGAACGGCGGTCCCAATCCGGGATCGCACTCGGCGAGCCAGACCCCGTTCACGCCCAAGCTGGGGCTGTCGTACCAGGCGAGCCCGGACAATCTCTATTACGCCACCTACGCCAAGGGCTTCCGTCCCGGCGGCGGCAATCCCAACGTGCCGGGCGGCCTGGTGTGCGGCCAGGACTTCATCAACCTCGGCATCAGCGGTGCGCCGGCCACCTACAGGTCCGACACTGTTCAGAGCTTCGAGGTCGGCGCCAAGAACGGTCTCAATGGCGCGGTGCAGCTCGACACGAGCTTTTACTACATCAGATGGAACGACATTCAGCAGAACATCGTGCCGCCGATCTGCCAGATCCAATGGACGCAGAATCTGGGCGCGGCCGTCTCCAAGGGGTTCGACATACAGGCCGACTTCGATCTGGGCTCGGGCTGGAGCCTCGGATCCTCGCTGGGATACACCGATGCGCAGTACACGCGCAACGCCTTCGTCGGCACTTCCGCCGGGGGGGTGCTGCCGGTCGTGGCCGCGGGCGACGCCATCGCCGGCGAAAACGGCACGGAACAGCCGCCCTGGACCGCGACGCTCAGCCCACAGTATCGCTTCAACCTCGCCTCGCACCAGTCGTTCGTGCGCCTGGACTATGAGTATGGCAGCGGCGAGAAGTGGCTGCCGCCGACGCGTGATTCGCGCACCTCGCAGTACGATTCGGGCGCGAACACGCTGCCGTCACTGACGTTGCCGTTGTTCAGCACCCATTTCCTGTCGCTTCGTGCCGGCACGCAGATCCAGCACATGTCGCTGTCGGTGTTTGCCGATAACCTGCTCGACAGCCACACCATCCTCAACGCCAATCACCAGGTCATGACCGACGATCCGAGCACGGGCGTGCCGCTGGCGACGCCGTTATATCGCGACATCACCTATCGGCCGCTCACCATCGGCATCACCGTCGTATTCAAGTATTGATCCGGGGCGCGCGGCTCCCGGGGAGTGGCCAGCTAGCCGCCGTCCCGCCCCGCCTGCGGCAGCGCGGGCTCGGTGCGCCCGGTCTGGGTTGCGGGCGTGCCCGCCGTCAAACTCGAGGCAGCCGCCGCTGGCGCGACCGGCGTCAGCGCTGGCGTCCCGACGGGGGTTGAGGCGGGAGCCGGCGCAGCCGGCGATGCCGCTTTCCGGGGGCGCGCTGCCACCGGATGCAGCGTGATGCCCCCGCGCCGATTCCCCTTGGGCGCCATGCGCGCCGCCTGCGCCTGCTGCAGTGCCGACTGGCTGCGCTCCTGGGCAACCTCAGCCTTGCGCAGTTTCTTGCGGGCCTTTTTGGCCGCTTTCCTGGCCGACTTGAGCTGCTCCTTCAGGGTGCGCGCGATCTTCTTGGCGCTGCGTGCGGCCGCGCGCAGTCGCCTGATCTCGCGCTCGCCCCGCTTGAGCGTGGCGCGCGCCGCCGCAACCGGATTCCCCTGTGCCGCTGCCGCCATCTGTCTGCTCCGTGAGGTGGGCCGGGAATGCCGATCATAGCCGGCCGGCCGCGTCGCGTATTCAAGCTATAATGCGCGTCGAACCAGCCTCCCAGGGCAATGCCCCGCGGTGGGGTTCCGGGTTCGCACCACGTCGAGGAACATCGCATGAGCGTCTACGAGTATTCGGCGCGCACCATCGATGGCGCGGAACAGCCGCTGTCGGCGTACCGCGGCCGCGCGCTGCTGATCGTGAACGTCGCCAGCAAATGCGGCTTCACGCCTCAATATGCGGGCCTTGAAGCTCTGTACCGCAAGTTCGACGGCCGCGGGCTGACGGTGCTGGGATTTCCGTGCGATCAGTTCGGTCACCAGGAACCCGGGGATGAGGCCGAGATCAAGAGCTTCTGTTCGCTCAATTTTGGCGTGAGCTTTCCCCTGTTTGCCAAGATCCACGTCAACGGCCCCGACACCCATCCCCTGTACGGCTGCCTCAAGGCGGCCAGGCCCGGACTGCTCGGGCTGCAGGCGATCAAGTGGAATTTCACCAAGTTCCTGGTTGACCGGGACGGTGCGCCGCTCAAGCGCTATGCGCCCGCGGACAAGCCCGAGAGCCTCGAGGCCGACATCGAGACGGCGCTGGCAAGCGTCGCCACGGCCTGACGCGCAGCGCTCGGCATGGAACGTCTGCTCGACGGTTATCGGCGCTTTCGCGCCCAGCATTGGCCCGAGCGCAAGGGCGTGTTCGAGCGCCTGGCCTCTCGCGGGCAGTCGCCGCGGGCGATGGTGGTGGCGTGCTCGGACAGCCGCGTCGATCCGGGGATGATATTCAGCGCCGAACCGGGCGAGCTGTTCATTCTGCGCAATGTGGCCAATCTGGTGCCGCCCTACGAACCCGATTCCGCGTTTCACTCGGCCAGCGCCGCAATCGAATTTGCCGTACGTGTGCTGGAAGTGCGCGATCTGATCGTCATGGGCCACGCCATGTGCGGCGGCATCCGGGTGCTGCTGCAGGGCTCAGCCGGGCCGGCCGGGGATTTCCTGATGCCCTGGATGCGCATCGCCGAGCCCGCCAGGCGCCGGGTCCTGGAGCGCGCGAGCGCCGACCCGCAGACCGATTGCGAGCGGGAATCGGTCAAGCTCTCACTCGAGAATCTGCTGACCTTTCCGTGGATCGCCGATCGGGTGGCAGCGCAGCGCCTGAAGCTCACCGGCACGATCTTCGACATTCGCTCAGGCAGCCTCGTGATGCTGCAGCCGGATGGCACATTCGCCCCGGCCGATGCCCCCGCCCAGGTCTGAGAAAGGGGGCCGTCCGCTCTCAGCGCGGCATGGTCACCCGCAGCGCCCCTTTCTCGAAATGCAGATAGTCGTAACGGGCGCGCGGAAAATTGCGCTGCCATTTCTTCGACATCGCCCGCTCGGCCGGACGCGCCGCATCATCGAGTAGCACGATCGCCCCGCCGCTGAGCCGGTTCCAGAAGAACGGCAGCGACGGATAACGGATATCGCGGCAACGAGCGGTTGGCGGCCCGTCGATCAGCAGCACATCGATATCGTTGAGCCCGTCAAAAACTGCACTGTCATACCATGGCCGGTCGGTGCCCTCGAAGACCATGTTCTTCAATGCGGCCACGCGCACCTCGGCCCACGCCTCGAGGGCGTGCCGCTTCAACTGCTCACGTGTGTCCCCGGCATAGTCCTCATCGGCGTCGACGGAGATCAGCCGCCCCGCGCCGTTGTTTCGGAGCGCGGCCGCGATGATCAGTGTCGAGAGCCCGGAGCCCAACTCCAACACCAGCTGCGGCCGGCGCCGCGTCACGGCACGCACGACCTCGCCAAGCAGGTCGGTGGAAGCGGCCCAGCCGCCTGGCACCGGCAGCGGTACTCCGCCCTGCACCACCCTGAAGACGTTATGCGTCTCCCACACCTGGCGCTCATGCCGCCGCAACAGCCGTCGCACTCGTCTGAGCTTGCGATCGAGAATCAGCACGGCGATGACCAGCAGCAGCGCCGTGGCGACAAAGAGGGCCAGGAGCAGCGAGGTCAGGGGCATGGCTCCCCCCGGCGGCAGCGCCCAATGCGCGTCCGGCCGGCGGCGCTCGCGTTGCTGGCATAAGACACGTGTAATGGCATCAACCACCGCCTGTTAAGGGGTTCCGTCGCGAGCGCGCATCGGAGTAATTCTGAAGCCCCGGCGCAGTTCATGTTTGGCGGCACCTGTACTTCCCGTGCCGCCATTATCACGCATCGGTCCAGTTGCTGCGCGGGAGGTGCCGCCTTAAGATCGGGCCGCACTCGTGCACTGATCGAGACCGAACATGCCGCCAACGCACTGGAGGATAGCGGGCACGGTTGTGGCCGGTCTCATCGTCATGCTGCTTGCCGATGCGGCCGAACCCGTCAATGAGTCCGTCAAGCTGAACGTCAGGCCCGGTCTGTGGGAAGTCTCCGCCGAGGGTCAGATCAGCGGTGCCCCGCCCATCTCGGACGACATGCTCGCGCATCTGACGCCCGAGCAGCGCGCCAGACTGGAGGCGGCCATGCAGTCGAGCATGGCCAATGCATCCAAACCGCAGCGTTCCAGGCACTGCGTCACGCCTGAAAAGATCGCACAGGGTCTGGCGGTCGATGACGGCGCGCATGCGGACGGTGATTGTCACAAGAAAATTCTGTCCAATTCCTCCAACGAGCTCGATATTTCCGAGCAGTGCGTCCGGGACAACGAGAGCACCGTGCTGAGCGAGCACTTCCAGTTGAGCGGGCCCCAGCAGATGACCGGCAACGTGCACGTAATCAGGACCGCCGGCGGCAAGACCATGACGGTCGACAAGACCATCCATGGGAAATGGCTCGCTGCGAGCTGTGGAGACGTGAAGGACTTCGAGATAGAAAAATAAACCCGCAATTGAGCATCAGGGAGTAACCGTGAACACCAACAAGATCGTCGCACGCGCCAAAGCCATTCTGGTGACGCCGCGTACGGAATGGCCGGTAATCGCTGCCGAGCCCGAAAGCATCGCCGGATTATTCACCGGCTATATTCTGATCATGGCTGCCATACCGGCCGTGGTGCGCTTTCTCTCCACCAGCGTGATCGGCGTGTCGATGCCGTTCCTGGGCTCATATCGGTTCGGTTTTGTCAGCGGCCTCACCATGGCCGTCGTGGGATACGTGCTCGCGCTGGTGGGCGTGCTCGTGGTGGCCCTGATCGTCGATGCGCTGGCACCGACATTCGGCGGCGAGAAAAATCGTGTTCAGGCACTCAAGGTGGTTGCCTACGCGTACACGGCGAGCTGGGTCGCGTCGATCATCGGCATCATTCCCGGGCTCGGTCTGATTGCCGCACTGGCCGGACTGATCTATGGACTGTACCTGCTGAATCTGGGTCTGCCATTCAATATGAAATGCCCGCCCGAAAAATCGCTCGGCTACACTATAGTCACGGTCATCGCGGCCATCGTCGTCTCCTTCCTGTTGGCTTATTTGGTCCGCTCGTTGGGCGGCTACGGGATGATGGGCATGAACCGCGGCTTCAACTCGATGGCGATGCCGCACGGCGCGCCGGGAAGCTTTGCCAGTGACAGCGCCGCTGCCGGACTACAGGCGTGGGCCCAGCACATGCAGGACGCTTCCAAACAGGTCGACGCCGCACAGAAATCCGGTGACTCCACTGCCCAGGCCAATGCCGTTGGGCAGCTCGTGGGCGCCGCGCTCGGCAGCGGCGGCAAGGTGGAATCGCTGCCTCCCGATCGCATCAAGCCCTTCCTGCCGGACTCGCTCGCCGGCCTCAAGCGCACCCAGGCGTCCGCGGAACGGAATGCGGCGCTGGGCATGCAGATCTCCAAGGCTGATGCGACCTATACGGACGGCGCCAATCGCAGTCTGAATCTCGAGATCACCGATACCGGATCGCTCAAGGGATTGGTGGGATTCGCCGCCGGCTGGGGTGGGGTGGAGCAGGAGAGCGAGAACGACACAGGCTACGAGAAGACCTACAAGAGCGGCGGCCGGCTGGTACACGAGAAGTGGGATAAACAGTCGCAGAGCGGGGAATACGGCATCGTGGTCGCCGACCGCTTCACCGTCGACGTCAGGGGCCAGGCGGCCAGCATCGATGAACTCAAGCAGGCGGTGGCGAGCATCGATCTCAACGGTCTCGACGCGCTGAAGAGCGTCGGCGTGGCCGACCGATGATGGGCCACTGAGCCCAGGCTTTCACTTCGCCCGCGCGCGTCAGCGCTGGCGCGTCAGCCCTCGCCTACCTGTTCCAGCGAGGTTCAAGAGATGATATTCGCGTCATCATGACGCAACCTTTGCCCTCCCCTCGACTCCTATCACGGTGAGACGACAAATCATGTTCCGAGCCGCACGTCATCCTGCGACTATTAACATAATTGCGGCGATCATGATGCTGTCGGCCTGTAATGGCGGCAGCGATTCAGGCAGTGCGGCCGGCAGTGCGGCCACTGGCAGCGGCATGACTGGCAGTGGCACGGTCAGTGGTACCGACGTATTGACCTATCACAACGACACGATGCGCACCGGCCAGAATCTGACGGAGACCGTGCTGACACCGGCCAATGTGAACAGCTCCACGTTCGGCTTATTGCGTATGCTCAGCGCCGACGATCCGGTCGATGCAACACCCTTGATCGCCTCGCAGGTTTCGATCGGCGGCAATCCGCACAACGTGGTCTATGTGGCCACCGAACACGCCAGCGTTTATGCCTATGATGCCGACAGCGGCGCGTTGCTGGCGCAGGTCTCGCTGCTCGCCAGTGGCGAGAGCCCCAGTGATACGCGCAACTGCGACCAGGTCCAACCGGAAATCGGCATCACTGCCACACCGGTGATCGACCGCGGCGTGGGCCCCAACGGCACGCTGTATGTCGTGGCAATGTCGGTGGACGGCAGCGGCAACTATTACCAGCGCCTGCATGCGTTGGATCTCGCGACGCTCGCCGATCGTGTGCCCGCGGTCCTCATCCAGGCCTCCAGCGCGGGCAGCGGCCCGAACGCCAGCAACGGCGTACAGACTTTCAGCGCCAAATACTACAAGGAGCGCGGCGCCCTGCTCGCGGTTCAGGGCCAGATCTATACGGTCTGGGCCTCCCATTGCGACAACCCGCAGTACAACGGCTGGATCATGGCCTACAGTGAATCCACTCTGGCGCAGACCGCGGTGCTGAATTACACCCCCAACGGCACGCAAGGCGCCATCTGGGATGTGGCCGGTCTTGCCGCCGACGGCGCCGGCACCATGTATGCGATGGCCGGCAACGGCACCTTTGACAGCGCGCTGGACGGCAGCGGCTTTCCGGGCCAGTCGGACTATGGAAATACGGTGCTGAAGCTGACGTCGAGCGGCGGTGCGATCGCCGTTTCGGACTATTTCGCAGCATCAAATACCGTCGCGGAATCGGCTGACGACGTCGATCTGGGCTCCGGCTCGCCGATGCTCCTGCCGGATCTCACCGATGCCTCGGGCATGACGCGCCACCTGCTGATCGGCGCCGGCAAGGACGGCAACGTGCTGCTGCTTGATCGCGACAATCTCGGAAAATTCAACCCGAATACCAATCAGGCGTACCAGATACTTCCAGGCGCACTGCCTGGCAGGCTGTTTGCGGCATTTGCCTATTTCGGCGGCAACGTCTATGTCGCGGACGACGATGGCACCCTGAAAGCCTTCACCGTCACTCAGGCGCAGTTGTCTTCCGCACCGACTTCACAATCCAGCACCATGTTTCCCCATCCGGGCTGCTCACCTGCTGTCTCCGCAAATGGACAGAACAACGCGATCCTCTGGGCGGTGGTCAGCGGACCGGGCGCCCCTGCCGAGTTGCATGCCTACAATCCGGCAAACCTCCAGCAGGAGTACTACAACAGTACTCAGGCGCCGAATTCGCGCGACGCTTTCGGTGACGGCGAGAAGTTCATTACGCCAGTGATCGCCAACGGCAAGGTGTTTGTCGGCACGCCCAACGGCGTCGCCGTCTTCGGTGTGCTCTAGCGCGCCACGCGCGATAGGGCGATCACCGGCTTCCTGCGAAAACAGTCGGCGGCATGATCGTTGACGATGCCGACTGCCTGCATCCACGCATACACGATGACCGGCCCGACGAACTTGAACCCGCGCTGCTTCAGTGCCTTCGAGAGCGCGGCGGACAGCGCGCTCTGCGTGACCATGGCACCGCCGCTGTGGATCGGCCTGCCGCCCACGAAATTCCAGATAAAGCCCGAGAAATCCTGGCCCGCGTCCTGCATGGCCAGGTAAGCGCGTGCGCCGGAGATCGTGGCTTCGATCTTCGCGCGCGAGCGCACGATGCCGGCATCGGCCATTAGGCGACGCACATCGCGCTCTTTGAAACGGGCTACAGCGGCGGGATCGAAGTCCCTGAAGGCCGCGCGGAAGGCATCGCGCTTGCGCAGAATGATGCGCCACGACAGCCCCGCCTGAAAGCCGTCGAGCATGAGCTTCTCCCACAGTGCGCGGCCGTCGTGTTCCGGGACGCCCCATTCCTCATCGTGGTAGGTCTGCATCAGAACATCACCCGTCGCCCAGCGGCAGCGGACAACCGTGGTTTGGGGCCTGGCGGTCATGCGCTCTCAGCTCGTCTTGATCTGCCGGCAAGCGTTAATGAATCGGCGCCGGTCTTCTTCGGCCTCGATCTCCGCCGCGAGCTTCATTACGAGCTCGTCAGTGCCGGCAGCCGTCGTCGCGGCCCGCCTGACCAGCGGCCGTGCCACCGGGCCGATGTGACCGGCGAGCTGCACTTCGATCTGCCGCAGGGTCTCCGGCGCGAACAAGCCGGCATCGACGAGGCGGTGCGAGCCAGAAACGGAGCCGAGAATCGTATGCAGGTGCGTGCACAACGCACGGTAGTGCGGTTCGCGCGGCGCCGGAAAGGCATCCAGCCAATGCTGCGAGCTCAGAAAGAACTCGAGGCTGCGCTCCGGCAGCACGTCCTCGAGGCGAAATGGCAGGATGCAGACCTGCTTGTGCACGGCGCGCTCCACTTCGCGCCGCACCTGCGGTGAGTGATTGCTGCTGGCGGAGAACACCAGCACCATGACGCGTGCGGCAGAGATCGCATCGATGATCTCCGAAGCCCAGTCCGCCGACGGCGAGATGTCGCGCGGCGCGATCCAGCAGGAAATACCCTGGGACTCGGCGTACGCTACCAGCTCGAGCGCGCAGTCGCGGTCCGATTGCGAATAGCTGACGAATACCTCCCCGGTCATGGCCGCTACCGCTCGAGCAGCTTGATTGCCTTGTCGAGGCTGATCCGCATGCGGTTGAATGCAAGCGCGAGGGCCGAGATCTCCTTCGCGCCGTGCGCCGGGAACGCCGGCGTCGACAGATCGCCGAGACTGAGTCGATCGGCGAGCTGCGCCATGCGGCGCACCGGTCGCACGACCAGGTAGTACAGCAGCAGATTGACCACCAGCAACATGACCGCGAACACGGCGATCAATGATGTCATGAAGGCGCCGAAGGCCCGGTGCGCGCTCATCGCCGCGCTCGCGAGTGGCACCGAGACGATCTGCGCTCCGATGACCTCATCGGGCTGCCAGCCGAATCCGTTGTCGCTGCCGTAACGCGCGATCACGGATTTCGGAGCCGCGGCCGGCAGGCTGTGGCAGCTCAGGCACGGTGCCTCGGCACGAATCGGCCGCGCCAGATACAGCAGTCCATCATGAGCCCGGCCTGCGTCATGACCTCGCGCCTGGCATTGGATTCGAGGATGGCCCAGCAGATCACTCCCGCGGCCACGGCACCCAGCGCGAGGACCGCAGCGAGTGCCAGATTTATTCTTAGCAGCAGGTTCATGCACGCGCACTCATACTGGCGCTGAGTCTATGCCAAAGCGCCGTCGGCCGCAGCCGTCCCACCCCTGGCCGCTACCGCGAGCGCAGGTACGCGTCCGCTGCTGCCAGCAGCAACTGCTTCTGCGCCAGTTTGAAGCGCACGGTCTGCATGCCACGCTCGATGTTGGACGCCATCTCGGCCGGTACGTGCGCCCGCACCCACGACTCGATCTCCCCCGCCGCTACGCCGCTCCAGAAGATCCGCGGTACCTGTTGCGCGCTGATCAGCGGCCCGTAGCGCGCGAATGGCGCCAGCAGCATCGGCGCGTTCTGCGTGAAGGTGACCCACGACAGGGCCTGGTGTTCGGCGGCGAGCCGGACGATCAGGTTCATGCGCAGCGAGGAAGCCTGTGGCGGAATCTCCCTCGACAGCGCGAGCCGCGCGGCCTGCGCGGCCAGAGCGGCATCGCGCACGCTCATCAGCGCGCCATAGTAGCGGCGCAGCTCGGATTCATCGCTGGCGATCCTGGCGATCTCGTGCAACTGCGCGAACGTGGCCGCGTCGGCGTATTGCGCGACCACCGCAAGGATCACCTCCTGATCGTCTGGAGCAATGGCGTTCCGGTCCCTGACGAAGGCGGCGAAGCGCCGACGCGCCTCATCGATCACGGCGGTATCCCCCCAGGCACCGAGGTCTGCGATCAGGGTTCTGCGCAATTGCTGCACGTCCGGCGTCTCGCCGGGCTTCGAGCTCCAGCCCAGTCGAGCGAACACCGGCGCGGCGATCGAGCGCGCGTAGGCAGCGACGGCGTCGTGGCCGGACGAGCCGCGCGCATCGTATTCGATGGTCTCGAGCGCACCGGTGATCTGTTGCCAGGCGCGGGTATCCAGATCCTCCCCCATGGCGGCGATGAGGGCGAGATAATCGGACAAAGGCTCGCCGCCGGACCCCACCAGGGCCCACTCGTCATCCAGCAGCGCAATCCGGTCGGCATCGGCCAGCTGATCGAAGGCCCGGGTGTTGGCTTCGAAAGTCGCGGCGTCGTAGCTGACGCGGTAGTAACCGATGGCATCGGCATTGAGGCTCAACGGCTCCCCGCATCGCCCCGCCGGGACCATCTGCCCGTCCTGCGTCAGCAACAACGCCCGCGGCTCGGCGTTGGTCCCGCTGCGCAGCTCCAATGGGATACTCCAATGCGACGCGGTCGGGTCGGTGCCCACGAGCAGGAAGCGGCGCTGCGAAAGCCTGAGCGTGCGCGCCCCCGCGGCATCGCAACTGACCGCGGCAGTGACCAGGGGGTAGCCCGCCTGCTCCGTCCAGCCCGCCAGGATGGTACCGATGTCCTTGCCGCTCGCGGCGCCGAGCGCCGCCCATAGATCGGCGGTGGTAGCGTTGGAGAAGGCATGCTCCCGGATGTAGCGGCGAATGCCGCTGCGGAATGCCTCGGGACCGAGATAGGCTTCGAACATGCGCAGGATCGCCTGTCCCTTGCGGTAGGTGATCTGAGGATCGAAGGCGGCGGTCGCCTGCAGCTCATCGGTCACGTGCTGCTGGATGGCGTGCGAGGCCGGCAGCGCATCGGCGGTCATGGCGTCTTCCTTCTCCGCGTCCATGCCCTCCCACCAGTGCCAACCGGGATTGCGCGTCGCGGTTTCCTTCGCCGACATCCACGAGGCGAAGCTCTCATTGAGCCAGATATCATCCCACCATCCCATGGTGACCAGATCCCCGCTCCATTGATGCGCCATCTCGTGGGCCTGAACGCTGAATACCGTCTGCCGCGAGCTGGTAGTGCTCGAGCGGGTCAGTAACAGCAGTTGATCATTGAACGTGATGGCGCCCCAGTTCTCCATGGCACCCGTGAAGCCGCCGGGTATGGCGATCAGATCGAGCTTGGGCAGCGGGTAGCGATAATCGAAGTAGTCGTCGTAGTCGGCAAGGATCTGCCGAGCATTGGCCAGGGCGGTCTCGCCTTCGTGTTCGCGGCCCCGTGCTGCCCACACGTCGAGTTTGACGCCGTCCCCATCGGCACTGATCGCGGCCATATCACCGGCCGTCAGCTCGATCAGGTACGAGGGCATACGAGGCGAGCGCATGAAGGTGGTCGTGGCATAGCGGCCGTGAACGGCGCGCAGCGCGACCGGCATGTTGGAAACCGCGGTCCACCCGGCCGGTACGGTGATGCTCAGTTGGAAGGTGGCGCGAAAGGCAGGCTCGTCCCAACAGGGAAGCATGCGCCGCGCATCCGTCGATTCCATCTTCGTCGACAGCATCAGCCCGTGCTTGCCGTCCTGGCCCGCGTACGGCTGCACGAACAGGCCGCGTGAGAGCGTCTCGATCCTGCCGGTATAGGCGAATGTCAGGGTATGCAGCCCGGCCGCGGCGGGCTGCCGCAGCGTTACGGTCGTAGTTTGCCCGGCATCGTCCGAGGCCACCGCCTTGACCGGCCTGCCATCCACCTGCACCCGTTGCAACGACTCATTCAGCGAGTTGAAACGGATGACCGCGGCGCTGGATCGAAATCGCAGGTTCACGGACTCGCTGCCCCTGAATCTCATCGCTGCCACATCCGGCACGATGGCTACCGTGTAGTCGAGCGGCACCACGTCCTTGGGCAAGCGGCCCGGAGCGGTATCGAACGCGAACGGCGGCTCTGCCGGCGGCGCTGCGGAGGCCGCGGGGGCCGGTAGCGGCAGCGACAGCCCTAGCAATGAGGACAGCAATAGCGACGACGAGACCGCGACCGGAGCCGGACGATGTGCCGTGAAGATCATGACCGCGCGGATGGTGAGCGAGCGCGCATTATTGGTCGAGCGCCTGTGCCGTGCAATGCGGGTCGAGCTTGCACGATAATGCCGTATGAACCATCGGACACGCGAAGATGAGGACGCCGTGGTCCTGGCGCCGGCCACGATCACGCCCGATGCCAGCGTGATCTGGTTGCACGGACTCGGCGCGGACGGCCACGATTTCGTGCCCATCGTGCCCGATCTGCGGCTGCCGGCCGCACTCGGCGTGCGCTTCGTGTTCCCGCACGCCCCCGTGCGCCCGGTATCGCTGAACCAGGGCCTGCCCATGCGTGCCTGGTACGACATCAAGCTGCTGTCGATCGGCGCAGCCGAGGACGCCGCGGGCATTGTCGACTCGGCCGCGCGCGTGCAGGGCTATCTGCAGCGTGAATACGCCCAAGGCATCGCTCCGGGACGCATCGTGCTGGCCGGCTTCTCGCAGGGCGGCGCCATCGCCCTGCACTGCGGCGCACGCGCAGCCGAGCCCCTGGCGGGGATACTGGCACTGTCCACGTATCTGCCGCTGCGCGATCGCCTGGCGGCAGAGGCCAGTGCCGCCGGCCGCACGACCCCGGTCCTGATGTGTCACGGCCGAAACGATCCCGTGGTGTCGATTGAATACGGGGAACTCTCGCGCGACGCGCTGCGGCAGCACGGATTTACTGTCGAATGGCGGGAATACGCGATGCAGCACGAGGTCTGCGCGCGCGAGATCGATGACATTTCGGCGTGGCTGCGACTGGTGCTGGCTCGACCATGATCCATGGATAAGCTCTTCATCTCGGCCGATGAGCTGTTGCGGGACTCGATGGAGCTTGGCCGGATGGTGGTGCGCAGCGGTTTCAGGCCGACGTTCCTGGTCGCGATGTGGCGCGGCGGCGCGCCGATCGGCATCGCCGTGCAGGAAGTGCTCGAGTATCACGCCATTCACGCGGATCACATCGCCGTTCGCACCTCCTCCTATGCCGGCGCAGACCAACAGTCCAAGACCGTTCGAGTCCATGCGCTCGATTACCTGGTCTCACGGCTGACGGCCGAGGATGACATGCTGCTCGTAGATGACGTATTCGATTCGGGCCACAGTCTCGAAGCGGTCATTGCCGCGCTCGAACGCCGCTGCCGGCGCAATCTCCCGGGCCGGATCCGGATTGCGACCGTGTACTACAAATCAGCGCGCAATCGCAGCGCATTGCGGCCCGATTACTACCTGCGTGATACCGACCACTGGCTGGTGTTTCCGCACGAGATCCAGGGACTGACGCGCGAGGAGATTCTGGAGCACAAGCCCGTTTCAGAGCAATTCTTCGATCCGCCCTCGATCGGCTGAAGCGCGCTGAGCGCGGGTGCATCAGATCAAGCAGGCGACCGCAAACACGGCCAGCATGGTGACCGCGACCGCCAGTTTTGCCAATGTGCCGGCCAGCAGACCGATCCAGGTCCAGAGCCCCACCCGCGCGGCCGCAGCCAGCGTGCGCCGCGCCATCAACTCGCCGATGACGGCGCCCGCGAACGGCCCGGCAATCAGGCCCGGCAAGCCAAAGGCCAACCCGGCGAAGCCCCCGATGAGGCTGCCGAGCAGGGCCTGCCGGCTCGCACCGACGCGTTT
Source organism: Steroidobacteraceae bacterium (assembly GCA_036521075.1). Taxonomy (GTDB): domain Bacteria; phylum Pseudomonadota; class Gammaproteobacteria; order Steroidobacterales; family Steroidobacteraceae; genus DAIDKA01. The sequence goes on along the minus strand of DATDIL010000146.1, from coordinate 576 downwards.
CGCGCCCAGCACGCTTGCGGTCAGATCGATCACGAGCGCCAGCGCTGTCAGCACGCCGAGCAGCACGAGCGTCGGCCATCCGATTCGCGCGAAGTGGTCGATCCAGGCCGCGAGCCACATGCCGCCGTAGATGAGCAGCACGCCGGGCATGCCCGGCACGATGGTGAGGACAAAGCCGGCCGCGATGAGTGCGAAGGCGCCACACCAGAGCACCACGTGCGCCAGGTTCAATGCGCCGCCCCATGCAAGCCGGTGTTGGCGGTTGTATACCCGTGTAGGATCGGAAAACCGATGCTCGCACCCGCGCTCACCATCCTGCTGTCCTCGTTCCTGCTGTTCCTGGTGCAGCCCATCATAGCCAAGCAGATCCTGCCGTGGTTCGGCGGATCGGCGGGCGTGTGGATGGTATGCCTGGTGTTCTTCCAGCTCGTGCTCCTGTTCGGCTACAGCTATGCGCACTGGCTGACGAGCCGTCGCGGCGCGCGCCAGTTCGTGCTGCACGTCGTGTTGCTGCTGCTGAGCTGCGCCCTGCTGCCGATCGTTCCGGCCGCGTTCTGGAAGCCGGGGCCGGACAGC
>DATDIL010000145.1:0-3362 GCA_036521075.1 Steroidobacteraceae bacterium | reverse complement strand
GATAGCTAGCGATACTTCTCTTTCCAGCTCTCAAGAGGAAGTCGCAGTCAGTATGGGTGTTGGCTGAAGAGAGCTTAACCGGCAGGAGGGGCGGCGATATCCATGGCCTGCCCACCGGCCAAGACCTCCACGTGGTATCGGCTCCAGTTGGTTGCGTAGTCGGGCGGCGAAGGGATCAGGGCCGAGGCCACATACTGACCGCTGATTTCGGCCGGCGTCGGCTGTCCGACAGGAAGGCCGACGCCCAGCCCCGAACCAAAGGCGCTGCAGCATCCTGAGAAGCCAAAGCCGCCGATCCCGATGCCGATGGAGGGCGGCGGGTTATAGAGAACGTGGGGCCCGCTCACGAGCGCAATTCCTGCAGCCGGATAGCGGGTCCCGTCAGCCGCCACCAAAGCCACGCCGGTCGCTGGCTGAAGGCTGCTGACCCTAACCTGCACGGCCCGCTGCTGCCCATCATACCGTGCGTCCGCGCTGTTCGGAGGCGGCAGCCTCGGTCCGCATGCGGCCAACATGGCGACAATGACCAGGAACCGGAACCGCATTTGAGCACTCCCCGAGAACAAGGAGGCAACGCTCATCCGCATGCTACCGCTCCGCATACACGGGTTTTTGTTGCGGAATGAGAAAAGGCACCAGTTAGAGTGCACCCACCGACTTGCGCCAGATCGTGACTTCCATCCGCGCGCGGTTGCGCCATGCTTGCTTGGCAAGGACAGACAACGCGTCCCATTCCGTAGCCGTGCCCTTGGTCGTCTGCTCCCATAGCTTCCGAGCGACCTGCTCGATGGCGATCAGATCTTCCAAGGAGACCTCGTCGTCTGCCATTGCCGCGCACTCTCGAGACGGTGTGGGCACAAGATCGCAAACCGATCCTGGGCAGATCGTGACGCTTACATCAAATTGGCGTCGGCTCCGTAACAGTTGATGGCTCGAGCAACTGGGGCCCGTCATTCCGGAAGTTGCCCACGGCTTTCCCGACCGGCCAGACCCGCAGGGCGTCCTCTGGCGCCGGGCGCAGCAATGAGCTCGGATTGCCTTCGGCCTCGCCGAGCCAGAGCGGCCAGTCCTGCTGTTCGATGATCACCGGCATGCGGTCCTGTATGCCGGCAAGCTGCTCGTTCGCGTCAGTCGTGATGGTGGCGAAGGTATGGATGATCTCGCCCTGGGCCGATTGCCACCTTTCCCAGATGCCCCCGAAAACGACGGGATCGCCGTCTATGCGCGCCACAGCGAACGGGGTCTTACCGTCCGGGTCGTCACGCCATTCGTAATAGGCTGGGGCGGGGACAAGGCAGCGGCGCTCAGCGAAGGCCGCTTTGAACATTCCCGACTTGGCTATGGTCTCCGAGCGGGCATTGATTGGCTTGCGCGCCTTCTTCGGGTCTTTGGTGAAGTAGGGCACGAGGCCCCACTTCAGAGCGTCGAGATGCCGGTCGCCGTCGATGAGCCGGACGACCGGCGCGTCCATGGTCGGCGCCATGTTCCACGTCGGCGCGAGATTGGGCAGCGGGTTCACCGTGGCGAACAGCCGGGCAATGAACTCGGCGGGGAGAAAGCTGGCGTATCGTCCGCACATAGGGAAGATGTGGTAAGGACCGGAGCGCGTGCCAACCGGCAGCAGGGGAGGACTCGAAATGCGGGGGCGGCGCGGCTTTTGGCGGGCTCATACCGATCCCGGCGTGGCCGCAGGAGCACCAGATTCCTGCCCCGCAACGGGATTTTACAATCTTTTTTGGCAGGGCCTCGGCCGTGATCTCGGCTCGCGACAAGGTTGTGATCGTCCAAGCGGCTATCAACGCCGAGAACCTCATGGGCTTGCGAGGAAGAGTCGATGTCAGAGGCTACGTGGATACCTCGATGTCAAAGGCGAAGAGCAACGCGCTTTCAGAACGCATGGCAAAGGCCGTGCGAGACGAGCTCGTCCGCGACGGGATAGATGCGGAGAAATTGGAACTATAGCGGTCAGGGCAAAACGCAGCTGCTGTTCCGCGGTGGAGCGTTGCCACCCATGAAGACCAAGCGTGCCGCGCTGTACTCCGCGTTTCGACCGGCGAGCAGACCACGGACAACCAAAGCCAGCACAGCGCGGGGGCCGAGAAACCGCGCGTGGGGGGAATCTCCATCCGTGCGCCGCAATTCCGTGGCGGCGACGGGCGATGGCTGGCGCGCTGATACTGCCACCGAGTATCATGTCTGCACTCGGCGACGCGTTCGTCGAGGAGATCGGCAGGCCAGAGTTGGCGGGGAGAGGCGTTGGCGGGAAGTGAAGCGCAGAGCCTGTGGGCAGCTGCCGGGGTGTGGCCATCAGCCTGTCGCGCGGCTTGGCGGGCATTACTGACGACGCCACTTTTGTTGCTGGCAGCACTGGTGATCGGCTGTTGGTTGAAAGCAGCGGGCAAACTGCCGGTCCGGTGACGGCGCGCACGCAGACCTGGTGCTGCACCAGCAGGCGATCGACACAACAACCCCTGCCGGCAAAGCGATGTTTTAGATGCTCAGCGGTGTTCAGCGAGTTCGAGCGCAGCATGATCGTGGCCCGCGTTAATGCCGGTATTGCCCGCGGAGGAATTAACTAACCCGGTCGGTTTAGATCAAAGTGCTGAATCGACTCATAGCTTGGCATCATACAAGTTAAGCCACACACGTGATTGTTTCCCCATCATCCTTCAAAGCCTGCCCCGAATTGGGCAGGCTTTTTCTTTGGCTTATGCCGATTCGGTCAGTTGACGGCGTGAGCTGATCAGCTGTCGTGTGCACCGGTCGGTCGACCGATCAGCTCCGGCCATACCACGCGGCCCGCCGCCGACGGCAGCATACGCCACGTCGCGTTGCCCGGCGACTCGGCTCGCCATCCCCATGACAGTGACGTGTCGGTGCATATGCAGACCTTCCAGGACACGTCGGTGCCCAGGCCGTCGCGAGCAGGATTGCCGGTGGCATCAGCGATCCCAAGGCGGACACCGATCGCTTCCGCGACGCGGGCTGATCGGCGCCGTGCCTGGAATACCCTGATCACCTCTGCAATTGGAGTGTGGGCGCAGGATCGAATAGCGACTTAGGACCGACGCGGGCGGCTACGAACCCAAGAGCGACGAGACCGAGGACTTGAAGCACAAATATTAGCCATGGCGGCACTGGCTTGCGCTGCGGCAAATGTCTCCCCTCCCCGGTCAGTCCAACACCAGCCCCGCAGCGCGGAGCAACGGATCGGTCGCCGCCTCCAACGCCCTGATCACCGGCCCGATCCGGCGCCGCTGCACCAACCAGCGCCGTGAGCCTGGTTCCCAGATGGCGCCGGCCCGGCGGAGAATGTGTGCCAGCTCCGCCGGGCAGCGAACGGCGATCTGATTGCCGAGCTG
>DATDIL010000144.1:0-3518 GCA_036521075.1 Steroidobacteraceae bacterium | reverse complement strand
GACCGGCGCTGGCGGTTGGCTGCACCGTGGTGCTCAAGCCGGCCGAGCTGGCGCCGTTGACGGCGCTGCGTCTGGGCGAGCTGATCTGCGAGCTGGGCTTTCCCGACGGCGTGGTCAACATCGTCACCGGGCTGGGTCCGGTCGCCGGCCAGGCGCTCGCCGACCATCCGGACGTGAACAAGATCTCGTTTACCGGTTCCACCCGTGTCGGCAAGTCGATCCTGGCCGCCTCGGCCGTGAACATGAAGCGCGTGACGCTCGAGCTCGGCGGCAAATCGCCCATCATCGTGATGCCAGACGCCGATCTCGAGCGCGCTGCGAATGCCATCGGCGACGAAATCTGCTTCAAGACCGGCCAGTTCTGCGCCGCGGGCACGCGGCTTCTGGTTCACCAGAGCGTCCATGACGAGATGGCGGAGCGCATCGCGGTGCGCCTGAGCGCCGTCAAGATCGGCCCGGGCACCGCGCCCGGCACGCAGATGGGGCCGATCATTTCCGAGAAGCAGCTTGATCGCGTGCTCGGATACATTGCCGCCGGCACCTCGGACGGTGCGCAACTCGTGACCGGTGGCAAGCGCATCGCGCGGGACGGCTATTACGTCGAGCCCACGTTGCTGCTCCGCGCGCACCCCGACACGAGCCTGATGCGCGACGAGGTCTTCGGTCCCGTGCTCGGTGTGCACGCCTTCGCCGATGCCGGAGATCTCGACCATATAGCTGCGCTGGCGAACGATACGCAGTATGGGCTTGCGGCCAAATTATGGACCCGCGACCTGCGTTCGGCACACCAGCTCGCGCGCAAGCTCCAGGCCGGCCTGATCACGATCAATGGCGGTGGCGGCGACGGCCGGCTGCCGTTCGGTGGCTTCAGGCAGTCGGGCCTCGGCCGCGAGGGTGGCCGCGAGGGCGCGTTGAGCTTCACCGAAATCAAGTCGATTTCCATTGGTTATTGATCTTGGCCAGGCTGCGTAAGATCGCGACCGAAGAGGCGTTCTCCATTCCGGAGGTCGCTCGGGAGCTCAAGCAAGTGGCGCGCGGTCCGAGCAGCAGTCTGGACAAGCTGCTGATCAGGGGCATCTACGACGCGCGCGACGGCGGCTCGGGCTACGGCACCATGAATTTTCTCGAGGGCCTGCTCGACGTCGAAGACCGGCGGCTGAAGGAGATGGATGAGCTGGGCGTGGACATGCATCTGCTGTCGCTGACCGCGCCGGGTGTGCAGATGTTCGATGCCGATACCGCAACCGAGCTTGCAGCGCTGGTCAACGATCGCCTCGCCGACATATGCCGCCGGCATCCCATGCGTTTCGCGGGGCTCGCAGCCTTTGCTCCGCACGCCCCTAAGCGCGCCGTCAGGGAGATGGAACGCGCCATCCGCACGCTCAAGCTCAATGGCTTCATCCTGAATTCGCACACCCACGGGGAATATCTCGACGACCCGAAGTACTGGCCGGTGCTGGAGGCGGCCGAGGCGCTCGATGCCTGCATCTACATTCATCCGCGCGCGGCATCCGATACACTCAAGGGGCCGCTGCAGGACTACGGCATGGACTCGGCGATGTGGGGTTACGGAGTCGAGGTGGGGACGCACGTGGTGCGCATGATGGCCGCGGGTGTGTTTGACCACTTCCCCAAGCTCAAGATCTGCATCGGTCACATGGGCGAGGCCATCCCGTTCTGGATCTGGCGCATCACCTTCATGAACAGCCGCGCACAATTGATCGACCACGCGCCGAAGACTCAGCTTACGATGGAGGAATACTTCCGGCGCAATTTCGTGCTCACCACCAGCGGCGTGGAGGACCCTCTGGCCCTCGAGTATTCCATACGCAAGGTGGGCATAGATAACATCATGTGGGCCATCGACTATCCCTACCAGCCCACGAGGCCGGCGGTGGAATTCATGGACTCGGCACCGGTCAGCGACAGCGAGCGCGCCAAGCTCTATCACCTGAATGCCGAGCGCATCTTTCACATTGCGCCGCTTGCCGCCTAGGTGCGGCCCGCACGCGGCGGTCAAAGAGGAACGCGATATATGTGGAACGTGGCGGCAGCACCCAGCGGCGACGAGGAGCTCGGCCTGACGCCGCCCCATCGCGCCATCGACCGCCAGGCGCCGTATAGGCGCATCGCCACCGAGGAGGCCTGGAACATTCCCGAGATTCTCGCGGCCCAGGTGCGGCTGCTCGAAAGTCCCAATGCGCCGGACGACACTTCGCTGCGCATGGCGGGCATGTTCTCGAAGTTGACCGGGCTGCAGGAACAGCTCATGGAGATCGGCCCTGGGCGCCTGTCGCGCATGGATGAGTTGGGGATAGACCAGCAGCTCCTGCTGCTGACCTCCCCCGGCGTGCAGGTGCTCGAGCCGGCGGAAGGTAGCGCGCTGGCGCGGCTGGCCAATGACCGTCTGGCCGAAGTTTGCCGGCGTCACCCCGCCCGCTTCGCCGGCCTGACCGTGTTCGCGCCGCAGGATGTACCGGGCGCCATCCGCGAGATTGAGCGCGGCATGACGGTGCTCGGCCTCAACGGCGCCGTCATCAATTCGCACTTCCGCGGCCACTATCTCGACGAGCTGCCGTATTGGCCCATTCTCGAGGCGCTCGAAGCGCACGATGCCGCACTCTACATTCATCCTACGATTCCGCCGACTTCCTGGGCCCAACCCTACGAATACCGCGGCTTTGGCGGCGCACTGGCGGGTTTCAGCCACGAGGTGTGGATGCACACCATGGGCCTGATCATGTCGGGAGCGTTCGATCGCTTCCCGAAGCTGCGGCTCGTGATTGGCCACATGGGCGAGGCCATGCCGCTGCTGCTCTATCGCTTCGACTGGATGCAGAGCAATGCTGATGGCAGGGAGGGACTGCGCGGCGGGGCGCCGGCGGTCAAGCTGCGCCACAAGATCTCGTACTATTTCAAGCACAATATCTGGATCACGACCAGCGGTCAGGGCTGGGAGCCCTCGATCAGATACTGCATGCAGGTGCTCGGTCCCGAGCGTGTGATCTATGCCATGGATTATCCGTATCAGCAGTCCGCCGACGAGGTCGCGGCCTACGATGCGTTTGATCTTTCGCTCGCGCACAAGAAGATGCTCATGCAGACCAACGCTGAGAGCGTGTTCAGGCTCAAGACCTGAGCGCCGCGCTCGGCGGCGCGATCAGTGGCTTATTTGACTCAACCGGATGCCGGCCCTAGCATTCGGCGCACGAGTGCGAAGAGGCTGCGCCCGCTTCCTCGAGGCAGGCCCTCGCACCGATAATGAAAAGCACTGTTAGGGAGAATCCAATGTCTATCAAACATCCTGTCCTTTGTGCGGGTCTCGTCGGCCTCACCCTCTCCAGCGTCACGGCACTGGCCGATGACCACGCATTCACCGAGGGCCCGGTCGTGAACGTCGCCTCGATCCGCACCGAATATGGCAAGTTCGATGAGTACATGAAATACCTGGATACGACCTGGAAGGCCGAGCAGGAAGCGGCCAAGAAGGCCGGCTACATCATCAGCTACAACGTGGT
>DATDIL010000143.1:0-69471 GCA_036521075.1 Steroidobacteraceae bacterium | reverse complement strand
TACGCCATGAACTGACCGCCGTAAGTCTCCGCCATCACCTTCGTCAACGCCGCCGTCAGCGTCGTCTTGCCGTGGTCCACATGACCGATCGTCCCCACGTTTACGTGCGGCTTGTTGCGTTCAAATTTCTCTTTCGACATGACTACAACCTCTAGCGCGACTACTTTTGCTCAAGACACCAAATACATGGAGCTGACGACCGGGATCGAACCGGTGACCTCGTCCTTACCAAGGACGTGCTCTACCAACTGAGCTACGTCAGCGGAACTGCGTCACTGAGAGCGCCCGACGGCCCACTCAGCTCCTAATTCATTCGTTCACGATGGAGCGGGTGATGGGAATCGAACCCACACCATCAGCTTGGAAGGCTGAGGTTCTACCATTGAACTACACCCGCCGATGGCAACCGCAACCTGCTTCGTCTGAACCCCTCGGCCCTTCCGTTATGGTGGAGGGGGTAGGATTCGAACCTACGAAGGCGTAAGCCGGCAGATTTACAGTCTGCTCCCGTTGGCCGCTTGGGTACCCCTCCGCGAAAACGAGCCGCGTATTCTGATTTCCACCCGCGGGGGTGTCAATGCGCCGGACAGGTAAATTTTCTACGCTCGGAGGGTTCGCCGGCCGCGAATGGTCCGCCGACTGCGCGCCCGCCAGCGCTCTCAAAAATAGACAAGGGCGGTAATCCGAAAGGCGCTCGTGCGGCCTTGCGGCGCCTGTGTACACTCACCGGATCGCCACCGAGATTGGCGTTTTTCCCGAATATATCGACTGGATCGACCCGTCTTCCCGAGTCCCGGCTCAGACCTGACGCTTGTCGCGACGCCGGGCGCGCGCGGCCTGCCACACGGCGGGCTCATCGGGAGCCGGTATGGGCGGGGCGAGTGCCGGGCCCGTAGCACTGGCGGCAGCGGCGCCCGAACCCGCCGCGCCCATTCTGGTTGCCTTGGCAGCCGCGAGCAGCAATTGCGCGTGAGTTGTCGGCGCCAGCAGCTGCCAGCTGCCAGCTGCCAGATCACGCGGCAATTGCACCGGGCCGTAGCGGATACGCAGCAGACGGCTGACTTCGCTGCCGGCAGCCTGCCACAGACGTCGTACTTCGCGATTGCGCCCCTCGCGCAGCACCACGCGATACCAGGCATGCGTGCCCTCGATGCGGGTCTGCGAGAGGCTGTCGAAACGCGCATCGCCATCCTCGAGCCTCACGCCGGCGTGCAGCAAGGCGATTTGCGCGGCGGTGAGTATGTCCCGCGAGCGCACCAGATATTCGCGATCGACCTGCGCCGAAGGGTGCATCAGGCAATGCGCGAGCTCTCCGTCCGTGGTGAACAGGAGCAGCCCCGAGGTCATGAAATCCAGGCGTCCGACGACAATCCAGCGACCCTGCGGCGGGGCCGGCAGCCGATCGAATACCGTCGCTCGGCCCTGCGGATCGCTGCGGGTGGTGACCTCCCCCAAGGGCTTGTTATAGACAAGGACGGCATGGCTCGCACCACTAACGCCGGTACTAAGCGCTTTGCCGTCGAGACGGATATCGTCGCCGGGCCCCGCCCGATCACCCAGCTGCGCCAGCTTGCCGTTGACGGTGAGCCGGCCGGCACGGATCCACTCCTCGATGGCGCGGCGCGATCCGTGGCCGGCGCCGGCCAGCAATTTTTGCAGTCTTAGCACAAAGAGATCGGTTCTTAGCCGGCGCCGCTCGGGGCATGGCACTATTGCGACCCCGCCAAGGGCCAGGCACTGGAATACTAGCCTAACCGAGGTATCCGCATGATCTACGACAGCATTCTGGGGACCATCGGCTGCACGCCCATCGTGCGCATCCGGCGCCTCGCACCCGCCACGGTCACCTTGTACGCCAAGTGCGAATTCTTCAATCCGCTCTCCTCGGTCAAGGATCGCCTCGCCATTGCGCTGATCGAGGATGCCGAGGCGCGCGGGGTGCTCAAGCCCGGCCAGACCGTGATCGAAGCCACTTCGGGCAATACCGGTATCGCGCTGGCCATGGTGTGTGCGGCCAAGGGTTACCCGTTCGTCGCCGTCATGGTGGAGTCATTCTCCGTCGAGCGCCGGCGCATCATGCGCATGCTGGGCGCGAAGGTGATTCTCACGCCGGCCGCAGCGCGCAGCGGAGGCATGGTGGGCAAGGCTCGCGAGCTGGCCGAAAAGCACGGTTGGTACCTGGCCCGCCAGTTCGATAGCCCGGCAAACCCGGCCTATCACCGCAACACCACCGGCGCGGAAATCCTGTCCGATTTCGCCGGCAAGCGCCTGGACTACTTCGTCAGCGGCTGGGGAACCGGCGGAACGCTCACCGGGGTCGGCGAAATGCTGCGCCTGGCGCGCCCGGAGACCCAAGTCATTGCGGCCGAGCCCGAGAACGCGTCGCTGCTGTCGGGCAAACCCTTCACGCCCCACAAGATCCAGGGCTGGACCCCGGACTTCTTGCCGGCAGTGCTGAACCGCGAAGTGGCACATCGCATCGTCACGGTGTCGGATGCCGAGGCCATGGCGCAGGCACGGGCGCTCGCCGGTCGCGAGGGTATTTTCTGCGGTATCTCTTCGGGCGCGACCGTCGCGGCGGCGTTGAAAATTGCCGCCGCAGCGCCCCAGGGCACAGTGATTCTCGCAATGCTGCCGGACACCGGCGAGCGGTATCTCTCCTCGCCTTTATTCGAAGGAATCAGTGACGGTGGCGACCCCGAGCCCTGAGCTCTCGCGGCCGGCGGACTCCTCCGGCGGGGATACCAGTACCGAATTCGACGCGCGTCGGTTCGCGGCCCTGCCCGATCCTTTTCCCATGTGGCGGGGAGGAGTGTTGCACGAAGCACACATTGCTTATGAAACCTGGGGGGAATTGAATCCCCTGAGAGACAATGTCGTATTGCTTTTCACGGGGCTGTCGCCGCCGGCACATGCTCGCTCCTCGGCACACAATCCGGCACCGGGCTGGTGGGAAGGCATCATTGGACCGGGCCTTGCGCTCGATACGAATGAGCTGTTCGTGGTATGCGTGAATTCCTTGGGCAGCGCATTCGGCTCGACGAGCCCTCTGTCCATCAACCCGGCCACCGGGACGCCCTACCGCATTACCTTCCCGGACCTCGCCGTCGAGGACATCGCCCGCGGTGGCTACGAGACCCTGAAGTCCTTGGGCATCACGCGTGCCCACACCGTGGTGGGCCCCTCTTTGGGCGGCATCGCGGTGTTGGCCTACGCCGCCCTGTTTCCCGGGGCGGCACGCAATCTCATCAGCATCTCCGGCACCGCCGCGGCCACGCCATTCGCGATCGCCCTGCGTTCGATCCAACGCGAGGCCATCCTGCGCGATCCGGATTTCAAGGCCGGGCAATATACCGCCGAGCGTCCGCCGGAAACCGGCATGCGCATCGCGCGCAAGCTGGGAATGATGACCTACCGCTCGGCCGCCGAATGGGTCGAACGCTTCGGTCGCACTCCGGCGGCGCCGGATATGCAGGATGGTGAACCGTTCGGCCCCGAATTCGCGGTGCAAAGCTACCTGGAGCTGCACGCGCGCCGCTTCGTACGCGCGTTCGATCCGAACTGCTACCTGTACCTGTCGCGGGCCATGGATCGCTTCGACCTCAATGCCCATGGCGAGAGCATTCCGGCGGTGCTGAAGCGCTCGGGCGTGGAGCGCGCGCTGATCATCGGTGTCGAGTCCGACATGCTGTTTTCAATTGCCGAACAGGCCTCCCTTGCCAAGGCCTTCACCGCGGCCGGCACCGATACGCACTACGCGCCGCTCGATTGCATCGAGGGGCACGACTCCTTCCTGATCGACATCAAGCGCTTCGGCCGGGAAATCAGCGGATTTCTGGCGCTCGACGCCAAGCGCTAATGCAGGATCGGCATCGGACAATGCAGTAGGGCGCAGGTCGTGCGCAGCAGTTCGGATTCCTCGACCTTGAGCCTGCCGTCGTTGGCGACGGTGCGCACCAGGCCCTCGATCAGCTGCTGCTTGGCCGGCGGCTGCAGCTGATCCAGTTCATTCAATGCCACGCCGGTGCGCTGCGCCCAGTCATCGTAAGTGCGGTATTGCGGATAGCTCTTCAGCAAACCATTGATGCCGGCCACATAGGCGGCACGGATTTCCTGCTCGTCATCGCTCCCGCAGCGTGCCAGCGTCGCGAACAGCACGTGGACGGAGGCCGCACAATTTTCCAGTCCCAGCTTTCCATACGGCGCAGCGTTACCTGCCGCGTCATTCAGCATTGACTCCAGCAGCTTCGCCAGACAGAACTCGAACACATCAATGTTTGCATCGATGTGGATCAGATCCAGAACCAGCGCGTTGAGGCGCTGCCGATCGGCGAGCGGCAGGCGTCGCAGAGTCGGAAACAATTGCAGCAGCGCCGGTAGTCGCAGCATCGGTGCGATGGTGCCGGCCGTGGCGATGGCGGTGTTTATGACCTGCAGTTCCGCGTTGCCGTACTCGCGCGCAACCCGCTGCGCCTGGGCGTCACGGATGGCCGGATCACGACTGAGCAGCAATGCGAGCACCATCGAACGGGCGTGCGCACCCGTGTCGGAAAAATTGCGCAGCACCGGCGGAATCTGCTCACGCATCACCTGCGCCTGATCCACGTTCCCCGGCTGCGGCCGACCCACCTGCGCGGCAATCGCGCCCGCATCGGCGGCGAAACTGCTGCTCACGCCAGGCACCGGGATCGCGGGGCGCACCGCCGCGGCCGCGGGGGTGGCATAACCGCCTCCTTGCGGGCCGGGTATCCCATGCTCAAGCAGGCGCTGCAGTTCAGCCGGATCAAACTGCGGATCAAGCTCGCGGATCCGCTCCAGCAGTGGCGGGTGCGTGGCAAATATCCGATCCAGTCCTGGCGCAAACAGCATATGCGCCACCTGTTCGGCATCCGCGGCGACAAACTTCGAGCCTTCCTCAAGCGCCGCGATTTTCAGCAGCGCGCCCTTCAGTCCGGTGGTACTGCGCGTGAACTGCACGGCTGAGGCATCGGCCAGGCGCTCGCGCTGCCGCGACACCGCCGCCTGCAGCATGCGCCCGGCCAACAACCCCAGGTAGCCGAGCGCCATCGCGGCAAGCCCCACACCCACCCAGCCCAGGCCCCCGCCGCGACGGTCCCGATCGTTGCCGCCGCGCGGTGCAAAGTTGAACACCAGGCGGCCGATGATCGCAATGACGAGCAGGCCGAAGATGGCGCCCATGAGCTGGATGTTCAGGCGCATGTCGCCGTTGAGGATGTGTGAGAACTCGTGGCCAATCACGCCCTGCAACTCATCGCGATCAAGATGATCGAGCGCGCCTTGGGTCACCGTGATGCAGGCATTGGCCGGCGTATGCCCCGCAGCGAACGCGTTGATCGCGGGCTCCTGTTCCAGCACATAGATCTCCGGCACCGGCACGCCGGAGGCAATCGCCATCTCTTCGATGATATTGCGCAGCCGCTTGCGCGCCGGATCGGCCGTGTCCCGCTCCACGCGCACGCCACCCAGCGACTGGGCGACTACGGCACCGCCGCCGCGCAGCTGTGCGGACTTGAACAGGCTCGCAAGTGCGATGACGCCGATGATGAGTACCGACACCACGAACACCGTGTCCGGGTTGCGCATCGCGAACTGCAGCGGATCCAAGGATGCATCGCCATATTGACCGCCATAGGCCGCGGCGGAACTGCGCGCGGCCAGCACGGTGAAGATCACCGCATCCAGCGCGATCACCACGGCTGCCACCGCCGCCATGAACATCACGACAAAGAGTCGTGACTGGCGGCGCGCGGTGGCCTGATAGGCGTAGAAATCCAAGGCTTGAGAGTCCTGGCCCGCGCTGCGGATTTAGGTGAAGCTCACCTTGGGTGCTTCGCGTGCCTCGGGCTTGGCGATATCCAGTTGCTGCGCGGGCTGAAAGCCGAACATGCCCGCGACCATGCTCGCCGGAAACACTTCGCGGTGATTGTTGTAGCTCATCACCGAGTCGTTGTAGGCCTGCCGGGCAAAGGCAACTTTGTTTTCCGTCGAGGTGAGCTCCTCGGACAGCTGCATCATGGTTTGGTTGGCCTTCAGGTCCGGGTAGGCCTCGGACAGCGCAAACAGCCGCCCCAACGCGCCACCCAGCTGCGCTTCGGCACCCGAGAGTTGCTGCACCGCGGCGGCATCGGCCGGGTTGGCGGCCGCGGCCTTCAGGCCCGAAACGGCGCCGTTGCGCGCCTGGATGACCGCTTCGAGCGTCTCGCGCTCATGCTTCATGTAGCCCTTGGCGATTTCGACCAGATTCGGAATCAGGTCATAACGCCGGGTAAGCTGCACATCGATCTGCGCGAATGCGTTCTTGAAAGCGTTGCGGGAGGTGACCAGGCCGTTGTAGGTCGAAACCAGGAACAGCACGACTACGACGATGATGATCAGCAGAACAATCAGGCTCATAGATACCTCGAGCGGCATTGAACGTAATGCGCAGGTGCAGACAAGGTACCCGTGCCCGCCGCGTAGTCAAGCCATAGCAGGCGGTCGGCTGGCATAAACTTTGCTGGCAGACTTCTGAGCCGATTAATGTTGAGTCAACCGCGACGGTAAAGGTCGGACTGGCATACTGCGCGAGACGGCGCAGCACAACACCAAAAAGCAGAAAATTCGGAGCTGAAGAACTTGGAACGTCGACTTCACACCAGGCATCGCGCCCGCACCACCGTTTACATCACCGTCCCGGGAAGTGGCCGCCGGCTGTGCCGCGCCGTCAACTTGAGTGCGACGGGCGTGTTCATCCAAACGACCAACCTCGGCCTGCGCAAGGGCCAGAACGTCGAGTTGGTATTCGCCATCAATCTCGGCGCCATCACCAAACTGCATCGACGCACGGCCGTCGTCGCCCACGTATCGCGCGGTGGCACGGGTTTGATGATGGAGTCCTACTCCTCGGCCGCAGCGCCTACCGCGCGCGTGGGCTAAAGACCCGGCGCGCCATCGGCCGCCGCCACGGGCGCATCCAGTGCGCGCGAATCGGGCAGTTTGATCGCGGGCTCGGACTGCGGCACTACCGTATCAGTGTCCTTTGCCGGCAGGCTCTGCGGTGCGACGACGGGCGCTGCCTGCGGCGGCAGCGTCGGGCGCGCGGGCGGAGCGGCGCTCTGGCGCGATTGCGTCACGGACGGCGCGGCGCTGACCGGTGGCGCAGCGGCGCTGCCGGGCGTCGTCTCCGGGCGCGATTCGGTTTTCAGCGCGGTAGCCTCGGCCTGCTTCGTCATCACGATGATGCTGATACGGCGGTTCACCGGGTTCTGCGGGTCGCTCTTGTCGAACAGCACGGACGATGACAGTCCGACGACGCGCGCAATCTTCGCCTCGGCCAGGCCGCCGGATTCCAGCGCTCGCCGCGCGGCATTGGCGCGATCGGCCGAAAGCTCCCAGTTGGTGTAGGCGCCGCCGCCCGGATAGGGACGGATGTCCGTGTGTCCGGTCATGGAGATGCGATTCGGCACCGTGTTCAGGTAACCCGCCAGCGTCTTGAGAATGACGGTGGTGTAGTCCTTGAGCTTCGCCGAACCGACATCAAACATTGGCCGGTTCTGCTGATCGACGATCTGGATACGCAGGCCCTCGGGGGTGATGTCCAGCAGCAGCTGATCCTTGAACGGCCGCAGGGCCTGACTCTTGTCGATCGCCTTGCGCAGCTCCTCCAGCAAGCTTTCGAGTTTTTTGTGGTCGGCCGCGTCGGCGATTTTCCTGGCCTCATCCACGGTCATATCGATTTTTTTGGCGGCGTCCTCCGCCGCGGTATCGGTTTTCTTTGGTTCAGCGACGGTCATATTGAAGGGCTGCGGCTTGGATTTCGCATCACTGGGCGGTGAATTCACGACCGTCACGCGCGGTGCGTCCAGGCCGCCACCCATGTTGATCACGCTGGTGCTGGCCCCGCCCGGCCCCATCTGCCCGGGCGCCGCGCGAATGTTCTTGCCCGGCTGCATGCTCGGATTCTTGAAGTAATCAAACACGGCCGCCCGCTGCTCTTTTGAGATGGAGCTGACGAGCCACATCACGAGAAAGAAGGCCATCATGGCCGTCACGAAGTCGGCGTACGCCACTTTCCAGGCGCCGCCGTGATGCCCACCGCCGCCCTTTTTGCGGCGTTTGACGATGACGATCGAAGCTTTTTCTTCCTTCGCCATGGCTTAACCGATTGCGCTTTCGACTCGGCTCTTGCCCTTCAGATGGGCTTCCAGATCCGCAAAGCTCGGTCGAATGCCGGCGTACAGCAGCTTGCGCGCAAATTCGATCGCGACCGGCGGCGCGTAGCCGCGCACACTGGCCACGAAGGCCATCTTCACCAACTCAAAGGGTTTGCTGTCCTCGTTGGCACGCTGCTCCATGGCCGCGGCAATGGGGCCCACGAAACCGTAGGCCACCAGGATTCCCAGAAACGTTCCGACCAGCGCGGCAGCCACCTTGTGGCCGATCGTCGCCGTATCGGCGCCTTCGATCGATGCCATCGTGTCCACAATGCCCAGCACCGCTGCGACAATGCCGAATCCGGGCAGGGCGTCCGCAACCTTCTGCATGGCATGCGCTGGCTCGGTCGCCTCGTGGTGATGCGTCTCAAGCTCCGTTTCGAGCAGGCTTTCCAGCTCATGCGGATCCAGATTCCCGCCGATCATCAGGCGCAGGCAGTCGGTCATGAAGTCGGTCATGTGGTGATCGGCAAGAATGCGCGGGTACTGCGTGAACAGACTGCTTGCGTGCGGGTCATCGATATGCGATTCGATGGCCAGCATGCCTTCCTTGCGTGCCTTCACGAGGATGTCGTACATGAGCTTGAAGATATCGACGTAATCCTCGCGCTTGTACTTCGGCGGCTTCAGCAACGCCATGATGCCGGCGAGTGAAGCCTTGACCACCTTCGGGGGATTGCTGGTAACGAAGGCGCCGGCCGCGGCCCCGACGATGATCAGCACCTCGGTCGGATGCCACAGCAGCAACAGGCTGCCGCCGCCAATAATGAAGCCAAGGCCGACGCTCACCAGGACGACGACGGAGCCGATGATCACGAACATTATGGAAACAAGCTCCTCGTCAAACGCAAAGGCCGGGGACATAACCGTTATCGGCGCGATTGTGCGTCTCTTGAGCGGGCCGCAAGCGGGCTAACTTCGCAGAAATGACCGATCATCCGGGGGAGCTTCAGATGCGCGCCAGATCATTGATTTTCTTTGCGAATATCGTATTCGCACTGAGCGGCTGCGCGGCCTCCGCGCAACTGCAGCAACAGGGCGTGAATCCTGCGCCGAGCGCGACCGCGCCGCCGCCCGCCGCGTCACAGTTCGCACTGAGCGCCCGCGGCGCCTATCTGCGGCCAACTTCCGTGGATCTGTATCGGCTGCTGCCGCCACCGCCGGCAGCCGGTTCGGCCCAGGAACGTACCGAGCTGGACGAGCTGCTGCGCCTGCAGGCCACCCGCACGGCCGCCGACGTGCAGCGCGCGCGCGCGGATGCGGCGTTGAGTATCTTCCGGTTCGCCGACGCGCTGGGCAATCCACCGCAGTTCAACCCGCAGCAGCTGCCCCTCACCGCCGAACTGTTCGCCAGGATCGGCCGGGATGAGGGACTGTTCATGAATCCGGCGAAGAGTGCTTTCGGCCGGCCGCGGCCCTTCGTCACAGACAGACACCTGGCACCCGTCGTCTTCGAACCGCCGTCGGCCTCCTATCCGAGCGGCCATAGCACCTGGGCGGTGGCCAGTGCGATCGTGCTGGCGGATATGGTGCCGGAGCGACGCGCACAGATTTTTGCGCGCGCGGACGAGTACGCGCACAACCGCGAGGTCGGCGGCGTTCACTACCCCAGCGATGTGTACGCGGGTCATCTGGCAGGCACGGCGCTCGCGGAGGCGCTGTTCGACCAGCCGCGCTTCATCGCCGATGAACTCACGGCGGCGGCCGAGCTGCGCAGGGCCCTCGGGTTGGCGCCGCTGCCACCGCACCCGTTATATCGGCATTAGCCAATTGGCCCCTACGGCGCAACCGGCAGATCGAACACCAGCACTTCGGCGTCCTGACCGTTTTCGAGCACCACTGCATCAGCTTGCGTGACCTGCAGCGCATCTCCCGGCTGCAGTACCGCGCCGTTGACAGTGATGCTGCCGCGAGCCACGTGCACATAGGCCTGACGCGGTGGCGCCACAGCCAACTGCGCGCGCTCGGCACCGGTCAACAGTCCCGCGTACACGCGCGCGTCCTGGTGAATGAGCACCGACCCGTGCGCGCGATCCGGCGCTGCGATCAGCCGCAACTGCCCGCGTCGCTCCGCGTTCGCGAAGTGTTTTTCCTCGTATCCCGGCTCGATGCCGCGCTCTTGGGGCTCGATCCAGATTTGCAGGAAGTGCACGGGCCGCTCCCGCGAACCGTTGAATTCACTGTGACGAATACCCGTTCCGGCGCTCATGCGCTGCACGTCTCCGGGACGGATGACCGAACCGTTGCCCATCGAGTCCTTGTGCGCGAGTTCACCCTCCAGCACGTAGCTGATGATCTCCATGTCGCGGTGAGCGTGAGTGCCGAACCCGGCACCCGGCGCGACGCGATCCTCGTTGATCACCCGCAGCGGCCCGAAACCCATATGCCGGGCGTCGTAGTAGTCCGCGAAGGAGAAGGTGTGGAGGCTTTTCAGCCAACCGTGGTCCGCCAGGCCGCGTTCATTGCTGCGCCGAATCTCGTTCATACCTGCCTCCGATTGACTGTCAGGCAGAATAGTCTCGATTTTATGAATTAAAAAGAGCAAAATTCAGGTCGTAATGATCGAATTATTGAATACATGAGCCTTCCCCGGACGACGCTGGAACAGTGGGCGGTACTGGCTTCCGTCATCGATCGGGGCGGATTTGGGCAGGCCGCCCACGCCCTGCACCGCAGCCAGTCGGCCATCAGTTATGCGGTAGCCCGCTTGCAGGAGTCGCTGCAGGTTCCGTTGCTGGGCGTCCAGGGGCGCAAGGCCGTACTGACAGCCCATGGGGAAACTCTCCTGCGCCGCGCGCGGCCCCTGCTGCAGGAGCTGTCGACGCTCGAGGAGCTGGCCGACAGTCTGCAGCGTGGCTGGGAGTCGCAGCTGAATCTGGTGGTGGACCTGGCCTTTCCGCGCGAGCGGCTGCTGCGCATCGTGACGGAACTGGAGGCGGCCTGTCCGCACACCCAGTTGCAGCTGGCAGATGCGGTACTGTCCGGGGCCGAGGAGGCCATCAGCGCAGGCAGCGCCGATGTGGTGGTCACAAGTCGCGTGCCTGGCGGCTATCTCGGCGATTTCCTGCTCGACGTGCCGTTCACGGCCGTTGCGCACCCCGATCATGCGCTGATGAAGTTGCAACGGCCGCTGGCGGCGGCCGATCTGGCGCATCATACCCAGGTGGTGGTGCGGGACTCCGGAGTGCGTCAACCGCGCGATGAGGGCTGGCTGGGCGCCGAACGGCGCTTTACCGTCAGCAGCATGGAGGCCTCGCTGGCGATGGTGACCGCGGGACTCGCCTTCGCCTGGTTGCCGGAACATCTGGTCGCGCCGGCCATCGCGAGCGGCACCGCCCGCACTCTGCCCCTGCAGACCGGGGCGACGCGCAAGGTCGCACTGTATCTGGTGCTGGTCCACGGCCCGGTCGCAGGACCTGCGGCACGCGAAGCCGCGCGTAGTTTTGCGCGACACGCGCCGATCACGCGCGCCGCGCCTTGAGACTACTGTGGCGTATTCATCAAATGCCGCAGCAACTCGGCTTCCTCGGCGGGATCGGCGGTCGCGGCATTGGTCTTCGCGGTCTTGAACCGCAGCTTCAGCGGATATTCCTCGGGCTCGTGGATACGCATCCCCTCCACCACCTGCGCATGAAACGCCATGGCCTGCTCCACCGTGTCCTCGCCCGTAACAATGTCGTTAGCGATGTTGAGGATCAGGGTATTGGCCTCTTCGGAGTCGCAATGCGCCGTGACTTCCCCGCGAGTCCTGTCGACCAGGATGCTGCCGTCGTACGTCATCAGTGCGCCGACCTTGTTCATCGGCACCTTGTAGTTGATGGTTTGCCACAACACATCGCGGTGCGGCAGCGGGAAGCGATGCAGGTCGCCGTCTTTGTACAAAATGGTGCGCTTCCACGGTCCATTGTCATACCAACTCACGGACCGGGGCGTCACTTCCTGCGGCTCCCCGTAGCGCGTGACCAGATGCGCGGCCAGTACCTGCCGCTCCACCGGCCAGTCTTTCAGATTGCGCGCCGCCCAGTCATGGGCCGCGGCGCTCGAAGAGGTCGGCGAGACGGCTTCCTGTGGCGAGGGCAGCGCGGTGGGCGAAATCACCTTTTGTGCCAGCGCCGCAGCGGTGGGCAGCAGGCACAGGATTGCGATCTGTACGGGTAATTTCACAAAAGACTCTCCTTAAGACATGTCCAAGGGCTGCCGCGAGTCTGTACCATAGCGATATTCCCTGCTGGAGCGTCAATTTTGCCCGGGCCGAGCGACTCCCCTGCCCACAAGACAGCACGCTACGTCCTGGTTGGCGCGCTCCTGCTGGCCGGGGGCTGGATGCTGCAGCGGTTCCTGCCCGCACTAAGCTGGGCGGTAGTGCTCGCCATCGCGACCGCCTCATTTTATGACTATTGGTTGAAGCGGTTCTCGGGCCCCCGACGTCATCTGTGGGCCGCCCTGACATTTACGGCGTTCATCGGCGCGATCGTCGTCGTGCCGCTCATCTACTTCGGCTTCGTCGCCGTGCGCGAAACGGCCGCGCTGCTGCATGCCTTTGCGGAAGCCACGCATGACGGACCGCCGCCACTGCCACACTGGATTCTGCAACTGCCCGCCATTGGTGACTGGATCCAGACCCAGTGGCTGCAGCTGATCGGACAGGCCCACGATGAGATCGGCAGTGCAGTGGTCACGGCCCACCCGTCTTTGGTGCAATGGACCCGGCGACTGGGCCTGCAGATCCTGCATCGCGCGGTCACGCTGGGCTTCACGCTGCTCACGCTGTTTTTTGTCTGCCTGAACCGCGAAGGGCTCCGACATGACGTGCCATTCGCGGCGCAGCGTCTATTCGGTCCGACGGTGGTGCCGATACTCGGTGGCGTCGTCGCCGCCATCCGTGCCACCGTCGATGGCATCGTGCTGGTCGCCATCGCCGAGGGCGCGATCATGGCCGGCGTGTATGCGCTGGCATCCGCCCCGCACCCCATTCTGCTGGGCACGATCACCGGTATCTTCGCCATGATCCCGTTCGCCGCGCCGATCGCTTTCGTTACGGTGGCTTTGATTCTCGGGCTCAGTGGGGCCATCGGTGGCGCGATCGCCGTGCTGGTGGCCGGTGGCATTCTGCTATTCGTCTCCGATCACTTGGTGCGACCGGTTATCATCGGCGAGGGCGCGAGCCTCCCGTTCCTGTGGGTTCTGCTGGGCATCCTCGGCGGCGTCGAGCAATTCGGTCTGGTCGGACTGTTTCTGGGTCCGGCGCTCATGGCCGCCCTGGTCTCGGTCTGGCGAAGCTGGGTACGAACTCCGGTGGAGGACTTGCGCGATTGATCGCGCGCACAACTACTCATGATGCAATCCTCCCAGTACACTGCACGACTTTCGTCGGCCCGCTCCCCTTATGAACCGACCCGCTGAAGCCACCCATCAGGAAGTTGCCCTCGAGATCCGCTTCGGGCCCGTGGACATGGCCCAGGTACGGATCCGTAGCACCGATCCGGGCATCATTGTGGATGAGCTGACCGGGCGGGTCGCGACGGCGCCAAAATTTTTTGAGCGCACGGCGGTTTGCCTCGACTTGAGCGAGCTGCGCCGGGAACCGGACGCGGCCGAACTGCGCGGCGTGATCGAGGCCGTGCGCCGTGCCGGCATGCTGCCCGTCGGCCTCGTCAACGGTACGGCGGCGACGGATACCCTGGCGCGCGAAGTGGACATGCCGGTGCTGGCGCAGTTTCGCGCCACCAGCAAATCCCCGCCCGTGGTGCACGCGGCGCCCGCGGCCGAGCCGGAGCCGGACCCAAGCCCACTCATCCACACTCAGGCGGTGCGTTCCGGGCAGCGCCTGTACGCGCGGCGCCGGGATCTGATCGTCATGGCAACCGTGGGGGCCGGGGCGGAACTGATGGCGGATGGCTGCGCGCACGTATACGGCGCCCTGCGCGGCCGGGTCATGGCGGGGGCGCGCGGCGATACGCGCGCTCGGGTGTTCTGTCAGGCGTTTTATGCCGAGCTGGTGTCGATCGCCGGAGTTTTCCGGGTATTCGAGACCATACCGGCAGAACTTGTCGGCAAGCCAGTGCAGGCATGGCTGGACGGGGATGCGCTGCGCTTCGCGCGGCTCGACGAATAAATGAAAAATTTGGAACGGAGATCGGCTATTGACTGAAATTATCGTTGTCACTTCGGGCAAGGGGGGCGTGGGGAAGACAACGACTTCCGCGAGCATCGCGTGTGGTCTTGCGAGCCGCGGCAAGCGGGTGGCCGTCATCGATTTTGACATCGGCCTGCGCAACCTTGACTTGATCATGGGCTGCGAGCGGCGGGTCGTGTACGACTTCGTCAATGTCATCAACGGCGAATGCACGCTCAAGCAGGCACTCATCAAGGACAAGCGGCTGGAGACGCTGTTCGTGCTGGCCGCCTCCCAAACCCGCGACAAGGATGCCCTCAGCGCCGAAGGGGTCGAACGGGTGCTGAATGAACTGCGCGCCGACGGTTTCGATTTCGTGCTGTGTGACTCTCCGGCCGGCATCGAGAAGGGTGCACACCTGGCGATGTACTTCGCCGACCGCGCCATTGTGGTCGTGAACCCGGAAGTCTCCTCGGTTCGCGACTCCGATCGCATCCTGGGACTGCTGGCCAGCAAGACCAGGATTGCCGAAGGCGGTACGGGACGCGTGCAGGAGCATCTGCTGCTCACCCGCTATAGTCCGCGGCGCGTCGCCGCGGGCGAAATGATGGGCGTGGAGGATGTGAAGGAGATTCTCGGACTGGATGTCGTGGGCGTGATCCCCGAATCCACCGATGTGCTCTCGGCATCGAACGCCGGGACCCCGGTCATCCTGAACGCGGATTCCGATGTGTCGCACGCCTACAATGACGCCGTGTCGCGGCTGCTCGGGGAAACGGTGCCGCTGCGGTTCATCGAAGAACCCAGGCGCGGTTTCTTTGCTCGCCTGTTTGGAGGTTGAGCATGGGCCTACTTGATATTTTTCGCCGCCAGCCCCCCTCGGCGCAGGTGGCAAAGGAGCGTCTGCGCATCATCGTCGCGCAGGAACGCGGTGCGCGGGGCGGCCCGGACTACCTGCCGCTGCTGCGGCGGGAGCTGCTCGAGGTCATCCGCAAGTACGTGAATGTCGATCCGGAAGCCGTGGTCATCAACCTGGAGCGCGATCAGGGTCAGGAAGTACTCGAACTGACTGTCGCGCTGCCGGAGAAGATTCAAGGTTCGAGGAAAGCGACTGCTACGGCCGCCAAAACCTGAAAGGCTGGCGCCCGATCAGGCGCAACCTTCACTCTTCCTTGCCCTCGCCCATCTGCGACTGGCTGTAATTCTCGATGCCCATGCGCTTGATGAGGTCCAGCTGGGTTTCCAGGTAGTCGATGTGCTCTTCTTCGGATTCAAGAATGGATTCGAACAGCTCGCGTGACACATAGTCGCCGTGGGACTCGCTGTCAGCGATAGCAGCCTTCAGGTCCTGGTGCGCCATCACTTCCAGCTTCAGGTCGCATTCCAGGCACTCCTGAATACTTTCGCCAATCAACAGCTTGCCCAGGTCCTGAAGATTGGGCAGGCCATCCAGGAACAGCACGCGCTTGATCAGCCGGTCCGCGTGCTTCATCTCATCGATGGACTCATCCTTCTCGTACGCTTCCAGCCGCGACAGGCCCCAGTTGCCGAACATCCGGGAATGCAGGAAATACTGATTGATGGCCGTGAGTTCGTTCTTCAACACCCCGTTCAGGTGCTTGATGATCTGCGGATCGCCCTTCATGAAGCTCACTCCGACATCAAAACGGCTGGCACCTCATGATGGTCCAGGCCCAGGGCAGGCGCAAATGGCAGGAAGTGCAGCGCCGCGCGGCGGCGCGAAGGGATCAGGCCGCGTTCTTGCGGCGGCTGGACAGTACGTACTCGTCAACCATGGCCTTCGCCGTTTCCTGGCAGCGGCCGCAGCACATGCCCACGGGCAGGCGCGACTGCACGTCGCAGAGCGACGCGGCGCCGCGCTCAACCGCCTCATGAATCTGTCGGTCAGTGACCGCGCTGCAGACACATACGTACATGATCGCTCCGCTTCAGCTGTTGGCTCGAACCAACGACCCAAGTATAAATGAGAATGATTCCGGATTGCAAATGAGGCGGATTCTGATCCGCGCAGCAGACTATGCCCATCCGAAAAGCTTTAGCTTGACTACAGGGCCGCGGCTGGCACACCCGCCTCAGCGAGGGGTCTTGGGCTGGTAGGTGCCCACGGTCCACAGGTTGCCTTCCGGATCCCGCAGGTCGAACTGCGCGCTGCCCTGGGGAAAGGCCGGAGTGCGTGAGACATGCAGTTCGCGCACGACGTCGGCGCCGGCGGCGACGGCCTGGTGGAAGTGACGCCGGACCGTTTCGGCATCCGGTGCGGCGAGTGCAATCGAGGCCACGCCAACCTTTGACCAGGGATTGTCGGCCGGCGGACGGCTGGACACGAATACCACGCCGGTGCGCCAGGCCAGTTCGGCGAACGCCACGCTGCCATCGGGCAGCGGGTGCCGCGACAGCAGCTTCAGCCCCAGGATTCGGGTCAGCCAGTCGATACCCGCCGAGGCGTCGTTGTAGACCACGGAAGGGGTGACGGTCGGTGAGTTCATTGCACGAAGGCTGCCATTAGTGGCCGAAGGGGCTGCCACGGAATACAAAATATACTGCGCCCAGCACGCACAGGGCCGCCCACAGGTAATCCAGGCGCAGCGGCTGCCGCAGAAAGAACACCGAGAATGGCAGGAACACCGTCAGCGTGATGATCTCCTGCATGATCTTCAGCTGTCCGACACTGAACTGGGTATAACCGATGCGATTGGCCGGGACCTGCAGCAGATATTCAAACAACGCAATGCCCCAGCTCACGAGGGCTGCGATCACCCAGGGCCGCGTGTTCAATAACCTCAGATGCCCGTACCAGGCGAACGTCATGAACACATTCGACAGGCACAGCAGCCCCACGGTCTGCACCAGTACGATGCCCTTGGTCACAGGTAGCGAAACACTGAGGCGGCCTTCTTGCGCTTGCGCGGCCTGCGGGAACTTGCGGCTGTCGCAGTCACGAATTTCCACGCCAGCTGCAGCAGTGTCTCCAGGTCTTTGCGATTTACGCTCGCCAAGCGCACCAGCACGGTCTCGCTCGCCGTGTAGTGCGCCGTCAGGTAGTACCTGTCCGGCTCGGCGTCGATCAGCCTGTCGCGATCCGCGGCGCCCACGCGCACCATCAGCGTGTCCGGTTCCGCTGATCGATGGATCGCCTTGCAGGCCAGCAGCCTGCCATGCACTTTGTAGGCGCTACCGCGCAGCGTCGAGCTGTCGACAACATCGGGCAGGCCCAGCGCCAGCTCGCGCACCATCGCAGGGTCGACACCGGCTTTGCGGGACGTTTTTCGCCTCTCGGCCATTGCTACGCCCGGTGCGCCGGTGACAGCGGGGAGACTTCAAACTGCAATTCCAGACTCGCGCCATCGCCAAGGTTTTTGAACTGCGCCAGCAGTTGTTCGAACTCCTCGGCGGCGCCTTGAACCATAGCGGGGCTCACCGGAACAGTCGGCCAATGCCATTGGCCCAATTCCGAGTTGACCAGTTCGGCGAACTGCTCCGCAGTAGAGGCGCCCGTGAACCGCAATCCGAGCGCACGGGCAAGAACTTCCGCCTGCGCCGACTGAGCACCCAGCTTCTTGATGACATCCTTGTCTGATAGCTGGGCGAAGCTGTAACCGCCGGCAATGTTGCCGAAAAACCCTTCGCGCAGCCGCCAGCGGCGCTCAATCACGAAGTGGGCCAGGTCATGGTGCGGAAGTCCGGGACCGAGGTTTGCGACCTCGTGCGATCCATCGGGCCGCACGCAGCGCATCTCATTGCGCCGGCCGCGTTTCGTGATCTTGATTTGCATCGCTGACATCCCCGACCGGCTTCGCCGTCAAGGCCTGAACGATATACGGCATCTTGTCCTCAAAGCCACCGGGCACATTGATACTGATGAACCCCGCACGGGTTCCACCGCGGTTTTCGAAGTCGTGCAGCGTCCCGCCGGGAATGACCACGTATGAGCGCTGCGCCGCGTGCGTCCACTGCTCCGCGATCTTAACGCTGACGGTGCCTTCGATAATGTAGAAGACATGGTCGTCGGGGTGCGCGTGGGGTCCCGGACCGCGGGTATTGGCCTCCAACCACCACTCCGATATCGAATAGCCCAGCTGGGTTTCCGCGCCATCGGCTTTGAAGATCGCGCTCATCCGACCCATGGAGTAGTGGCGCCCTTGATCCGGGCCGATGAACATTGGAATTTTCATCCTGCTTTCAGGCCCCTTATTGGCCGGGACAACGCACGAAGTTCAAGTGCCGGCGAGATCCCGGTGCTGCGTGGCCCTGCGATGGCCAATTTCCTGCACATAAATCGGCGAGCGGTATACCCCCACGCGGTTCAGGGTCGCCGTCCCCGCGTTGTTCAGCGACGCCGGCAATGGTCTGAAGGGGTTCATGGATTCCAGCAACGCATTGCAACGCGCCTCCACCCCCGCGCGATACTCAGGCTCGGCGACAATGTACAGATCATTGTGCAGGAGGCCGTCCAGCACAAAGCGCGCGGCTACCATCGGGTCCATGGGCCGTACGGCTGCCGGCGCCAAGTCTGCGGGGGGCGCGGGCCGCGGCGGGCGCGGCGGGCGCGGACCACCCGCCGGACGCGGCGTTGCGCCGGGGGCGAGGGCCGGCGGGCCGTCATTCTTCAATGCCGCGGGTCGATAGCTTTCGCTGACCCCAATGTTGGTGGCCGTCAGACCCGGCACGAAGCAGGAGGTCCCGATGTTGGTCTTGCGCAGTTCCAGGCGCAACTCCTCCATGAAGCCGACGGCGGCGATCTTCGCCACGGTATAGATACCGGCGCCGCTGCCCGGCAGAATGCCACTGGTCGAAGTAGTGGTAATGATGTGCGCGCCCTGCTTGCTCGCGAGCATGCGCGGTACATAGGTATGAGTGCCGTAGATCGGACCCCACAGGTTCACCCCCAGGCCCCACTCCCAATCCTTGTAGGTGCCCGTGCTCGCCGGTGCCTGCAGGCCGACACCTGCGTTGTTGACCAGTACCTGCAAGCCGCCGAATTTCTTTTCGATTTCGTCGGCAACGCGTTCCCAGGCGTCACGTTCCATGACGTCATGCTTGATGGCATGGACCCGCGGATCGTCCGTCGGAAAATGCTTCATCGCATCGCCGATATGCTGCTCATCCAGGTAGCCGATTACCACCTTCATTCCGGCTTCGTAAAACACCCGCGCGATACCCAGCCCGATACCACTGGAGCCACCGGTGATATACGCCACCTTGCCCTTCACATCAGTGATCGGCGGCGCCTGGGAAGTACCCATATCGGGCAGATCGGCGGCCGCGGCCGGGCGTGTGCCACCCCCGATGAGCAGACCGGTCGCGCTTGCCGCCGCCACGCCCCCCAGCATCTGGCGTCGGTTCAGTGTCTGATCATCCATGATGGTCCCCTCGTTTTGTCTGCAAGTTGCTGCCCGGAAGCTGCCGATCATGATAGGCGAGTCTGGAGGCGGTGCAACAGGGGTGCGCTGTCGCGGCAGCTGTCGAAGGACGCCACGAATCACCTCGGTTCTGCGCCTTACGTTGCGCTGCAATGTGGCCGGCCCGCGTCGGTCACAGCGGAAAACTTGCGCCCGACGCATCTCTGCCTTCGATATGAAGCGCCAACGCCGCAACCATGTCCCGAATTGTCCGGCTCACCTGGGGTGAACTGACCATTTCCACCTCCGTGGTCCACGTTCCAAGCAGGGGCACGGTCACTGAAGCGGAGCCGACAATATCGACTGACATCGTTGTGAGAATCTCCCTGAGGGCGTCATGGGCATGGTGCGCACGCGGCGCGGTGTTCACGAGTGCCACCGGCTTGCGAACGGTCGGTTCAGAGCTCACCAGCCAGTCGAGCGCGTTCTTCATGACGCCGGAAATGCCATGGGCATATTCCGGGCTGGCGATAACCACAGCATCTGTGTCGCGGATTGCGGTACGCAGCAGCGTTACGGCCGGTGGCGGTGACGATTCCAGATCGGGATTAAACAACGGAACCTCACCCAGACCCGAGTACACCTGCACGCGTACATTCGGGGGCGCAAGTACCGCCGTCGCGCGACAGAACGCTGAGTTGATCGAGTCCCTGCGAAGACTGCCGGAGAGGGCGAGAATATTCATTGAAAGATGAGTTCCCAGGATAGGTCAAACCGGTCTTGTACCCGGGCGGACGTAAAATTGCTGCCCTGCATGATGCGCCTACTGCGTTTGCCGATTCACTGCAGCGCGGCCTGAATTATCTTGATGTACTCGCTCGTCGCTTCAATATCATTGTGGCCGGCCCCTGCGACTACCCGCATCGAGGCGACGCCTGTGCGAAATCGGGCGAATAGTCTGTCGGTGCTGGCGCGGGGAATCACCTCGTCATTCTGGGCGACGATGAGCGTCGTCGGAATCTTGATGGCGGGCGCATATTTCCACGACTCGTAGCGGTCCAGCAGCAGCAGCTTGACTGGCAGGTAAGGGTATTCGGCCGCCGCAATCTCTTCGATGCTGTCGTACGGCGTGACCAGTATCAGTCGTGCGACGGGGGTTTCACTGGCAAGTCGGATGGCAACTCCACTGCCCAGGCTGCGGCCGATGATCGCAACCTCCGTATGCTTCGCGTACACGTTCTTGAAGAGCGCGACGGCATCGCTGCTAATGGCCCGCTCGGATGGGTGCCCCGTACTTCCGCCATAGCCTCGGTAGTGCAGCAGGAACAGGGCGTGATCCGGAAATGCCCACGAAAAGGTTCCAAGGTTGGCGGAGACGTCTTCACCGTTTCCACCGAAGTAGATGATGGCCTTCGGCCCCGAATGCGGCCTTATCGTGACGACGAGATCCGAGCCCGGGACCTGCAGCGCCAGCGTCGATGCCGGAGCAGTCACCGCACGAGGCTGCGGGTAATACAGCAAGGAGCGCTGAAAGACGAACATCGCCAGGCAAATGGCCAGGTAGATGATCGCCACCGCTGCCAACGTAATGTACATCCCTAGCTTCACAATCCCTCGAACCCAGGATTGACCGCAGCGTCAGAAGCCGGCAACCAGCCACACAACGGCATGGATCACATTGGATTTCATGAAGGTCTCCCCTGCCTGCCAACAAGTGTTGGACCGCGGCACCTAGTCCACCAGCTTTAGCGCACCCGTGACCTTGTCCAAGTCGGAATCCACCGCGGGGCCGAGTCCCAGACAGGTCGCGGTCCCTGCTGCGACAACGGTACGACCCGCATCGCATATCAACTCGGCCGGTATGCCCCTCTCGGTCGCGCCCGCCAGAAGCGCAGTGAGTTGTTCCGCGGATTCACAGCTGAGCACGATTTTTCGCATGCCTTCGGACAGCCAGCGTTCCTGTGATTCAAACGACGCACGCAGAAACGCTGCGATGGATGCGTGAGCAACCTGTGCGGCGAGCTTGCCCCGTGGCAGGCGCAGCGCCTCGTTGACGACGATGACTTGTTTCACGCCAACTTTCCGATGCACATGAATCAGTCGACCACCCCAGCCGTTACGTAAGGATCGGCGGCAATAAAAGCCCGGGCCGCCCGATCGTCTGCGCCCTGAAACAATACAACGGCACCGGCGGGTGAGTCGGCCAGTGCGCCGCCCAGGATCAGTTCGCCGCGCTCGTGCGCTTCCCAGGCAAGACGCAAATGCTCGCGCCGGTACGGCGCCCTGCGCTGCAGGTAGTCCTCGGTAAAATCGTAAAGAAGCAGGAAGTGCATATCGCCTCCGCCAACGGCTGAAGGCAATAGTATCAGCAGCTGTCGAGGGGGTCAGTCGCTGCCGATTGTCACCCTACATCTGGGCGATGGCGCCGTTGCTGTCGCCGACGCTTTCGATGTTGACGCCGGTCCGCTGCAGCATGGTCAGGAGCACGTTGGCGAGCGGGGTGCGCTGCGCAAAATTGATGTGCTGACCGCCGCGTACCCTGCCGCAGGCCTTGCCGATGATCGCCGTGGGCAGCGGATACTGGTTGTGGGCGTTGCTGTTGCTCATGTTGCTGCCAAACAGAATCAGCGAATGGTCCAGCATCGTGCCATCACCTTCCTGCATCTTCGACAATTTTGTGAGGAAGTCGGCGAACTTCTGCGCATGGTAGCGCTGGATCAACGCCAGGCGTGCCTTCTTCGCCGGATCGTTGCCATGATGCGATAGCGCGTGGAAAGCGTCTGGAACACCAATCCAACCGTAGGTCTGCTCGGAGACTTCCGCGGCGATCATGAAGCTCTGAATCCGCGTGAGGTTGCCCTGGTATGCGAGTGCCATCAGGTCGAACATCATGCCGAGGTGCTCGTCGAAGCTTTGCGAAGTGGCGCCGGGGACCTCCGGTAGCGTCAGTCTAGCGACATCACTATGCGCGACATTGTTCACACGCCGCTCGACCTCGCGCACGTTGCCCAGGTAGTCATCCAGCGTCGCGCGATCCGCCGGACCGAGTTTGCTCTTCAGGGCCGCGGTCTCACCGGCGATCATGTCCAGCAGGCTGGTTGTCTGACGCGCGATGTATGCGCGCTCACGGGCCGAGTCACCCTGGCCGAACAGACGCAGGAACAATGTGCGCGGATTGCTTTCGATGGGCAGTGGGGTGGTCGCATTGCGGAAGGACAGCGTGCCGGAATACGAGCAGCCGTAGCCACGCTCGCACGCACTGCCCTGGCCATGTCCTTGGGCCGTCGCCACTTCCAGCGACGGCCACGGCGTGTCCTGGCCGATGTGGAGCGCGGCAATCTGGTCCACGGTCGGCGCCATGTGAGGCGAGAGTGTTTCCAGAGGATGCACGCACGACAGCCAGGTCGCCGGCACCAGCGCGTGGACCGCGCGGCTCTCGCCGGGCTTGTTGCCGATATTGCTGACCACCGTGAGGTGCTCACGGAATGGCTTGAGCGGGGCGAGAATCGGACTGAGCTCGAAGTCGCTGCCCTCCTGCCTCGGAGTCCACTGCTCCATGACCGCGCCATGTGGAAAGTAGAAAAACCCCAGGCGCGGTTTCGGCGCAGCGGCCGTGTTCGCAAGCGCAGTAGAGGCCGGCACCATCGCATCGAGGAATGGCAGCGCCACTGCCGCGCCGGCGCCCCGCAGAACCTGGCGCCTGGAGATGTACTTTCGGGTAATGAACATGATGGCTTATCTCCGCTGGTCGGACCCAAGGGATGCGGTCTGCGTGGCCGGGGTGGTGACTTCCTTCATCCGGAAGGCCGCACTGTCGACGACGCCGCGGATGAGGGACTCGAAGGTGTCGCCTTGCCTGGCCGCGGTGCGCACGATCGCCCGCACCGTCGGCATATCCTGGTAGCGCAGGCTGCGGCCCAGTGCAAAGGTCATGAGCCGCTCAGTCAATGCCTGCACGAACTGATCGGATTGCGCGACCAGCGCCTTGCGCAGCGCCGCAGGCGAATCGACCTTCGTGCCATTCGTCAGCGTACCGCCCGAGTCGATCGCAACGCCTGCGTCGAGATCCTTCACACGCCAGGCACCGGTGACATCGTAATTCTCCAGCGCGAATCCGGCCGGATCGATGACGGCGTGACAGGCGAAGCAGGTCTTGTTCGCGCGATGCGCTTCCAGGCGCTGGCGCACACTTAGAACCTTCTTGCCCAGCTCCGCCTCCGGAAGCGCCGGTACCACCGGCGGCGGCGAATTCGGCGGGGTGCCCATGATGTTGTCGATGACAAACTGGCCGCGCAGCACTGGTGAGGTGCGGTTGCCATAGGAGGTGCTCATCAGCAGCGCGCCTTTGCCCAGCAGTCCCCAGCGGTTCGGATCCGCGAGCTTCACGGGCCGGAACTGCGCACCGATTATATTCTTGATGCCGTAGTGGGTGGCCACGCGTTCATTGAGGTAGGTCTCATCGCAGCTGAGCAGATCCACCACGCTGCGGTCCTTGAGCAGCACGCTGCCCAGGAACAGACGGATTTCCTCGTGCAGTCCATCGCGCAGATTCGTATCGAAGTCCGGGTACAGCTCCGGATCAGGGTCGATGGCATCCATCCGGGCAACGTTGAGCCACTGGAAGGCAAAGTTCGTGACCAGTGACTGCGCACGCGGATCGGCGAGCATCCGGTGAACCTGGGCATCCAGCTCCTGCGGATTGCGCAGCTTGCCAGCCGTCGCCGCGTCCAGCAGCTGCCGATCGGGCACTTCGCTCCACATCAGAAATGAGAGGCGCGACGCAAGCTCCAGATCGTTCAATGCCACCGCGTCCGCGGGCGCAGTACCGGCGGTTCGCAGCGCCGTGGCCTGGGTCGTGACCGGGGCGGGCACGGGCTCGGCACGGAACAGGAACTTCGTGCTGGAAAGGATGGCGGTGAGGCCGCCCTCGATGCCAGACTCGAAATCACCCTCGGCGTGGCCCATCGCAAAGAACGACATCGGCGCCTTCAGGTCCTCATCGGTCACCGGTCGGCGGAACGCCTGACGCGCAAGATTGGTCAGGATGCGCTGCGCGCATGGCACTTCCTCCGCAGCGGAGGCCGGATGGCAAATGAAGACGCGGCGGCGACTTTCCGTATCGCCCACTCCGGTCACGTTGAACGGACCGGAAATCTCGACGCCCGGAATGCGTGGCACGCGCTCCATTTCCGGCAGCATCGCGACCGGTCGCAGGGTTGAATCCGACTCGGCGAGGGAGCGCTCGATGAACGCGACTCCGACACGTCGTTGGCCGGCCTTGACCTTCACGTGAATGTTGTTGAACCGGGACTGCATCTCATCCGCAGCCGCCGCCTGACGCTGGTCTATGGCCTTCAGGTCCGCGGCCCCGCCCGCCGATGCCTGGAACACGCGCTCATCGTCAATCGTCAGGATCACCTCGTGCCGGGAGTCGACCTTCGTGACGTAGCCGGCGCCCATCCAGTGAAAGTCGGTGATATTGAACACGTACTCACCGTCAGCCGGAAAATAGAAATCCACGAAGAACCCGCCCCGCGTGCCCAGCGGCAGGCCGTCGACATGCGAATTCTGATCGGCGTATATCGGCGTGCGATACTCGTGTGTGCTCGACTTCGCGTCCGCACGTCCGATGGCCTGGCGGCTGATGTTGCGGGCGGCCTGGATGTACTGCTCGAGGTAGGCCGGCGAGGTGCGCAGCACCGCGGCGATATTGTCGAAACCGTCGCTCGAGACGTCCTTGGGCAGCATCGTGTCCACGTCGACATCCAGGCCCAGGATCGCCTTGATGGAGCGCGCGTATTCGGTTCGGTTCAAGCGGTGCACGCCCACGCTGCCCGGCGCGGGCCGTTCGGCCGCCGCGGCATCGAGCCGACCCTCCATCCAGTGCACGAAACGGTCGACTGTCTGCGCCGTGGGCTGCGGCTCGCCGGGCGGCGGCATCTGGCGGCCCCGCAGCTTGAGCAGTGCCTTTTCCCACACTTCGGCATCCGCCCCAATGGTGTTGGGGGACATGGTGTCGAAGGCGATGCTGCCGGCCCAGTCGGTCGCGTTGTGGCACTTCTCACAGCTTTGCGCCAGCATCTTCCAATGCGGCGTGCTCCCATCCACACGGGCAGCCTCATCCGGTGCGGCCAGCGCCGACGCGAATGCGAAGCCGGACAGCGCCAGGCTCGACAGCAGCAGTCTCATACGATCGAAACTCCCATCGTCTGCGGCCGCAGCGAAATGCCGACGAAGGCATTGCGGATGAACAGCTGCGGATCGCCCCAGATGGCGTCGAATTCCTTGCTGGGATGGGCGTCGATCATTTCCTGGGCACTCATCCCCTGCGCCAGCATTTTCGCCATCCTTTGCCGGATAGTGCTCAGCATCACGCGCTGGGCTTCCAGGTGCTCGGCAGCCTGTACCGCTCCCTTGCCCGGCACGACACGCGTGCCGTCCTTACAAAGACCCTTGAGCGTGGTCACGCCGTTGAGATTGCCTGTGATCCAGCCGTTCGAGGCGATATCCAGGATCGGGTAACTGCCGACGGCGACGACATCGCCGCCCACGAGTACGTTGGCTTCGCGGAAGTGCACAAAAATGTCTCCGTCCGTGTGCGCCTCGGGCATGAGTGCGTAGTCGATGGTCGCGCCACCGAAAGACAGGCTGCCCGGTGAGTAAAAGGTCTGATTCGGACGCGCCTTGACGGGCAGCGGCGGGTACTTGCGATTTTCCCACTTCGAATTCACCGTCACGCCCAGCCACAGGCGCGTGTTCTCGTGGGAGATGATCCGGGTTCCGGCCTTTCCCAATGCCAGATTCGAGCCGGTCTGATCCCAGTGCCAGTGGGTGTTGAACAAGGTATGGATACTTGCCTTCCCCGTGCGCTCGCGCACCAGATTCAGAACCGCCGGCGAGAGGGCCATGGACCCGCCGTCAACCAGCAAGACGCCCTCCTCCGGATGGAATACCGTCACATTGCCACCACCGCCGGACACCACAAACAGGCGTTCGCCGAGTTCGCTGACATGAAGCTGTTCGCCGCGCGCGCCGTCGCCGGCCCAAAGGGGGCGCCAGCCGGCAAGCGCAGCACCGGCGAGTGCGCTTCCCGACGCTGTGACGAAGTGGCGGCGATTCATCGCGCACCCCCGCGTGCACCGGTATCGGCCATCAGTTTCTTCAGCAGCGCCGCTGTTTCCGGATACGTGTCGGGCACCCGTCCGAAGCCCCCACCACCCACGCCATTCGCGACATCCGCGGCAGTTCGTCCGCGGGCGTCCCGGATCAAAGGATCAGCGTTGTGCGCCACGAGCAGATTGACGATGGCGTTGCGACCGCGGCTCGCGGCCCCGTGCAAGGCAGTGCCGCCATCGTTGGCGCGCGCGTTGATGTCCGCGCCCGCACCCAGGAGCAACTGAATGATCTGCGCGGCCTGCTCTTCGGTCTGGTAGCGGCCGCGTGAATCGCGGCCCGAGTACTCGGTGCCGGCGGCCATCATCATGGGCGTGACACCCTGCACGGTCGGCAATGAGGGGTTGGCGCCGTGCGCCAGCAGCAGCCGCACGACATCCACGTCGCCGCCTTTGGCCGCGCGCGCCAGTGGCGTGGTGCCAGCCTGCAGCACGGCGTCGGGTCCGCGATCATCACGCAGCGAACGCAAGGGCGGGACGATCTTGATCTGCAGATTCGGATTCGCACCGTGTTCGAGCATGATCTTGACCAGTTCCGTGCCGGTGGTCGCATCGGAGGAGGGCCGGTCGGCGCGGCCACCGGTCGGAACGGTGTTGAGGTCCACGACGGCGTACAGGGGCGAGCGCCCCCAGGTGTCCCAGACATTGAGCTCGGCACCTTTTGTCACCAGGAACCCCGCCACGTCGAAACTGGCATTGATACCCGCCATGATGAGGGGCGTGATGCCATCGGGATCCGCAAGGTTGATATCCGCGCCGCCGCGTACCAATTCCTTCACGCATTCAAGGCACCCGGCGCGCGCGGCGTACAGCAGGGGGGTCAACCCGCCCGAGGGGCGTTGCTGCATGCGCGGCTCGGCCGTCACCTGGCGCTCGAAGTGCGTCAGCTTGGAGATCGCGTTTACGTCGGCACCGTGTTCGATCAACAGCCGAACCATCTGCGGCTGCGACTGGGCCGCCGCCCACATCAACGCGGTCTGCCCGCGCCAGGTCTCATGCGCATTGACCTGGGCGCCCGCCTTGAGGAGGAGCTTCGCGGCCTCAACGTTACTGGTGCGCGCCAGCACCATCAGCGCCGTCTGCCCGTCGGCATTCGCCGATTCGGGATCCGCGCCCGCCTTGAGTAATTTCCGTATCACTGCCGGGTTGCCGACGACCGCCGCCGCGGCAAGGGGCGTCGCATTGTAATCATTGCGCAGATTCGGATTGGCCCCCGTGGCCAGCAGGCGATCGATGACGGCAACATCATTGTTGTAGACCGCCCAGTGCAAGGCGGTCGTGCCATCCACCGAACGCTGGTTCACGTCCGGGCGCGGCTGCGCTGCGAGGATTTCGAGCGCCTTGGCCGAATCGTGGGCGCGGGTGGCAGCAATGAGCGGCGGGGCCGCAATCCCGGTCGCCACGGACACTTTGTCCCCAGCCGCCGCGAGCGAGCAGCAGATCACCACCAAGCTTAAGTACCACCACCGCATTCGATTAGCCTCCACGCGTATGCCCGAAAGACTATGCCGTTGGTGGCCCAATGGAATCGGCGCAAAGCGAATTGTTGCCCTTAACCTATTAGTGTCAGTCATAGGCTAAGCGCCTGAATGTCCTTCGCATCTGTAAATCTCCAATAAAAACAGATACTTGAATTCCGTCAACCGTAATCACCGAGGCATGGATCGGTAGGAAAAAGCACGGTGATGGGCCCGCCGGGGATCGGGACCCTCAATGTGTTCGGACGCAGCGGAACACAATCCACTTCTTGGACTGACACATATAACCCCCGAAGACCGTGCGCTTGATGGTGAGGGTATCGCCGGCAACCGGATCGGGATGCAGGTCCACGGCCTCGATCTGTCGCCATACGGCCCCTTCGGTGGTATTCAGGACCAGCGCCCCATCGCCGCCTCGTTTTACGCCGGCCAAGGTGACCTGAATCAGATCGTCCGCAGCACGCTTAACGCTTGGAGGGGCCACGGCAGTGGCGGGAGCCGCCACAACCGCAACTGGAGCCGGTGCCACCGCAGCTGCAACCGCAGGAGCCGGTAATCCAAACCGCTGGCGACTCGTCGCTGCTCGCGCTGCCGCAGGCATGAGGCCGGACTTGCGCAGAACGTCATCGAGGCAGGCATGGCGCCCGCCATCATCCACCAGCGACGCACACTTGGTAATGGCGTCCCACTTGGTCTGTACTGAAGAGAACTCTTCGGCAGGGATTGCCGGCACAGCCAGCAGGGCGGCCACCAGGCACGCTACCGTCACGGCGCAGCGAATATGAACGATGGGTCTCATGATTTCTCGACTGCCCCCGGGCCCGCGCCCATTGCAAGCTCGGTCAGTTCCTGTTCCGAGACGCTGGCCTGCTCAACCGTCCGCTGCGCCTTGCGCAGGAACTGGCTGGGTACCAGGACCGTGAACTCCGTTCCAAGGCCCGGCACGGCTGCGTTCGAGGCGAGATAACAGGGCAGCTGTTCGGACTCCAGCAGGCCAAGCAGCGCCTGCGCCAAAATACGGTCGCCGAATGTGGCCACGACACTCCAACCTTTCATGGACACCCATCTCCCCCCTCGCATGTCTATCGCTTCGGCTGACCGCCCAGGACTCTTGCAGGCAACAGCAACACCGCCCGCAGCAGCGCGAAGACGGCCTCAAAGGTAATCCCGATGAGGCGAAAGGGTAGCGAAATCAGCCATACCAATGGCCACAGAATCAGCGCCAATAGCGCGAAGGGCCAGCACAGCACCAGCAGAATCAGCCAGCCTACCAGGACAAGGATTGGCGACACGGTGTTGCCAGACTAGGCGGCCCGCTGGGGTTCGGTCAAACACGGCTCGCGTCGGCCGGCCGGTGCCGCCCTCGGCCCATCTGGACCGCATGAACAAGGCGATATCTGCATCTGCCCCCACCCATCATGAAGGTCTAGGCTAGTTACATGAGGATCGCCAAGCCCATTCTGCTGGTGTCCACCCCGCTCGGCGTCGCCTTCGGCCTGGTTGAGGGCTATCGCCTCGCGGGGGGACTCGTGGTGCTCATGGCGGCGATGCCGGGCGCGATATTCGTCGCGGGCGGGCACTCCCGGGGCCATACGGAGATTACCCCATGCCTGAAGAATTCAAGATCGTCGTAATCGCGCTCCTGGGTTGCATCGTGGTGTACTTGGGGAAGGGCCTCTTTCATATGAGCTCCGGGCCAAACCAGTCGGATGCCATGATGCAGGCGCTGGCCTGGCGGATCGGGCTGTCACTGGTCCTGTTCGTGCTGCTGATGGCCGGCTTTTACATGCACCTGATCTCGCCGCACACCGGACCCTGAGCCACTTATCATGCCGGCAGCGAAACGGAGAGCTGCCAGTGAGACTGTACGAACGGCTCGCACATGACCTGGAGGGCCTGATCCGCGGCTACCGGCTCGGCTGGATCGCGGCCGGACGCTTTGCCTGCGCGGTGAGGAACCGCAAGATCACGACCTCACTGGCCACCGGCATTCCCATCCAGGCCGCGATCTCGCGCTGCCTCGACACCGGCGTATACGATCGGCACCTGGCGCGCTTGCGACGTACGCTCGAGAAGCAACAGGCGAAGCTCATATGCGCCCTCGAGAATTACTTTCCTCCGCAGTGCAGCTGGTCGCGCCCCGTAGGCGGCTACCAACTGTGGGTGCAGCTGCCACCGGGTGCGGACGCACTCGCCGTGCAGGCTCGCGCCCTCGAGCACGACATCAGCGTGGCACCCGGACCCATCT
This sequence comes from Steroidobacteraceae bacterium, assembly GCA_036521075.1. Lineage (GTDB taxonomy): Bacteria > Pseudomonadota > Gammaproteobacteria > Steroidobacterales > Steroidobacteraceae > DAIDKA01. The sequence goes on along the minus strand of DATDIL010000143.1, from coordinate 38,885 downwards.
TCTGCGCCCGGCGTGAATTTACTCGCGCCATACGGCTTAACTACGGTCACCCATGGACCGCCGCGACGGAGCGTGCGCTGCAGACATTAGGGGAGCTGATCACCCAGCAGTGCGCCAGAACCCGCAAGCGATAGCGTCGATGCACGCGTCACGCGCGCGCGCCTGATGGGCGCAGGACTTTCTCCAGCTTTGCCCGCAGCACTCCGATCGTGAACGGCTTCGCGATGAAATCGGCGGCGCCCGCCTCGATGCTGCTGATGAGCCGCTCCCGACGGGAATCCCCGGTCATGAGGACTACCGGGATGTGGGCAAGGTGCGGCGAGGATTTCAGTTGTCGCGTCAGCGTAACGCCGTCGGAGTCCGACAATCTGATATCCATGAGGATGACGTCAGGCTGCATATGCGTGAGTTCGCGCAGCGCCTGATTTCCGCTGCTCACCAAAAACACGTCGAATCCCAACGAGATCAGCACGGGTTCCAGGATGTCGCGCATCGCCTGGTCATCGTCCACAACCAGCAGCACGGGCTTGGTTTTTTGGATCTGGGTCGCAAATGCGCGCACGCCGGTCAAGGCGGGCGCCACCTTCGCTTTGAGGCCTTGCGCCCAGGCGCTCATGGGTTTGCTGACTTGGTCGCGTGCCTGTTGGGCGCGCTGTCGCTGCCGTTCCTTGAATTGCGCAAGCTCTTTCGTGAGGGCTGCGGAGTCCTTGACTTCGATGGCGCCATTGGCGCCACCCTTCACCAGGTGGCTCGACAGCTCGTCATTCGCCTTGGAAAGATCGCACTCAAGATCAAGCAGGGAATCATGGGCAGCGGCGGCCTGCCGTTCACCCTCTTCGAACTCCTGCGTAAGCTGCTGGTCAAGTCCCGCCAGTTGAGTCGCGTGTGTACGTAATTCCAGGCCTGTCATCCCTTCCATTTTCGGTCCCAGTTCGCGACTGGCAAGCCACACACTCATCGCAATTCGCAATCCATCCTGAGGATTGGGCCAGTACAGAATGTAGTCATCGAAGTAGCGCTTTTTGCACAGCTCAAAGGCGGCTTCCGTGTCCTCCTTGCCGCATAACAGCACGGTTCTGTGCGCGTGCTGGTAAATCGATTGGCCAAAGCGATGCAGCGCAAGGTAGTAGCGCTGCGCCTGTTCCAACCTCTTGAAGGCAAGCACAATGACTTCTGGAGCGTGTTTCTCAAAGTCGGCCGCTGCCGTGTCGCCGTTGGTGGAACTCTCGACATGCGCGAAGTGCTTGCCCAGGTTCTCAACCAGGTGACGAACTTCAGTCGCATCATCTCCGGCAACCAGCACGCGTGCGGCAGCGGGCGATTTCATGCTCGGACAACGCGCCGCGAAGCGCGCTTCCACTGCCAATATTGGTCCAACACCCGGGGCGTCCTTAACGAATGCGTCATTCTTTGGGGAAAATGCCCCCTGGCAGATATGACTCTCGTCAGTGGCGACTTTCTGCGACAGGTGTCTGATTTTACAATGCAAATCCATTGTCAAGTTCACGCTGAAGCAACTTGCGGCGGCATACGGCCGGGGGCGCGGGGAGGACGCCGCGGGTGGCAAGATGCAATAATGACCTTCTTACAGGAGGCCGACATGCGTAAAGGTTTATGGATTGCAGCTGGCGTAGCGCTACTCGGATCCAGCTTGGTGATAGCGCAGGATCAACCCCCCCGGCGTGATTCGGAGCGACCGAAGACCACGCGGCCCAATGAGGCGCGGCCCAATGAGGCACGACCGAATGAGGCACGGCCCAATGAGGCCAAGCCGGCTTCAACTGCGCACCGAGCACCTTCGCACAGCACCGCGGCGACCGAGAGAGTGCCTCATATCGGACGACGCCCTGCGCACCGTTTCATGAGCGGTGGCAGTTGGCACCGCAGCGTTCGTGGACCGAAGTTCAGTTTCCCTGACGGATTCACTTATCAGGCCTGGGCTACGGGTGGGATTCTGCCGCCGGTTTTCCTGACCGCACCGTACTACTACGATGGTTACGCGTCGCTGGGTCTCGCGCCACCGCCGGCGGGCTATCAGTGGGTGCGCTACGGACCTGATCTGCTCCTGGTCAACATCCGCTCGGGGCGTATCGCCGACGTGGTTGACGGAGTGTTCTACTGAGTCTCAGCAAAGCAGGTCCAAGGTCAGTCGTCGCACCGAGTGCGGCGACTGTACCGTTCCTCTATCACCCGGGGTTGCCGAAGGCGTAGCTGAGATGCCTACTACGCAGCCGATTACGCTCTTCCATGCACCGCAAACGCGGTCGACCGGTGTCTTGGCCCTTCTGGAGGAACTTCGGGCACCGTACAAGCTGCACGCCTTGAACATGAAGGCGGGAGAGCAACGCCAAAGCGCTTACCTATCCTTGAATCCGATGGGGAAAGTGCCTGCAATCCTGCATGGCCATACACTCATTACCGAACAGGTGGCCATCGGCATCTATCTGGCGGATCTGTTTCCCGAAGCGGGCATCACACCCGCGATCGACGATGAGTTGCGCGGGCCGTATCTGCGCTGGTACGTCTTCTACGCCGCATGCTTTGAGCCGGCGCTGGTCGACAAAGCCATGAAGCGTGAGCCCGGACCGATCGGCATGATGCCTTACGGGGACTTGGCTACGACACTGAACGCAGTCACCACTCAGCTCAGCAAAGGCCCCTGGATCCTTGGCGATCGATTTACGGCGGCCGACGTGTTGTGGGGCAGCGCACTGACTTCGGTGGTGGGCTTCGGTTTGATCGATGCGGTCGCGCCCATCAAGAACTACATCGATCTTTGGAATGCGCGGCCGTCAGTTTCCAAGGTAGCGCAAGTTGACGCTGAGTTGCTGAAGGCGCAGGGCAACGCATAGAGTCACGCCGCGGCCTGCCGCAATGCCTGGTCGACGAGAAACAGATCGGTCAGCAGCGCGCGCACATGGATCGAGGCGTTGAGATTGTCGATCAGCTGTGAACCAATCGCGCTGCAGTTGAGCGTAAAGGCAATGGCGCCGCGGGCTTTCAGGGCATCATCGCGAACCGCGGTCATGAAGGCGCCGTCGTCCTGGTGCTGCGCGGGGGCATCGGAACTGATGGCCGCAGTGACGATTCGCTCCAGCCCTTCAAGCACCGCGTGCATGCTCAGCAGCGTCGTGCGCACCTCGCTGCCGGCCTCGCCCCTGCGACCTTGCGCGGCGAAGGCCAACAGGTATTCGTAGCCGCGCTCGATGATGTCGATGCGGCGCGCCAGCTCCGCGCGGGATTCGGTCACGTCAGGTGCTTCTCGCCGGCGCGAATGCCGGCGACGCGGGCGCGCTGCTCGCCGCGCGACATCCAGCCTGTGATCATGGCGCGCAGGTACATCCGGTTCTCGGGAATCAGGCCGAAGTACACGTGCACGATCACCAGGGTGATGGCGCTCAAGGCCGCCAGGCCATGCACGACGTAGATGACGCCCCAGGTGTCGGCGCCGAACAGGTACGGATCGCGCACCAACAGCGGTGTGTTTATCTTCTTCAGCATCAGCACCCCGGTGCCCACCGCGCACAACACCATCACGGTCATTGCGTGGTGCATCAGCTTCTGCGCAACCGAATACTTGCCGACCTGATGCGTGCGCAGTTCGGCGATGCTGAACCAGATGGCGCGTAACCGCCGCCAGATGACCGAACGCAATATATGGAAGGTCACGAGGGCCACCATCGCGAGCCCCGTGATCCAGTGGACGCCGACCCAATCGAACTGCACGCCCAGGTGCGGCAGCAGTCCGGTAGTCATCAGTGTCAGTACGCACGCGGCCGTGAGCCAATGGAACAGTCGATCCACGCCGGCGTGGCGCAGTACCCGATCGGAGCGCGCGGGAATTTCGTTTATCCGGTCTGCTGCGACGGCCATGCTCAGGTGCTCCGGGGACGGATGGCTCGATAAACCGCATGCCCGATGATCACCACCGCGCCGAGGCCGACGGCAACCCAGATCAGCTGCCAGGAGACGCCTTCGAGAACGGGGCGGCCCCAGACATCATGGCCCATGCGGAAGATTTCCATTGCTTGCGACCTCGGGGTTTACGTGGCTCTTTAGGCGATCTGCGGGCGCAGCGCGCGGCGCACGAGATTCTCCATCAGCGATACTTTGAAACCATTGAAATGCAGGGGCGTCGCGCCCTCGACCGCAATCTGACCGGCAAGCACGGCGGTGGCCTCGTTTTGCGGCCTGCCGATCACGGCCCGTTCAACCGACTGCAGCCGGCGCGGCACGCATTCCACCGCGCCGCAGGCCAGTCGTGCGCGGGTGATGAGGCCGTTGTCGACGACCAGGGCTGCCGCAACGCTCACCAGGGCGAAGTCCCAGCTGTTGCGGTCGGCGACTTTCTCGAAGTGGAACCGGGCGCCCGCCCACTCCTTGGGAAAGCGCACCGCGACCAGCAGTTCGCCGGGTTGCAGAGAGGTCATGCGGGTGATGTCCTGCGTGGGTCCGACGAAGAACTGCTGCGCGGTCACGACCCGCTCGCCGCCCGGGCCGCGGATCACCATGTGGGCATCGAGCGCCATGGCGGCCGTCGCGGTGTCCGAGGGGGACACGGCGACGCAGCGGCTGGCACCAAACAGGCAATGCTCGCGGTTCATGCCCTGAGGCGTGTCGGCATAGCAGGTGTTGCCACCCGCCCGGTAGCAGCTGACGCCAAAGCGGTAGTACCAGCAGCGGGCGTCCTGGCACAGGTTGCCACCGAGCGTACCGCTGTTGCGGATCTGGGGACTGGCCACGCGTCCGGCGGCAGTCGCCAGCAGTGAGTACCTGGCGCGCACCGGATCCGAGTGTTCGAGGTCAATCAATTTGGTGAGGGCGCCGATCTCAAGTCCGTCCGCGGTTTCGCGGATGCCATAGAGTTCCTTGATGCCCGCCAGATCGATGACCGCCGCCGGGCGTTTGTTGCGGTCCTTGAACCAGTCGAGCGAATCATTGCCGCCGGCGAGGAACCAGGCGCCCGGTCCAATGGTCTGGGCCAGCTCGAGCGCGCCTTGCACACTGTCGGGCTGGTACAGCTCAAAGTGCGGCATCATGTCGCGGTGCATCGCCATGGCTAGTCCGTATTCACTTGCAGCGGCGCATGCGCCGCAGGCCGCTTCATCGCCACGTTCAACACCATGTCGACCTTTATAGGCGTGCGGTTGAACACATGCCCGCCTAAGGCATCGGAGATGGCACAGATCACGGCCGATGCGGCCGCTCCCAAGGGCGGCTCGCCGATGCCCTTCGTGCCCATCGGGCTGGTCGGATCCGGTTTGTTCACCCAGTCGGCGTTCAGCTGCGGGGGCACATCCAGATAGGTCGCGGGTCGCGCCTGGTACAACCCCACGTGTCCCGGCAGGCCGTTCTGCGGATCGAAGATGAGGTGCTCCAGCGTGGCGATGCTGATGCCCTGCACCGTCGCGCCCTTGAGCTGTGTCGTCAGGCCCATGGGATGGATCACCGTGCCGCAGTCCCCGACATTCAGTATCTCGATGATGCGATGCTGCCCGGTCTCCAGGTCCACCTCGACTTCGGCGAACGCGCAGGCGAACGCCGCGGTCTCCCCGCCCACCGGCAGGGTGTCCTTGGCCACGCCGATCAAACCACTGCCGGCGAGCGCGGTGGCCGAGGTGCGTGTCATGGGATTGATGTCATGCGGCAGCTCAAAGCCTGAGTACTTGCCGGCCAGCTTGATGGCGCGCTGCGCGAGCGCGGCGTAGGTCATGCCGCGCTGGGAGTTGCCCTTGGCGAAAATCCGCGTGCCGTCGATGGCATAGTCATCGGGATGCCCGCCCAGGTCGCGCGCCGCGATCTCCTTCATCTTCGCCAACGCGTCCATGGCGGCGACGTAGTTGGTGCGCGCCATGGTGAAGGAGGTGTTGCTGCCGAACTGGCCGATGTTCCAGGGCAGGTGTTTGCGCGAGTCCCCGCGCTCCACGATGCAGTTGTCCCAGTCGTACTGCAGCACTTCGGCGGCGATGCGCGCCGTAGCGGAGTGGGAAAACGTGCCGAGATTGCCGACACCGGTGTGGATGTGCAACTTGCCATCGGGGGTGATGCGCACCAGGCCATCGAAGCCGTTGAAGCCGGCGGGGTGGTAGGCCTGCCCGACGCCGATGCCGGTCACCTTGGACCCGTGGCGCTGGCCGCTGCGGCTGATGCGCTCGGCCCAGCCGAACCGTGCCGCGCCTTGCTGCTGGGCATCGCGCAGGTATGAACTGGTCACGTTGCGGCGGTTCGACCCAACCTTCGAACCGGTCTGCGGTGCATTGATGTTCCGCAGCTGCAGGCGGTCGATCTTAAGGTCCCGGGCCGCACGATCCATCAGCGGCTCCAGTATGCAGGCGATCTGATTCTCACCCGGGCCGCGTTGCGCGGAGCGCGTCGGCGTATTGGTGTAGACGGGGATGCCACGCCAGCGCATGGCCAGTGGCTGGTACACCACCGACAGCGCATCTGCCGCATTGCGGAAGTCGATGAAGCCGTTGTAGGCGCCGCTTTCCTGCACGATGTACAAGTCGGCTGCAAGCAGGCGACCGTCCGCGCCAAAGCCGAGTTTGACGCGACCCTGGAAGCCGTTGCGCGCATGGCCGATGTAGTACTCTTCGGCGCGGCTGACCCGCATCATGACCGGCCGGTTCAGCTTGCGCGCCATCAATGCCGGAATGGCCATGCTCGGAAAGGCGGCGCCCTTGGAGCCGAAGCCGCCGCCGCAGAACTCCGAGATGTACACGAGGTCATCGGGCTTGATGCCGATGTACTGCGCAAGGCCCGGCACCACGAACGACTGGCTCTGGGTCGATCCATGCACGAAGCACTTGCCGTTCTGCCAATAGGCAAAGGTGGTGCGCGGTTCGAGGCTGTGATGGGAGTTGCTCGCCGTCACGAAGCTGTCGTCGTAGACGACTTTGGACTTCGCGAACCCCGCCTCCACATCGCCGTACGACCAGTTTTCGGCGGGCTTGCCCATCGGCATCTGGCCGGGCTTCGCCTGCTCGAAATCCTCGCGCGTCCATTTCAGCGACTGCAGCTTCAGGCCTCCGGCACCGACGTTGTTGCCGTCGGCGCGCGCCGCCGGGCCGTCCGGATGCAGGCTGTGCAGGGGGTCCACGACGAAGGGCAAAGGTTCCAGGTCGAGCTTGATGAGGTCGATTGCATCCTGCGCCGTCGTCTCATCCACTGCTGCAAGCGCCATGATCGGGGCGCCGACGAACTGGGGCTCATCGGTGAGGATCGGAGGATTCGGTTCCTGCACCGGCGTCACCTCACCGGGCAGCAGCACACCGAGCACGCCGGGCAGCGCCAGTGCCGCCGAGACATCGATGCTTCGCACCCGCGCGTGCGGCATCGGGCTGGTGACCAGGCGGCAGAACACCATGCCGTCGGCACGGAAGTCCTCCGCGTACTTCGCGGTACCGGTGACCTTCGCGAACACATCCGGTGGCGTGAAGTCCTGTCCGAGCAGCTTGTAGCTCATGCGGCACCCGTGCCGGCGGCGCGCATGATGCCATTGAGATAGTTGTCGTATGCCCCGCAACGGCACAGATTACCCGCCATTGCAGCGCGGCATTCATCGCGCGTGGGGTGCGGGTTGCGCTTCAGCAGCGCCACGGCCGAGACGACCTGGCCGGGCGTGCAGAAGCCGCATTGCGGTGACAGCTCATCGATGAAGGCCTGCTGCACCGGGTGCAGCTCGCCATTGGGGCCGCCCACCCCTTCGACGGTGGTCACGCGACGATCGCGCACGCTGTGCGTCAGCACCGAACATGAATTGTGGGTGATGTCGTTCAGCATGACGGTGCAGGCGCCGCACTCACCCCGGTCGCAACCCAGCTTGGTGCCAGTCAGACCGAGCTTGTAGCGCAAGGTCATGGCGAGGGTTTCCTGCGGCAGGACGTCCACCCGCCGGACCTGTCCATTGACGTTGAGGGAGATCAGCCGCTCCACCGCGCCTGCGAGCGAGCCACCCCGTTTGGCGCAGCCGGACAGGCCCCCGTAGACATAGGTGGCGGCCGAAGCCACGGCACCGGAGGCGATCACCCGCTTGATGAACTCGCGCCGCGATACCCGGACGGCCTCCGCCTCTAACTCACCCATTGTGCCCCCAAGCATGTCCGCGCGGAGTATAACGCTTCAAAGACCGGCCAGTCCTCACGGGAGGTTTATGAGCGCCAGGATGAAGCTCGACTTTGTTTCTGATGTGTCCTGTCCGTGGTGTGCGATCGGGCTTCAGGCCCTGCTCGCGGCACTGGGCCGGCTGCGCAACGACATCGAGACCGAACTGCATTTCCAGCCCTTCGAACTCAATCCCGAGATGGGGCCGGGTGGCCAGGACATTGCCGAGCATATCGCCCAGAAGTATGGCTCCTCGGTCCAGCAGTTCGCGCAGCGCCAGGAAATGATCCGCACCCGCGGCGCGGAGCTGGGATTTCGCTTCGACATGGGCAAGCGCACCCGGATCTACAACACCTTTGACGCCCACCGGCTGCTGCACTGGGCAGGCCTTGAGGGCAAGCAGCTGCAATTGAAGCAGGCCCTGTTCGACGCCTATTTCACCGACGGCGCGGACCCCGGCAATCATGCGGTTCTGGCCGGCATCGCGGCACAGGTCGGACTGGACCCGGCACGCACCCGGGAGATCCTCGCGTCAGACCAATACGCCGCCGAGGTGCGCGCACGCGAAGAGTTCTACCGCGACCACGGCATCAATGCCGTGCCGGCCGTCATCGTCAACGATCGGCATCTCATTGAAGGCGGCCAACCGGTCGATGTATTCGAGGGGGTGTTGCGGCAACTGGCCGACAAGGCAGCGCAGCCTGCCTGACGCACCGCGGCCGGGGCTGACCACGAATGCGGCCTGTCTGAACTGCCCCTCATCGCCGTTTCTTCTGCCTCACCTGGCAGTCAGTATTTGTGCGGGGGATTTCAAACTGACGACATTGATGACGTCCTCGGTGACGGGCTTGGGCTCCAGGTGCAGGCCGAGCTGTTCTTGCAGTGCCTTCGCCATCGTGGCCGGCTCAGGACTTGCGCCCGGCGAGGATGGTGGCCATGTCAGTTTGTAGTCATAGGTACCCTTAAGTCCGGTTTGATCGACAACCGGGGCCCGGAACATGCTGTCAAGCAATCTCACAATCAGGCCTATGGGAGCCTTCGTTGCGAAAATCTCCCCTTGCGAATATCCCGCACCTTCCTTCCAAAAGGGGGCCTCCGAATCCTGATCCAGCTTCGAGCCGCCGGAGCCGATCGTGAGTACATAGCCCGGCATCTGTCTTTGCTCTCGTTTGACGACAAGACCGAAATGCGTTGCGAGCAGGTCCCGCGTCAGCCCGGGAAGCTCCCTGATTGATTCTTTGAAGCTCGCACTGCGCTCTTCCCCCGTTGCGGTGCGGCTGAGTCGCGCCGGATTGTCCATCGTGACCTCGTACACGGGCTCCTTGCTCAAGTCCTTTCCCACAACCTGTGACGGATCGACGCCATAGGCGTTTGCAATCACGTACCGCAGGGAGTAGACCGTTTGCACTCTGGCCTCGTCCTGCAACGTCAGGCCGAATGCGTTATAAGCCCCCCCGACGCCTGAACTGGGGACGGCCAACTTGATGGAGACATTGCGTAGGCTGGAGATGTGCGCCTCCGCATCAGCTGCCGCGGCGCGGGCGTGAGGCGAAGTAAGAATTCCAATTGCGACTGGTATCGCAATCGTTGCGCTGGCTACCAGGGTGAGAACCACTTTTCGGACGGCACCTAGGCGTTCAATCAGTCTGTTTTTCATAATTGCCTCGATTCGTCGGCATAACCTCGCGCCGCCAACGCCAGCGACGCTGATAAGCGGCGCCTTCAAGTAGTGCTCGCAAACCTTCAGAATGCCCTCGGCATAGCTGCGGCACGAGTAGCCCTGAGCCAGCACCTGTTCATCACAGGCGCGCTCGCGCTCATTGACCATGCGTGTGCCGAGCCACCAGATAAGGGGATGGAACCAGAAGAGCGCTTCCACGAACATGTGAACAGTGGCGGCCAGGTTGTCGCGCCACACCACGTGGCAACGCTCATGAGCCAGCACGGCTTCCATCTCATCCGCAGCGAGGTGTCGTTCCACCCCTGCAGGAAGCAGCAGCACGGGACGAAGAATTCCCACGACCGCCGGCTCAAGATGCGAGGTCGACGCCCGCACCGGAATAACAAATGCCAGGTTCGTTGGCGTCGACTCACGCAGCGCGCGCCGAACAGTCAGCCAACGGGTGAACCAATGCGCGGCCGCGACCAGCGCGCCCAGGGCCCAGAGCAATGCGATCCCGACCGGGACCATGTCGCCGTAATGAGAGGCGTGAGCGACTCGCGCTAGTGTCGTCGCGCTTTGCCCGCTCAATTGCGTGAGCTGCACGGCCGTTCGACTCGCAGTCGATACAAAAGCAGGCAGCGTCGCGTGACCTAGCCTGGCAGGCCACGGTATCTGCGACCCAACGGCGGTCAGTAAAGCAAAGGGAACCAGGAATTTCGCCGAAGCTGCAAGCCACATCAGGCAGCGAACGCGCGCGCTGTTCTTGCGCAGCAGGAGCGTGAGGCATCCGAGCGCCACGGCGAATAACGTGGATTGCCAGATGTGATTTGCCAGCGCCATGCCAGGGAGGTCAGTCACGCTCGCTTTCCTTCTTCAGCGTCTTTCGGGCCTCTTCCACGTCCTGCAAGGTGAGCTGTCCGGACTCGATGAGATGCGACACCAACGGCGCGGCGCGTCCGCCGAAGAATCCCAGCAGCTCATCGACGAGCAGGCGCTGCGTCGCATCACGCGAGATCGTCGGTTCGTAGATGTGTGCATTGCTGATTTTCTTGGCACGACGAACCGCTTGCTTCGCCTCGAGCCGCGTCAGCATCGTCTGCACCGTGTTGTGGGCCGGGCGGCCCTTCTCCGGCAGACTTTCCTGGATCTCCCGAACGGATGCCGTGCCGTGTTTCCACAGGGCCTCCATGATCCGCAGTTCCAGTCGACTAAGTCTCTTCTGCGACATATGTCGGAGTACCTCCTACATCTGTGGGAGATACTACAACATCGTCAACCTGCACGCAAATACGCGCCCCCGGTGCTTTATTCTTCCCACCGGAACAGGTATACGGCGGCGGCACCGAGGACGGCGCTGAGCCCCAGCATCCCCGCCATCGGCCACACAACTGCGCCGAGCGCCTGCGCGCGCCAGGTCATCGCATCGAACCCATCGATGGCCCAGCGGGTGGGGACGAAGCGCGTCACGGACTGCAGCCAATCCGGAAATACGAAGGTGGGGACCCAGGCGCCCCCCAGCATGACGAGCAGCAACGTCAGAACGATCGCCATACCGCGGGTCGCCTCGGGCGTCCTGCCTACCGCCGCAATCAATAGGCCAAGCGAAGAGGTCAGCATCGCGAAGGCCACGGCGACCCCCACAAAGCCAAGCACGCTGCCTTCGATGCGGACCCCGAACAACAGAATCGCGGCAACGAAATTTCCGCCAATCAGCAGCAGCGCAATGATCGTGCCGGATGCAATGCGACCGCCGAGCACGGTCGCACGCGACAAAGGTGCAGCGCGCAGCCGTTGCCACAGCCCCGTGCGACGCATCAGCAATAGTCCGACACCCAGTTCAACACCCATCAACAGGATGAACTGCACCGTCATGCTGGCGAAGGAATGTGCGTAGGGGTTGTAGGATCGCTCGCCGCTCGTGACTTCGTAATCGCGCGTCACGTACGGCACCGTCAACCCTTGGGGAGAGCCGAGCTTTGCATCGCTTGCCACAAGATCCCGTACGTGGTCGATGCTGTCGGCATCCGCTCCCAAAGGAACCGCAGTCACGGCCTGCATGACGTCCTGGGTCAGCAGCCCCTTGATCATTGCCAATGTGGCGGCTTGCGACGGGTCAAAATGCAGGTCAATCCGTGGTTTCGTGGCGTCTGGCCGGAACAGGGCTTCAGTCGCCTGTTTGCCGAATCCTGGCGGAAAAATCGCCGCAGCCCTGAGCTTTCCCTTGCGCACCAGATCGAGCGCCTGTGGTTGCGGCAATGCCTGCACGGTGAACGCACCGTCCTTGGTCAGTGCGGCCACGACGCGCTGCGAGATGGCACTTCGATCCAGATCGACCACCGCAAATGGTACGGCGGTCGGTTTGGCCGGCGCACCGCCGAGCACGGCGCCCATGAATGCCCCGATGAGCACGGGCGCCACCAATGCCATCAGCAGCGCACGTCGGTTTGTGAGATACAAAGTGACGTCCTTGCGGACCAGTGCTGCGAAGGCGCTCATACCGCGTCCCTCAGTTCCCGTCCCGTCATGTGCAGGAACACCTGCTCGAGGGATGCATCATCCATGGGTTTCGACTGAATTCCCCGCGCCTGCAACTCGGCCAGCACTTCCGGGGTGATGTCGCCGGAAATTTCGTAACGGCGTTTCGCGCTCTGCGGCAGACGTGCGCGCAAGGCTTCCTTCGAGTCATCGACCACGACTCGACCGTGATCGATGATGATGATCCGATCGCAGAGCCGCTCGACCTCCTCCATATAGTGGGTTGTATAGAGCAGGGCCTTGCCCCGCGAGCGCAGGGTTTCGAGGTTTTCGAATATGTGGTTTCGGCTCTGGGGATCGATGCCCACCGTGGGCTCATCGAGCACGAGCACCTTGGGATCGTGCACCAGGGCGCAGGCGATATTCAATCGCCGCTTCATGCCACCGCTGAATGTCGCCGGCCGGCTCCTGGCCCGGTCTGCCAGTCCGACGAGCTCCAGCGCCTCGCGGGCACGCGATCGCAGCACTGCGCCCTTGATGCCGTAGAGGGAACCGAACAGCATGATGTTCTCGAGCGCCGACAGATCCTCGATAAGCGCCAGATCCTGCGGCACCAGTCCGATCAGCCGCTTGGCATCGTGGGTTCGCTCACCCAAGGGCACCGTATCCACCGTAATGACGCCCGCATCGGCGCAGGTGATGCCGCACAGCATTGCGGCCGTCGTCGACTTGCCGGCACCGTTGGGTCCGAGCAGCCCGACGATCTCACCGGCCGATACCGTTACGGACACATCGTGCACGGCCAGGAAGTTTCCGTATGACTTGCATAATCCGCGTGCGATCAACATGACTGCTATGTCTCAAGTAAGCCGCGCAGGTAGGAAACATGCTCCTGGAAGGCGCGGCGGCCTTCCTTGGTGAGACCGATCTGCGTGCGGGGCTTTTTGCCGACGATGTCCTTGCTGATCTGGATATAGCCGGCCTTCTCGAGCGTGGCTAGGTGCGTCGACATGTTGCCGTCCGAAATGCCCAGCACGGCCTTCAGACGGTTGAACTCCAGCATTTCCCGCGCGCCCAGTGCATTGAGTGTTGCCATCATCCGCAGGCGCGTGGACTGATGAATGATGTCGTTGGGTTCCGACATCACGGACGCCGCAGCCAGAAACCGGCGAGCATCAGGGACCCGCCGGCGAAGAACGCCATCCATAATGCGAAGTGCTCGTGGATGTACAGGTAGCCGACAACGATCGCCACGACCGCGACGACGCCCGTGAAGAACAATCGCGCGCCGAGCCATGCCCCCGCAGCCATGTACACGAAAGCCCAGAACAGCGAGTTGAAGGCGTTCGATTGGCGCGCATCGAACCGTCCGAGCACCAGGTGCATGGACGCGAAGTACGCCAGGATCGTGATACCGAGCATCACGAATCCGCGGCCGATCCTGCGTCCCTTCTCGGGGGAGTAAAGGCCCAGGTGCAGGCGCCGCCGCGCCTGCCACACGACTATGCAAGCAGTGACAACGCTCCCGATTCCGGTCGCCAGCCACCATATCTTCGAAATCTGTCGCGGCCAGAAGTCCGTCGCGGCATTCGCGATGAACCATACCGCGCCCCACAATTGCAGAAAGGGCGCGAAGTCGCGGTACGCGCGCAGCGTATCCATCCGGCGGTCCGCGCGCTCGACGCTGGCCAGAGCCAGCTCGGCGTCCTGTCGGGAAATGTTCATCGGTTCGTCCTCGGCCTCATTTGACTTATCGGCTCACCGCCACTTCCCGTTGCCCATCGCCAAGCGCGTGAATTTCGCGGCTTGCCATCAGATATAGAGACACGCCATAGACGGCGCAGATGACCACGGCGCACGCCGATACCGGATTGGTCGGGACCAGCATCCAGGCGCACACAAGTCCGAGCGTTCGAGCCACGGCGTGTATGTAGCCCACCGGATGCCGGACAACCCAGGAATACACCACCCAGTGGACGCCTAAGCCGATGCCCACGCTCAGCGGCACGAAGGCGGGAGCTTTGGCCAACAGCGGTATGTGCAGGGCCCACAGCAGATTCACCATCAGCACGCAGGCGCCCATCAAGCGCGCGAGCAGGTTCTGGCTCGAGATCAGCTGCTCGCGCCTGAAGCGCGCGATGAGCAAGGCGATCGGAAATATCGCGCCGGTACCCCACACCAGCGCCGATACGGACTGTCTCAGGGGCAGTGCGAAACCCAGCGCCGCGATGATGGACCACACCAGCAATCCGGCCATCGGCAATGACATGGACCTGTTGGCCCGCAACTCAAAATCGGCACGTAGCGCATCCAGGGACGCCATGAGTCTTCACACCCTTATGCCACTTGGGTACTTACTCTCTACCAAAGAGTTCTCTTTGTCAACGTGGGCGGGTGGCTATGAAGCAGAGGCCGGAAAGTGCTGGATGAGTTGCCGGGTGGCCGACTGAATGCCGGCGATTACTCCGGCCTCGTAGTTCTTCTCTTTGAAGGCCGCCTCCATTTGGCGGCAAATGCGACCCCACTCGCCGGCATCCACCCGCGAATAGACGCCGCGATCCGCAACGATTTCGACGGCGCGGTCGGCGAGCAATAAATAAATCAGCACCCCGTTATTGTGTTCGGTGTCCCACACTCGCAGGTGCGAAAAAACCTCGAGCGCGCGTTGCTGCGCCGTCTGGCCTTTGAAAAGAGGGCTGACGTGCAGCGCGCCCTCGACGGCAAAGAACACTTGCCCAACGTGGGCCGCGCGGCTGGCGCTGATCGCTGCCGCGATCGCATCCCTGACGGCGGGCGGAAACGCCGAATTGACCTGCCAGTGCGTCATCAGCAGATGTCGGCATATTCGCTTGATATCCATCATTACCAGCTGCCCGATGCGCCGCCGCCGCCGAAGCCGCCGCCGCCCCCGCTGAAGCCTCCCCCGCCACCAAAGCCACCCCCGCCGGATCCGCCGCCGAAGCCGCCTCCACCCACTCCGCCCAGCGTGTTGATCATGCCAAATCCGCGCGTTCCCGCCGAAAGCAGGGTGAACAGCAGGGCAACGGCTCCCGCAATCAGGCCGACCGCAACGGCGCCGACAAATAACCAGGTGACCAAACCGACCGCGCCGCCGGTGACGACGGCACCGGGAAACCGGCCCAGGATCGCGCGCGACAAGCCACCCGCGAAAACCGCGAGCACGACAAGTACCGGGAAAAACTGCCGAAGCCGGGTCGCATCGCTGACACGTACGGCGTTAGGCGGCGGTAACGGCTCGCCATCTACCACCCGCATCATCTGGTCGAGACCGGCGCTCACGCCGCCATAAAAATCGCCCTGGCGGAAATGCGGGACGATGATCTCGCTGATGATGCGCTTGCTGGTTGCATCGGTGAGTGCCCCCTCGAGACCGTAGCCCACCTCGATGCGCAGGGTGTGATCGTCCCTCGCAACAAGCAGAATCGCGCCGTCGTCGATTTTCCTGCGGCCCAGCTGCCATTGCTCCGCAACGCGGATGCCGTACTGCTCGATAGCCTCCGGTGCCGTGCTCGGGACGATCAGGACCGCGATCTGGCTCCCCTTCCTGGCTTCAAATGCCCGCAAGGTTTGTTCCAGGGTCGCGCGTTGTTGGGCACTCAAGACCCCGGTTTGATCCACGACATGTCCGGTCAACGCCGGCACTGCCACCTGCGCGCCGGCCCACGACGCGCAACCCAGGGTCGCCGCCAGCAGCCAACCGCGGGCCACGCCCACCGTGCTCACTTGGCGGGGCCTGAGGCCTCAGTGGGTTTGGCAGGCGCCGGTCCGAAATCCACGGTCGGTGGTTTGGCAATTTCCTGTTCATTTGCCACCGTGAAATTGGCCTTCTGCGGATAATGATAGAACTTGGCCGTGAGGTTCGCGGGGAAGGAGCGCACCGTGACGTTGTATTCCTGTACGGCCGCGATGTAACGATTGCGCGCCACCGCGATCCGATTTTCGGTGCCCTCAAGCTGGGCCTGCAGATCGCGGAAATTGGCGTCCGACTTGAGCTGCGGATAGTTCTCGGTCACTGCAATGAGGCTTTTGAGCGCCTGGGACAGTTGCCCCTGCGCCGCCTGGAACTTCTTGAACGCTTCGGGATCGTTGACGAGTTCGGGTGTGGCCTGGATGGTGCCTACTTTCGCACGCGCTTCGGTGACACCGAGCAGCACCGCTTGCTCCTGGGCCGCATATCCCTTCACGGTATTGACCAGGTTGGGCACCAGATCGGCGCGCCGCTGGTACTGGTTGATGACCTCCGACCAGCTCGCCTTGACCTGCTCGTCATTTCGCTGAATCGCGTTGTAGCCGCAGCCGCTGAGCCCTACCGTGAGAGTCGCCGCCACCGTGATCCATTGTTTACGCATTCGATTCCTCCAGAATCCGGACGCCGTAAGGATCCCCCATTCTTGCATGCCATAACCCAGTTCAGCGCCGATGAGCCCGGACTTTCTGTGAATATTTCCCCTTCACACCCGTATATCCAGGACACCTAAGGCCGGGAGCGCACTTCTCCCCATTGGAGACCAAAATGCCTGATATCAGTCAAATCGACCCCGCGAAGGCCTTTCAGGAAGGCCGCAGACTCGGCCTGGCCACTGCTGCACTGGCTTTGAGTATCACGGGGTTCGTGAATCTGCTGGGAGCCGAGAAGCCCATCCTGGCCGGTGTACTGGCCTTGATGGCGCTGCGAGGCAGTGCCCCCTCACGCGCCATTTTCTCGAGAGGCCGGGCCGCGCTGGCGCTGGCGGCAATCTACCTTGTGACCCTCGTAGCGGTATGCATCATATTTCATGAGAAGCTGCTGCAGCTGCTGCAACTGCTCCAGAAGCTGGGTTAGACGATGGATGCGGAGCGCCGATATGCGCTCCTGATCGAGCCGTTGCTCGGGCAGGCGGCCGCGTACGCCCGTGCGATTCTTCGCGACCGCGAGAATGCGCGCGATGCGATCCAAGAGGCGGCCCTGAGAGGCCTGGAACGATTTCGCACCTTCGATACCAGCCGACCGTTCAAGGGCTGGTGGTTTGCGATCGTGCGCAACTGTTGCATCGACATACTGCGCCGCCTCGCGGCGGCAAAAACCGAAACCTTGGACGAGTTCCGGCTTCCTCATCCACCCGGACCTGACACGGCGGATTGGGAGATTCTCGGCGCGGCGATCGAAAGCCTTTCCGAACAGCACCGCGAGATCCTGCGGCTGCGCTATTTCGCAGACCTCAGCTACCGCGAACTGGCCGAGGCGCTGGGCATTGCCGGCGGAACGGTCATGTCAAGGCTTCACTTGGCACGAAAGGCCCTGCAGGCACAGATGGGCGAGGACGAATCATGAAACCGATCGATCCGGTGGAACTTTCGGGCTTTATCGATGGGGAAATGACCGAGGAGCGCAGCCAGGAAATCCGGCAGCTCGCGGCGAATACGCAGAGTCTGCGTGAGGAACTGGAAAGTCTGTCAAGAACCGACTCTCGCTGGTGCGCCGCCGCTCGCTCGGCCGCTTTTCGCGTCGAGATACGCTTGCATCGCGAGAGGCTGTTGGCAATCTCCGCTGTACAGGCGGCCCTGCTGGTAGCGATCTTGCTGGCTGTCCGATTTCTCCCGAAACTGATGCACACATTGTCGCTGGGTCTTGCATTGAATGGGATCGCGCTTGCGATTGTGATTGCGTGGGTCATCACGCTGGCTCAGGAAAGCGAGCGCCGGATGAGCACTTTGGTGTGAGTGTCAAAACCCCAGACGCTTCAGGGCCTCCGAAACTCTGGCCTTTGTTGCCTGCGGCTTCATGGGAAAGGCACGAAAGAAGTCGGAGCGCGTGAGCGCGCGGTTGCGTGAACGTACGTTGGCCGCCCACGAGGCGGCGCGCAGGTCATTGCCGGCCAAGGCGTGAGCCGCCGCCGCGATCAGTGCGATCAGCACATGCGCACCCGGCGACCGCGCCGCCCGCTCGGCCCAATCCGCCGCCTGCGAATCCTCGTCCGCCATCATGTGACTGAAGGCCCTGGTTCCGAGCATCGCGTAGTACAGCGGGTCAAGGGGACTGAGACGCATGGCGAGATCGGCGTGCCTACGCCCGTCAAGGCCCCGTCCCGCGAGAGTTTCGGTCCAGGCGCGCGCGTAGATTCCTTGGGCATAGTTCGGGCTGATGCGCGTGGCCCGCTCAAGCCATGCCAGGCCGCCTTCCAAGTCGCCCTTCAGCCAGAAAGTGCGACCCATCGTGAAATTGACAAATGGATCAATGGGATCGAGCTCCAGGCCGCGCGCAGCGAAGCGTTGCGCAAGCGCGATCTCTGCGCCCAGATCGTTCGAGTAATGCATGAAGGCGGTCTGAAAATGGACGAAAGACAGCCCCGCGTGGGCGCGCGCGAAACCCGGATCCCGGGCAGCCGCTTGTGCGAACAAGGCCGTCGCCAGCGCATTGTCCCGGCGGTTGAAACGGTACATGTGCTGCAGCCCAAGGTGATACGCCGACCACGCATCGAGATTTTCGGTCACCGTGAGGCGGGCGAGTGCCGCCTCGTGAATCGGGATTTGAATCTCAAGCGCAGTCAGAATCCGTGAGCGGATGTCCTCGCGGATCTGGTGCACGTTATCGATCGAACCGGCAAAGTGTTCACCCCACACCACGCCGGCGTCGCGGGTGTCGACGAGTTCGACAGTCACAGACAGTGCGTTGCCCACGTTTTCCACGGTGCCGGACAGGCAATAGCGTACTTCGAGCAGGCGCCCGATCTCGCGTACGTCCGCATCCGCATCGCGCAGGCGGAACGAGGAGCCACGGGCCGTGACAAACAGCCATCGCAGCCGCGCCAGCTCCGTTATCAACTCGTGGGGCAGGGCATCGCCAAGGGCCGCATATGACCCGGGGGCCCCGATCAGACGGAACGGCAGCACTGCGATCGACGGCCGATAGGTTTGATCGGACGGCCGGATACCGGGTTTCGGTTCTCCCGGGCCAGCCACTCCAGAACTCGCGACCTTGGTGTCAGCCACAAACCGGAATCCGTGACCGTGAATCGTCCTGATAAAGTCCTGGCGCGTGCCAGTGTCGCCGAGAGCCTTGCGCGCCGACTTGATCCGACTGGCCACGGCCGCATCAGAGACGACGCGCCCGTCCCAGACCTTTTCGATGATCTCATCCCTGGATACCAGGCGTTCACGGTTTTCGACCAGCAAGGCGAGCAGGCCGAATACCTGCGGCTCAAGCGCGCAGCGCGCGCCCTGCAGGCGTAGCTCCACCTTGGCTATATCGAGTTCGAACGCGCCGAATCGATAGATCATGGGAATTAGGATAGAACACCGCCGCCCAATCTCCCACAAACCTCCATTGAATCTTCATGGGATGTTCAAGCCCTCATGCTCGGGGCGTGTTCAACTCCTCCTCGCCAGCGGCGGAGCGGCTCCGGGCGCGGCCTTCAACCTCAGATAAGGAGCAATGACATGCCTCTCGTTACTATCGATGTGATCAAGGACGCTTTTACTTCGAAGCAAAAGGAAGATCTGATCACCAAGGTCACGGCCGCGATGGTCGAAGTCGAAGGCGAAAATTTGCGCGCTGTCACCTGGGTTCGCGTCAATGAGTTTGCAAGTGGCGATTGGGCCATTGGCGGCAAAGCGCTGAAAGCCTCCGACGTACAGGCACTCGCAGCGGGGAAGTAGCCTCACCCCGCCAAACGCCCCGGCACGAACTAAGGACGGGGGCGGCATTTGCATGAAGCCGCGTCGCGTTCCCTCGCCGTGCCAGCTCGGCGGCTCACGCAGAGTTGCAGAACGAGAAGCCCCTGGCCGATTAGCTCGAAGGTCAAATCGGCGTTGTCCGAAATCGCTGGCGCAGGTGGCGTTCGATCGGAAGCGTGAAACCACGTGAAAGGGCAGAACCCAGCACCCAGCAGGCGATCAGGATGGGCGGATACCAGAGGAAGCGCCACAGTCCACCGGGGCCGCTCCAGGTAAGGAGCGCCAGTCCGCCGAACACACAAAACATGTGGGATAAGTAGATTTCGTAGCTCAGACGGCCGCAGGAGCGCAGCCAGTTCAGTCCCCGCAACGGCGCCTTGCCGCTCGTTGCGCTTTCATGCCAGTGCGCACCAATCACGATTCCGGCGGCCGCGACGGCCAGAAAGAGTCCATAACCGTGATGCACGAGCCTCCACACCCAGTTGCCCGCGAACAATACCGCGCACACGCCGGCCCAGCCCACCAGACTCATCACGAGGACGACGCGCGGGCCCGAAGCCCGGATTCGGCGCACGAGTATTGCCGCGAGCACTCCGACTGCAATCGCCGACATGCCCGGCAGGTAGGCCTTCTCCAGCCAGATCTCGTTGCCGCCCGCACTCAATGCAGCGCGCGTGACGGGAAACGAGAGAGCCAGCAACACAAGAACGGGTACCAGCAGGCGCGTTCGGGCCAGCAGCAGACAGCTCAAGGGAAATGCCAGATAGAACACCTCCTCGATCGACAGTGACCACAGCACGTCCCAGCCGCCGGGCAGATAGCCGTGGACACCCTCGTAGCGGTTGAGGTACAGACCAAGCGCCGCGGCGATCGCACCACCGAGGGATGGGCCGGATTTGTTGATCACGAATCTCGGTACGCCGAGTAGGTGGAACAGGCTCAGTACCGCGACCACGAACAGCAGAAGCGGAACGATGCGGCTCATTCGCAGCAGGTAGAAGCCGCCCACGGAAATGCCGCGCAAATTCCCCCAGCGCTCCTGCGAGCGGCGGGTGATGAGGAAGCCGGAGATGACGAAGAAGATGATGACCGCTTCGGAGCCGTTGAAATTCAGTCCCTGCAGCAGCCAGTGCGGCACGAATCTGGCGAGCAGCGTCTGCGCAAGCGGCACGCGCAGGCCGATGTGGTGCACGACGACCAGGAGGATGGACAATCCCCGCAGGGCGTCGATGCGACTATTGCGCCGTTGCACACTCGGGCCTGAGCCGGCTCCCATCGACTACTCGCTGCTATGACTAAGCAATTAGTTACAATAGCTATACTGTATCTAAGTTCTTAGTTGCAATGCAAGCCTCATCGCCAGGCATCGGGGCAGTGCCCGTCGATCATCCCCCGCACAGTCCGGCTGCGCCCAGGGCTGGCCGCGGCGGTGCCGTGGGTGCAGCAGCCTGGCGCGGGTATTTCCTGCCATTGAGGATCTGGCCGATCCACGTCGACCGAACACAATAGTGGTAACTCAAAAGCAGCAGCGTCATTGTGATCAACAGTATCAGCGGAAACTTGATCGCCCAGTGCCACGGCACGGGAGCCAATACCACCTGCAGAAAGTACACGATCGGCATGTGCACCAGGTACAGCCAATAGGAGGAATCCGCGAGATAGCGCCGGACGGCACTTTCGCCCGAGTAAAAGCGCAATGCGACGCCGGTGACGGCGAAACTCCAGTACCAGATGGAGCCCATATAGCACCCGAGATACGCGGCGCGGCTCAACACGGCACTCTCGAGCAGCCAGCCGGTTTTCGCGCCCGGCACTACACGCAGCACGGTGACGCACAGCACGGTCAAGGTCACCCCTACAGCCAGGTGGCCAATCCAGCGATTGCGCCACTCATTGAGGATTGCCGGCTGCCGGTGAACGAACCAGCCAAGCGCGAACGCCGTGCCAAAGGCCACGAGCGCAGGTTTGTTTGGATTCAAGCCCATTTCCGGCGTCGGGATCCCGAGACTCACGACAATGCGGTCATCGAAGCCGAGGACTAAGAAAAGTGGCAGCGCGAACACCCACGGCGCGAGATAGCCGCCGAGCAACTTGCGCATGATGGTGTCGAGTCCGCCACGCAACCGACCCGCGCGATCGAGCAGCCCGTTGCACAGCCAATACAGCACAAGCGCTGCCACATAGAAGATGCACAAATAATAAAGGAACCACAGGTGCATCATCGGCACAGCGTGCACGGTGTGCGGCAGCATGGTCGCGGGCACGCTCGCCAGCACGGCTGCGGCCGGCGGCGCAGACAAGTGGCGTACCGCCGACCAAATGAGGACGCCGGTTGTGAGCGGTACCAGAATGACCCACCCGACCAACGTCGGCCCGACGATCCGCGTGGACCGATTCTTGATGAAGCCCTTGACTCCGCGCCGCTCGAGCAGCAGTCGTGCGAAGTAACCCGCGATGATGAAAAAAAGCGTCATCCGGAAGGTGTGGATCACGAAGCATAGCAGGGCGAGTGCGCTGCTTTGCGAGCTGTCGGCTATCGGCACTGCCCTGAAAAACGAAGTGCTCGCGTGCAGGAGGATGCCCGCCAGCAGCGCAAAACCGCGCACGGCATCAAGTGCATGAAATCGGTCCGTCGTATTCATTATTCTTCTTCCCTGACGACTCAGGTGACCTGGCCTGTGTTTTTAAGACTCACGCCGGTCAAAGCATCCCCGCAGAGGCACCGCTGTAAGTTATCACGAACATTCCGTCATGGTGAGCGTCCGACAAATGACTGATTGATTGGCCGAGCGGCGAACGGCGCGGCAAAAATATGCTCAAAAGTGCCAAGACATAACGCCGCTGCGCTATGAATATCTCGTCTCATTAGATTATGTGAATAGTTTCGCGCGCTGAATCGTATCTTGCATCAGCAGCTACGACCGCAGGTACGCGGATGGCGGCATCAAAGCAGATTTCCGGTCCATTTCGGCCGCAACTGGCGAGGCGTATAGTGCGGATTCTTGAAGTGCGCTTGCCAATCCAAATGATCAAACCAATCGGTGCCCCCATGAAGCTCTATTTTTTGCGAAGCTCGAATACTCCGTTGTCGTTGATTGCAAGGAGCCGGTGGGTGTTAGGCGCCGCCGTGGTAGGACTCGCGATCAATGTTGGCCACGCTGAGCCACCTGCGACCATTGAGTCTGCGTTGGTGAAGATCGGGCCGATCGTGGACCCCGTGTGCACCGCGAGACTCTATCGGCCGCTGATGCCGAAGAATGACATCACGAGTGGCTTGCCGCAGCCATATCCGGGCATCACGGTGACACGCAACCAGTCCTTCGGTCCGGACCCGAAAGACGTCGTTGACGTTTTTTCGGGAAAGACCGGCCCGGCCAAGCGCACGGTGCTGGTGTACGTCCCCGGTGGCGCCGGCAACAAGATTGAGATTCAGGATAAGTCAGCCAACGCCTTTTACGACAACATCGGCCGCTTTGCGACCCAGCACGGCATGGTCGGGGTATTGATGCAACGCAAGGGCAGCGCCGCGTGGGACGGGGGTGCCAAGGATATCGCGGCGATGCTGCAGTGGGTTGAAGCCCATATCGGTGACTATGGCGGCAATCCCGACCGGATCTTCATTTGGGCGCACTCGGCCGGCAACGTCCCGCTGGGAACCTATCTGGGCCGTCCGGAGCTTTGGGGCCCGAAGGGAGTCGGCATCAAAGGCGCCGTTCTGATGTCGGGAGCGCCCTTCGACATCGCGCCAGCCACGGTACCCCCGCTGGCCGCCGGCGATGTGCTGGCCGCAGCCGGGAAGACTTGCGGGGACAAAGTCGGCATGGCATCTGCCGCGGGCTCCGACGGTGCGCTGCCGGGCGTTCCTCCCGGTGGCCCCGGTGGGCCACCGCTGCGCTCGGACTTCATTCCCCCCTCTGGCCCGCGGCCGAGCGCTGCAACACAGCTGGCGCACTCCAGCCTGCCGGAACTCCGGAAAGGCTCATTCAACCTACTGATCGTCAGCGGCGAATTGGATCCGAAATCCCTGCTCGCCTTTTCG
This sequence comes from Steroidobacteraceae bacterium, assembly GCA_036521075.1. Classification (GTDB taxonomy): domain Bacteria; phylum Pseudomonadota; class Gammaproteobacteria; order Steroidobacterales; family Steroidobacteraceae; genus DAIDKA01. Next base: position 14,931 of record DATDIL010000143.1, on the reverse strand, counting down.
AAGACGCTGCACGATAGCCTCTGCGAGGCCAACAGCGCGCATTGCCCGCAATACCTGATTGCGAAAGGGCAAAGCCACGTATCGCTCGTGTTCTCTATCGACACCGCCGATACGGGTGTGTCCGGGCCGGTACTGGCGTTTATCAAAGGTACGCGATAGGTGCGATAAGTGCCTGTATCTATTCCAAACCGGCAGAAACGGTCACCAGAACGCATTGGACACTCCGCGCGGAGTCCGAGACGCCAATGACCGGTACCGACGGCACAGCACAGCGCGACATCCAGTGGCAACTACCCCGCGTCTAAGCGTCAATCTGAACAAGATTGCACTGCTGCGCAATTCTCGCCGTACCGCTGTCCCCGACCTGCTGCGCTTCGCCTCACTTGCACGTGAGGCGGGTGCGGGCGGCATTACGGTGCACCCAAGGCCCGACGAACGGCATATCCGTCGCGCTGACGTGTTCGAATTGGCGGAGAACATGCGACCGTGGCGACCCCGCTTCGAACTCAATGTTGAAGGCTATCCAGACGACCGATTCTTTGGCATCGTTGGTGCCGTGCGACCGGAGCAATGCACTCTGGTGCCCGACGGACCAGATGTATTCACCTCTGAAGACGGCTGGAAGCTCGACGGAGCGGAGTTACCATTGGTCAGGTGCGCAGTCACCACTGCGAAGCAATGGGGATCCCGTGTCATTCTATTCGTGGATCCGAATCCGGAGGTGGTGTCATTAATATCCAAAACCGGGGCTGATGGAATCGAGATATACACAGGCTCCTACGCGACCGCTGCGCGTAATGGCGATAGCCAAGTGTTGTTGAATCACGTTGCTGAAACAGCCCGGCGCGCTGCGGCTGTCGGACTCTCAGTACACATCGGCCATGACCTAAACCTCAGCAATCTGCCGCCTCTCGTGGCGAGAATGCCCGCCGTTGCAGAGGCCTCCATCGGACATGAACTGACGGCGGATGCTCTCATCATAGGATTCAAAGCCGCCGTAGTTGCATACACGGAGGCACTAACGAAACGCGATGCGGCGGATCGGTAGCGGAAATCAGCGCCCGGGACCGGACGTCACCCGTCGGCCGCTCCGGCACAGCAGTACCGCTTGCTCGGGCGCCCACATTAGTGGGCCCGAAGCGGCCACTGAGGCTGCGGATCGGGCGGCAGCAAAGCGGTCGCTCACTGCGTCGACCACGGGTTGATGGCGACTACGACTGCGCGCATGATTCGATGATCCCGTTGACCCTTCGACCCCGCCTCGCAGTGGAAGCGGCAGCGAGCGCGAGCCTCAGAAGGACCAGAAAACACTCGCCGAGATCAGCGTGGGCTCTTCATGCGGCCCGTAATTTTGGGAACCGTCGACCCGCTCGTACTCCGCTCGTACACCCAGCCCGCCAAAGTGCATTTGCACGCCAGCGCCGAGTGCAAGTCCGCGGCTGTCAGCTGTCTGTGAGGTGTAAGTAGTGCCGAGGGTTGAGCCGGTTGTGTAGCTGTAACTGCCCCAAAGTCGCGCCCAGCCCACCTTACCGAACAACTCCGGCCACCCGGGTGGCACGGGCAGATAGCCAACCGCAAATACTGCGCCGGCGCCGTCAGCCGCACTTCCGCCCAAGAATTGGCCATTGTTAAAGCCGCCTACGTAGCGGCGAGGTCGGACCCGGCGTGGCTAGTGCCAAAGTCAATGTATTCGAGCTCGCCACCAACCCAGGGAACGGGTCGTACGCCGATTAAAGCCTTCCAGCCGAATTCGGACTTTGCGAAAGGAGTCGCGCCGAAGTCATAAGGGTCAAAGACATCGAAGCCATTGCCAATCGTGGAGCGACCGACGCCAAGGCCAGCGTAGAGGCCGAAGGGATTGGCTTGGCCAAAGGCCGGCTCCAAACACATGAACCCGAGAACTGTGACCACTTGGAGAAGCAAGATTCGCGTGCGCATTTTTTCCATATTATTTCCCCCTGAAATTCGGCGTCGCCACGGTCATGGCATTGCCCAAAGGCATAAGTTCCGATGTTGGACTGCTGGCCCGCAAAGCCGGCGACGCAAGCAGGTTGACGGCCACGGCCAGTACACGTAAAGCCTGGAAGCCCATCGAAAGGCAAAGTGGAACCCATCGTTCTTTATCCTGGCCCGTTGCCGTTCTCGATAAATGAGTTCAATTATGCGCGTTGGAATCATTACAGCGATTAAATGTCCATTAACTGCCGTTCATCTGAGTCTGCTGTGGGTCAACAGCAGCGTTTCGCGATCGCTGGATCTGCTGCTAGCACCCGCGCATATTTTCAAGAGCAATGAGAGGTGTCACCAAGATGGTCGGCCTGTCTCAAAATCCGGACCTAATCGCCGCGCGCGGGCTTCGGCGGGCCGGGATTCCTACCATCATCGCCGTCGCGCTGCTATGCGCGTACCTCGCCGCTCGGGCATTTGCCGTCGCTCACGAATTCCCAATGCCAGGTGCTGATATCGGTATCCGTGATTTCTGGAAAGACGGAATCGACTGCCGGAAATACTTCCGGCTGAAGGACTGGATTCCGGTGCGGACCTTCTGCCCAACATAACTTTTGGAAAGTGGCGAACGGCCATGCATTCGTCATGGGACCCGATCTCTCGACTCTTTCCGTCGCACGAAAGCGGTCGCCCGCATCCGACTGCTTAGGGTCGTTATGCCCAGCCAGAAAGCGCGCTATGCCTATTTGATCTAATCGTCGTGGAGGATGCAGGCTTGCCACCGGCGCGGCAGCCAACCCACTTGGTTCGTAGGCGCAGGATCACCCTTTGCAAGGCGCCACATCTTCCAAACCGCTCCGACGACTACGAAACCGATAGCACCGCCAGTGACGACCGCGCTGATCCACGGCCATCGCTTAGCCAACGCCAGTACCAATGCGACGCCAGCAACGAAAGGCGCTAACGTGACCAATCCTCGCAACACAGTTTTCATGTGCCGGCGCCTTCCCCTCCCACCGCGGACGCCGAAGCGCCTGATCGGTCGTGATCAAGAGAGCCTCTCGGTGCTGCGCTGATCATCATCCAAAGGCATCCGCCGAATCGATGACGCGACTCCGGCCCAGGGTGCAGCGGCACACATACTCAACCGGCCCTGGCAGGCGCGTTGACAAGTCTGGTCGCCTTCGTTGAGCGTCGCGAAAGGCGCGCCTATGAACTGAAATGCGGAAATGGCTTAGCTGAGACCGGTCATTGACCGTTCGCATCCATGAGCTTGGCTATCGTGCGAGTGGCTCCATTTTGCAAGTGCAGGGTTGCGTCGGCCACGAGTCCATTGCGCCCCCGATTGAAGGCGATACGGGCATTCGTGGTGTTCCAGAAGAACTCAGTTGGTGAGTCAGGGAATATTTCGTACGTGGGACCGGTGCCGTACTGTGCGTAGAGGTGGCGACCGTCGTGGGTGATCGACATCCAGGGGCCGTCCTTCCCAAAACTGTAACGTCCAACGAATGCGTCGTAGCTGCCGGCGTCAACATTTTGGTCGCGCGCGATCGGCAGTTTAGGTGCGACAACGACCTGCCCATGAGCCTGATATATGGCTCGGATCACCGTGCCCGATGGGCCTTTCACGAACTTGATGCTTGCATCCTGCCGGTCGCCATCGCGCGTGTTCCACCGACAGTCGATGGAGTTCTCCTCGCCGTCGGATGTTGGAATGATTTCGGTTTCCGGCTGCGGCGGAAACCCGGCAAGGAGCCGGCCGCCCGTGTGGGTCACCTCCAGTAACCCGCCCGGCCACTGGTTTCCGCCCGGACCGAGATCATACAGCCCCGCCACAGATTCGAGTTCGCGAGCGGAGAGCCGGAGTGTCTGGATTTCTGGCACCATCAGCTTCTCTCCCAGATAGAATTCGGCTGTTCGCGCAAACAGTTTCCAATAGTCCAATCCGTCTGCTGAATAGGTTCCGTTCGTCAGCACAATGAAGGTAAAGTCGTCGGCCGGCAGCCTCACGATGAGGCTTGACGCGCCGTACAGTGAGCCTCCCCAGTGATTCTCCACTACACCATGCCAACGACCTACGAAGCATGCATAGCCATGACCTGTCCCTGTCCCGTCGGCCAGAGTTTCCGGAGTGCACAGCGTCGACCATTTCGTCAGTTCTGGCGTCCCGGGACGAACAGATCCACCCGAAGTGAGAGCTTGAATCCAGCGGTATAGATCCTCGACAGTCGAATACAGTCCTCCTGAGCTGGCCGTCCACGATTGATCCCAGTCGAACGCGCGGACGAAGCTCGTGCCATTCCAGTCATAGCCAAACGCATCGAGCTGTGGATCGGGAGGGCCGTAGATACCTGTATTGTTCATGCGGAGCGGCTCGAGGAGGTGTTTCTTCAAGTAACCCCCGTACGATTCCCCGGAGGTTTGCTCGATGATGCGCCCGAGGAAAATGTAGTTGGAGTTGCTGTAGGAGAAGCGAGTCCCTGGCAGAAAGTCGTACCCGCCCTCCGCAATGTAGCGGACGAGGTCGGTTTGTGGGATCGGGCGCGATACGTCGGTGTAAAAGCCAGGATGTGTTTCGTACTCACGGATTCCCGACGTATGTCTCAGGAGTTCCTCAACCGTGACCTCTCTCGCTTGCGGGAAGTCCGGAAAATACCTCGATAGCGACTCACCGAGATCAAGCTTACCTTCGTCGCGCAGCTGGAGAGCTGCAACCGCGGTGAATTGCTTGGTAATCGAACCGAGCCGAAAGCGAGTGGAAGCGCTGACCGGTGTGTGATGTTCGAGGTCGCTGTAGCCGTAGTCCCTCTCGAGAAGAATCCTGCCATTCTGCGCGATGAGTACCGCGGCGCCTGGAAATCGCCCGTATCCGCCGCGCGCGACCAACTGCCCGAAGAACCGGTCCGTGAGGACTGCAGATGCCGGCAAAGCCGCACTCCGCAAGGCGCCCCGCCGAGCCAAGAGCTTTAAGAGTAGCGGACTTCCGCGCAACCTGGCGGCTTGATAGGCAGACAGTCCAAGGCTGTCTTTCGTGTTGATGTCGACGCCGAGATCGAGTAAGTGGGAAAGGCGATCGGGATCCGCCTCGTAGACAGCGGCTGTGAGCGCATCTGCCTGCGCGCGCTCGCCCATGAGCCGGACGGAGAATCCCCAGGTATTCTGCACGCTCTGCACTTTGAGTAAGAGCCGATTTCGACCGCGAATGAGACGAACGGGGATCACATCCTCGTCGGGCCTCGCGGCACGAATCGTCCAGCTCTCCTCTATCCGCTTTCCGTTCAGCCAAACTTCAATGCCGTCGGAACTCCCCAGGCCCAGAAAGGCTGAGCCCGGTGACGACACCTCAAATTCGGTAAAGGCATATCCGGAAACGTAGTTGCCCGGGGGTGCTTGCGCCCCAAGCCCAACGATGTCGGTCAGCGAGTGGGCGAAGTGCCATGCAAGCCGCTGGCCTTCGATCATGTAATCTATGCCGAGATCGGGTCTGGTTGCCGCCTCACCTCCCGCCGTATGCAGTCTGTCGATCTGTAGCGCACGGCGGAGCCAATCAGCGTCCGGAGCACCGCCGCCTGGTCCCGGCGGGATCGGCGCCAAGATCCGCCAGTTTCTGAGGAACTCGCCGGTCTCGATCCCGGGCGAGGTGGCTTCGCCGGCCACCACCATGGACGAATAAAGGGTCAGAAGTAGCCCAAGCACTGCAACAAAGGCCGCGCAATGCCGCAGCGGCCTAGGGATTTGAAGCGCATTTACGCTGTCCATAGCCGCCCCCGTTGATCGCTCGCCATTCTCGGATCGCAGCTCCCAACAGCGACCGGATGCACCGTGATGCGACCACGCCAAAGAAAGGAAGTTCAAGCCGATCGGGTGGTGATTCGCAGTTGCTGAATGAGGTGGTAGTCTTAATCCTGCGGGACAGCTGCAGTGCGGTGGAGGAATTTCGATGTCACTGCGTGTGATTCTTGTGCGCGCGCTGGCCGGTATAATTTTCTTGGCCAGCCACGCAGCAACCGCTGGCCCAAGCTGCGCGATGATCTCCGGGTTCGACCAGTATATTTCCGGTGCTCGTGGGGTATTTGTCGGTGATATGCATGGGACAGTCGAAGCTCCGGCTTTTGTAACTGATCTGGTATGTAACCTCGCGCAGGCCGGACGGACCGTCGTGTTAGGCCTGGAGTATCCGAGCGACCAACAGCATTTTATAGATGAATTTCTGCGCGAGCGCACAGACAGTTCGCCGCCAGCGCTCCTTTCAACACCATTTTGGATCCGGCCGACCCAGGACGGACGCACCTCGCAGGCAATGCTAAAGCTTCTGTCTTCCGTTCGGGTCCAAATCCGAGCGGGGGCGCACATTCAGGTGATTGCATTTGACACATTCGGGAGTACCGGAGCGCAGCGGGGTCCAAGTAACGGCACCGCGCACGTCGATAGTCGCGATGCGGCGATGGCCGACTATCTGCGCGAAAAATTAGCCAAGCTCGGTGCCGCAGACTTCCCGATCATCTTCGCGGGCAACGTGCACGCGCGGAAAACGAAGGGCCTGCATGCCATAAACGCGCCGCCGGGCATGGAAACTGCCGAGCCGCTCGGTTACAGGCTGAGAGATTTAGGGTTTCTGGATATCGACATTGATTATCGGGGCGGAACTCTTTGGACCTGCTTCTCGCCGTCAGACTGTGGCGTGCACGACGGCGGAGAAAGGGGGCCTGCAGTCAGATCGTTCGTGATTGCGCCATCCGCGGATCCCGCGTACGACCTCAAATATTTAGTCGGAAGCCTGACCGCCTCGCCGCCCGCTGCAACCAAGAAATAGTGGCTGTCATTTTTAGCGACGCAGCTTCCTGGAAACCGTCACTCGCGAATGTGTGTAGAGGGTCAGATTTGCTCCCGGCTGGTCATCGACCGGTCCCGCCGGCCGGCAGTCCGATGCGTCGATCGGTGGCGACGGTCGGGGCGATTTAGCCGTCTTTCGCGACAGCTCAACGCATTGATTTTATTATAATTGGTGCCGGCTGAGGGATTCGAACCCCCGACCCCCTGATTACAAATCAGGTGCACTACCAACTGTGCTAAGCCGGCAACGGCCGGGCGGGATTATAAACGAGAAGCCTAGCTTCGGCGGCGCGCCGGTGCGGGCGCACTGCTCGCGGCCGCCGGGCAATCGCGGATTTCCAAGTGCGCACCGGCGGCCGGCGGCAACAGGCCTTGCGTGGAAACGGTCTGCTCGGGCGATGTCAGGTTGATGTCGACCCAGTAAGTGGCCTCGGGTTGGTGCTGTTCGGTGATCACCGGTGTCAGTCCCAAAGCCTTGACCTGCCGGGCGCGCCGCTCGGCGCCGGTTCGTTCATTGAACAGCCCCACCGAGACGCGCCGCGGGTCCGTTGGGGTCGCGACGGGCATGACATGGGCATCGGCCAAACCGCTGCTGTGCAGCTGCTGCAGCAAGCGCGTGGCCGCGGCATCCGAGGGCACGTTATCCAGATATACCCAGTATTCGACCAGGTCCGCCCCCGGCTCATCGCGCTGGGTCGGCTTGAAACCACGCGTCTGCAGCAGCGCATCGGCCGCCGCGGCGAATACCAGATCGCTGAATGGTCCGACCGTCACGCAGTGCCCGGCGGCAGCGGCGCCATTGCCTGGAGTGCCGCCGCCATTGCTGGCGGCGTGATGCGCGCCGGCGCTGACACTCGCCGTTCGCGGGGCCAGTTCACCGACCAGAACCAGCTTTGGCAGGTGACTGATATCGTGCGCCGCGGGTGCAGCGACCGGTCGATCGATCAGCAGCACCCAGGCCGCAAAGGCGAGGTTTGCAAAGATGAGACTGACAATCAGGGTGCGCAAACGTTCGCTCGAGGAGATGGATGCGGATATTACTTGATGGGCACACCGCAGCGTAGTGCCACGCCGCGCAACACCAGGTCCGGCACGCTTACGTAGGAACAGTGCAACAAGGGCTCGATGTGCACGGCGGCGCCTCCTGTCAGCAATACCAGCGGTGGCCGCTGCAATGCTCGCTGCGCCTCCGTCACGGCGCGATCGATCACCGCAGCCGCGGCATAGCGGGCGCCCTGCTCGATCGCGGCGCGCGTGTCCAGCACGAACATGCCCTTGGCTTGCGCAGCGCTGCGCGCGCGTCGGGCGATGCCAACCGTGTTCTTCAGTACGCTGCCCACCATCAGTTCGGGCCCGGGAATGATCGCGCCTCCCAGATGCACGCCGAGGGGATCCACCAGATCGATGGTCATGGCCGTGCCCACGTCAACAACGCAGGCGCCACGCGCGCGAGCCATGTGATAGGACGCGATTACCGCCATGAAACGGTCGACGCCCAGCCGCCAGGGCTCCTTGTAGCGGGTCGTGAGGCCGGCGGCGTTGCGGGCCGAGGCGACGAACTCGCAGATGAGGCCCGTCTTGCGGCGACAGGTGGCCGCCAGCAGCCGGTTCAATCGCACACTTGCCACACTTGCTGCGATGACGCGGGTGATACCGCGGGTCGCGAACAGCTGCCGCTCCAGATCACGCGCGGTGAGGCCGGCATGCTCCAGCGCCTTCTGCCGTCCCAGCTTGTCCCCGCGCAGCACCGACCACTTGATGCGGGTATTGCCCACGTCCACCAGCAGCATACTCACCGGCCACCCCTCAACTGTCCGATCTCACACTGACGTCACCGGAGACAAAGCGCGCGACTCCCTTGGGCGTCTCGACCAGCAAGGCACCATCGATGTCGATGCCACGTGCGACACCTCGGGTTGTCTCCTGCACCGTTGCAACGCTCACGGTGCGGCCGCGCAGGGCATCGGCATGCTGCCACTCTTCCCGGAACGGCTTCAAACCTTCGTGCTCAAACACAATGAGTCCCTTGATCAGCCACTGTATCAGGCTTGTCACGATCTCATTGCGTTGTAGCGGCGAGACCCCCAAGGAGCGCAGATCGCAGGGCTGGGTGCCGGTTGCACTGATCTGGGTTCGTGCCGCCTCCTCCAGCGCGACATTGAGACCCATGCCGATTACCACGTAGCTCGGACCGCCGGCTTCGGCGCGCAGGTCGATCAGAATGCCGCCGAGCTTGCGTGCGTCGCACTGCAAGTCATTGGGCCATTTCAGCAGCAGGGGCGTGCGGGTCAGCATGGCCGCGGACAGGTGCGCGCGCAGTGCCCGCAGAACACACACACCGACCACCAGGCCCAGTGATCCCACATCGCGCGGCATCTGTCCGAAGGTCCAGCCTACTGACAAACATAGGGCGCCCCCCGGAGTGGCCAGCCAGCTGCGACCGCGGCGACCGCGACCGGCGGTTTGCACCTCGGTCAGCAACACATCACACCGACCCGCCGGTAGATCCGCGCGGGCGAAAAGTGCCGAGTTGGTGGACTCCAGCAGCCAAGCCACTTCGAGCCGCCGCAGCCGTGCGCGCACCTGCGGCTCGACGCCCGCGCAGATCACGCGTGCATTCAGCGGCGCGGTCGGCACGGCCAGCCGGTAACCCCGGTTGCGAACGGCATGGATGATGAGGCCGTGCTGCTTGAGGATGCCGACCGCCTTCCAGATCGCGTTGCGGCTCACGCCCAGCTGCGAGGCCAGCTGCGCGCCGGAGTGAAAACCGCCGGGTCCGAGCTTCTGGAACACCTGTGCCGGCAGTGGGAGAGATTGATCGATCACGCCGACGAGAATACCTCAGCCAGCATGCATCTCACGCTGCCGCCGCCCAACCGCTCGATGGTGGGAATGGCGAGGGGCAGGAGCCGATCGGTGCCGGCGGCCAGGCGGCCCAGCGCGGACGCCGGCAACATGCGCTGGGCATGCGCCGAGAGGACACAGACCCGCTGGCCGTTGCCATTGAGCAACTCCAGCATGTTGCCGGCGCAGGCCGCCACGGCGGCTTGATCGATCGGGATGATGTCGCGCGATCCGGAGGCGAGTGCCGCCAGTACGCGCTCCCGATCCGCCGGCACGATCGCATCAGCGGCAACCACCGCGACCCCGCAGCCAATGCTCAGCATCACATTGGTGTGATAGAAGGGCACGCCCGCGCGATCCAGTGCCGTAAAGAGCACGGGCTGGTAATCCAGCTGATCGGCCCAGTGCCGCACCAGCGACTCATCGGTGCGCCCTGAACGACACGCAAAGGCCACGCGCCCGACATGATCCAGCACCAGCGATCCGGTGCCCTCCAGGTAGCGCCCCTGCGCCTCGAAAGGCGATAAGTCGACCACCCGGGCGATGCGGTAGCCACAGCGCTGTGCGACCTCCTCGAGAATTTCCTGGCGCCGTTCCGGGCGCCGGTTCGCAGCCTGCATGGGATACAGCACCACGGTGCCATCGGCGTGCCAGCTCACCCAGTTGTTGGGAAACACGGCATCAGGCTTCGGCGGCACGGGCGTATCGGCCACCACGCACACCTGCACGCCGGCGCCGCGCAATGCCGTGACGGCCGCGTCGAACTCCGCGAGCGCGAGTTTGCCGGCATCGAGCGCGGCTTGGGCGGCTGCCTGCATGCGGTTGCTGGCAGCGGTCTGCGGGTTGTAATCGAAGGCGGCGGGCCGGATCATCATGACCGCCGCAGCGCACTGTGTCCGGATATCCATGATCGACCGCCCAGCTCTTGTCACCGCCACCCAGCGCGGATTGTATTGCCCGCCGGGCGATTTCTACATTGATCCTGGCAAACCGGTGCAGACCGCCGTGGTGACGCATGCGCATGGCGATCATTTGCGCGCCGGCAGCGCGCGCATCCTGCTGGCCGCGCCCGGGCTGGGTATCGCGCGCAAGCGCCTCAACGATGCCCGCAAGATCCTCGCCGTGGAGTATGGTGCGCCCTTCAAGCTCGGGCCGGTGACCGTCTCGCTGCACCCGGCTGGTCACATCCTCGGCTCGGCCCAGGTGCGCCTCGAGCATGACGGGCAGGTGTGGGTGGTTTCCGGTGACTACAAACGCCAGTCGGACCCCACCTGTGCGCCGTTCGAGCCCCTGCAATGCGAAGTTTTTGTCAGCGAGACGACCTTCGGCCAGCCGCACTTCGTGTGGCCCGAAACAGCCGCTGTCGTTGGCAATATCGTGCGCTGGTGGCAGATCAACCGCGAACGTGGTCGCAATTCGGTGCTGTTCTGCTATGCCCTGGGCAAGGCGCAGCGCGTACTGGCCGAACTGCTACGTCACACCCGCGAAGCGGTGCATGTTCACGGCGAAATCGGCAGCCTCGTGGACGTGTATCGGACCGCCGGCATCGAGATGGTACCGACGATTCCCGTGACCGCGACTTCGGCCGCGCAACTGAACGGCGCGCTGGTCATGGCGACACCGACCATGAGCCGCTCCGCGTGGTTGCGGCGCCTGGGCACGGGCACCCGCGCGTTCTGTTCCGGATGGATGCTGCTCGAGGGCGAAAGCCAGCGTCGCGGCTATGACATGGGTTTTGTGGTGTCCGATCATGCGGACTGGCCGGCACTGGTGCGCACCTGTCGGGAAAGCGGCGCGCGGCGGATTTTGCTGATGCATGGGCGCACGGACCGGCTGGCGGCGCACCTGACGGAACTAGGCCTGGACGCGGCCCCGTTGGCGCCGAACTGCTAGGATCCGGTTATGGACCAACGACCCGACTGGCGGCGCCTGGGCCTCGCCGGTGGCCTTGCCGCGCTGCTGCTGATGGCGGCAACTCCCGCCGCCCCGGCCGGTCCGGTGAGCATTTTTGGGCGGGCAACTTTTCCGGACAAGCAGCGCCCACCCGGTGACCCCGCCGTCATCGCCCGCGGCCAGGCACTGTTTGGCATCAACTGCAAGGCCTGTCACGGCGCGGACCTGCGCGGCGGGGATCTTGGCGGCCCGAACCTGCTGCGCTCCGCGCTCGTACTTGGCGACCGGAACGGCGAGGCCATCATTCCCGTGGTGCAACACGGTCGACCGGCCTCCCAGGGGGGACCACCCATGCCGGCATTTGCGTTGCCGACTGCCGATGCCCAGGCCATTTCGGAATACATCCACAGCATCGTGGGCCGTAAGGTGAACCAGGGCGGCCCACCACCGCAGCCCCAGAAGCCCCTGAACATCCTGGTCGGCAACCCCGGACGCGGGGCCCAGTACTTCGCGGCACATTGCCACAGCTGCCACTCCGCCAGCGGCGATCTGCGTGGCATCGCGACGCGCATTTCAAATCCGGCGACCCTGCAGGACAGCTGGGTGGCAGGCCGTCGCTCCGGCCCGCCCGTCCCGGGCGCGCCAGCTGCGCCGCCCAGCCAAGTGCTCGTGACGCTGTACACGGGGGTCACCGTGCAGGGCACTCTCAAACACCTCGATGACTTCACGGTGAGCCTGACCACAGCGCAGGGGCAGTACCGCAGCTTCATCCGTCCGGGCCCACAGGGCGTGCGCGCGGTGGAAGTGCGTGATCCCCTCCAGCAACACCGTCAGCTCCTCACCCAGTACACGGATCGGGACATGCACGACGTCACGGCTTACCTGGCGACCTTGAAATGATCTTCAACCCGCGTCCTGCACTGTTCCTGGTCGGCGCCTCGCTGGGATTTATCGGCGGCGCGCTCGCCGCAAATCCGACCCCTTCCGGTTCGCTGCGCCCGCTGTTGCCACCGGCGCAGCTGCTGCAGCCGCTGAAGGATTCCTGGCCCACCTACGCGGGCGACTACTCGGGGCAGCGCTACAGCCACCTGCGGCAGATCGACAAGTCCAATGTCACGCATCTGTCTTTGGCATGGACCACGCGCCTGAATGGTGAAGTTCGCGATGGCCGCTCGCGCAATCCCTCGGCACCGCCCGGCAACATCATCACCAACGTCGGTGGCGAAGGAAAGGGCGACTACGCCATTCCGCCGCCCTCGGTGAGGGGCGCCGTGCTGCAGGTCAACGGGGTGTTGTATGTGACGTCCCCGGACAACGCCTGGGCGTTTGATGCCCGGACTGGCGCGGAACTGTGGCATTACTTCTGGAAGACCCGCGGCGGCACGCACATCGCCAGCCGCGGTCCGGCGCTGTGGAACGATTCGCTGTTCTTTGAAACCCCGGATGACTACCTGGTGTCACTGGATGCCCGCACGGGGCACGAAAACTGGCACGTGCAGATTGCCGAGTTTGCGGATGAGTACTTCTCGACCATGGCGCCGGTGGTGATCGGCAATCATCTGCTGGTCGGCACCGGCAATGACAGCGATGCCCCGGGTTTCCTGCAGTCCTTTGATCCGGCGACCGGCAAGCTGCAGTGGAAGCGCTACACGGTGCCGATGACCGCCGACGATCCGGCTTTGAAAACCTGGCCTTCGCTGGATGCCGCACGCCACGGCGGTGGCCAGGTGTGGATGCCCGGTGCGTATGATCCGCAGACCGACCTCTACATCACCGGCACGGGTAACCCGACACCCGGCTACACCGGCATCGCGCGCGTGGGCGATAACCTGTATACCTGCTCACTGATCGCGGTGCGGGTCGCAACGGGGCAGATCGTGTGGCACTACCAGACATCCCCGCACGACACGCACGATTGGGACTCCTCGCAAACGCCTATCCTGTTCGACGGGACCATCGATGGTAAACCCCGCAAGCTGGTCGCGACGGCGGCGCGCAACGGGTACTTCTTCACCCTGGACCGGGTGACCGGCGAGCACCTGGTGAGCTACAAGTTCGGCACCACCGCGAACTGGTCGAAGGGCACGAAACCCAATGGTCAGCCGGAGCCAAACCCCGAAAAATCCGCCACGGTTCCCGGCTCGCTGGTCTCCCCCTTTGAAGGCGGGGTCACGAACTACCAGGCGGCCGCCTTCAATCCTGACACTGGCTTGTTCTACACCCATGAGAGCACGGGCTTCAACATCCTGTACCTGACGGATCCGGATCCGCGCGGCTCCATGGGCTTAGGGGGCAAGCGCTTTACGATAGTCGGTTACACGGGCAATGCTTTCCAGGCTATCGACTATCGCACGGGCAAACCCGTATGGCGGCACGTATGGCCGGGCAACGGCGGTACCGGCACCAGCGTGCTCACGACAGCCGCCGGGCTGGTGTTCACGGGCGACACCAATGGCAACTTCGTGGCCATGGACGCGGCGACCGGGGAGCTGCTGTGGCATACGGGCATCGGTAACATTTCCGCCCCGCCGGAGACCTACGGTCTCGACGATCACCAGTATGTGCTGGCCAGCGTCGGGGATGCGATGTTCGCCTTTGTGCTCAATTGAAACGCTGCCGCTTCACGAATGAGGGATCACGATGAAGGGACCTGGCATTTTCCTCGCGCAGTTCGCCGGCAACGAGCCCCCCTTCAACTCGCTCGAGAGAATGGGCGAATGGGCCGCGAGCCTGGGATTCAAGGGGGTGCAGGTGCCGACGTCGGATCGGCGAATATTTGACCTTCAGGTCGCGGCCGGCAGCCAGGCTTACTGCGACGACATCAAGGGCCGACTGGCGCAGTTCGGCGTCGAAATCACCGAACTGTCCACGCACCTGCAGGGTCAGCTGCTCGCGGTTCACCCGGCGTACGTGGATCTGTTCCGCGGCTTCGCGGACGCATCCGTGCGCGACAGACCATCCGCATGGCCCGAATGGGCCAGCGAGCAATTGAAACTTGCCGCGCGTGCCAGCGAACGACTGGGCCTCGCGGCACACGCGACCTTCTCCGGCGCCCTGCTCTGGCACACAGTGTACCCGTGGCCGCAGCGGCCGCAGGGACTCGTTGCGACGGGGTTTGCGGAACTTGCCCGACGCTGGCGGCCGGTGTTGGATGCCTTTGGCACGGCCGGAGTCGATGTCGCTTTTGAAATCCATCCCGGTGAAGATCTGCATGATGGCGTGACGTTCGAGCGTTTTCTGGCCGCCGTGGACAATCATCGGGCGGCCAATATTCTCTACGACCCCAGCCACTTCGTCCTGCAACAACTCGACTATGTGCGCTTCATCGATCACTACCATTCGCGCATCAAGGCATTCCACGTCAAAGATGCCGAGTTTCGACCCAGTGGTCGCGCCGGTGTCTACGGCGGTTAC